>QQVP01000041.1 GCA_003389215.1 Planctomycetota bacterium | reverse complement strand
CAGGGGGGATGGCGGAATAGCTCAATCGCGCCGGTGACCTGAATGGGTGACTCGTCTGTGAAGCGTAAAATGCGTGACGGCCGACCTAGGCCGGACGACGCGGATGGGTGCCTACGACATGCGCGCGTTTAACAACTCAAAAAACAAGCTCGGCAAGGAGCCTTGACCGCGACGGTTATGGGTGTCCCGTTTGTGGTCGCCGGCATCGGTGCAGGAGCGGGCACGGCGAGCACCGCGGGCCGGATCGCTCTGACTTACAATCTTGCCGGCGACGTGATCGGGGTGACCCAGAGCATCGTCACCTATTCCACGCAGGGATTCCTCAACGACAACGGCTCGTTCAACTGGCAGCCGCTGCTGGGCTTTGTGCCGACGATCGGCTGGGGAGCCAACGGCCTGCGGGGCCTGCGCAGCGCGGGCGGCTTCTCGCAAGTTGATGACCTCACGCGGCTGGGCAACAATGTACCTGGCGTCCGTGGCGGGAGTGCGTATGTTGAGAATCTGGCGACGACCGCAATACGTGGCAATGCAGCAAATCGTGCGTTGTTTCAGCAACAGCTCGTGAGATTGCGACGCAACATGTCCCAACCTCACTCTGTTGATCGCGAACTGACAGAACACCTATCGACCCTTTGGCGTCCCGGTGCCCAGTTCGGATCAAGGAGCACAGCTGACGCTGCTCGACTTGAACTTGCCTTCCCGGGCGCAAGTATTGGCAATGCCAATCACGTGCAGAAAGCTGGCGACTCCGTAACGTTCTTGAGTAATTGGTTGAGAAACAATCCGAACGCCGCAACGGTGGATATAGCCGCTGCCGAGAATACCCTGTTAGACTTGTTAGATGCGCTTAACTCGAAGCCCCTGAAACTCTAACTGTCCGATGGAACGATTTCCTGACTTAGCCCCGCTCGACATCATCCGTCGCTTCAATAGCGGCGAGATGACTGATGATGATGTTATTCATTGGGCGGAAGATCAGGTCGCTCTCGACAACACACTTGGTCGAGAAGGGACGGTTATCGAACTGGCAATGCTTTCATGCCGTGACAACAATTCACAGAGAATTGCAGTCCTGCTCGAAGATCTCGTTATGGAAGTCGTGGACTTTGACTATTCGGACGAGCAACTTGCGCGACTCCGAGAGAGATGCAGTGCACTCATACGGAAAGCACGGCCCGGGTCCATCGACAAGAAGAATTGTATGGACTTCATCATCGGGTGTTGCCCGCAAACGGCTGCAGAACTCAGTAACGTTCGTCGATATTTCAAAGGAGACGTGCCCGGCCTATACAACGAACTATCAGCGTATAGCAAGTTTATTGTCCATGCCATAGAGAACAGCCCACAAGATTTGGATCAAGCGGTTAGATGTCTTGACTCGTTATTTGTTTTGGGTGATTCGGAAATTCGAAACGCTGGTGCCGTGGGTGTTATCGAAAGTGTGTTGAATATCTGCGGAAATAGCAAGATTGACGCAAAGCCATTCATAGAGCGACTCCTACCCGCGTCGAAACGCGCGCACGTAGACCTCGAGAAATTTTGGAACGACACTTATCCGAGCCTCTTGCGGCGCTTTCGAGAATCTGCCGTCCCGTACAAAAACGATTCCAACTCGAAATGACGATCGGCGATGGTCAGAATCAGCGTTGCAGTAAGCGCGAATTGCCAATCTCACGAACGCAAGTCCAACGATTTCGATGCCAAAGGTGCAGTTGAGCGGCCGAGATACCAGCACAGCGCACACCGTCAGCGTCGGATACAATAAACGGGACAGGTCCAATACTTCGGGGAAATTAGACCTGTCCCGTTTGTGGTCGCCATACCAGCACGTGACAGACGCGTATGAAGGCACGGAGCGCGATTGTTGCGCGGCTGACCTGACAGTCGGCGTAAACGGTTTGATGGTCAGAACTCTTGATCCGCAAAGAAATGACTGAACGTGTGATTAAGTGGTCCGCCGAAGTGGAGCGCATTTTCGGTGACGTGTCTTCGGATGATCGGATCGCTGCCTGGAACGGAGTCAAGCGATCGTGCCCAGTTGGCTCAATCGTCAGCGGTGCCGTGATGCTGAAGGCACCCTTCGGTTTGTGGCTTGACGTCGGCGTCGGCTTCCCGGCGCTCTTGCTCATAACTCGTCTAGAGCATCCCACGACCAGCCGAGAGTACGAGGACTTCGGCTCACAGGTTGGCAATGAGATCAGAGCAACGGTTTATCGTCATGATGACAAGAAGCGGACACTCGTCCTTACCGAAAAGCCGCTGAACGAAACTCTGTAGTCGTACGCCGTGGGTGCCCGTCGCGCGAGAAGCGTCCGGTACAAAAACGATTCCAACTCGAAATGACGAGACGTGAAGGCCAGAATCAGCATTGCAGCGCGCCCGATTTGCCAATTCCGAGAACGCAAGTCCAACGATTTCGATGCCAAAGGTGCAGTTGAGCGGCCGAGATACCAACACCGCGCACACCGTCAGCGTCGTCCGATCTTTGACAATCGAATAAGAGACGACGCGGTCCGCAACTACGCCGCCGCGCGGACCTCCGCGGGACTGGGCAGTTCGCATTCGCCGTGGGTAATGGCCAGTAGGCGACGACGAAAATCGTCGTCATCCTCGGCCAGCCATCCGGTCACGCCATGGCGGACGAGGTGTGCCGTCGCAGCCCGGCGCGGCAGCAGCACCGGCAACCCACAGGCCTGGCTCTCCTGAATCAGCTTGTCCGATGAGGCGTAGGAAAAAGCGGCCACCGGATAGCTGAGCACCGCCGCGTCGGTCAGCAGCGGCCTCAAGTCGTCGACGAAGCCGTGCCAAACGAACCGCTCGGCCACGCGGTGTTCGATGGCATCATCGCGAAAGCGTTGCTCATCGCCGCCGGTTCCGGCGACGTGCACGGTCCCCCCCTGCTCTGCCAACTGCACGTGCAGCGGTACGAAGTGTGGCGAGAGCTTGAACACATTGATCGTGCCCACGTGGAGTACCGCACGCGAAGTCGGCCTCGCCGTAGGTGCCCTCGTCTCAGTAAGGTCGGCGGCCGCCGAAACCATCGCGACGCGCTCGTGGTCGATTTGCGACCGCAGCGCGGGACTCGTAAGCACGACGTACGAGGCGCGGTTGGCTAGCAACGACGGCATCGCTGATGCAGGGGAGTTGCTCGGTACGGATCTGGACGACAGCGATGGTTGGTCCTATGAAGTTGATTCTTCGAACTTGGCCGAAGGGCAGCAGATGTTCTTAGCCCAGGCCCAACTATCTGGTGGAGGTAGAGCCTCCAACATGGCGTCAGGTAGCACCAATGTCGGCGCAATAACGATCATCGACGACAATCCGCCTCCGAACCCCGCAGACCCATTCGCAGAGCTCGACAGTAATACGGGCTACAAAGAGTTTGGTGTCTACACCATTCCAGGGACGAATCCGCCACAGAAGATCGAATGGAAGCAAGGATCTCGACACGACGTTCGAGACAGGAATCGAAGACCGACACGGCCGGCCGCTATTCCGTTGCCGTCGCTTGTCTGGCGTTCAGATTCTTCATTTGCACAATCCTGCACTTTGATAGCGCCAGTTCCAGCGCGCGCACGTTTTCGTCGCTTACCGGGGTGCAGACCTTGTTGTCCAGACCCGCTCCTAGCACAACTTGCTCAAGGTTCGTCACGGCCGCGAGCGGACTGAGATCGTAAACCTGCGTGCCCCGAATCGAAAGCGAACGCAGCTTCTTCATGTGGACCAGTGGAGTAAGATCACTCACGAGCGTGTTGCTCAAGACAAGCCACTGCATTCTAGTGCAGTCGGTCAGTGGCGCAAGATCGCTCACGTGAGACCTGCCACAGTCCAACGTTTTTAGGTTCCGTAGTCCGGAGAGCGGCGACAAGTCGCAAACTTGCGTGCCATGGCATTTGAATTCCCGTAGATTCACAAGCCCCTTCAAGGGTGACAGATCAGCCACTTTCGTGCGGCTGACATTCAAGATTTCGAGTCTATTCAGCCTAGCGACGGGCGATAAGTCGTCAACCGAAAGATTGGCGAGATACAAATTCCTAAGATTCCGCAGATCCTTCAAAGGCGATGCATCGCTCACTTCTGTTCTGCTGACATTAAGGTATTCGAGATTCTTGAGATTGGCGATGGGCGAGAGATCGTCCACCGCGGTACCGGCGAGGTCCAGCCGTTCGATCCCGGCGCAATTGGCCAACGGCGAGAGATCGTTCACCGAAGTGTCGGCCAGCTCAAGCTTTTCAATGCTCGCACATTCCGCTAAGGGCGTAAGATCGCTGACCGGTGTCGAGATGAGATCAAGAACGCGGAGGTCCTTCAGTTTGACCAGCGGTGACAGATCGTCCACCTTCTTAAAACCCAAGAAAACCTTGACCACCGTAGGCGCGATCCAGCGATCGGCCCAGCTGTCGCCGGGCACGGCGACACCACCTGCCTCTTCGATCCAGGCGATGACCCTCTCTTCGGCGCGTGCCCTTTGCAGTCGCCAGCTCACCCATGCAAGTGGAATAGTTGCGAGCGTGACAAGAATGAGCAATGTGCGGAGCCGGACTTGAAACCAGCGACGACGTGACTTGCTGTCGGTCATCTAACGGGTGTTCCAATCAAGTAAGAGCGTCTGTTTGTGGCGTCGAGTTGGCATCATTTTGACGCATCGACCAACAAACCAACAAGAGGAACTCATGCTAGCGGCTTGCCGAGGAGGAAAAGCGTCTCGATCACATGATCACCGTTAACCTGTATTCTCCCGTTACCATCTCGAACGGCGTCTCCATTGAAATATGCCACGACGGCCACGCCTTCGGCTGGATTGAATCGATCACCTTCGCGTCCGGCAGCCACCTCACAAGTGCTTTCACTGAATTTCGCGGTTTCAACCTCGAGGCCGGGCTCCGCGAGATCCTCGAAGCCCAACGTTCTGGGGTGCAGATTATCGATAGCTTGGCGGGGTACATCTATATCCTGGTAATGGGTCTCTCGACCGCCATTGGCGCGTTTTTGCCGGCGTCGGCGCGGCGGCCGGTGCGGCCGTCGGTCAAACGATTCTCACGACCATCGGCGCGTTCACCGGTGTGGCCGGCGGCTTACTCGATGCGGCCAGTGCGTTCTTCGGGATCGCCGATATCTCGGCGGTTCTGGACAAACCGGAAGAACGGTTGGAGGCCAGAGACGAAGACGTCACAGGCCAGAATGTTCTCGACGAGTTGAAGGAACGCGAATTGGAGAAGGTCAGCGAGTTGAGCGTACCGGTGGTGATTTCGGGTCTCGGCCTGGCCGCGACCATTCCGCTGGTCATTGCCGTGGGCCCAGTGTCGCGTAAGATTGCAGGAAGCATCGAAGCGCTGCTCGTGAAGACCGGGCTGAGCCAAACGAGGCTCGGTGCCATGCTCAAGCGGGCGCTCACAAATCGTCGTCGCGCGCCGATCAACGAAGAGCGGCGACTGGCACCCGCCTCGATCGCAGATGTGTCTTCCGCCCAAGCAACATCCACGCACAACCATGTTGCTACGAACGCCGCAGTAGCAAGTGCCGCAATGAAGCCACGGCATCGTGGTCGAACTCGGCACTCACGGCATTCCGAACGCCCGAATGCTCCAGCAATTTGCGACAGCAAAAGCTCTCTCGTGACACCATGCATAGGACGCCTCATAGCGGTCAGAAAGGTAGCCAGATCGGCGTGAGCGCCACGCGGTGCCGCCAGCTTACCGGTCATTTGGCGCCCTGGCGAGCCTTCGATTGAAGCCGACGCGGCGAGCCATCATAATCAGCATCGCAACAGAGCGCGAAAGTCCTGATCGCCAGGAAGAGCAAATCAGACCCTGCCCCCCAGCAAATCAGACCCTGCTCCGCAAGCCAGATCCTGCCCCCAAGCTAGACCCTGCCCCGAGGTCAATCGCCATGGCAACTCGCCCCGACGCGACGCGACGTCGCTTTCTCAAGGCCGCCGGCGCGGCCATCGCCGCTCCCTATGTGATCACGTCCACCGCGCTCGGCGCGGGCAACGTGCCCCCGGCCAGCGATCGTATCGTGGTGGCCGGCATCGGCATCGGCAACATGGGCCGCGGCGACCAGGTTGCTTTCTTGCGCCGCAACGATGTGCAGTACGTTGCCGTCTGCGACGTGCGAGCCAGCTTTCGCAACGAGGCCAAGGCCAAAGCCGACGCCCACTACGGCAATCGCGATTGCCAGTCCTACAACGACTACCGCGAGATCCTGCAACGCCCGGACATCGACGTCGTGCATATCGCCACGCCCGACCACTGGCATACGATCATGGTCACCGAGGCCTGTCGCGAAGGCAAAGACGTCTACTGCCAAAAGCCGGAGACGCTCACGCTTCGCGAAGGTCCGCTGATGATCGACGCCGCGCGGCGCTATGCCCGCGTTGTATCCGGCGGCAGCCAGCGTGTACTGGAAGACTATCGCCGCATCGTCGATCCCTGCTGGGGTGGCCGCTACGGCAACATCGAATCGATCAACGTACTGAAGCTCGATATCTCGAAGCGCTGCAATCTGCCGGCCGAGCCCGTGCCGGACGACATCGATTGGGAGATGTGGCTCGGCCCGGCCCCCTGGGCTCCGTACAACGCGGCTCGCTGCGACGGGAACTTTTCCACGGTTGAGAACAGCTGGCGATCGTACGACGACTATTCAGGCGGCGCGATCACCGACTGGGGGGCGCATCATTTTGGCGGCGCCACCTTTGCCATCGACGTTCGCGAACTGCAGCCGATCGCCGTCGACTATGGCGAGGGCTCGCGCGGTCCCTACCTTACGTTCCGCTATCCCAACGGTCGCCAACTGCATCACAACCATCCGGAGATGGCGCATCTGCAGGTCGTCGGCGACGGCCACGTGCAAACGGCCAAACGGGTGCCGCGTTACAAGGGCCAGGGCGGCATTTACGGCGATTTCATTGAATGTGTGAAGACCCGCGAACGCCCCTTCCGCGATATCGAACTGGCGATCAACACGATGGTCGTTTGCCATCTCGGCACCGCCGCCTACAAGCTGCGACGTTCGCTGAAGTGGGACGTCGCCGCCCAGCGATTCACGGACGATGCCGAGGCCAATCGCCTGCTCGATCGGGCGCGGCGCGAGCCGTGGATTCTGTAGTTTCGCCGCCGCGGCGGGCCGCGGTTCCCGCCCACGCAAGTCCGCGTACCCGAAGAAGCAGAACGACAATCACGAACGAGTATCACGAACCGAGACTCCTGGAAGAGACCTACCCATGCTCGATCAAGCCTTGACCGCCCTCAGAACCTTCGACTGGGGAGACGATCCGGAATTGCTGCGGTCGATTGACGAAGAAGTCGTTGCCTGCCACGGCGATGAGGCGCGAAGGGCGGCACTGGAGCAGAAGCTCCTGGCGGCCCTCGAGCGCGATCTCAGCCGCGACGCCGTCGACTATGTCTGCCGGCACCTCGGTCGAATTGGTTCCGCGGTCAGTGTCCCGGTGCTCGCGGCCATGCTCTCCGATGAGCAGAAGTCCCACATGGCCCGCTTCGCGCTCGAGCAAATTCCCGTGCCCGAGGCCGTCGCGGCACTGCGGGCGGCGCTGCCGAAACTCAGCGGCTCGCTGCAGGTCGGCGTGATCGGATCACTTGGCACGCGTGCCGACGCGGCGAGTGTCTCGGCGTTGGCCGCCTTGCTGCGCAGCGATGACGAGGCGATTGCCCGCGCGGCGGCCTCGGCCCTGGGCAACATTCGCACGGCCTCCGCGGCTCAGGCACTCACCCGCACCGACGCGAATCCCGCGGCGGAATCTTCCGTCGCTGCCGCCATGCTCGCCTGTGCCGAAGGCCTCCTTGCGGCCGGCGAGAACGCCAAGGCACGTGAACTTTACACCCACCTGTCCGGGGCGAAGCGCGCGAAGCACGTTCAGCTGGCCGCCCTGCGGGGACGCCTGATGTGCGACGGCAACCGTTCCGTGAAGACGGCCGCAGCCCGCTAGAGTCGCAAACCAATAGGCTCGCAATCCACGAATCTCGACACCGCATGTTCGCCCCGAACGAAGGGCGGCGGCAACGGAGGAGATACCTGTATGAGAAGCGTTCGCGTTCTATTGACCCCTGTGCAGCCAATGAACCAGGCCGACCAGCGGGAGGCCGGCATTCCAGCCATCACCGCCGCCGCGAAGGGCTCATTAACAACGCAGCCATCAATAGGCAGTTGGATCTTGTTGCTGATGCTCGCGACGGCGCTTGCCGCGCCGGCCGAAGCGGACGACGACACAGCGCCGAACGAATTGGTGGACGCCGTCGTCAAGCTGCTGCATGATGACGATGTCGAGGTTCGCGGGCTGGCCCTGGAACAAATTCGCTACTTCGTTCCCGGCGAGGCGGCCACGCGGCGATTTGCTGCGGAAGTCGACCACCTCGTCCCCGCCGCTCAGGTCGGTCTGTTGCGGGCTTTGGCCGAACGCGGCGATCGCGCTGCCCACCAGGCCGTGCTGAAACACGTGCGGACCGGCGAGGATGATTCGGTACGGGCGGCGGCGCTCTTCGCGCTGGCCCGACTTGGCACCCGCGACGATGTGGCACTGTTGGTCGCACAACTCGCCAGCGATCGCGCGGTGGTCGTCGCCGCGGCTCGAGAGGGCCTGGTCGACCTGGCCGGGCCGGGCGTGCCGGAGACGATCGCCACGGCGCTGGCCGACACTGCCCCGTCGGTTCGCGCCCAGATGATCTACGTGCTTTCCGATCGCCGCGCGATCGATACCGTTCCGCAGATCCTCGAGCAGGCCCGCGCCGACGACCGCGAAGTTCGCCAGGCCGCGATGGTCGCGTTGAGCTGGCTCGCCTCTCCGGTGGCCGTTCCCGATATGGTCCCGGCGCTGCTCGCGATCCAGGATCGTCAGGAGCGGGCCGCGGCCGAAAAAGCCATCATGAAGATCTGTGCGAAGATCGCCGACCGCGACGAACAAGCCCGCCCGCTGATCGCGGCGATGGCGAATCTCGACGAAGCGGATCGGCTCGCGCTGTTGTCGCTGATGGGTCGTGTCGGTGGCGCGGCCGCACGCGAGGAGATCGAGAAGGCGATCGCCTCGACCGATGCCAAGGCCCGCGAGACGGGCTTGAAGGCGCTCAGCAACTGGCCCTCCGCCGCCATCGCCCCGCGCTATCTCGAGCTGATCGAGGAGGTCGAGGAGCCTGCCCATCGACGGTTGATGCTGCGGGCCCTGATTCGCGTGGCGCCGCTCCGCGACGGCCGTTCCCACGCCGAGCGGCTCGAGCTGTTGCGCCGGGCGATGTCGCTGGCCACCGGCGACGAAGAGCGGCGACTGGCTCTAAAGCGGGCGGCCGCGATTCGCGACCTGCAGACGCTGCGTTTTGTGGTGCCTTATCTCGACGAGGCGGCGCTTTCGGAAGCGGCCGCACTGGCCGTCGTCGAGCTGGCGCATCACCGCAACCTCCGCGAGCCGAACAAGGCGGAGTTCCACGCGGCCCTCGACAAGGTGATCGCCACGAGCCGCGACGAAGTCGTTCTCGACCGGGCCAATCGCTACAAACTCGATCGCACCTGGGTACGACCCCGCTAGGCGGTCCGGCGGACGATCGCCTCGTGCAAGCAAGAAGCCTGCTCCGGTACGGGGTAAGTAGAGCAGTGACAGGATCGGTTGGCGTCGCCCGCTGCGGCCGCCCACGTGGCATCCGCCTCGCCGCGGCACGTCGATACGCTAAAATCGCGGACGGGCTGTTTCTCGCTCACGAACGGCCCGAAGTGGCGGACTCGTAGCTCACCGGGGGACCAAGGAGGCAGCCAAGCCCATGCGAGTGCTCATCGCCGACGAACTTTCGGCCACGTCGATCGAAGGACTCGAAGCCTTGGGCCTGACGCTCGACGTGCGGCCCGAGACCACCGCCGAGACGTTGCCTGAGGTCGTGGGCGACGCGCACATCTTGATCGTTCGCTCGACCCAAGTCACGGCCGACGTCTTCGCGGCGGCGAGCGAGTTGTCGCTCGTGATCCGCGCCGGGGCCGGAGTCAATACGATCGACCTGCCCGCCGCGAGCGCGCGGGGAGTCTACGTGGCGAATTGCCCGGGCAGAAATACCGCGGCGGTGGCCGAGCTGGCCATCGGGCTGCTGATTGCCGCCGATCGCCGGCTGGTCGATGCCTCGGTGGCCCTGCGCGAGGGTCGCTGGCTGAAGAAGCAATTCAGCGTGGCCGCGGGCCTCAACGGACGAACGCTTGGCATTCTGGGCTATGGGGCGATCGGCCGCGCGGTGGCCCGACGTGCCGCGGCACTGGGCATGCGGATCGCTGCCTGGTCCCGCAGCTTGACCGCAGCGCGGGCCGCGGAAGACGACGTCATCTATGCCGAGACGCCGCTGGCACTGGCCGCCATGTCGGACGCGGTGAGCGTGCATCTGGCCGAAACCGCGGAGACGAAGCATCTGGTCAATGCGGAGTTTCTCGCCGCGCTGGGCCCCAATGCCCTGCTCGTGAATACGTCGCGCGGAGGTCTCGTCGATACGCAGGCCCTGCGCGAGGCGATCGACAACCAAGGTCTGCGTGTCGGGCTCGATGTGTTCGAGAACGAGCCGGCGGGTGGGGAAGCGAATTTCGCAGACACCGGTCTTGCCGCGACGCTGACCGGGACACCCCACATCGGCGCCGCGACCAGCGAGGCCAGCGAAGCGATTGCGACGGAGGTCGTCCGTATCGTCGAGTCGTTCGTGTCGACGGGCCGCCCCTTGAACACCGTCAACCTTTGCGCGCGCTCGCCGGCGACGCACCACCTCGTCATTCGGCACTACAACCAGGTGGGTGTCCTGGCCGGCGTGCTCGATCGGCTGCGAGCGGACGGCCTGAACGTCCAGGAAATGGAGAACACGATCTTCGAAGGGGCGGAGGCGGCCTGCTGCACCCTTTCTCTCGACGGTCCTGCCTCGGCGTCCACGCTCGAGCAGCTGCGAGAAAACGAGGACATCCTGCACGTCCTGTTGGAGTCGAATTGAACGAGCTGATTGACGGTCCGAAATTGACGGTCATTTTCAACCGAAGGGTCAAGCGATGCTAATCACGACGACGAACACGCTCGAGGGTCAACCGATCACGCGTTACCTGGGGTTGGTCACGGGCGAGGCGATCTTGGGGGCCGATATCTTCAAGGACTTCTTCGCCGGGCTGCGCGACATCGTGGGTGGGCGTTCCGCCTCCTACGAAGAGGAGTTGCGACGAGCCAAGGCGATTGCCCTCGGCGAGATGGAACAGCAGGCCGCCGCCTTGGGCGCCAGCGCGATCGTAGGGGTCGACCTCGATTACGAGACGATCGGCATGGGCAAGGGAAGCAACATGCTGATGGTCAGCGCCAGTGGGACCGCGGTCGTGGCGGGCTGAGGTGCCGATCCGCGACGGGCTTCTCCGGCTGCTGAGCCGAATCACCACATCCTGGCCGAGCGGCGACCGACGACCTAAGCTCGGTCGCTTGCCCTCGTGGTCTCGGTTTGAGGTCGGCTTCGCGCGGGCGCGGTGCGTCACTCGGCGTTGCGTAGCCAGTCGGTTTCCCAGACGGGATTGCCACACGTTTCGCACCAGGTGCCGTTCGCCATCGGCCGCCCGTGACACTCATGGCAGCTTTCGATCAGCGGCAAGATGGAGTTCCGCTGATTGCACATCTCCGCTGCCGAAAGATGGTCGTCAAACGCCAGGTTGGTCGCGATCCGGATCGACAGCGGGAAGAGGCGGTAGAGCACCAAGGGCACCTTCGTCGCAGCAGGGGTTGTCCGCGCCAATACGTCGCCGAACTCCAAACGACGTTCGCTGCGGGCCTCGGCGAGATAATGATCGAGACGTTCGGTGACGTGCCCACGATCGGCAAGCGTGCCCAGCCGAAGCCGAGTAAGCCAATCGCAGTACCAGGGAGCCTCGTCCACGTAGCCTCGGTCTTTCACTTCCTCCGTGGAGACCGCGATCTGGTAGATCTCGATCTCCAATTTGGTGCTCGCTTCCATCCTCCGCAGTCCTTTGATGGAAGCGGGAATCAACATCGAATCGTTTCCGCACGCCTCGGCTTCGTGCTGGAGGCGCGCGAAGAACCCCCGGCGAAGCGACCTGAGTCCCTGGGAGAGACGATTGGCCACGCGCGAGCCGTCTTGTTGCGGAAAGCGTTCCGCGAACTTCATCGCCGCCTGGGCGCGATGGTCGTCGGTGGCGTGATCGGACGTGGGGTGATTGCTGGAGATCGTCATGCTGCCGTTCAGGTTAGAATCGAGGGTGGGCGCCAACCGGCTCAGGAGGATCGGGGCCAAAGCGTAGAACGTTGATGGCACGTGATCGCGACGACCGAGTCGCGATGCCCGAGTCGCGATGCCCGAGTCGATCTGGGAGGTCATGGTGACGTGTCCAGGTGTGGAGGACGTGCCACCAACGATCGCCCCCTATGATCGCAGAATGGTCATGGGCTCTGCAAACCGTCTCGCCAAAGACCCGACGAGCGACGCAACGCGGGCGAAGATTGGAGCGGTCAGGCAGAGTCTCGGGCCATGTGCTGCGGCTTCGGTATTGGCGGGAAACCGGCCGCCATTTCCACGCGGACGTGCAATGTCGCCAGGCGCGGACTCGCCGACGCCGCCGAGATTGGCGAGAATAGCTTCCGCTTTCTCTTGCCCTACCGCGCAACACGTCGGGATTGGTCGTTGATGGAAGACGCGCTTCGAGAATCACGACAACAGGCCGCGGCGGGTCGCTTTGCGGAGGCCGAGGCAACCTGCCGCCGCTTCCTGCAACAACACCCGCAGCATGTCGAGGCACTGAGTCTTCTGGCGGGAATCTACTGCCAATGGGGCGAGTTCGACAAGGGCATCGACTGCCTCCAAAAGGCGCTACGATTCCGACCGGAAGATGCCGCCTTGAACGCGACGCTGGGCGACGTCTACTCGGCGGCGGACCACGTCGAACAGGCCATCGAGTGCTATCGCCGGACCATCGAACTGAACCCGCTCGATGCGCAAACCCACAACAATCTGGGCGCTGCCTTGAAACGGAAGGGGGATCTGCACGGCGCGCGGGTGAACTTCGAGGCCGCGCTGAAGCTGCAACCCGAGCTGGCCTTGACGCGCAAGAACCTGGCCGACTTGCTCCTGACAATGGGTCAACACGATCAGGCGGTGGCCCTGTATGAGCAAGCGGTGTCGATGGCGCCGGACAACGCCGAGCTACGAAACGGCCTCGGCCAGGTCCGCTTTGGCCAGGGGAATTTTGAGGAGGCCATTGCGCAGTATCGCGAAGCGTTGAGACTCGCTCCCCAGTATGCCGCGGCGGAGGAGAATCTCGCCAGCGCTCTGCGTGCCGCCGGTCAGTTGGAAGCGTCGATTGCTCACAGCCGAAACGCGATCCGCTTGCAACCGGAGCGGCTCAGCGCTCGCCTCGGCTTGGCCACCGCGCTCAGAGACCTAGGACAAGTCGAAGAAGCGGTCGCCGTGCTTCAAGCCCTCTTGAGTCTGGCACCGCGGCACGCCGATGCCCGCAACAATCTCGGACTGGCGTTGACCGATCTCGGCAGATTCGACGAGGCGATCGCGCACATCGAAGAGGCGCTGCGGTTGAATCCCAGTCATGTGTCGGCGTACCACAATCTGGGAGATCTTGCGCGGCAAGGGAAGTACCGGTTCTCGGCGGACCAGTTGGAGCGAATCCGGGCCTTGCTGGCTTCCCCAACCTTGCCGCTGGCGGACCGCTGTCTGCTGAACTTTACCCTGGGCGGCGTGCTCAACAACCAAGGCCAGTTCGACGAGGCCTTCGGCTGTTACCAGCAGGCCAACGACATCATGCAGCATTTGCGCGAGAAGACGGCGCGGAGTTTCGACAGGGCGGAACACCAACAACTCGTCGATGCGACGATCGCAACCTTCGATCAGAAGTTCGTCGAAGACGTTTCGCTTCGAGGGCTGGAGACGGACGTCCCCATCTTCGTGGTCGGCATGCCCCGCAGCGGCTCCACCTTGGTCGATCGGATCATCTCGAGTCATCCCGACGCGGCTTCGGCCGGAGAATTGCGGGACATTCCCCAACTCGCGTCGCAGTTGTCCAAGATGACCGGCAACGTGGACTACCCCGCCGGTGTCGTCGCCGTTAATGAACGTACGGTGCGTGATCTGGCCCAATCGTACTTGGAACGACTGCACGAACGCACGGGCGCGGTCCAGCGGATCATCGACAAGGCTCCGGTCAACTTCATGTATCTCGGCTTGATCTCGCTGCTATTCCCCCACGCGCGGATCATCCATTGCCAGCGGGAGGCCATGGACATCGGCCTCTCCTGCTATTTCACGAAGTTCACTTCCCTCAGTTGGGCCTGGCGTCTGGAAGACATCGGCTTCTATTACGCGCAGTACGAGCGACTCATGGCACATTGGCGCGCGGTGTTGCCATTGCAAATGCTCGAATCGTCGTACGAAGCGCTGATCGCCGACCCCGCGACCGTGACCCGGGAGTTGTTGGACTTCTGCGGTCTGCCTTGGAACGACCGCTGTCTCGAGTTCTACAAGGCGGACAGCACGGTGCAGACCGCCAGCCGCGTGCAGGTCCGGCAGCCGATCTACCGGACGTCGGTCGGCCACTGGAAGAACTACGAGTCGCATCTGGTGCCGCTGCGGCGGGCGATCGAACAGCCGCACGAGGCCTAGCTGCCAGGGCCCGGCGAACCGGCGCAGGTTGTCCCCACCTGTGCGCGTTAGGCGGGTACGGTGTTGCCAGCAATAGAGGCAATCGCAGGCGTGTATTTGGCGTGTCCGTAATGCGACAAATTAAGACGTCTATCAGACTGCCAGTCTCGTCCGCTAGCAGTGTGCAATAGCCACCACAACTGGTCTGGCCTCGCGATGGTGCGACTGTTAAGCTCCGCACCGCTTGATTCACACTAGCCGACCCCCAAGGAGCAGACCGTGATGCGCAATCAATTTCGTTCATCGTCCACCAGAAGAATTCTCCTGCTGGCTGCAGTAACGACCGGATTGTCCCTGGTCCAGTTGATCGCAACCGCATCGGACG
The DNA here is from genome assembly GCA_003389215.1 of Planctomycetota bacterium. Lineage (GTDB taxonomy): Bacteria > Planctomycetota > Planctomycetia > Pirellulales > UBA7805 > MB-PLM-2. The sequence continues at coordinate 43,201 of QQVP01000041.1, read as the reverse complement.
CGCAGGCGGCTGATCGAGAGGTCGCGGCGTTCAATCTTTCGGAGAATGGTCACGTCTACGGCACGATCCGCTTCTTCTCGTACAAGTCCGGCGGTTCCGGGTATTACTTGGTGGAAAACACGACACCCCAAGACAGGCGGTACTCGATCGCGATCCGTGACGGCAACGGCCGGATCAACGAGATTTCCGTTCCGGTCGCTTCCGGGGCAACAAGCCGTGGATCGTGTTTTGTGGCGGGCTACAAGAACGCGGGCGTATATGACGCTATATTGACGCGCGTGCGTGAGCTATAGCCGATTAGCTTTGGAAGAGCCCTCAGCCGACAAGGGCGCGTTTGCGAAGCCGAAACTGGCACCGTTGCCACGGCACGCCGGTCAGGCACGCCTTGCGGGCGGCGAACGCCGATGCGCGTCTGAAGCCCAGGCTCAAACGTCTTCCTCCAGATCCTCACCGTACCCCGGCGGAAAGGGGTTGCCCGGTTCGTGTTGCTGCGACTCAGCGCCGTCGCCGCCAAACTCCTTGAGCCAATACTCGACCTCGCCCGGCGTCGGGGGGGCGACCGGTTTGCCCGGCTCTGGGTGAGGCGTTCCGGCGCGGCGCTTGGCGAGCATCTCGCCGTACCAGCGCTCGCTATCGATCGCCTGGGCCCGGCGGCGACGGGCGGCCCGCTGAATGCGATGATCGCTGGAGACGACCGTCAGGCTCTTGGGAGCCGAATCAGCGGCAATCAACTCCTCGATTAGCTCGTCGGCACTGGTGTAGCCGCTGGCGTAACGGACGGTCATGCCGCGGTGTTCCACAGCCCGCGGCAAACCGGGCGGGGCCGCGGTGGCGTCGAAGACCACGGTCGTCCGCGCCAGCTCGGTCTCGTCGATCGAAGCGGCCACGAAGTTCAACAGGGCCGAGCGGGCCGTCTCGAGGGCCCGGGGTCCCACGCCGCGGCCGACGATGTTCGCCGCGTAGATCAGGTTGTAACCGTCGATGATCAGGGCCATGCTGCTATTGTAGCGCAGCGGGCGGCACGAAGAGGTGTCCAAAATGATCGACGCGGCGGCTCGTCGGCAAGAGGCAACACGGCGGCCGGACGTCGAAGCTATCTGGCGGTGACCATCCCACACCAGCTAGACAGCAGCAACAGCCGGTGCAGAGGCCCGATGCTTGATTCGCCCGCCGACAATCACCGTGTCGGCCCGGCCGATCAGTTCCTCGCCACCGAACGGCGTGTTCACGCTCTTGGAGCGGAACTCGCTCGGATCGACAATCCAGCGAACCTGGGGATCGATGACCGTCACGTCCGCTTCGGCGCCGACGGCCAGGGTGCCCTTGTCGAGGCCCAAGATCGTGGCGGGGTTGATCGTCATCTTGGCGAGCGCGGTCGACCAATCCAAGATTCCCGGCTCGATCAACTTCGTGATCACCAGGCCCAGGCAGGTCTCGAGCCCCACGATGCCGAAGGGGGCCAGGTCGAGTTCCTGCATCTTCTTTTCCGGGGAGTGCGGTGCGTGATCGGTGGCGATCACGTCGATCGTGCCGTCGGCCAGTCCGGCGATGCAGGCATCGACGTGCCGCTGTCCCCGTAGCGGCGGACTCATCTTGAAGTTGGAGTCGAACGAACGCAGGCATTCGTCGGTAAGCGTGAAGTGGTGGGGCGTCACTTCGGCCGTGATCGGCACGTCACGAAGCTTCGCGCGGCGGATCATCTCGACGCTTCCCGCGCTGGAGACGTGCATCATGTGAATCCGGCCGCCGGTCGCCTCGGAGAGCGAAATGTCGCGGCTCGTCATCACGTCTTCCGCCTCGGCCGGCATGCCGGGCAGGGCCAGCACCATCGACACGCTCCCCTCGTGCATCACGCCGCCGCGGGTCAACTCCAGCACTTCGGCGTGATTGAGGATCGGCTTGTTGAACATCGAGCAGTACTCGAGTGCCCGACGCATCAGCTCCGAATCGTAAATCGGCGAGCCATCGTCGCTGAAGGCGACCGCGCCGGCTTCGACGAGTTGGCCGATCTCGGCCAGCTCCTTGCCTTCGCGACCCTTGCTGGCACAGGCGACGACATAGACATTGCAGTTGTCGGCCCGGGCGGCCTGATGCTTGATGTACTGCACCGTGTCCCGGGTGTCGATCGGCGGTTCGGTGTTGGGAATGCAGGCGATCGACGTGAAGCCGCCGACGACCGCGGCGGCCGTGCCGGTGGCAACCGTTTCGTCCTCCTCGCGACCCGGTTCGCGGAGATGGACGTGCATGTCGATCAAGCCGGGGGCGACGATCTTGCCCGTCGCGTTCACCAATTCCATGTCGTCGCTCGAACCAACGTCGTAGCCGGCGATCCGACCATCCTCGATGAGCACGTTGGTAACGCGATCGAGTCCCTGCGCGGGATCGATCACGCGGCCGTTCTGAATCAGGAGCTTGCTCATCGGGCGCTCGTCCTCAACGTGGGGTTGGTCAGCAACGTGGGGCTTATCCTCAGCGCGGCTTGGTCTCGGTCGCACGATCGGCACCCAGCAGCAGCCACAACACGGCCATCCGCACGGCCAGGCCGTTGTTTACCTGCTCCAAAATCACCGAGTGCGGTCCGTCGGCCACCTCGGGCGTGACTTCGACGCCGCGATTGATTGGCCCGGGTGCCATGATCAACACGTCGTCCTTGGCGGCCTTCATGCGCTGGCCGGTCATGGCGTAGAGCAGTGCGTATTCGCGGACCGAGGGGAACGGCCGCATCTGCTGGCGTTCGAACTGAATTCGCAACAGGTTCAGGACGTCGCAGCGGGGCAAGATCTCGTCGAGACTGTTGGCGATCTCCACGCCAAACTCTTCCCAACGTTGGGAAACGAGCGTCGTGGGGCCGCAAACGATGACGTGCGCCCCCAGCTTCTGCAGCCCCCAAATGTTCGAGCGGGCGGTGCGGCTATGGGCGATGTCACCGACAAGGGCGACCGTCAGACCGTCAATCGATCCGCGTTGCTGGCGAATCGTGAGAATGTCGAGCAGACCCTGCGTGGGATGTTCGTGTGGCCCGTCGCCGGCGTTCACGATCGAGCAGCCAATATTCTGAGCCAACAGCCGCGGCGTCCCGGGCGTGCGGTGGCGAACGACGACCGCATCGACGCCCATGGCCTCGATGTTCTTCGCCGTGTCGATAAACGTTTCGCCCTTCGAGAGACTGCTTCCCGACGACGAGAAGTCGACCGTGTCGGCACCGAGTCGCCGGGCGGCCAGCGAAAAACTGGTCCGCGTTCGCGTCGAGTTCTCGAAGAAGAGATTGGCGACCGTCTTGCCCTGCAGCAGAGCAAGCTTCTTGGTGCAGTTGTCGGTGCGCTCTTTGAATGAGTCGGCGGTATCGAGAATCAGAGAGATCTCTTCCGCCGTAAGACTCTCGAGATCCAACAGATCATTGCGAGTCCAGGCGACCGGGACCGTTTCAGCTTCACTGATCTGGACACTCATGCGTGATCCTGTTCCCCCTTCTCCTCCGTTTCCATACGGACGGGTTACGAGTCTGCGTCGATTCTAGCAACGCGTTCTGCCATCACAACCAGGCGCCCGCACGCAGCGGAGGCCAAATTCTTGAGCTTGCGCGAACCGCATCGGCGGGCGCGCTGCCGCTGGTTGTTTGCTGGCGTCACTTCGACCAACGCGGACAGCTCTGACGGCGCGACGATGGTGGGCAGCCGCACCGCGCGGCCAAAGCTGAATCTCGAAGCGCGAACGAGCGACTCTTCTTGTGCCAACGTGCTCGGATTTTCGAACGGGCCCTCGACGAGCGAAGCAAATCTCCAGAAATCAAGCCCATTCTACAAATAAGGAGTCGCTTATGAATAGGTTGCGCGGCGTTCGCCGGGCGGCGAGCTGCGGCGAAATCACGGGAAAATAAGCCTTTGGCGGGCCTTCAAGTATCGATATGATCTCTCTCTCACCTGCGGTTTATCTATTTTTTCAAGGTTGCTGCCACCCATATGAGTGGTTCCTTCTCAAGCGGAAGGGGATTGTATGGCGAATTGGATTCGCTAAAATGAGTCCACCGTCAGGGGTGGCGGCACGTTGGGAAGAGTTCATATCGAGACCGATTTCAGGTACGAAAAGCTCCCCATCCCAATTGCACGAGTGCGTAGTGGTTCGTTGATCGTCGAGTCCTTGCCTCCGTTTGCGGTTCTGCTCGCCCCTATTTTTTTGGTCTGACGGCCCGTCTGTGGCCCGTTTTGCAGATGCGTCAGGCTATACGTTTTTTTGAAGGTAGGAGATGCTGACATGCCGCAAGGAACGATCAAGAAACTCATTAGTGACAAGGGATTTGGCTTCATTCAAGGCGAGCGATGCGAGTTGTTCTTCCATCACTCGGCCGTAGAAGGCGGTGTCTTCGACACGCTGCAGGAAGGCCAAACCGTCGAGTTCGAGGAAGGCAACGGCCCCAAGGGTCCCCGCGCCGAGAACGTCAAGGTGCTTGCTTAAGCAGGCCCTGCTTCGACCGTGGCGCTCGGAAACGACGCCCGGGCGAACTCATCGAGAAGAGACAACGGGATCCAGGCCAAATCGAACGATTTGGCCTGTTTTTTTGCGTGCGTCAGGCATGACGCGGCAGCGTCATGACCTCACGCTGCGATCCCGATGCGCTCGGTTCTTGTCCAGCGCCCCACCAGGTCGAAATCGCGGGAGCGCCTCAAGAAACGACGCGCCAACGGACCTGGAACAGCCAGTCGATGATCGAAAGTAGCACGGCGTTGAGCACGATCACGAACACGACGTGGCCGACGAAGATCTGCCAGTTCCGCTCTTGAACGCCCAAGCCACCGGCCCGCAGTTCCGCGGCGTCGTCCCCGTACAGAGGCAGCGAATGCGTGGCTGAAAAGGGGCTCAGCACGCCGAGCAGCCGCGCGGTCGCCTGAACCCGGTAGGCCCGCTTGAGCCGCTCCGGGTCGATCGATTGCATAGCCACGATGCGACTCGCGTCCTCATCCGAATCGTCGTCACTGGCCTCGATTGCGTCGTCGGGGGCGATGGCCCGTGGCGGTGGGAACTCAGAGAACGACTCCTCGGCGGCCACGGCGCGGGATTCGGTGCTGCGACTCAAGGGGCCCACTACGAACTCATCCACAAAGAAGTTCACGGCCGGGGGCAGCATGAACATGACCAGAATCACCAGGTAGGCTGTCATTAGGCTCATCACGGTCTTGCGAAAGATCACCGAACAGAACAGGGCGATGACGGCGGTCGTCAGGCAGGCCAGGGCAATGATGAGGACGTAGCCGATCATCGTAGGGATGTTCGACCAGTAATAGCCGACCATCAAGGTTGCCAGCGGCACCGGCCAGACCAAGAAACTGGTCAACACGCTCGACACGCGGAGGCCCGCGAAGAGCTTGCCCCAGAGGATCTGTCCCGGCGAGACGGTCGTCGTGAGCAGCAGTTCCAGCGTTTCCCGCTCGCGCTCGCTGGTGATGCGATCGGCCGAGAAGACCGGCCCCACCAGCACGTTGAATAAGATCACGTAGCTGATGTACCACGGCGCCAACGACGGCCAGACATAGAAGAAGAAGCCCATCAGCGGGATCGCCAAAAACATGCTCACCTGGATCACGATCCGCAGCATCAACGTTCCCTGGCTGAACAGCTCGCTGCGCATCTCCTTGTCGTAAACGGGGTTGGCCCCGTCGGGGATGAGGTCGTTTCGCTTCGAAGGGGCGAAGAGCTTGTCGGGGAACTGGTCGCCCTTGATCACCATGCCCACCGTCTTCTTCATTTCGCTGTCCAAGTCGATGACTTCCTTGCCTTCGCTACCGACGTCGGGCGGGTGCATCAGCCGGCGAGCGGTGGTGCCGAACAATCCCACCACAAGAATTGCCGCTCCGGCCGGCAGGAAAGTCGTTGCCAGGAACAACCGCAGCTCGCCCTGATCGGCCAGCAGTCGCCAGAAGAGCGCACCCAAGAGCGCCAGCGGCAGAATGATCAGGTAGGAGACGGTCAGCGCGGCCACCGTGCGACGAAAGATACTGCTGCAGGCCACGCCGATCATACCGAAACTGATCACCGAGACGGCCAAGGCCAGGTACGCGGCCAGCACCTCGTACAAGGAAACCCCACCTAGCGGCACGCACAGCATGACGATGGGTAGCGAACAGAAGATCAGAATGCCCAGGTGACACAGCGCCGCCAGCAATTTGCCAAGCACAATCGCCGAGGGGCGCAGCGGACTGGCCAGCAGGCTCTCGTAGGTCTTCCGTTCCTTTTCGCCCGTGATCGTGCCGGCCGCAAAGCTGGGGGCCATCAGCGAGGCCAGCAGGTATTGTCCGACGAAGAACAGGTCGACCAACTCGCGGGCGGCTCCGCTGCCCGATTCGGTCATGTCGATGCGGGTTGCCTCGGGCCAGGCCGCGTAGACGACCGCCCCCAGCGCCACGAGGTATCCCAACAGCATGAGAAACGCGCGGTGCATGCGCAGGTTGACCACGAGCTCCCGCTGCAGCACTGGGTTTTCTGCGAGAAACATCGTCCCTCCTGGCCCACGGGCGAGCGTCTGCCGGATACTCGACCACAAGCGGCCGGCGACTCGCCATTCTCTCCGCCCTGCCCTGTCTCGATTCGCTCGGCCCGCGGGCCGATTCGTGGCGGGCCCATTATAGGCCAAGTGCCGCCGGAAACGCCGCCGCCCGACGTCCTTGCCGGGATTCTGCCGCCGCGCGACTTACCACTCGCGGGGATTAACTCGGCCCTGCACACGGCCCGGCAAACTCTGCACGCGGAGAAATCCCTCGGCGTCGGTCTGATTGTACGAACCGCCCCCTTCCATGCTCGCCATTTCGGCGTCGTACAAACTCCGCGGGCTCGAGCGACCGTCGATCTGAATGTTACCCTTGTAAAGATTCAGCGTGACGCTGCCGTCCACGGGCCGCTGCGACTCTCGAATGAACGCCATCAAGGCATCCATCTTCGGGCAGTACCAGAAGCCGTAGTAGACCATCTCGGCGACCTCGACCGACAGCCGATCGCGGAGGTGGACCAGGTCGCGATCGAGCGTGAGTTGTTCCACGGCCAGGTGGGCGTCGTACAGCAGCGTCATGCCGGGCGACTCGTACACGCCGCGACTCTTCATGCCCACGAAGCGATTCTCGACCATGTCGATGCGTCCTACGCCGTTTCGCCCGCCCGACTCGTTGAGCCTGGTGACGAGCTCCAGCGGCGAGCAGGTCTCGCCGTTGACGGCAACCGGCAAGCCCTGTTCGAAGTCGATTGTGACTTTCTCGTTTTCGTCGGGGGCTTCCTGGGGCGAGACGCCCATGCCGAAATCGATGTGTTCGAGTCCGTTGGCCGCCGGGTCTTCCAGCCGACCCGCCTCGTAGCTGATGTGAAGGCAGTTTTCGTCGGAGCTGTAGGGCTTCTCGACGGACGCCTTCACCGGAATCTTCTTCGCATCGCAATAGTCGATCATCTCGCTACGGCCGGGAAACCGCGAGCGGAAGGCATCGATGCGCCACGGTGCAATCACATGTATGTCGGGCTGCAGCGCCTCGGCCGCCAGCTGAAAACGGCACTGGTCGTTCCCCTTGCCCGTGGCCCCGTGCGCAAAGGCCTCGGCCCCCACCTCACGGGCGACCTGCAAGCAGGCCTTGGAGATCAGCGGTCGGGCGATCGCGGTGCCGAGCAGGTAGATGCTCTCGTACTTGGCCTGCCACTGGAGGATCGGAAAGGCAAAGTCGCGGCACAATTCTTCACGGACGTCGACAATTTGGGCCGACTTGGCCCCGTTGATCTCGGCTTTCTCCAGAATCGCCGCCCGGTCTTCGCAGGGCTGGCCCAGATCGACATACACACAGTGGACCTCGTATCCCTCGTCCGACAACCAGCCGAGAATCACCGAGGTGTCCAACCCACCGGAATAAGCGAGGACGCACTTAGCCATAACAGCCCTGCCAGGTGATCGACATTTCGCGACGTCGGTCCCTATGATTCCAGAGGAAGCCCGCGGCGAAAGCGACCATTGTCGATTGCCCCGCCACGACTGGCAAGTCACCGCTGGCGACACGACCGGACCGATTTGCCGGCTCGCGCGGGCGAACCTCGTTTCGGCGTCGGCTTCCTGGCTCCTGCTGCGAGCTTGTATTGCGTGGCGGCCCGCCTGGAAACAGAATGAGAGGGGCCAGAGTGAGGCGGGCCAGAATGAGACGGGCGGACCGTGTCATGACGTTGGACAAAGACGCTGAGGTCGAGAGCATGCTCCCTGTCGAGGCCCCGGATCATCCGCCGCAGCATGACCCGCGAAGCGCGATCCCCATCCAATTCCGCCTGCGGTCGCTGTTGATCCTGATCGCCCTGTGCAGTGTCTGGTTCGCCGCGGTGACCAACCTCGATCGAGTCTGGGCCGCCGTGCTGCTGATGATCACGACGCTCGGCATCGCTCACGTGACGGCGGCCGTGATCGGGACCAGTCTGCGCGGTCAGGCCCCGCGCCGGGTCTCGCCGCACGTGGTTTCGAAGAAGTAACACCGCTCGTCCGCCTCTTCGTCCGGCGCCATGAGCTGATGGCCCGGCCGTGAGAGGATGGCCCGCGGGTTGGTAGAATGGCAAACCGTTAGGCATCCTCGACGACCTCTGGTTGAACGTTGCGAACCGGCTGCTGCGGACGTCGCGACGGGAGACGGGACGGGCGACTTTTGCACTCCACGGACGAATCTTCGCCTCCGCCGCCCTCTCGCAGGCCGCTGCCACGCAGTCAGCGAATTCTCTTGCGGCTGTTCGCGGTCGCCGCGGGCGTGACCCTGGGATTGGTGATCATCGTCCTGCTCTCGCGCGACTCCACACCGACACTGACGCGGGCCAAACTCGACGAAGCGTACCAGCGCTGGCGCGATCACGGCCCGACGAGTTACAACATGGAGCTCGCTACCACGGGATCGCGGAAAGACAAGATTCGAGTCAAGGTTCGGGACGGGGAAGTGACGGCGATGTCGATCAACGATTACGACTTTCCGGCCGATCGCTTGAAAGACACCTGGACGGTGCCGGGACAGTTCGAGTACATGCGGTCCGACTTGAAGGCGGCAGCGAGCCCCGAGTACTCGGCCGTGATGCGACTCTCCGCCGAGTTTGACGAGGAGTTTGGCTTCCCACGCATTTATCGCTGCACCGCCGGCGGCAAGCGGGCGCCGGTTAGCTGGAAAGTGCATCGCTTCGAATCGTTGGCGCCGTGACGCCAATCGTGGAGGCCCGTCGAGGAGACTCGTTACCGAGGCCCGTCACGGAGGCTCATCACGGAGGCTTGCCGCCTGGACGCGGGAAATCCCGCAGCGCATCTGGCCGCGACACTCGTGCAACGACATCGCCGTCCGATACGGGGTTGCTCGCCGTTGGTTGCAACACGGACGCCTCTCCAGTACCCTAAAACTGCCCTCCGGCGGTCTCTACGACCCGCCACGACGCGGAATTCCGCGACCTTCCTCCCTCCCCCTACCCCCCTTCAGGAACCCAGGCGATGAAGCAAGCCAACCATGCTGACGTCTCGCGACGCAAGTTTCTTTCCCATGGTGCCAAAGTGGCCGCGTTGGGGGCGGCCGTGCCCTACTTCTTCACCGGACAGCAGGCCGCGGCGATCGACGACAAGTCGCAGTCGCCCAGCGACCGACTCCGCGTGGCGCTGATCGGCTGTGGCGGCCAAGGCAACTGGGACACCGCGAGACTGCTCCGCTGGGGTGATGTGATCGCATTGTGCGATGTCGATAGCAAGCGGCCTGCGGCATCGATGAAGTTCTTTGGCGACACGACCCAAAAGTACAAGATCGACGCCAAGTTCGACGCCGACGTGTACGAAGATTATCGGCACGTGCTCGACCGCAAGGACGTCGACGTCGTCGTCATCGGCACGCCCGATCACTGGCACACCAAGCCGGCCATCGAGGCGATGCAGGCCGGCAAGGACGTCTACTGCGAAAAGCCGCTGACGCTCACCATCGACGAAGGAAAGCAGATTCGCAAGGTTCTCGAAGAGACCGGGCGGGTCTTTCAGGTCGGCACGCAGCAGCGCAGCGAAGGTCCCTTCATCAAGGAGGCCGGTGCCCCTACCTTCCTGGCCGCGGTCGCCCTTTGTCGCGAAGGACGGCTCGGCAAGATCAAGAAGATCAGTGTGGCGATCGGAGGAGCCCCGTCGTGTCCCCCGCAGCCGGTCGTCGAGGTGCCTGCGAATCTGAATTGGGACATGTGGCTCGGCCAGGCTCCGCTGGTCGACTATCGGTCGTTGCGGTGTCACTATCAGTTTCGCTGGTGGTACGAGTACTCCGGCGGCAAGATGACCGACTGGGGTGCCCATCACGTCGACATTGCCCACTGGGCCCTGGGGGCGGACGACACCGGACCGGTCGAAGTGATGGGTCTGGCACAGCATCCCGTGCCCTTCGAGAACGGCTACCCGCTGGCCGACGATCGCTACAACGCCGCCACCGCCTTTCATGTCGTCTGCAAGTTCAAGGACGGCGTCGAGTTGCACATCCACGACGGTGACAGCACCCGCAAGCTGGACAACGGCGTGTTGATCGAGGGCGACAAGGGCCGCATCTTCGTCAATCGCGGCCGCCTCACCGGCAAGCCGGTCGAAGAGTTGAAGGACAACCCGCTGCCGGAGGGCGCGATTCAGCGAGCCTACAACGGCATGGAGCCGACCTCGCACGCCAAGAACTTCGTCGATTGCCTGAAGTCGCGGCGGCAGCCGATCTCGGACATGCCCTCGCACCATCGGGCCATGACGACGTGCCACCTGGCGAACATTGCGATCCGCCTGGGACGCAAGATTCAGTGGGATCCCGCGACGGAATTGGTCGTCGGCGACGACGCCGAGATGCTCAACGAGCAGTGGCTCAAGCGCGAACAGCGTGCCGGCTACGAGATCCCGGGGTAACGCCGATTCCGGTGGCCGCAGGAGTCCCGGTGGCAGCACGTTCAACGCGTGCCGCTGAGGGAGCGCGCTCCGCAGAGCGGCCGCTCGGCTTGGTGCCAGGGCAACGCCTGCCGTATACTAGGGAGCCTGAGTGGTGCCCGCCCGACCGTCGCTGCTCGGTCCGCGCGGTCGGCTTGTGTCGCCCTTCCCGCCATTGACATCCCTCCTCGCCGGATGGGGCCGCCAGCGGCGCGATACGTCGCCGCCTGTCGCCGGCCCCTTCCCAGAACGGAGCGTGCCGTGCCGCAACGTCGCTCGCGTCGTGATTTTCTCAAACGATCGGCCGTAGCCGCGGGCGTGGGGCTTTCCGTCCCCTATTTTCACACCTTGACGAGTCGCGCAGAGGAAGCGAAGAACGATCGCTTCACGGTGGCGGCCATCGGTGTCGGCGGTCGCGGGCGAGGTATCGGCAACCAGCTGCGCCAACGCGGCGACTGTGTGGCCGTTTGCGACGTCGATCGCCACCACGCGGAACGCTTTCGCGGTGAAGACAGCAACATCCAAATCTATGAGGATCATCGCGAGCTGCTCGATCGGCAGGACATCGACCTGGTGACCATCGGCACGCCCGACCACTGGCACGCCCCGATCTTGCTCGACGCCCTGCAGGCCGGCAAAGACGTCTACTGCGAAAAGCCGCTCACGCTCACCATCGACGAGGGCAAGCTTCTCTGTCGTGCCGTCGAGCAGTCCGGCCGCATCGTCCAGGTCGGTACGCAGCAACGAACCGAGTTCGAACAGAGGTTCTTGCAGGCGGTCGCCCTCGTGCGCAGCGGACGACTGGGAAAGATCAAGAAACTCACGGTCGGCATCGGCGGATCGCCTCTGGGGGGGCCGTTCGAAGTCAAGACGCCGCCCGACTACTTCAACTGGGATCGCTGGCTGGGACAGACGCCCGCGGTCGATTACATCGCCGAGCGAACGCACAGTCACTTCCGATGGTGGTACGAATACTCCGGCGGCAAGGTGACCGACTGGGGCGCGCATCACGTCGACATTGCCCAGTGGGCACTCGGCTTGGAGAACACGACGGCGCACACGATCGAACCTCTCTCGGTGACACATCCCGTCGAATTCCGCGACGGATTCCCGACCGAATCGAATCGCTTCAACGCGGCGAACGCGTTCAAGATTCGCTGCCTTTACCCGGGCGACATCGAGATGATTCTGCAAGACGAGGAGAACGGCATCCTGTTCGAGGGCGAAAAGGGCCGCATCTTCGTCAATCGAGGCCGCGTCAGCGGAAAGCCCTTCGAAGAGATCTTTGGCGACGAAGAGAAGCAGATTCCTCGCGACGAAGAGAAGGTCGCGGAGCTCGAAGAACAGGTGCATACGCTTTTTGGCGGGCGGGAACCGAAGGGTCACATGGACAATTTCCTGGACGCCGTGAAGGATCGGGAGCTGCCGATTTCGGACGTCTTTACCCATCATCGCGCGTTGACGACGTGCCATCTGGCCAACATCGCCATTCGGCTCGGCCGCACCCTGCGCTGGGACGGGGACACCGAATCGGTCGTCGAAGACGACCAGGTCAACGAGCTGTGGCTGAAGCGCCCGCAGCGAGAAGGCTACCAGTTTGGCTAGGTCGGACTCGCCAGGACGGGGTACCGGCGCCGATTGCGTTGGCTCTATCGTGACGGCGTGACAACCGAGCCCACGGCGCGTCGCAGGCCGCCGACTCCAGGATCGCGAGCTTACGCCGATGGCTCGACATTCTCTCTCACGTTCCCGGCGAGAACCCCATGGCCTACTGGCAAGATAAGATCGCGATCGTTACCGGGGCCTCGGCCGGCTTGGGCTGGGCCCTGTGTTGCGAATTGGCTCGCCAGAAGGCCCGCGTGGTCCTGGCCGCACGCGACGCCGAGCGCCTGGAGTATTGTCGCGAAGAGTTGATTCGGCAGCATCCGACCGACGTGCTCGCCATCTCGACCGACGTGACGAAGGACGACCAGGTCGCTCGCCTGGTGGACGAAACGCGGAGTCGTTTTGGCCGCCTCGATGCCTTGGTCAATTGTGCGGGCCGTAGCGCCCGCGGCGCGCTCCGCTCGACGTCGGCGGCCGACTGCGCCGAGTTGATGGAGTTGAACTTCTACGGCCTGGTCCGCTGCACCCAGGCCGCCCTGCCCCTGTTGCTCGACGCGCGAGGTCACGTGATCAACATCGGCTCGCTCGCCTCCAAGACCGCGGCTCCTCACCTGGGCGCGTACGCGGCCAGCAAGTTCGCGGTCGCGGCCTATTCGCAGCAACTGCGTCTGGAGCTGGCCGATCTGGGGCTGCATGTGCTGCTGGTGTGCCCAGGTCCGCTCAAGCGTAAAGATGCCGGCGCCCGCTACGATGTCCAGGCGGCCGGTCTGCCCGATACGGCCCGAGAGCCGGGCGGCGGCGTCAAATTGCGAGGCATCGATCCGGTGCTCCTGGCCGGCAAGATCTTGAAAGCGGCCGAAGCGCGGCGGCCGGAGTTGATCGTGCCGGGGCGGGCTCGCTGGTTGTTTGCAATCGCCCAGTTGTGGCCGAGCTGGGGCGACTCGATCCTCCGTCGGATGACGTCTTAGGGGCGCGCAATGCCTTTCCGGCGCGCCCCGCCGGGCGGCTCGCCGGTTGTCACCGCGCGGCGTATTTGGCACGATAGTCGTCTCACGTGATGCGGAACATTGGCAACCGAATCTAGCGACCCGCCGGGGTCAGAAGGCGAACATCATGGCGGCGTTTCCTGAAATCTCCAAGATCGAGTACGAAGGCCCCGATTCGAAGAATCCCTTTGCCTTTCGCCATTACAATCCCACGGAAATGGTGGAAGGCAAGTCGATGGCCGACCACTTCCGTTTCAGCGTCGTCTATTGGCATACGTTTCGCGGCGGCGGGGCCGACCCCTTTGGTCCCGGTTGTGCGCGACGACCCTGGATGCTGGCCGACGGCACGGTCAACGACGCCATCGAGCGGGTCGGCATGGCCTTCGAATTCATGGAGAAGTTGGGCAATCCCTACTACGCCTTTCACGATCGCGACGTCGCTCCGGAGGGAGACAGCCTGGCCGAAACGAACAAGAACCTCGACGCCGTCGTGGCCGCCTTGAAGGAACAGCAGGAGCGGACCGGCATCAAGTTGCTCTGGGGTACCGCGAATCTGTTCAGCAATCCGCGTTATGTCCACGGTGCCTCGACCAGCCCCAACAGCGACGCCTTCGCCTTTGCCGCGGCCCAGGTGAAGAAGGCCCTCGAGGTGACGTTGGAACTCGGCGGCGAAGGCTACACGTTCTGGGGCGGCCGCGAAGGCTACCAGAATCTTTACAACACCGACATGAAGCGGGAGTTCGACCACCTGGCGAAGTTCCTGCACATGGCGGTGGACTACGCCAAAGAGATCGGCTTTACCGGCCAGTTCTACATCGAACCCAAGCCGAAAGAGCCGACCAAGCACCAGTACGATTCCGACGCGGCGGCCTGCATCAACTTCCTCCGCGCCTACGACCTCGACCAACACCTGAAGCTGAACCTGGAGACGAATCACGCCACGCTGGCCGGGCACAGCATGCACCACGAGATGGAGTATGCCGGCAGCCAGGGTTTCCTCGGCTCGATCGACGCCAATACCGGCGATGAACTGTTGGGTTGGGATACCGACCAGTTCCCGACCAGCTACTACCTCACCGCGCAGTGCATGCTCTCACTGCTCAAGTACGGCGGGTTCACCACGGGCGGCGTCAACTTCGATGCCAAGGTCCGCCGCGAAAGCATGGAGCCGGACGATCTCTTCCACGCCCACATCGGCGGCATGGACGCCTTTGCCCAGGGTCTGAAGATTGCCGCCGCGATTCGGGCGGACGGCGAGCTGGACCAAATGGTCAAGGACCGTTATCGCAGCTGGGATAGCGGTGTCGGTGCCGAGATCGAAGGCGGCAAGCACGACTTCAAGTCGCTCGAAGCCTACATGCTCGAGAAGGGCGACGTCACGCCCTGCGAGAGCGGCCGCCAGGAGCTGTTCGAGAATATTGTCAACCGCTACGTCGGCTAGACGGCCAGGCTCGGCCGAGAGCGCGGCCGGGAATTCTGCGGCGTCGGTAATCGGCTTGGCAGAGCCGCTCGATTTAGTCGACCTTGGCGGTCTGCCGCGCACCGCGCTCGCCGAGCTTCGTGATGTGGCGTCGAAACTCGCGGCGAATGTTCGGGTCCAAGTTCTCCAACCGCGAGGCGAGTCGCAGCATCCCGGGCGCGTTCACCTCCGTGGTCCGTGATACCTGTCCCACGAAGCTGGCCGTTTCGGAGAAGTTGTGGTCGGTCGTCTTGCCGAACACACGGTGAAAGGTGCGTGCCAGCAGATCGACGCCCGGATTCTCGATGTCGACGAACAGATCGAGACGGTTGGTCACCAGGTACTTTCCGGTCGGCGTCTTGTTGTAGTCGGAACTGAGAAACAGCAGACAGCGGGCACGCACGGCGCGGGGCATCAGCGGGCCTTCGTAGGTGCCGGTGACATAGAGCAGGTGCCGGTTCTTGTCGCCGTAGAGAAATTCGATATCGCCGACGCTTCCCGCGCCGTCTTCCGCGTGAAAGTTCTCGGCACTGAGCCGGTCGACCGTGATGTCGGTGACGTCCATGTACCGCCAGATCTCGACGATCACCTCCGGATGCCGGATCAGAAACAGGTACAAGTTCGGATCGCACTCGACCACCTCGACCGGCATGCGGCGGAAGAAGGTCGTCTGTCGCAGCACACTGTCGACCTTCGCCTGGGCGTCGGCGTCGAGCTGCGCGAACGGAATCGCCGCGATGCTCTCTTCCCGGGCGCGGCGACTCGTGTCGGCCTGAGTGGGATCGGCCGCCGGAGAACTGGTGGGCGATGCCACCGCCGCCAGTAGGAGCAATGCCAGCGTCCGCCGGACGCTGACCAAAGGCCGTTGTCGTTGCCACAAGATTCCCATCACGTGCATCGATCCCCCCCGGGCACGTTGAGTCGAGGCTTCGCGAGGCGATCGAATGCACCGGCCGCGGGGCCCGACGGACGCAGTTCTGCTGGGCCGCGCATCGGGCGACCGCAATCTGACCAACTATTCGGCTTGGGTAAGCCTTGCGGGCCAATGAAAGTTCCAGAATCGCGGCCACCGATTGGCTGGCGCTCCCCGTCCGAGTGGCAGCATGCTAGCGGTTTGCTCTTGCCAAGGTGGCCTTGCCGGGGGTGAGGTCGATCAAGAGAATGCCCCGCCCCAATTTGCTGGCCGCGGGCAAGTGCTTGCTGGCCGCGGGCGCCGGGCTTGCGTGTCGCGGGCACCGGGCGGCAATTGGCCGCGTGCTGTCCTCTGATTGATGGCTGCGTTGTTAATGAGCCCTTCGCAGCGGCGGTGATGGCTGAAATGCCGGCCTCCCGCTGGTCGGCCTGGTTCATTGGCTGCGCAGGGCTCAATAGTTCGATCATCGCGCCGTATTCGGCACCTCGCCCCACAGCGGGTTGCGCTTCCTATGAATCCCACGAACGGACTTGTGCGAAGAATGGTGTGCGTCGCCTTGGGGCCGCGGATGCTGGTGCCGATGCTGGTTGTGGTCACTTCCTTGACCGCGCTTTGGCTGACGACCCCCTGGCGAGAGCGCTTCGTGGCTGCGCAACTGGCCGAGCGATTGGCCGACGCGAACGTGCCGAAGATCCGCGCCACGCTCGCCGCGCTCGTCGAGATGGACCTGGCGGGCATCGACGCCCTGGTCGGTCTGCTTGACTCTTCCAATCCCGAAGTCGCGAAGCGTGTGCCGCCACTGCTGCAGGAACGGCTCGACGTCTGGCGGCAACACGGACCCGCGTATTGGTCGCCGCGGATTACAGCGCTCGCCACATCCCTCGAGTCACACATATCCTCATTTCGACCGCCCGCGCGAAGGCTGGCTGCCGAAATCGTTGCGGAGATTATCCCCTGGCCCGTTACGGATGACGAGAATCGCTCGCGATTCCTGATTGCCTGCGATCATGTGCTGCGGGCTTCCCTTACCGCGCGACGCGCGCCGGAACGGGCAGCGCCGGTCGACGAAGACGCGCAGCGACAACCGCGAACCCTTGCCGCCGAGCGGACCTGGTCGCGAGAGCGCGAAGCTGCCCACGAAATCGATCGCCTCGCGGCACTGCCCGGTGGCGGTCTGCCGGTCGAGCCCACGCGAATTCCCGAATTGCCGGTCCGCGGGGCACTGCACGGCTTGCCGCCGATGTCGCCCGGTCAGTTTACGCCGGAGTCGCAAGCGTCCCCCATCGAGAGTTCGACCGCGGATCGCGACCGACCGGCGGCGCGTTCCCTTTCCGCCGAGCGCAACACGTCCGAGCCGCTTCCCTGGCAGCGGCCCGCCACCGCGCCGCCCGAATCACACGTGGCAGCCCCGCCGGCACCAGCGCCCGACGTGGAAGCCAAACCACCGACGGACGGTCGCCGGCCCGAGCAGCTGGCCAAGTTGACGGTTCTCCAACTCATCGATCGCCTGGCCAAGCACGAGGGAGCCTCGAACCGCGACATCGAGCGCGAGTTTATCCGACGCGGATTTCGCGCTCGCGAGTCGCAGCTTGCCCGCGAGTTTGCCCTGGCCGACCGGGCCACGCAGCGAGAGATCGTCGCGAGGCTTCCCCGCCGCGTCGGCATCGACGCGCGCAAGTGGCTCCATTGGTTCACCCAACACCCCGATGCGGAAATCCGGCTCTCCGCATTCCAGTGGCTGGCCACCAGCGGCGACGCGATCGACCGCGGTGAGCTGCGCGAGGCGTTGCGGCACGATCCCGACCTGAGAATTCGGGCACTTGCCAAGGAAATCTCGGAAACGCAGCGTCGCTGAGCTCGTTGGCTGCCGCGGCCCTGCTTCGCGCCCGGGGAGCCAGTCACTTGTTCCAGCCAGGGCCAGCATCTACGCTGCAACGGATGGAAGATCCTGCGGAACCACCTGGCGTCGACCCCGATTCGGAGCGACCGCCGATCCTGCCAGAGATGCCCCAGCGCCCCGAGCGGCCCCCTTCGCTCGATGCGCCGCGTGCCGCCGCGCCGACTTCCCGCCCGCTGTTGACGATCGGAGGTTCGCTGGTCGGCCTCGTGCTGTTGTCGGTCATTTTGCTGCTCTGCACCGCCGGCAATCCAATTGCATTTCTGGTGGCGGGGGGCATTTTCGGCTTTGCCGCCTTGCACTACATGATCTGGGGCTGGTGGCTCGGCCGCATGATCCACGAGGAAGAAACTGCCAAGCACGACGAGGCTCAACAGCCGTCCGGGCGTGCGTGAAGGTCGGGCGACCAAGCGGCCCGCGATCGCCTCGAGACCGCACGTGGCGAGCCCCGCTGCGAGCCGCTGGATTGGGCACCCAATGAGGGATACCTATCAGCAATAAGTGCGAGCGCGTCGATGCGTTAACTATATATGTGTTAAGAACTTGACGAAATCTTAACGCGGAGTATCTTAGGTCTCTGGCCGGGATGGATCCGGCTTGGCGGATTCACGTGAGACAGCACGGCAGGATGCCTGTGCTGTCTTCTTTCTTTTTGGCCGCTGGCGAATGGGGCGGCCAAACGGTCCGCATCTTTGCGTTCCGCACTGGCACATCTCGCCGGCGATTCGATCGAGTCGCCGGCGTCGTGCCTTTCCAACTCGACGCGACCGGTAAGGTCGCATCCCCTGCCCGTGCTCAACTCCCGCGTTTGCTTCTTCTTGCGTCTCACTTTGCAGGCCGCAAACCTGGTGTCGTCCGACCAGGCGTCTTCGCGCCCCGCTTGTGGAGTCGCGTCCTGTTAGAATGGGAATATGGCGTAGCGTGATTTTCTAACCACCGCACTTCTGCCTATGTCGCACGTTACCGATCACGAACCGTCTCGACCCTCGGCGCCATCGTGGCAGGACGACCTGGAAGCAGCGATCGCTGCGCGATCGGCGGCGATGATCGAGTTGCGGCGCCATCTGCACACCTATCCGGAGCCGAGCGGCGAAGAGCAGGAGACGAGTCAGCACCTCTACCAGCTTCTCGATGAAGAGGGTTACCAGGTGCGAATCGGTCCGCATGGTTGCGGGGTGCTCGTCGATCCCCCTGCGGAATTGGAGACGCCCGGCGGGGTGCCCCGGTTTGCCCTTCGCGCCGACATCGATGCGCTTCTGATTCAAGATGAGAAGCAGGTTTCCTACCGCAGCTGCAAGCCTGGCGTGATGCACGCCTGTGGTCACGACGCGCATACCGCGGTCGTCTACGGTGCGCTCGGTGCGCTGCGCAGCCTGCAATCGGAGGGCCGCCTGCCGTGGCCGATCAACTATCGTGCGATCTTTCAGCCCGCCGAAGAGACGATTGCCGGCGCTGCCGAGATGATCGAGGCCGGCGCGCTCGAGGGGGTCGACATGATTTTGGCGACGCACGTCGATCCGGCACGCGATTTTGGCCGCGTCGGACTTCGCGAGGGCGTGCTCACGGCCAACAGCGAGGCGATGCGAATTCGCATTACCGGTCGCGGGGGACACGCGGCCCGACCTCACGAGGCGATCGATCCGATCGCGACCGCGGCGCAGCTGATCAACTCGATCTACCTGTTCGTGCCGCGCGGTATCGACAGCCAGGACGCCGTCGTCGTCACGATCGGACAGTTGGTCGGCGGCGAGAACCCGAACGTGATTCCGGAACAGATCGAACTGGTCGGCACGCTGCGCAGCTTGTGCAGCCGCATTCGCGACCAGACCATGCAGCACATTCGGCAGCTCTGCCACGGGGTGGCGGCAGCAAGCGGTTCGCATATCGAAATCAGCTTCGAGAAAGGCATCGGATCGGTGAAGAACGACCCGCGGCTGATTCACTGGCTCCGCGAGGCGGCCGTCACCGTGCTCGCGCCGGGCCACGTCGACGAAATCCCCCGGCCAAGCATGGGCAGCGAGGACTTCGCCGCCTATCTGGAGCACGTCCCGGGGGCCATGTTCCGCCTGGGCGCGACCACGCCTGGCCGCGAGCCGACGCCGCTACATACGCCCAATTTCGACGTGGACGAGCGGGCGATCCCGCTCGGTGCCAGAATGTTGGCCCATGCGGCCATATTGTGGTCGAACCCGGCCAACGCCGAACGTTAGAATATACGGTCAGGTCAGGGAAGCGGGCGTCGGCCGGCTCGGTGTTATTCAGGGGAGCGAGAGCCCGTTCCGATTCCGCATGAGGGTAGGCGGATGCAGAAAATTGCTTTTCAGTCGAGTCCCGGACCCTCGATTGGGATCGAGTTGGAGTTTGCGCTCGTCGACGAACAGACGATGGCGCTCTCGAATTCGATCGCCGACGTCCTGGAAGCCATCCCGGAGAATCAGTCGGCCCACTACAAGCCGGAACTGATGCAGTCCTGCCTCGAGATCAACACCGGGGTCTGCACGTCAATCGCCGAGGCGGAGCGCGATCTCCGCACGAAGATTCAGCGTGCCGAAGCGATTTGCGATGCCCTGGGAATTCGCTTGTGGTGGGGCGCAACGCACCCCTTCTCGCGCTGGCGACAGCAGCGCGTCACGCCCAACGAGCGTTACGAGTCGCTCGTCCAGTTGCTCCAGGAGATGGCCCGGCGGTTGGTCACGTTTGGAATGCACGTGCACATCGGCGTCGACTCGGGCGACAAGGCCGTGATGATCTGCGATCGGATCATGCGGCACTTGCCCACGCTGCTGGCCCTCAGCTGTAGCAGTCCGTTCTGGGAAAATCGCCGCACCGGCTTGCAGTCGTTTCGCTCAAAGATCATGGAAGGCCTGCCCACGGCCGGACTGCCGACGCTCATGCGCAACTGGAGCGAGTACGTCTGGCTGGTGAATCACATGGTCGACACCGGCTTCATCAACACGATTCGCGAGATTTGGTGGGACGTTCGCCCGCACCACAACTTTGGCACCGTCGAGGTCCGCGTCTGCGACATGCCGGGAAATCTCGAACACACGCTCGCCATTGCCGCCTTGATCCAGTGTCTGGTGAAGTGGCTCTCCGACGACATCGACGAAGGGGCCTATCAGCATGACTGCCATCCGATGATGGTCCGTCAGAACAAGTGGAGGGCCTGTCGTTTCGGGATGAAGGCCGAGCTCGTCGATTCGTTCACCTACAACGTCGAGCCGCTTCCCAAGATCGTCGACTACCTGGTTACCCACTTGCGGACCACGGCGCGGCACCTGGAGTGCTTCTCCTATCTGGAGAAGCTCTTGGACGTGGTCGGCGGCGAAAGCTGGGCCGATCGGCAGCAGCGGTTGCTCGACGAAACGGGCGATCCGGCCGAGGTCGTGCGCCAGTTGACGGCCCAATCGCGGCTCAGTCCCCTGCCCACCGCGTCGACGCAGGCGTAAGCTGCTGATATCTAGAAGCTGTGATCTCGAAGCTGTGATCTAGAACCCGAACAGTCGACGGGCATTGGCCGTCGTCGTGGCCGCAAATTCTTCGAATTCCACCCCGCGCACTTCCGCCAGTACCTGCGCCGTATGCACGACATTGGCCGGCTCGTTCCGCTTGCCGCGCAATGGATGCGGAGCCAGATACGGGCAATCGGTCTCCACCAGAATGCGGTCGTCGGGAATCGTGGCCGCGACGTCACGCAGCGTCTGCGACTTCTTGAAAGTCACCATGCCCGCAAAGCTGATGAACAGTCCCAGCTCGACACATTCGGCGGCGACTTCGGCGTCGCCCACGAAGGAGTGCATGACCCCGCATAGCGGGCCGCGCTCACGGGCTTCACGGAGCATCGCCAGCACATCCGCCTCGCTCTCGCGGGTATGGACGATAAACGGCAGATCCCGCTGTCGGGCCAGTGTCAGGTGGCGGGCGAAGTAGTCCTGCTGGACGTCGAACGGCGTGTAGTCCCAATGTCGGTCAAGGCCGGTCTCGCCGATCGCCACCACCTTCGGTCGGTCGACAAGTGCCAAGACGCGGTCCCAATCGCCGGGCGCGGCCTGGCCGCAGTAGTTGGGTTGAATGCCCACAGCGGCGTGGATGGTCGCGTGTTGCGCGGCGAGGGCGACGCTGGCCTCCGCCGAGTCGGCATCGATGGCGACCGCCAGAATCTGTTCGACACCGGCCGCCAGGGCACGTTCGACGACCGCCTGACGATCGTCGTCGAACTCCGGCTGATCGAGGTGAGCGTGCGTATCGATGAGCATCGGCGACTCTTCCCGCATTCCTTGTGGCGGCGCTGGTCTGTCCGCGCGGCGGTGCCTTTCGCGGTCGTCGCCATGATGGCACAATGGGGACCCCGACAAAAGGAGCGCGCCAGTCGGCCCGACAGTATGGAAGAATTTCGCCAGATTCTGGAAACGTTCGACAACCCGCGATCGGGTCGTGATTACACGATCGAGATCGCCTGTCCGGAGTTCACGTCGGTCTGTCCGAAGACGGGCCAACCTGACTTCGGCGTGCTCACGTTTCGCTACACTCCCGCGGAGCAGTGCGTGGAGCTGAAGAGCCTCAAGCTCTATCTCCAGCAATTTCGCAACGAGGGAATCTTCTACGAGGCGGTCGCCAACCGCATCGTTGACGACTTTGTCGCGGTGGTCGCACCACGACAGTTGGTTTTGGAAGCGGCGTTCAGCGCCCGTGGCGGAATTACGGAGAAAGTCACAGTCACCCATTCGCCGACGGATTAGCGTGAGCGGTCGGTCGCCGGTGCGGCGACGAGAACAGGCGATCGGCCAACGCCAACGGCGGTACCGGCCGAGCGTGCGACGGTCGGCGACGCGAAGTGAGAAACCAGGGGAGCCCCGAATGGCCGACAAGCCGAGCGTGTTGATCAGCGGATTTGCCGACGAGGCGGCCAACCACAAGACGGCGGTCGAGCAGTTCTCGGCCTTTGCGGCGTTGGGGCTGCAGTATTACAGCATCCGCTTCATCGACGTCGGCGGCGGCATCAAGAACGTCACCAAGTTGACGAAGACCGAGATTTCCAAGGTCCGACACTTGCAGAGCGAGTACGGCTTGAACGTCTCCTCGATCGGCTCGCCCATCGGCAAGGTGAAACTGCAAGATGTCGACGATGGGACGAAGAACCGGTACATTCCCTTCAAGAAGTATCTGGCCAAGGACGTGACGCACGTCTGCGAAGTTGCCCACGCGTTCGAGACGAAACTGATCCGCGGCTTTTCCTTCTATCCGCCCAAGGATGCCGATCCGCGTGAGTACTTGCCGCAGGCCGTCGACCAACTCGGGCAAATCGCCGAGGCCTGCCACCGCAGCGATCTGACATTCGGGCTGGAAGTGGAAGCCAACCTGGTCGGCCAGACGGGCGACCTGCTGGCCGAGCTTTATCGCCAGGTCGACCACCCGGCCATGATGCTGATCTTCGACGCCGCCAACATTACCGTTCAGGGCTACTCGACGGCTGAGGTCTTCCAGCAGTACGAAGCGATGCGCGACGGCATTGGCTGGATCCACGTCAAAGACTACTTACGCCCCCAGGTGAGTCGCGTGGGCGGGCATGTCGACGAAGACGCACTCACCCGCTTCGTGCCCGCCGACATCGGCGACGGCGGCTACGCCGCGGTGCTACGCGACTTCAAGACGTACCTGCCAAAGCTCGAAGCGAAACTAAAGCGCCGCGGCATCCCCGGCGTGTTCCTCGATCTGGAACCGCACGTCAAAGGGGGCGGTCAGTTTGGCGGCTTCAGCGGTCCCGACGGAATGGGCGTCGCGCTCCGCGGCTTGCGGCGGGTGCTCGACTTCGTCGAGATCGACTATCACCTGACCGACTTCGAAGACGTCTGCGTGGCCCGCGGCTTCTAGAGCGCGTCACGCAGCTAGCGGAGTTCGAGTTCGTCCGGCAGGTCGCCTTCGTCCTCGGCGCGTGGGGCGTCCTCTTCGCCGGCGTCGACTCGTTCGGCGTCGGAAGTCGCCGGCTCTTCACCCGCGGCCTCGGTGGCCGGAGATGCGGCATCGTCGTCGTTGCCGCTGGCGTCGACGTCCTCGGTGTCGACGTCCTCGGTGTCGACTTCGACCAGGTCCCCCTCCGCGGATTCGACTTCCGCGGTGTCGCCTTCAGTTGGGTTCGCCTCGGCCGCGCTGGCGTCCTCGCTGGCCTCGCCCACGGCGTCTTCATCCGCGTCTGCCTCGGCGGCTTGGGGCTCACGCGCCTCCGTGTCGACCGCATCGGCCGACTCGATGTTTGCGGTGTCGGTCTCGTCGTCAGGCGACTCGCCGGGAGCTGCCGGATCTGGCCGGAAGACACCTTCCAGCGTGGCGGCGACCTCTTCACGCTCCTGCTCGTCGCGCAGGAGCCCCTCCATGGTCGCCTCGTACTGCAGCGGCTTCTCGTCCGAGTAGAGCCAGTTGGCATTGCGCATTTGCTTGCTACTTTGCACGGCCCAGTAGATCGCGCCGACGAGCGCCGCGGCCCCGCCCAAGTAGGCCGACGAAGTTTCCAGCGGACTCGAGAAGATCAGGAACAGACCGGCCGCAAAGCAAATCAGCGACATCAGCGACTTGCCGGTCGCGGCGGCCTTCCAGCGGCGGAACAGACTCGAGTCGATCGCGCTCTTGGCCGACTGGTTCGCCAGTTCGCGGAGGGCTTCGATATCGGTGGCCGCCTCGGGGGCGGTCCGCCGCGGCGACATCGAGTTCGGATCCCAGGCGATTTCGAAATCGGCCGGCAGACCGTCGAGTTGAGCCGCAGGGTCCGCGGCCTCGGCGTTTTCGTCCGTGTCCGCGCCGGCGGGGGCCGACGAAGAACTCCCGCCCTGCGTCACCGGAGGACTCTCCGGAACCGACTCGGCCTGCGTCAGGCCGCGGGTGCGAGCCAGTAGCTTTCGCATGTACTCTTCGATCGACTCGTCCCCGTCGCCATCGCCATCGGCCTCGGCGCCGGGGGTCGGCTGCCACGCCGGGGTGGCGGACGACGGGCTTTCCGTCGTGGCCTCGCCACGCTCGTCGGTGTTCGTGTCGACGTCCGCGTCCGATTCGTCATTCGTGCGGAGCAGCGAAGCGGTCGCCAGCGTCGTCTCGAAGCGCTGGCTGTCCGCGCTGGTCTCGTCCTGCTGCGTTTCGGCCGCGGCAGGTTCTTCCGCTTCGACCGTCGCTTCTCGCGATGCGGTCAAGGCCTGTAAGTCCAATTTGTCGCTGGACGAAGCCGAGTCGATCTTCTCCGCAGCGGACTCATCGACCTCACGGGTCGCATCGACACCCTCTCGCGATTCAACCTCCTCGTCCGACCGCAGCAACAGTCCGGCAGTTGTGGACAGCGACGTCGCGTCCGCTCCCCGTTCGGCGGGCGAGCTCGCCTGTTGTTGGTGCAGTTCCTGCTGCGCGGCGGTGAGCTTGTCCCACTCCGCCTCGAGTCGCTCCTGCTGGGCCTTCAATTCGAAGGTCTTCTCGGCCATCTCCGCGGCGCGTTCCGCGAGTTCGCCCCGCTGCACCGCGAGATCCTGCTCCCGCTCTCCCAGTTCCACGACGAGCTCGCGGTAGGAGGCTTGTTTCTTCTCGAATTCGGTGGCCGCCGCGGTGATTTCCGCTTCGAGGGCCCGCAGCGTCTGCTCGCTCTCTTCACACGTGGCCAGCCGTTGCTGCAATTCCGCTTCTCGCGTGTCGAGCGCCTTTCGCTCGGCGACAAATTCGGATTGAAGCTGCTCGACCTTTGTCTGGCGGTCCTCCAGCTCGGTCCGTAACTCGACAAGATCCGCCTGCTCCTGTTCCAAACCGGCGCGCTGCGCTTCGAGTTCCGCCCGCAGCTCGGCGAGCTTCTCTTCGTCTTCTTGTTGGCCGGTCAGCCGTTCTTCCTGGAGCCGTTCAATCGACTCGCGATCCGCCTCGACGGCGGCCCG
The DNA here is from genome assembly GCA_003389215.1 of Planctomycetota bacterium. GTDB lineage: Bacteria > Planctomycetota > Planctomycetia > Pirellulales > UBA7805 > MB-PLM-2. The sequence continues at coordinate 17,540 of QQVP01000041.1, read as the reverse complement.
CTGGCTGTCCAGTGCCTCCCGCTGGCTCTCCAGCGCTTCCCGCTGACCTTCCAGTGCGGTGCGCTCGCCTTCCAGGGCGGCCCGCTCGCTGTCGAGGGTAGCCCGCTGACTTTCCAACGCGGTCCGCTCGCTGTCCAAGGTGGCCTGTTCGCGATCCAGAGCGGTGCGGTCCTCGGCGTGTTGCCGATGCTGCGCTTCCAGTTCGGCGCGTTGCTCGCGGCGCTCCTGCTCGAGGGCGTCCAGACGCGCGCGCAGCTCGTCCGACTCGTCGTGCAGTCGTTGCTGCCGCGCTTCCAACTCGGCACGCTCGGCCGTCAGCCGCGCGCGTTGTGCTTCCAGCTCGGCACGCTCCTCGGCCAGTTGGCGGAGCTCCCCGGCAGTTCGATCGACTTCGGCATCCTGCCGCTCGGTCAGTTCCCGGCGTTCGGTCTCCCAACTCGCTTTCTGCCGATTCCACAGTTCTCGTTCACCGCGCCAGGCGTTCCGTTGCTCGTCCCACACGGTTCGTTCCGAATCGTGGCGGGATTCCAGGTCGGCCAGTGTCGATTTCCAATCGGCTCGGATGCGGCGCAGCTCCGACTCGCTATTGCGCACCCGCGAGACAAGCCGCCGAACGCGACTTCGCGCGGCCGAGCGGAGGCGGCGTCGGGTCTCTTTCCACGGCGTGTCGTCAGGCGTCGCCATGTCGCCGGCAAGGGGCTCCGCACCGGACGCCTCGTTTGGCGTCACCTGCATCGGGCGGGCGAACTCCTCTCGGGCAGGATCGGCCGCGGTGGAGAGCACTTCCAGGTCGATGGGTCCAATGCTCAACAAATCCCCTGGCACCAGCACCGCGTCGTCGAAGTTCCGGCCGTTCAGCCGGGTATCGGCCGACCACCGCCGGGCGATCGTCGAGCCCGCGCCGCGGACGATAATGCAGTGCAGCGGGCGGATGCCCCCGGCCCGCAAGCGAAGATGGCAGGCGGAGGAGCTCCCGATAGCACATTTCGCGCTGCGCATCCGCAGAAGTTGCCCGTCCCGCTCGCCCCCGCGCAGTTGGAAGACCAATTCTCCCGCGGGCTGTCCGAGCAGGCTTGCCGAGTCGCGATGTTGCAGCGCTGAAGTCATTTTGTTCCGTCGTCCCGACCGAGTGTCGTTGGGCATTCCAGCGGGCGGCTGGCCCAAAATTGCGGTCTGCGTGGCGCGCGGCCGCGCCTAAGTACACAGATGCCTTGAACATGTAGCTCACGGAGAAACTCCAGTCAAAGGATCGGGAAACCGCCGTCGAGATGACCGGAAGCGGAGGCTGCCGGCGCTCTCGGGTGACTCCGCGAATTCCGCGGACATCGATTAAAAGGGCTCGATATCCGTGCCGGTTTTGTCGATTATCCCAAAGCGACCGGTCGCAACGGGCCTGTCTGCCCTGTCCGGGAGTGTGCGGACGGGAAAAAATGGCGGCCTGCCAGGCCGCCGCGAAGGACCGCGTCAATTGACACAATCCTTTGCCAATTAACGAGTTGGATCGTTATCGACTCGGTGAGGGGGGAATCGCCGCAGCGTGGGCGCGCTTCCTTCCATTCTCCAGGTCGGGGCGTATTATATTCTGGCCGTTTGAAGCCCACAAAGTTGAAGTAGGCTTTCAACGGCAAGATAAATTGCTGGCGCCCGCAAGTACGAGCGGCAGCGAGACACCCGAGAGAAAGGTCGGCCAGTGGCAGATCGGATGCGAGACGTGTCGCTCGCGAGAACCCACGGCTGAGCCCCACGAGAGGAATCACGATGGCACGCAACGACGCTATCCTCAGCATGCGAGAGATCTTGGTGAAGCGGCGCGATGCGCTTCGCAAAGCGTTGGCCGGCGACCTCAGCCTGCTCAAGCAACTCAACGAGACGACCAGCGGCGACGTCATCGACGCGGCTCTCGATTCGGCCCAGGACGAAATCAATTCGCAGTTGGCCGAAGTGGAAAGTCGCGAACTGGCCAGCATCGACAATGCCCTGGAACGGATGCGCGAAGGCACGTACGGCCTCTGCGAGGGCTGCTCTTCGAAGATTCCGATGGCCCGTCTGAAGGCCCTGCCCTACGCCACGATGTGTATTGAATGTCAACGCGAGGCGGAGCGCGAAGGCGGACTTGGCGGAGGCGGGGCCGACTGGGGTCGTGTGCCCGACGTCGGAACCGGCGATGCCGATCTGACCATCAACGATCTGGAGTTGTCGTAGGAGAGTGGCTGACTGGTGGATGTCGGGATCGGCGAGAGTACTTCTCCGCCGCCGCCCGCGACGTCACCAATTCTCTTCGATTCCGAACCCTTGGTGGGCGCATGGAAGCGTCCGCTCGCAAGCCAGCAAGGATGCCACAAGGTGCGACACGGCTCGGAAATGCGTCTTGACGCGGGCGTCGCCGCCCGCGGTCTCTTCTTTGGTCTGCTGCTGGCCCTGCTCTGCGCCTGGGCGGGTGAGCTCGCTGCCCAAGGCCAGGGGACGCTCACGGAAGCGGAGCGAAATCGGCTTTACGACGAGGTCGCCCGCGAGTATCAGGCTTTCGAGAAGACCACGCGGATTCTCAAGCGTGTGGTCAAAGTCGCCCGTCCCGCCGTCGTGCACATCGAAGTCAATCGGTCGGGCACGGTCGTCCGCGGCATGCCCGAGGAGACCGGCTCCGGCGCGATCGTGCTGCTCGACGAGAAGTACTACGTCCTGACGAACCGCCACCTGGTCCGCCGCGCGACTCCGGCGCAGATCAACGTACGGCTCGCCGACGGCCGTGAACTGAAGCCGTCGGCGGTGTGGACCGACCCGGCAACCGATGTGGCGACCCTTGCCATCGACGGACCACAACTTCATTATCTCCGCATCGGCGACAGCGATCAGCTTGAGATCGGCGAATTCGTCGTCGCCATCGGCAGCCCCTTCGGTCTGAATCACTCCGTGACTTGGGGCATCATTAGCGCGCGGGGAAGGCGCGACTTGCAGCTTTCTTCGACGGAGATCAACTATCAGAACTTCCTGCAGACGGACGCCTCGATCAACCCGGGCAATAGCGGCGGACCGCTGGTCAACCTGCGGGGCGAGCTGATCGGAATCAATACGGCGATCGCCAGCATCGGCGGACGGAACGAGGGCATCGGCTTCTCGATCCCGGTGAATATGGTGATGTTTGTGGCCGAGCAGCTGATCGAGAGCGGCACGGTCGTCCGCGGCTACCTGGGCGTCTGGCTCGACCGCGACTTTGGCGCGAACGACGCGGTCGAATTGGGCATCGAACCGGGCGGGGCCCGCGTGCGGCGTGTCACCGAGCGTTCGCCGGCGGCCGACGCCGATTTGCGCGTCGGCGACGTGATCATCAGTATCGATGGCACCAAGATCGACGACGACGCCCACCTGATCAATCGGGTCAGCCTGACGCCGGTCGGGACCACGGTACCGCTGCTCGTCTTTCGCGACGGCGAGAAGATCACGATCGACGTGAAGATCGGCGATCGCGGCGACTACGAACGGTAGCCTCGCTCGGCAACCGCGTTCCGGCTCGACGTCCCCGCGCTGACGACCGGATTCTCGGCTCAGCGCATCTCGATGGCGCTCAGTCCCCGCAGGATGCAGTCCATCACGGCCGAGGCATCGACGTCGACGGCCACCTCCATATTCGGCCGCCACGACGGTGACGGGCGGCGGTCGAAGATCGTGGACCCGGTGGACAGTTCGCCGCCAATCTCGACGTCGCCGGCCAGTTCCTCGGTGACAAACAGCTCGGGATGCAGCGCGGCGACCAAGGCCACCGCATCGTGCAGATGAATGCCTTCCAGGCCGAGCACGTTGCGATGACTGCGAAAGGCGAACGCCAGGATCTCCCGCATAAAGGTGCCCGTAGCGGTCAGCTCGCCGGGCAGTTGATCCAGCTGGTCGTAGGTCATCACCACGCGGCTGGTCACGTCCAGCGGCACAAGCGTCTTGGTGGTCGGCGAGCGAAACACCGCCTGAGCCGACTCGGGATCGCAGTAGATGTTGAACTCGGCGGCCGGCGTCACGTTCCCGGCGCCGAGTGCCCCGCCCATCATGTGAAGGGCTCCGACCATCGTCGCCAGCTCGGGATCGCGGGCCATCGCTCGGGCGACGTTCGTCAAGGGACCGAGCGCGACGATCGTAACCGCATCGGGCGCGGCGCGGACCTCTTCGACGATCACCTTGTCCGACGGGTGTCGCTGGTGGAGCTCCGCCACTTCGACACCGATATTGCCCAGACCGTCATTGCCGTGAATGTGACGGGCGTCGGCCAGCCGTCCCCCGGTGGGCTCGCGGGCGGCCCCGATGCGGGGCAAGCGGGGCGGATCGAGCTTCTCGATGATCGCCTGAACGTTCGAGGTAGCCTGCTCGGCCGACACGTTGCCGGCGGTGGCGGTGACGGCGATCACTTCCAGCCGCGGGTCGAACAAGGCCATCGCCAACGCGACTGCGTCGTCGATTCCGGGGTCGACATCCAGGATAACCTTCCTGGCCATGCAAGCCTCCGCTAGAGAGATGCAAGCGCACTTAGACGTCCGAGTCCAGCAACCTCAGAAGCCTGGCAACCTCAGAAGCCTGGCAGTCTCACGCCGCCCGCGGCTGTGATTCTAAAATCAGGCCATGAAAGTGACAAGTGCAGCGATCTCGCGCCGAATGGGGTGCTTCGCACCTGCGGCGCATGGCGATCGAGCCAGCGGAAAACTACAATCACGGCAGAATTGCGCCGCCCGAGCCGCCAATCGGGGCGCCCCTGTCGCTCGTCGCCGATTCCCCGCTGGGAGACAAAGCCGTTGACTGCCGAAATCTTGGGACGCCTGGCCGCCGGCGACGATCTTGCTGGGAAGGAGATGAGCGATGCGGTCACCGCGATCATGCAGGGCAGCTGGAGCGATCAGGAGATCGGCCTGTTCCTCACCGCGCTGCGGGCCAAGGGGGAAACCGCCGCGGAGGTTGCCGGAGCCGCCGCCGCGATGCGTGGTGTGATGGTTCCGGTGCGTTGCCAGCGTGAGGGTTTGCTCGACACCTGCGGAACCGGCGGCGATGCCTCGGGGACGTTCAACATCAGCACGGCCGCCGCGATCGTGGTCGCCGCGTGCGGGGTTCCGGTTGCCAAGCACGGCAATCGCAGCATTACCAGCAAGACCGGCTCGGCCGATGTCCTCGAAGCCCTCGGGATCGACATCGACGTTGAGGTCGAAGTGGTCGAGCGATGCCTCGACGAGGTGGGCATTGGCTTTTGCTTCGCCCCCCGCATGCACCCGGCCATGAAGTACGTCGCGGCGGTGCGCAAGCAACTCGGCTTTCCCACGATCTTCAATCTGTTGGGGCCGCTTTGCAATCCGGCCGGCGCGCCGTACCAACTCTTGGGCGTCGGCCGCCCCGAGATTCGCGAGACACTGGCCGAGGCCCTGGCGATTCTGGGCACGACTCGCGCGCTGATCGTCTGCGGGGCGGACGGACTCGATGAGGTGACGCTGACGGGACCGACGAACGTGCTGGAGGTGGGGCAAACGCAGGATGCTTCCGCAGGCTCGGCGGCCGCGAAGTCGTATCCGTGGACTCCCGCCGACTTTGACCTGCCGACGTCGACGCTCGACAGCATTCGGGTCGAGAACGCGGCACAGAGCGCGGCCATGATCGAGCAGGTGCTGGCGGGCGATTCGGGCACGGCCCGCGACATCGTCCTGGCCAATGCGGCCGCCGCGATTTGGACGGCCGGGCGCGGGGAAACGCCGCGGTTGGCGGCTCAGCTTGCCGCCGAGGCGATCGACAGCGGAACCGCCCGGCGAACGCTACAGCAGTGGATTGACGTCAGCCGCTCGTGAGCGGCTGGGGCGATCGGGGCGAGTTTGCTGCCAGCATCTCGTCTGCCGCACCGCTCTTCGGCGACGTTCGCGCGACGTTTGCAGGCTCGACTTCGTTTGCTAAAATGTGCGGTTCGCCACTGGCAAGCCAGCGTTCCCCTTAGCCCACGGAGTTTCCTCGCGATGTCGAAACCAGGACGCAAGATCAAGAAAGCGAATCACGGCAAACGCCCTGCGTGCAGTCGCAAGCGGAAGGAAAAGCGCCACCGCGTGAAGACATAGCGGTGCGTCCGGCAACCGGCTGGCAGTTCTCGATCACCCCCCTGCTTTATTTACCGGCCCTGCTCGTATGCCCCTTCTGGTCTGGCAGAGGAGAGTCTCGCGTGCCCCGCAAAGAACCGATCGTTCCCTTCGACAGCTACGATCTTGCCAATATCGTGGCGGATCAGGAGGAGATTCGCCGCTTCAATCCTCAGCGCTACGAGATGGAGCAACTCACGGCGATCGTCCTTGAAGATGACCAGCGCTATGCCTGCGTCGGCTACAAGGACACGTCGATGGACGACTTCTGGGTGCGGGGCCACATGCCCGGCATGCCGCTCATGCCTGGCATCGTGATGTGCGAGGCCGCGGCCCAGGTGGCCAGTTATTTCGCCCTCAAGTACGATCTCTTGGGCGCTGAGGTCGTCGGGTTTGGCGGACTCGACAACGTCCGCTTTCGTGGGGCCGTTCGTCCCGGCGACCGCTTGGTACTACAATTGGCACGGTTGAAGGCGCGTCGTAGTGCCATCATCGTGTGCGAGTTTCAGGGCTACGTCGACCAGACACGCGTCGTCGAGGGTGAGATTCGTGGCATTCCCCTGCCGCTATCATCGCTCCGCGAAGAAACGTCCTAGCGAGGGACGTGGTCGCAGACATCGTTGCCGTCGATTCTCGCGCGCCTAGGGTTCTCTGAGAATTCCTCGGCGACAGTCCGCCGCATGTGTCCGCGTTTTTCCGTTCCCGTCGTCTCGGCAGTTTCCCGACATGCTGCTTCCGCTTTTCGATAACAATCCGACGCGCCGTTGGCCCGTCGTGACGATCCTGCTCATTCTGATCAACGCGGCGATCCACTTCTTTGTCGCCCAGATGTCGGACCAGGAGGTGCGCACCTTTTACGCTCACTGGGGTTTTGTCCCGCAGCGGATCGACCAGCTCTCCGATCCCGATCTGGTCGTGAAGGTTCCCGTCCAGTCAGAAGAAGAGCCTGTCGATGAAGAGCGGGCAGAGGAAGCGGAGAATCAGCCCGAGCAAGTCGTCGAGTTGAAGGCCGATTCTGCGGCCATCATCGCCACCTTGTTCACGACCATGTTCCTGCACGGGAGCTGGCTCCATCTGTTGGCCAACATGTGGATGTTGTGGATTTTCGGCAACAACATCGAAGACCGCTTGGGCCATTTGATTTACATCCTCTTCTACGTGCTTTGTGGATTGCTGGCGACCGCCTGCCACGGCTTTGTCGACGCCCATAGCCCCGTGCCGGTGGTCGGGGCCAGCGGAGCCATTGCCGGAATTCTGGGCGGCTACGCGATCACCTATCCCACGGCCCGCGTGAAGACGATCGTCTTTCTGGGGTTCATCTTCTTTCTTGCCGATATCCCGGCGATGATCGTTTTGGGGCTGTGGTTCGTGATGGAGTTCGTTCAGCTGCACGCCCAGTTGTTGGATCCGCAGGTCGGTGGCATTGCCTTCGCGGCCCACGTCGGTGGCTTTGTGGCGGGTTTGTTGCTGATGCCGCTGTTTGCCATGGGCACGCCCGATCCGGGTGCCCACTGGGAAGACGAAATTGAAGAGGCCTTCGGCGGACCGCGACCGATCACGCGTTGACGCGATCCGCAGGTTCGCTCGCGCAGCCAGGAATCACTGTGGCCAGGAGTCACTATGGGACGTCGCGCACTGAAGAAGATTCACAACGACGTCGACCTTTCCCGCCACTTCGTCGCCGGGCTCGACCAGCTTGCCGCTCCGCTCGAGGTCGCTTCCCTATTCGATTTCGACGCCCCGCTGGAAGTCGAGGTCGGCTCCGGCAAAGGAATGTTCTTGGCCGCCGCCGCCGAAGCCGTGCCGCAGCACAACTTCCTCGGCATCGAGGTATCGGGCAAGTACGCCCGCTTTGCCGCGGCCAAGCTGGCCCGGCTCGAGGCCCCGAACGCGCGGATGATTCATGGCGACGCGTTGCGCCTGTTTCGCGAATTTCTCCGCTCCGACAGCGTTGCGGCGGTGCACGTCTACTTTCCCGATCCCTGGTGGAAGAAGCGGCATCGCAAACGCCGTGTGATGAACGAGGCGTTCGTGGCCGATGTCGAGCGGGTGCTACAGCCTGGCGGTCGACTCCATTTCTGGACCGACGTCGAAGAGTATTTTCACACGACGCTAAAGTTGCTCGACCGCGTCTCGCAACTGGCCGGCCCTCGGGAAGTCGTCGACGGTCAGATCGGCGGATCGGCCCCCTGGCGAACGCACTTCGACCGTCGCATGCAACTGGGCGAGCAGCCCGTCTATCGGGCGGAGTTCGTGCATGAGCCCGCAGCCGCCGCGGCGAAGGCGTCGTCCGCGGCCGACACCTCGAACGCCATCTAGAGCGCGTTTCGTTTATCTCTAGCGTCTTGGCTAGCTGCGGCTGTGCTTGGCGACGTCGACCTGTATCGACGAATTTACCAATTCGTCTGCTTCGGTCTGGTGGCCAGACTTGCCTCGCCCACGCCAATGACGCGACACCTATCCTAAACGCGCTCTAGCTCACCGCCTCGACGCTTTCGTACGTCCGGGCGACGTCGTCCTGGCGGGCGTTGGCCAACGCCACCTGATAGAGTTTCGTGCCGTGTTCGGTCGGGTACTTTCCGGTGATGCACGCCTGGCAGAGTTGATCGGTGTCGAGACGCACGGCACGGGCTACCGACTCGACCGGCAGGTAGCGCACCGAATCGGCGCCCAAGGCCTTGGCCATGTCGGACTGCACGGCGTCGGTGAGTTCCGCACCCTCCATGAAGTTCGGCGCGAACAACTCACTGATTCGCGACATGTCGATGCCGTAGAAACAGGGCGCGACGATCGGCGGGCAGGCCACCCGCACGTGGATCTCGCGGACGCCCCCCATTTCGCGAATCCGCTTGAGCAGCACCTTCATCGTGGTCGAGCGAACGATCGAATCTTCGACCAGAAACACGCGCTTGCCCCGCAAGACTTCCGGCAGCGGCGTGTACTTCGTTTCCGCCTTGTGGCGGCGACTGGTGTCGTTCTCGATGAAGGTGCGTCCTGAATAGCGGTTGCGGATCAGCCCTTCGAGCGATGGCAGCTTCAGCCGATAGGCCATCGCGTCGGCCGCCGCCTTGCTCGTATCGGGGACCGGTACGACGATGGTGTCCTCGTCGAGCGGCACCGAGCCGTCGGCCAATTCCAATCGGGCCAGTTCTTCACCGAGCGCCTTGCGGGCCAGGTAGACGCTGCGATCGTCGAGCGTGCTGGCGACGTTGGCGAAGTAAACCCACTCGAAGAAACAGTGGGCCCGGCGACCCGAACGGGCAAAGGGCCGCACTTCGAGCTGGCCGTCGATGATCGTCACCGCCTGACCCGGCAGCAGCGAGACGATGCTCTCCGGCTTGAAGCCGAGATTCAGCAATGCGACGCTTTCGCTGGCCGCGGCAAACATCGGCCCCTCGATCGCATAGCAGAGCGGCTTGATGCCCAGGGGATCGCGGACCACGAGCATGTCGCCGCGGGCGTTCAGATAGACCATGCTATACGCGCCGTCCAGACGCGCGTCGACTTCGGTCCACATCTCCAAGAGCGACGGTTGCCGATCGCCTGACATCTGCCGACTGATCTCGTGCATGATGATTTCGGTGTCGGTATCGCGGGCGAGATGATAGCTGCCCTGCGAGAGCAGCTCCTGGCGCAACTGCTGATAGTTGGCCAGCTGTCCGTTGAAGGCGAAGCCGAACCACTTCCGCGTTTCGACATGATGCCGTTCGAACGGCTGGGCGTAGCTGCGGTCTTCCTGACCACAGGTGGCGTAGCGGGTGTGCCCGATGGCGGCCCGGCCGGCATACTTGTCCATCAGGCTGGTGAACTTGCCTCGATGGGCCATGCGAAAGACTTCGCTGACCGTGCCGGTTTCCTTGTGGGTGTCGATGAGCTGGTTGCGCTGCGGATGATAGGTGGTCATGCCGGCGGCGAGTTGGCCGCGGTTCTGCACATCCAACAGCATCCGTGGCATCAGCCGCGACACTTCGTCGGGGCCCTGCTCGGGACAGAGCGGGCTCACCTCCCGGCCGGGCAGGTGATAGATCGCGGCCACGCCGCATTCGTGAAAGAGCTCGCTCATAAAGATGCGTCGACCGGCTTCCTACCGATCGCGGTCGGGGGTGGGTGGGAGTTCACGTCGGAGCGTTCGCCAACCTGGCTTCGAGGGGGGGCGATTTCCTGATGCCCTGCGACGCCTCGAAATCTCCGCGGCAGAATGCATTTTAGAGCGTGTCGCGGTGCATCTCAAGGAACCGCACCGGAAGCAAGCTCTGGGGCGATACAGGCCCACCCTGTGGCGGATGCGTCGCTGGCACTGCCTCGCCATGGCGTGCCGCTGTCCGCGCGCTGCCAGCCTCCGCGAGCGGAACGAAGTCGCCGATTACGCCGAAGCGGCGGCCAGCTCGTTAAGCTCGTCTTGAGTAATCTGTCGAAAGGAGAATTTGTAGCCCGCGTAAATCGCCAGGCCGTAGAAGAGCAGATCCATCGGCGAAAACGAGGCCTTCATCATTTCGACGACCAAGGGGACATTAAGATTCAGCAAGAAATCTGCAAAGCTCAAGTCCAGTTCATCAGCAACGAAATAGCTCACGCTCAGCAGGTTGCCGACCGCGCATCCCAACAGCGCGAGTCCAGCGCCAATGTACCCGAAAATCGGGTCCATTCCTTTGCCGGCGATGCGAATCGCGAAGCCCACGACGAAGCCCACCGCGATGGCGACATAGCCGATCTGGTAGCCTGTGGACGCGGTAATGGCCGCCCAGGCGATGGCACTTACCAGAGCGCCCGCCAATCCTGCCGCGATACCCGCAACGAGATTCTGCTCGGTGTGAAGTTGTGCGATGAACGCGGCAACCTGAGCTTCGTCCAACTGGATTTCCGGCGCTTCGTCGGTCTGAATGTCGGGTGCCTCGGTAATCTCATCGGGCTGACGTGCGTCTTCACTCATAGATTGCTCCTTACGCATTACGCAGGGGATCGTCGATTCTCGCTCGGGCAGTCTCTGCCGGGTCGCAAGGGCTCGCGAAGATGCGTGCTCGGAATCGGTCGCCCGCTGCGGACCTCGCTGCCCCTCTTATCGGCTCGTCACGCCCCCCCTAAGTTATCGCCCGAAAGAGTCGTTAGCAAGCGAACACCTCGCGAAAAAAAGCAAGTATCTCCGGGAAAAGCGACCGCTGTTGAAGGAGGCTCGGGTCGACTATCCTAGCCCAGAAACGCCCGCGTTCCGCGCACGAAGCGGCCCAATCTAGATCTCCCCCATGCAAGACCTCCTCCGTCAAGAAATCGCCACGGCGGCCGATACGGTCGTCGTTAAGGTTGGCACCCGCGTGCTGACCGATCGTGCGGGGTTGCTCGACCTCGAGCGGATCGGTTCGCTGGCGGCCGAGGTCAGCGAGTTGATTGCCGCCGGTCGCCGTGTGGCCCTGGTCAGCAGCGGAGCGGTCGGGGCCGGCATGGGGCGACTCCAACTGACCGAGCGGCCCCGCGATCTGGCCCATCTGCAGGCCGTCGCCGCGATCGGGCAGGCGCATCTCGTCGAGGCCTACGACCAGGCACTTCGCCAGCACGGCCGGCACGCGGCCCAGGTGCTGTTGACCGCCGAGGATCTCGATCATCGTGCCCGCTACCTGAACGTTCGCAATACGATTGTCACGCTGATGCAATATGGGGCCGTGCCGATCATCAACGAAAACGACACCGTCGCCGTCGACGAGCTGCTCACCACCTTCGGCGATAACGACCGGCTGGCCGCGATGGTTACCAATCTGCTGCGGGCGCCGCTGTTGGTGCTGCTTTCCGACGTGGCGGGTCTTTACGACGGCGACCCGGACGATTCTGCGTCGAACCTGATCCCCACGGTGACAGAGCTCGACGAGTCGGTGATGCGGCTCGATTGCGGCGAGTCGCACGACAACGCCGACCGCCGACTGAGCAAAGGCGGTATGACCAGCAAGCTCGAGGCGGCCCGCATGGCGACCGCGGCGGGCGAGAATGTGATCATCGCCGACGGGCATACGCCCGGGGTGCTGGCGAAGATTGTCGCGGGCGAGACGATCGGCACGCTCTTCGTCGCCCAGGGGCAGAGTATCCAGTCGCGGAAGCGCTGGATTGGCTTCACCGCCCATCCCCGCGGCACCCTGGTGCTCGATGCCGGAGCCTGCCAGGCGCTGGTCGAGCAAGGCCGCAGCCTGTTGGCCATCGGCATTACCCGCTGCGAGGGCGAATTCGACAAGGGCGACGTCGTGGCGATTCGGAACCAGGACGGCGAAGAGATCGCCCGCGGGCTGACCAACTATTCGGCCGCCGAGGTGCTCCGCATCCAGGGTCTGAAGACGAGCGAGATCCGTGAAGTCCTCTCGCACTGTCCCTACGACGAGGTCGTGCACCGCGACAACCTGATGATCACGGCATAGGCGCTCGCACCAACGCGACGTGGACAGCGGCCGACGATCACCGCGTCTGCCTGCACATCGAGTAGCGCCGCACCGCGTCGGGTGTCCTACGGACGCGGCAAGCTTAGCCGCCGCGGTGTCGGGCCACGACTGCCAATGTCGCCAGGGCCACGGCGAACATCGTCAGCGTCGTGGGTTCCGGCACCACCGGTCCACTCGACAGCACGACCAGGTCGAACGGGACCAGCGGAGCACCCAACGAGCGGCTCACCTGGTTCACCGTCAGCAACGCCTGCAAACCGGCCAGGTCCAACCCTGTGGGAAAGACGAGTCCGATCGAGCCGGAGCCGGGCGCCAGGGCCGCCTCTTCCAATTGCGACGTCAGCGCCGTGGTCACGCCCGCCAGAATTGGCGTGTGGTTGCCGGGCAAGAAGCTGTTCGTGGCGTTCTGCAACGAATAGCCGATGATCGAGCTTCCGTCCGGGTCGAGGACGACTTCGCCGGTCGTGGGATCGTAGATCAGGTCGGGGATGGACGGATCGCCGGCTGCCGCGGGTGGCCCCAGGCCTCCTTCATCGGGCGGAGGTCCGGTAAAGGCGCCGAAGATCGTCAGCACATCCGAGACGTCGACGTCCCCGTCGTGCGGATCGTTGCTTGGAGTCGCGCCGGTCAGAGTGCCGTGGACGTCGCCCTCGGCACGCGTCTTTCCGAACGAGCCGGGGCCGGTGAAGCTCGTAAAGGCGGGCAGGATGTCGCCGAGAATGTCGACGAATCCGTCACAGTTGGCGTCCCCCACAATCGAACAGGAAACGACCTCGATGTCGAAGTTCACCGTGGGTGACCCGAGTGCCGTACTCACGGTGTTCGTCGTGAGCAAGTCGAGTACGCCGTTGACGTCCAGCCCCGTCGGAAAGACGCTGCCGATCGAAGTCGGGGTGGTCAGCGCCGTCAGCGACGCTTCGGAAAGTTCGTCGGTTCGCGCGGTAAAGAGTCCGCCGGACAACGCCGGCGTGAAATTGCCAGGCAGAAACTCGTCATTGCTCTGCAGGACGTATCCCAAGACCGTGCCGCTGTCGGTCGGATCGATCGTCACATCGCCGGTGCTCGAGTTGTAGATCAAGTCGGGCATCGTGGGATCGTCAAAAAGCGCAACATCCCCGGTCAGGTTGATCGTGAGCGTCTGGCTCGTGCCCAGCAAGTCCGAAAAGTCGAGATCGTAGCTGGCGCTGAACGAGCCAATCGAGCTCGTGTCGACCATGTTGGCCTCGAAACTCAGCGAACTGCCCGCGTCGAGATCGGTGAAGGGAGTCACGTTGGTCGTCAACACGCCCGTGTCTCCCGACCCCGTGACGCTCAACAGATCGAGCCGGGCCGTGTCGCCGGCGGGGGCCACGTTGGCGATCGCAATCCCCAACGCCGCCGGTGTCGCGTTCGGATTCACCGTGCCGAAGTCGAGGTTCAGAATGTCCTGGTCGCCCACGGTATCGAACGAAGCGTTGGAGACCGTCGTCGGCAGCTGCAAGATGAGATCGAACGGGACCAGCGGCTGACCCAGCGCGGTCGACGCATTCCGCGTCGTGAACAGCGCATCGAGCTCGCTCTCGGTCAGCCAGGCGGGCAGCACCTGACCGATACTGCCCGGGGTGGTCAGCGCGGTCAGACTGGCCTCGGACAGCTCACCCGTGTTGGCGGTCGAGACTCCGGCCGTGAGGACCGGCGTAAAGTTGCCGGGAAGAAACTCGTCGTTACTGTTCAACTCGTACCCGATCAGCGTGCCGCTGTCCGTCGGATCGACGGTGACGTTGCCGGAAGAGACCTGGTAGATCAAGTCCGGCAGCGTCGGATCGTCCGCCAGCAGCGGCGACGAACCCAACGCTGTGACGGCGATCGTCATGGCGACGAAGGTGGCAATCCAGGATCTCGAACCAAACGACCGACGACGCGCTCCCAACATGTTCATGCGGTATCCCCTCCCGGCACAGTTCTCGGCAATGGCGGTTAGTCCTGAAGTGCCTCTTCACGTCGGTCGCCGGCAGACGGTCCAGCGACGGCACGCTCGGGCGATCCACCAGGGTCGCACCGCCGCGCGCCGGCGCGGTGCACCGGGCCTGCTAACGGCGTAGATCGTAACGGATGACCGCCGGGCTTCCAAGTCTTGGGGTGCGCCCCTGCCCCACCGGGTGGCGGAGAGTCGCTGTGGGTCGAGTCTCCGCGACGGTCGGCGCCTGCAGAGGACCCCACAAGAACTCGACGACAACTCCACGAGAGAACGAGCACCCCACAAAAAAAGACAGCCGCGCCTCCGTGCGCGGCCGCCCCCCACGTTTCATAAAATTCCGCGATCAACCTTCGTGCGCAGCCGTCTCGACCTTCGCCGGTGCCGACTTCGCCCGCGGCACGATGTTCATGATCGTGTGCCACGTATAGAGACCGTGATAGTTCTGATCGATGTTGATCCGATACGGTCCGCTCAGGGCGTAGTTGCCCTCGATCGAGCAAAAGCGATCGGTATCTTCGTCGTAGCAAAGTCCCATGCCGTAGTGGCCCGACATGATCAGATAGTCGCCGTGGAATCGCCGGCCCGCCTTGGACAGCTTGGGCACGTCGGAGTTGGCGACCGACTTCTTCGTGAACCCGGCCAGCTCCGAGTTGGCGCTCTTCTGATAGAAGCTGTAGCAGTCGTAGTTGCAGTAGCGACCGCCGTAGGCCTCGTCGTGATACCACTGCGAGAAGCTGAACGAGACAATCTGGGCACGTCGCTGCCACTCTTCGTTCGCTTCCGAGCCGGTCACTCCGTAGTACGGCGCGTGAACCGCACCGACCCGTTCGTAGCCGGCCGGCGTATCGTCGCCCTGCTTGCTGGCCGCAAAGGTCGCAGGCGTGATCTGGGCCGCCGTGGCCTCGGTGGCTTGCGGACGGAAGATCTCCAGCCGCGCCTTTACCAGGCGACCTTCGTCCAGGCCGGTCAGATCGAGGTACCGATCTTCGCCGTCCTGCTGAATCTCGGCCCAGGTGGTATGCAAGGTTTTGCTGCGGTGCATGTAATTCCAGGTCAGCTTGACCTTCAGTTGGTCGGCCAGCGGTCGCAGATCATCCCGCAGATCGAGCTTGATTCGCACTCGGTCTGCAAACAGCCAGGGCTTGGCCTCGGGCTTCTTCCAGTCGCGTCGCGCCGCCCAGTTGTAGTCGTACTCGGTGCGGTCACCGCGGGTATGCTTCCAAAGTTTGCCGACAGTCCAGCGCGGGGCCTTCTTCTCGGCCTTCTCCGGGGTGTTGTTGGCGACCGTCGTTGTCGACGTCGGTCGGACGTAGTTGCTCGAGTAGTAGTTGTTGTTCTTCCGCGACCGTCGGCGTCGTGCATCCGCCTCGTCCGGTACCAAAATCAACAGCCCCAACGCCAAAACCGCCCACGTACACAATGTCCTCCGCATGCCACACTCCCTGCTCTGTTCTGGCCGCCAACGCCCGGTTGCTGGGCGAATGACCGTCATTCGCCGGGCCTCTTCTCGGTGCGTCCGCGGCCGTTCCGAAACGAATTAGGGCTCGGTTTTAGGAGGTGTAGGGCGCGCGTCAACAGCCCGCTGCGGCACGCCGAAAAAACCCAAAAAGGCGCGCGAAAAAATGGAAAAGAGTCGGCCTCGCTAACTCGTTGCACGACAACACGAATCAACGGACTCGCACGCCGTAAGCGAGGGATTTTGACCGGCCAAGAGGGCCGCGGTGGCAAGAAAAAAGTTTGCCGCGCAACAGACTACGTTTCCCGCGAAAAAGCGGAGTTTCCGGGGCCGGCGTGCGGTGGCGGGGCCCGGGGCCATCGCGAGATGCGTTAGACTAGGGCATTGGCGACGGGATTGGGTCCTCGGCTCTCCTGGAATCAGGCAACGGATCGAATCTTGAGGGACCTACGGCGGGTAGATGCGAATCAAGAGTCGAAGAGGCGAGCTGATACTCGAATGCCCAGACGACCCAGTCGGCTATTGGTTTGACGATATGGATCTTCGAGAGGGTGTCTTCGCAAACCTTGTATTGGAAGGAGCTTCTTTTAGTGACGCCAATCTACAAGCGGCAGACTTCACCAATGCCGACTTGTATTGGACGCATTTTATTGGGGCGAATCTTCAAGATGCCATCCTTACTGGTTCGGACCTTCGCGGCGCGAACTTGACGGATGCAAATCTAGAGAATGCCACGCTGCATGACGCCAACCTGGGACTCGACAACGTGGGCGGAAGCACCTGGCTCGAAGGTGCGAATCTGAGTGGCACGCGGTTGAGCGGTGCCAATCTTCGCGGCGCAGCCTACGACGACAACACTGTCTTTCCCGAGAGTTTTGATCCAACAGCGGCCGGAATGGTCAGGCGAAGCTAGTACCGTCGCGTGGCACTGGCTCTGCCAGTGGGAGCCGGCGAAACGGCCGCTGACGCGATTTAGGACAGGTCTTTCGTCCTGGATCCCGTTATCCTGTCATCCTGTCGACGAGTCTCTTCTCTCTTCATTGTCTCCCTGTCGACGAATCTTCGTCCGCTCCGTGCGAGGCCTGGCCGCGAAGCCCGGCGCCATGGCCACGCTGGTGTGGTCATGCCCGTGCGAAAACACACCGCGTCACAGCACTGGCTGACCAGCAGATGTGGCACACAAACCGAGGAGTCCGCTGCCACCCGGCGCCCGGGGTCTGGTCCAATTTTCGGCCGCTCGATTCTTCCTCTGGCAAGTGTACTGACCGAAAACTTGGACCGGACCCCTTCGTCGCCCGCTGACCGCACGGACTCGAAACAAGATGAACCGAATCGACACGGTCTTTCGACAGGATGAACAGGATCGACCGGATCGAACTTCCCTCTTGCGGACCCTTTGGTCCTTCCATCCTGCGATCCTGTAATCCTGGTCCAATTCTCTGCCGACAATCTCGTCGGAGTGCCATGGCCACGCTGGTGTGGTCATGCCCGTGCAAAGACACCGCGTCACAGCACTGGCTGACAAGCAGATGTGGCACACAAACCGAGGAGTCCGCTGCCACCCGCCGCCCGGGGTCTGGTCCAATTTTCGGCCGCTCGATTCTTGCTCTGGTAAGTGTACTGAC
>QQVP01000029.1 GCA_003389215.1 Planctomycetota bacterium | reverse complement strand
CCGTCCGACAGATCGCTGGGATACTTACCATCCGTTTCCATGCTGCGGCTCCTCCGTCCTTGGATCCGAAAACCAAAGGGGGAGCCGTAGCAGTTTTTCTCATTTCACGCTATTCGGGACACGTTCTGAGCGGAAGGGGGCTCTGGCGATGACCGAAGCACCGTCGACATCGGCTCACGAGCGAACGCTGGAAGTGCCCGTCGAGCAGCGTCCGCGCCATATCGCGGTGATCATGGACGGCAACGGTCGCTGGGCACAACGACAAGGCCTTCCCCGCATCGAGGGCCATCGCCGCGGAGTCGAAAGCGTCCGTCGCGCCACCGAGGAATGCTCGCGGCTCGACATCGGACAGCTCACGCTCTACTGTCTGTCGAGCGAGAACTGGAAGCGACCGGCCGAGGAACTCGACTTCCTCATGCATCTGCTCGAACAGTACATGATCGAAGAGCGGTCGCGGATTATGAACAACAATATCCGCGTCGACGTGATCGGTCGCCGCGAGGGCATTCCCGCTTCGGCGCAGCGCGAACTCGACAAGACGATCGAAATGAGCCGCGCGAACCGTGGCACGCGACTCTGTCTGGCCATCAACTACGGCGGCCGTGGAGAGTTGCTCGACGCAGTTCGTTCGCTGGCCGCGGACGTGAAGGCGGGCGCGCTCGAACCGGACGCGATCGACGAGTCGCTGATCGACGAGCGGCTCTACACGGCCGGCATGGCCGATCCCGATCTCTTGATTCGCACGGCGGGAGAGATGCGGATTAGCAACTTTCTGCTCTGGCAGATCAGCTACGCGGAGATTTGGATTACCGAGCGCTGCTGGCCGGAGTTTCGCGAGCCGGATTTGCACCAGGCCATTCGCGATTTTGCCGCGCGGGAGAGGCGTTTTGGCGGACTGACCGAAGCCCCCACAGACCCGAGTGACTTGAGCCTTTAACACGATCGTCGGCGGCACCTCGACAAGCGGCCGACGAGCGGGCGCGACGGAGCCTTGCCGCCAAGACGCGTCCATTACCTCAGGGATTACGACCTTGCTCCGTTGGCGACTCTTGCTCGGTCCGATCATGGCGGCGATCACCGCCCTGTTGGTCTACGCCGACTTCGTGTCCGAGCGGCCGGGCGTCTACCTGCTGCCGGTGATGACCGTGTTCGCCATTCTCTCGGCCGGCGAAATGGTCCGCCTGGGAAGCGGCCAGGCACGTCGTCCTCCGCGCGTGGGCATCTATCTCGGCACGACCCTGGTGGTGATCAGCAACTTCGTGCCGCACCTGGTGCCCGAGTTGTCGGGAGGCGGGTCGTCGGGAGCGATGGCCTGGCCGCTGGCGACGCTGGCCGTGGCGATTTTGTTCGTGTCCCTCGTCGAGATTCTCAACTTCGAGAACGCCGAGAAGGTGAGTGCGAATCTCTGCTTCGGCGTCTTCGCGATTGCCTATGTGGCCGGACTGGGGAGCTTCATCGCTCAGCTCCGCTACCTCGACAGTTCACGCTGGGGCACGCTGGCGGTGATCTCGCTGTTCTTCATCGTCAAGATGAGCGACATCGGGGCCTACATCGTCGGACGTCTGCTGGGCCGTCACAAGTTGGCGCCCCGCGTCAGCCCCGGCAAGACAATTGAAGGCCTGGTGGGCGGGCTCGCCTTTGCCGCGGTGAGTGCCTGGGTCACCTTCGCCGTGGTGGGACCCCAGTGGCTTGGCACCCCCACGACTTCGCCGTGGTGGAAGATCATGTCGTATGGCGTGCTGCTGGCCCTGGTCGGCGTGTTGGGCGACCTGAACGTGTCGCTGCTCAAGCGGGCGGCCAATCTGAAGGACTCCAGCGTCTGGCTGCCCGGGTTCGGCGGCGTCTTGGATCTGATCGATTCGCTGCTGGCAGCGGCCCCGGTGGCCTACCTGCTGCTGGCCTTCGAATGGATCGTGCCAGCCGGCAGTGCCAGCTGAGCGAATGAAATGCCGAATTCCACAACTCGTTATTGGCGAGCCTGTTGCGCCCCGAGTTTGGCGCCGACTGGCTCCCTTCGGCGAGGATTAGGTATATTTGAAAGGGTCGTTTGAGCCCAGGCTCACACCGCTTACGTTGGCCTCGCGTGCCGGCGTTTTTTTATTGATGTACCAAGCCATCATTCCGGTTTCCGATCACGAAATTCTGTTGCCGCTGTTTGGCCCTCGTGATCGGAACGTGCGACTGATCCGCGAGTCGCTGGATGTCTCGATCCTCGCCCGCGACGGCGAGATCCGCGTCGAAGGCCCCGAGGACAACGTGGCCCAGGCGACCGCGGTCATCGAGCAGCTCAAGCGACAGCTCAGCCGCCGAGGGGCCCTGGAGCCCGACGACGTCGCCCAGGCCATGGCACGCGTGACGGGCGATTTGCGCGACGCCGCCGACGTGCCGGCGATTGAGGTGATGCAAGCCGGTCGCGAGGTCCGCCCGCGAACCCTGGGACAGGCCCGCTACGTCGAAGCGATCAGCAAGCACGACCTGACCTTCGTTGTGGGACCGGCCGGCACGGGCAAGACCTATCTGGCCGTGGCCATGGCGGTCGCCGCCCTGAAGAAAGAAAAGATCCGCAAGATCGTGTTGGTTCGCCCGGCGGTCGAAGCGGGCGAGAGCCTCGGCTTCCTGCCCGGCGATCTGGCGGCCAAGATCAATCCCTATTTGCGGCCGTTGCTCGACGCGTTGCACGAGATGATCGACTACGAGCAATTTCGCCGCTACATGGAGCAGGACGTGATCGAGGTCATCCCGCTGGCCTATATGCGGGGACGCACCCTGAACGAGGCCTTTATTATCCTCGACGAAGCTCAGAACACGACCGTCGCGCAGATGAAGATGTTTCTCACCCGCATGGGCGCCATGTCGAAGATCGTGGTGGCGGGCGACACGACCCAGATCGATCTGCCGGCCCATCAGGCCAACGGGCTGATCGACGCCGTGCATCGACTCGAGTCGATTGAGGGCTTTGCGCGGGTGGAATTGGGCGAGACCGACATCGTGCGGCACCGCCTGGTACAAGATATCGTCCGAGCGTATGAGGATCGGCCCGGCGCGAAGCCGGCCAAGTCACGACGTCGCTGAACCAAGATTTCCCGAACGAGAAGAGCCATCGCACATGTCGACGGGGGCCGGTAAGCACACCAAGTCGAGACGAGATCACGTAGCCGATCTCGATCCCACGACGCGCTGGACGTCGCGGATCTGGCACCGCCTGTCGGACGGGGACCTGCTCATCCGCATGGGACTCTGTCTGGCCGCGGCCGTGATCCTGCTGCTGGTCACGCGGGCCTGGCTGCCGCCGTTGGTCTTTCGCGAAGGGGACGTGCCGCGTCGGGCGATTACCGCCCGCACCGACTTTCGCCGCGCCAACGCCGAGCAAACGCGGCGGGCACGCGAACAAGCGATGCGCCAAGCTCGCCGCGTCTATCGGCACGATCCCGAGCCGATCCGTCAACTGCGCGGTGATCTGAAGAACACGGTCGTCCGATTCGATCCGGTGGGCGGCGAGAAAGAGATCAGCGACGACGACTTCGAAATCTGGAAGAAGGAATTCTATTTCACCACGGAGACCTCTCCCAAACTCGACGACGACATCTATCGCGAGCAGCTGGAGCAGTTTCGTCAGGCCCTGATCCCGGACGGAGCGTTGGCCCAGTTCGAAACGGCCGTGGCCGAGGCGCTTCGCGACGTGGAACAGAACGGGCTGTTGGCCTATCTCATCGAACCCGACGCGGACGACGGAGTCGACGGCAACGCGGACTTCAACCAATTGCAGATCCGCGTCTATCCGATCGGCAACCCCGAGAACGAGTCGAACGTCGCGGTCGAAGAGGTCTTGCTGGCCGATGTCCTCGAGCGGCTACCCGAGAAGCTGAAGAAGACGCTGCAATCGGACGACATCGTGGCCCGCGTCGACGACTGGCTCAAGCACAAGTTGCCCAGCGCCACCACGCTGACTCTCGACCCCGAGCGGACCGCCGAGCGACGTCGGCTTGCGTCCAACAGCGTCGAAGAGGTCTACGACGTCATCCGCCGCGATGCGGTGCTGGTCGCCGCGGGAACGCCGATCGACGCCAAGAGCTTCGAGCTGATCCGCTTGGAACACGAAGCCTACTCCGCGCAACTGAGCCGTGCCGACATGCTGGCGCGCTGGCTGGGAACGCTCGGCATGTATGCCGCGCTGTACACCCTCTGCGGCTTCTTCATCCATTTCCGCTATCCAGATCTGCTGAAGAACCTCGGTCAATTCGTCGGCCTGTTG
This sequence comes from Planctomycetota bacterium, assembly GCA_003389215.1. Taxonomy (GTDB): domain Bacteria; phylum Planctomycetota; class Planctomycetia; order Pirellulales; family UBA7805; genus MB-PLM-2. The sequence continues at coordinate 53,963 of QQVP01000029.1, read as the reverse complement.
GCCATTTCCACGGCCACCGTCGTGCTCTGCTACTGGGCCAACTACTGGAGCGCCGAGATGGTGCCGCTGCTGCTGTTCTCGATGACGGTGGCGATCGCCTTCAATCGCGAATTGGCCCTGCTGCTGGCGGCCTCGCTCGGCGTGGTCGTTGTGCTCTCGCTAGGCCAGGGACTGACCCCGTTTGTCATCCTCATGGCGGCGGCCGCCACCGCAATCTTGATGCTCGGTCAGGTTCGCAGCCGTACCAAGTTGACGTACGTCGGCTTCTGTGTGGGGTTGGTCGCGGCGCTGACCACCATTGGCGTAAGCGTCGTCGACAGCCAGTCGCTGGGCCTGGGGCTCATCGATGCGGGCTACTTCGCCCTGGCCGGAATCTTCTCGGGCATCGTCATGATGGCCTGCCTGCTGCCCGTCGTGGAAAAGGTGTTCGGCGTGATCACCGATATCAGCCTGCTCGAGTTGGGGGACGCCGCCCATCCACTGTTGCAAGAGCTGGTGCGTCGCGCCCCCGGCACCTACAACCACTCGATCAACGTGGCGTCGCTGGCCGAAGCCGCCGCCGAAAGCATTGGTGCCCACGGCCTGTTGGTTCGCGTGGGGGCCTACTTCCACGACATCGGCAAGATCTTCAAGCCGCAGTACTTCGTCGAAAACCAAACGCAAGGCGACAATCGCCACGAATCGCTCGTGCCCGCCATGAGCACCCTGATCATCATCGCCCACGTCAAGGACGGTGCCGACTTGGCCCGCCAACATCGACTTCCCGTGCCGATCATCGACTTCATCCTGCAGCACCACGGCACGACGCTGGTCGAGTACTTTTACAAGCGGGCCAGCGAACAGTGTGAGACCGATCCCGATGCGGCCGACGTCGACGAGAATACCTTCCGCTATCCCGGACCCAAGCCGCAAACGCGCGAGGCGGGCATTCTCATGCTGGCCGACGCGGTCGAAAGCGCCAGCCGCGTGCTGGTCGAGCCGACACCCGCGCGGATCGAAAGCTTGATCGAGGAGCTGACCATGAAACGATTGCTCGACGGTCAGCTCGACGAGTCGGGCTTGACGCTGCAGGAAGTCCGCACGGTGCGGGACAGTCTGGCGAAGTCGCTCACCGCCGTGTATCACGGACGTGTGAAGTACCCCGATCAACGAACCGCCTGATGCCAGAAACGTCGGAATTTCGGATTGAGTTCGCGTTCGAGGTGGACGACGCCCCGCTTGAGGAGCTGTGGGGCGAGGCGGCGACGCCGGACAATGGGACCGGAGATGCAGCCCCAGACGGCGGCCTCGCGGCCAGCCCGCCGGACCCTCGCATGACCGAGGCGATTCGTCGCATCCTGTCCGACGCCGGGCTTTCCAGCTGCCAGATCAGTGTGGCCATCGTCGACGACGCGCAGATCCACGAGCTGAATCGTCGCTACCTCGACCACGATGAGCCGACCGACGTGATCAGCTTTCCCCTGGCCCAGTCCGAAGGCCACCTCGAAGGGCAACTGGTCGTCAGTCTCGATACCGCCCGGGCACAGGCCGCCAGGCTCGGCTGGCCGGTGGCCGACGAGCTGTTGCTCTACGTCGTGCACGGCACGTTGCACCTGGCCGGCTTCGACGACCGCACGCCCGACGAACGACAACAAATGCGGCAGGAGGAGCGCCGCGTCCTGGGTTGGTTCAATCGGACGCCGCCCGTAGATGAAGTGGCAGACACCGGCTCGGTCGGGGCGCCGGCCGCCGGAGAGTAAACGCAAAGGAGAAGCGAGTCCGTGCCAGTTGAGGCGTTTTTCTGGATCGCGATCGCAAGCCTCGCGGCTACGTGCCTGGCGTCGATCGGGGCTCGGTCACTTCGCGAGTTCGACCGTCACGAACTCGAGGAACTTCGCCGCGCTCGCCCGAACGGGCCTGAATTCGGCGAAATCCTCCAGCACCACGACCATGTCGCCGTGGGCATCGAGAGCCTGCACGTGGTAGCGTCGGCGTTGTTCGTCGTGGCAACTACGCTGTGGTGGTTCGCCGGCGCGGACCTCGGCTGGGGCAACGTCGCCAGCTGCGCAGGCACGGTCGCGCTCGGTCTGTTGACCTTCAAGATCTGGCTGCCGTGGGCCATTGTGCGGATCTGGGCATCGCCGTTTCTCTACCGCACCTGGCGATTTTGGCGCGGCATCAACCGGCTGCTTGCGCCGCTGACGTTGCTCGCGCGACTGGTCGACGTGCTCGTCCATCGCCTGGCGGGTCGCCAACCGACCACGCCCTCGGAAGACATGATCGAAGAGGAAATTCGCACGATCGTCAGCGAGGGCCACCGTGAAGGTCTGCTCGAAGAAGATGCCCGCGAGATGATCGAAGGTGTGATGGAGCTGGGCGACGCCGACGTCGCCAAGATCATGACGCCGCGTACCGAAATGATCACGCTGTCGGTCGATGTCCCCTGGCCCGAGGTCGTGGACTTCGTGATTCACGCGGGTCACACGCGGATTCCCGTCTACGACAAGACGCGCGACGACATTCTCGGCGTGCTGTATGCCAAAGATCTGCTCCCGGTCCTCAAGGATGGCCTCGACAAGACGGCGTCGCCGCTGCGGAGCATTCTCCGCGAGCCCTACTTCGTGCCCGAGACCAAGCATCTGGACGACCTGCTCGAGGAGTTTCAACAGACGCGAAATCACATGGCACTGGTGCTCGACGAGTACGGCGGCGTCTCGGGACTCGTCACCATCGAGGACGTGCTCGAAGAGATCGTCGGCGAGATCGTGGACGAGTATGACGAAGAGCTCGTCGAGGAGATTCGCCAACTCGATGAGACCACCTACGAGGTGCTAGCCCGCGTCCACGTCGATGAGTTGAACGACCGCTTCGACCTGGGCCTTCCGGTCGACGGCGACTACGACACGGTGGGGGGCTTCGTGTTCAGCCAGCTCGGTCACGTGCCAGCCGCCGGCGAAGAACTGGTGTGGAACGGGGCTCGCATCAAGGTCAGCGAGGCGAGCCGGCGACGCATCGAAAAACTGCGGATGATGCTACCGCAGCTGCGCCGCGAGACCGCCTAGCGGTTCGTGGTACGCCGCGCTGCGTACCGCGCTAAACGTCCTCGCGACCTCGCCAGCAGCGCTGGCAAGCTGGCTCTGCTTCCTGGCGACCGCCCACAACGGGTCGTCCGTCGCGGCTGATCTTGACCTTTTGCCGCGGCGTGGCGTACTGTTCCCCGCCGATTGCCAGACGACCCGGGTTCGCCGTTCGGCACTTGGTTCCCGGGCTGGCCAAGGGCATCCCTTCGACAAGCGTTTTCGCACCTGAATCCTCCTGGACGAATCACCGCGACGATTCGCAGCGGCCGAGCGGTCGCAGCGCGACGATTGCACTTCGTCTGCTGACATACCACGACCGACCTATGACCCGACTTCAGCGACTCTTCCTGACGTCCGCCGCGTGCATCTTCGCGCTGGTGGCCTGGCGGGCCGAGGCTCAGTATCCGCCCTCGGGTAGTTCCCCGCCCGCCTACGTGACGCCGGAGCAAGCCCGGTGGTGGGCCGAAAACCGCCGCTACGCGCGCTCGATCGGACCGGGTCTGTATCGCATCGAGGGACACGGCATCTTCGACGAACAAGGTCGTCGCGTGCAGGCGCTCTCGCCACCGGTCAACAGCGGCGGGGTCGCGCCGCCGCCCTATTCGCCGGAACCGCGACGAAACGCTCCGTGGTCGCCCGAGGACTCCAATCTCGCCGACACGCTGCAAAACTTTCGCACCAGCGACGACGACGGCCCGGGCCTGTTGCAGGCCCTGGTGCCCTGGCGCCTGACACCCGAGGTCGACCAAAACCTGGCCCGCCAACGATTTCTCGAAGCCGAGAACGCCATGCGGGCGGCCAACTACGATCGCGCTCTCGATCTTTACGAAGAGGCCAAGTCGCGGTGGCCCAACTCGCCGTTGGAAGAAGATGCCATGTTCATGATCGGCGAGTGTTACTTCTTCACCGATCGGTACCCCAAGGCGTTTGACGCTTACGAAGAGTTGCTCGCCAAGTACAAGCGCTCGCGACATCTGGAGAAGGCGGTCGCCCGGGAGTTTGCCATCGGGCAGTTCTGGCTGCAGCTCTACGACAAGAATCCGACGAGCATTTTTTCCGCGAACTTCACCGACAAGACCCGACCGACGCGGGACACGCTGGGCAACGCCCGGCGAGCGTTCTTGCGGGTGCGGCTCAACGATCCGACCGGAAAGCTGGCCGACGACAGTCTGATGGCGACCGCCGGCTCGCATTTTCGCTACGGCGAATGGAACGACGCGGCGTATCACTACACGGTCTTGGTGCGTGAGTATCCCGACAGCCCGCATCAGTACGACGCCCACCTGCTCGGCATTCAGTCGAATCTCCGCTCCTATCAGGGCCCCGACTACGACGCCGGGCCGCTCGAAGAGGCGGAACTCCTGCTGAAGCAAGCCACGCGACAGTTTCCCCACAAGCATGGGCAAGATCGCGAGCGACTGCTGCTGGTCGAGGCGCAGATTCGCGCCGCCCGCGCCGAGCGCGACTATCAGATGGCCGAGTTCTTCGTCGCCAAAGGGTTCATCGACGCGGCGCGGCAATACCATCGCGACATCCTCGTCGAGTATCCGAACACGCCGATTGCCGCCCGGGTCCGCACGCGGTTGGGCGAGCTGGCAGACCAGCCGGGCAATCCCCCGCCGCGCTTCGCCTGGCTGACGGCCGTGTTCCCCGAAGAGAAGAACGAACTGAACGACATGATTCGCCAGGCCCGCGCGCCGACCCCCGGCCCCCTGCGGAGGTAACAGGCGTGACGGCCCTCCGCGACTCACGGCATCGATCGCTTTCCGACAGCTCGGTCGCCGCGGTAAGTGACCACCGTCTTTGGCGCTGGCGGCTCGCCACGACGGTGTTGTGGCTGGCCTGCGGCACGCTCCTTTGTGGCTGTGCCGGTTATCGATTCGGCACGCAGGGCCTCTATCCCGACTATGTCCGCACCGTGCATGTGCCAGTGTTTCAGTCGGAGAGCTTTCGCCGCGACCTGGGCGAGCGGCTCACCGAGGCCGTGATCAAGGAGATCGAGCTGAAGACACCCTACAAGGTCGTCGCCCGCGAGCGGGCCGAGACCGTGCTCAGCGGCCGGATTGTCGACGATACGAAGCAGGTCATTGTCGAAAACTTCACCGACGACCCCCGCGATCTGGACATTGGCATGCGGGTGCTCGTCAACTGGACAAATCGCGCCGGCCAACCGGTGCAGCCCGAGCGGGCACTCAACCTGCCGGCACCGCTCTGGCAGGTCTCGGCCACCAGCCATCTCACCCCGGAAGTCGGGCAATCGCTCGTCACCGCGCAGCAAGCGGCCATTGTGCGACTGGCCGAGGAGATCGTGTCGACGATGGAAGCGGCGTGGTAAACTGGCCGCTATGTCAGACGATTCTCCCTCGCCCACGGCCTCCCGCGTTTCGCAGCGTGCCGCTGTCTGGCAGCTCCGCACACGTCGGCTCGCCTTTGCGGACGTGCCGCTGGTGATGGGCATCCTCAACGTGACGCCGGACAGCTTTTCCGACGGCGGGCGGTTCTTCGCGCCGGACGCCGCGGTCGAACAAGGGCTTCGCCTGGCGGACGAGGGGGCGGCGATTCTCGATGTCGGCGGCGAGAGCACGCGGCCCTATTCCGATCCGGTCGCCACCGACGAAGAACTGGGCCGGGTGATCCCCGTCGTGCAGGCGCTCGCCGAACAGACCGAAGTGCCGATCTCGATTGACACCTCGAAGGCCGAGGTCGCCCGCGAGGCGATCGCCGCCGGCGCGGAGATCATCAACGACGTCACGGGACTGACCGGCGACGAGGCGATGCTGGAGGTCGCCCGGCAATCGGAGGCCGGACTGTGCGTGATGCACATGCAGGGCACGCCCCAGACGATGCAGGACGACCCGCAATACGACGACGTCGTCGCAGAGATTGCCGCCTATCTGGCCGCGCGCGATTCCGCGCTGACCGCCGCCGGCATCGATCCGGAGCGGATCTGCCTCGACCCCGGTATCGGCTTTGGCAAGACCCACGCCCACAACTTGACGCTGTTGGCCGACTGCTGGCAGTTTCACCGTCTGGGCCGGCCGCTGCTGGTGGGCCACTCGCGCAAAGGCTTCATCGCCCGCATCCTCGGCGACAAAGAGGCCGACCGCACGGCGGCGACGCTCGGCATCTCGATCGCCCTGGCCCGTCAGGGAATTCAAGTGCTGCGTGTTCACGATGTGCAGGCGACCGTGGACGCCCTGCGCATGTTCGCCGCCGCCGGCGGCTTGGGCCCCCGCGAGCAAGCACGCTGGCTCCGTGTCGCCGAATAGCGAATTCGCGCTTTCGCACGACCGGTCGAACGTGCTAGCAAAGGTCGGGCTGAAGTGCCTTGGCAGCCGGTCCGACGTTGACGCAGCTCCCACATTGATAGATACTTGCGCGTCGGTCTCGGCCCGTCCTCGCAGCCTGTTGCGTCACGTCGATTGTGTCGCGTATTTCCGCCATGTCGGTCATCGACAAACACGAGCTGGAAGCCTACTGCGCCGACGTTGCCGACCGCGCTCGTGCGGCGGCCGCGGCGATGGCCTCGCTGCGCGGCGAGACGAAGCTCGCCTGGCTGCGGCGTTCGGCCGCGCGGCTGCGGCAGCAGACCGAGACGATTCTGGCGGCCAACGTCCAAGACATCGAGGCGGCGCCGGAGTTCGGCCTGACCGCCGCCCAAACCGATCGCCTGCGGCTTGGCGACGCCCGCCTGGAAGACATCGCGGCCGGTCTGGAAGCGGTCGCGGCCCTGCCCGACCCGATTGGCGAGGTAATCGAGTCGACCGTCCGACCCAACGGGCTCGACGTCCAAAAGGTCCGCGTCCCGCTGGGCGTGGTCTTCTTCATCTACGAGTCGCGACCAAACGTCACGGCCGACGCCGCGGCGCTCTGCGTGATGAGCGGCAACGCGGTGATCTTGCGAGGCGGCAAAGAGGCCGCGCATTCGAGCCGGGCCATCGTCGACGTGCTTCGCGAGGTGGCCGAAGAGGTGGGCCTGCCGGTCGATGCCGTGCAGTTGGTCGCCACCACCGATCGCGACGCCGTGGGACACTTCCTGGCCATGAACGACCGCATCGATCTGGCAATTCCCCGCGGTGGCGAAGGACTCATCCGCCGGGTCGCGGCCGAAGCGACGATGCCGGTAATGAAGCACTTCGCCGGCAACTGCCACGTCTATGTCGACGCCGCGGCCGACCTGTCGATGGCCCGCGACATTGTGATCAACAGCAAGTGCCAGCGCTACGGCGTCTGCAACGCCGCCGAGTCGCTGGTCGTCCACTCGCTCGTGGCGGCCGAGCTGCTGCCCGACTTGGGCGCGGCGCTCGCCGAACGGGGTGTCGAGATTCGCGGCGACGCCCGGGTTTGTGACCTGATTCCCGCGGCGGTCGAGGCCTCGGACGAGGATTTTGGGGCCGAGTATCTCGGTCCGACGATTTCGGCCTGCGTCGTCGAGTCGCTTGACGAGGCGATCGAGCACATCAACCGTTACAGCTCAGGACATACCGAAGCGATCGTCACCGGTTCGCTCGAGGCGGCCCGCGAGTTTACCGAGCGGATCGACAGTTCGGCGGTGATGGTCAATGCCAGTACGCGATTCAACGACGGCGGGCAGTTCGGGCTCGGTGCCGAGATCGGCATCAGCACCGACAAGGTTCACGCCCGCGGCCCGTGTGGTTTGAAGGAGTTAACCAGCTACAAGTACGTCGTCTACGGGGCGGGCCAGCTGCGGCAGTAGAGCCGCTCGCCCGCGGGACGTCACACGGCTGCCAGGCTCGACGAGCCGGCCCCACGGCACATGGAGGTGCCCATGAGTGAAGACTCGCTAAGCCAAGACGAGATCGCCAATCTGCTCAGCGCGATGGATGCCGGGGGCGGCGTTCCGACCGCCACGCCCGAGGCCCACGTCGCCCGTCGTCCGCGCGGTCGGGTGACCGCGTACGACTTCAAGCGGCCGGAGCGCGTCGGCAAGGAGCAGATGCGGGCGTTGCAGACGCTCCACGAAGGGTTCGGGCGCAACTTCGGGGCCGCCCTCTCGGCACTATTGCGCAGCATCGTCGAGGTTCGTCTGACGAGCGTCGATCAGCTCACCTACAACGAGTTCGTTTTCAGTCTCGAGAACCCCACCTGCTTCAATCTGTTGCGGGCGGAGCCGCTCGAAGGCAACCTGATTCTCGACATCAATCCGTCGATTCTCTACCCGATCATCGATCGCCTGCTGGGCGGCGGCCGCGAGTCGAGCAGCTTTGCCCGTCGACCGCTTACCGAGATCGAGCTGCGGCTGGTAGCGCGAATCACCTCGCTCTTCCTGCGCGAGCTGAAGCATGCCTGGGAAAACGTGCTCGAGTTGGATCTTTCAGTCGAGCGCGTGGAGAGCAATCCGCAATTGGTCCAGATCGTGCCGCCGAACGAAGTCGTCGTGCTGGTCAGCTTCGAGGTCAGCGTGGGCGACGTCCGCGGGATGATGAACCTCTGTATCCCGTTCAACTCGATCGAGCGGATTGCCAGCAAGCTGACCGCCAACAGCTGGGTCGCCTACGGCCGGCAACAGGCGTCGCCGGAGAACCTGGAGAAGATCAAGCGATCGCTCCGCGGTTCGGTGGTCGAAATGATCGCCGAACTGGCCAACACATCGATCAGCACGCGGGACCTGCTGGGACTCCGTGTGGGCGACATCATCACGACGCGCAAAGACGTGAACGACCCGCTGCTGATCTCGGTCGAAGGGGTGCCGAAGTTCCGCGCGGTCGTCGGCCAGCTGAAAGGCCATAAGGCGATCGAGGTGGAAACGGCCATCGAGACCGAACCGCCGATTGCCAGCGAGGAAGACGCGGAAGCTAATCCGTAGACGCCTTGCCGCGCTTCGCGGCGCGCCCGTCGCTGATATCCGCCACCTCGATCGGCGTCACACCCTCCGGCGCCATTGCCAGGGCGACGAGTCTGCCCAGTTCCGCGACGGGCACCTCGACGATGCCCGCATCCGCCGTGGCAACATAGACCAACTCGATCGCTTCGTCGTCGAGCCATTCGATAGTCGGCCCCGTAGTCGATGTGAACGCGTGCTCGCCTCTTTTGGCGTTCGAGACCAACGTCTCGAAGGACAGATCCCGCGGCTCCATCCAGTGGACGTCGGAGTTCTTGACGGCGACCAGCAGCAACGTGTTCCTCCTGTCGTTCGAGGGGACGTCTTCGAGCGCCGTCGCCCGCTGCTCAGGCCACATCGTCCCGGGACCGACGACCGCCAGATAGGACGTCGTGCTGGAGTCTCCCCCGTAGGGAGCCGAGTAGCGATCCATCATCTGATCCTGCAACCGCCGATTGTTCGGCCCGTCCCACGGCTCGGAAAAGTCGTACGCCTCGTACAGTTTGTCTGCGCCAAGGTAGGGGAGCAGCAGCACCCGCCAACTGTGCATCGGTTTGCCATCGGCATCGGCAAGGTAGGCCGGCGGTAAGTGGCCGTGGTCCTCTTCATACCGGTAGAGCGACTTGGCCAACTCCTGCAGATTGCTCCGCACAAGCATTTCTTTAGGCGTTGAGAGCACTCCATATTGGTAGAACGGTCGTGGGAGTGTCGCCATCAGGAGACCGCCCACCAGCGTTACGATGGCGAAGATAAAGGCGGTCCGCCGCCGGTGCGCGTCGACCAGGCGAGTCAGATAGTTGAGGAACACCGCCAGACGACCGACCAGAAAGTTCGTCGCCCGCAGGGTGCCGTACATCAGCGAGAAGGCCGCCACCTGCACCACGACAAAGAGACCGACGATGGTCAGGATCACGACCAGCCCGAACAGCATCAGGCCGAGCGTCTGGAACCCGACGAAACGCACAAAGGCAAAGGCCACCGCACACAACGTCGTGCCGAAGAGCAGCGTGCCGAGGCCGAATTGAAAAGGCTCGTCGGCGGGCCGCTCGCCGAACGCCTCGGCCAGCGACGGGTCTCCCTCGCGGGCTACGACCGGTGCCCGTTCGCCCGGCCCTACCGGCACGTTCGTGCCTGACTCACTCGGCGTCTGCGTCATGCCCTGCGCTCCGACTCGTGCTGGCGGGTCTGCGGCGCCTGTCCCGGCGCTTGCCAGTCGTTTCGCGACGACCCTGCTTCGACTCATTATTTTCGCGTCGCGGCCGAGAGTCCAACGGAGTCCACCGTTCCCGACTTCAAAACGCAAGCGGCCACGGCGACGTAACGGTGCCGGGACGGCGGAGCGGGACATGACATTGCCCCCTGCCCTAACACGAACGTCCGCCATCACCTCCGGCGGTGGCCAGGGCCGGTTCCAGCGGCAGCGGCGGCAGACTCTCTTCCAAGACGCCCCGCGCCCGTCGCCAGGTGAGCAAGGCCTCGACCACCATCCAGCCTTGCAGGGCCAGAATCGCCAGGCCGAAGCCGAACAGGTGCAGGTCCCTGCCCCAGGAGATGACGAGGTCGATGTCGAGCCACGCCAACGGTCGCCAAGAAATCGTGTTCTCGGGCGTGAGAAAGAAACTTCCGAAGAACCAACCGCTGTCGAAGTTGAACATCAGCCACAGAATGGCCCAGGCCGGCAGCACGACCATCAGCACCATGGGCACCGCCGCGAACCAGACCGGCTTATTTCTTCGCCACAGGTAGAAAACGATCACCATGAAGGCCAGCCCGGCCAACAGTTGGTTCGTCGCGCCGAACAACGGCCACAGCAGAAACCCGCCCGAGGCCGGTCCTTTGCCGCCGGGCAACATGGCGATCGAGCCGGCCAGACCCACGGCCAGCGCCGTGGCGACATACTTGTTCGTGAGCGGAGTGAGCCGCACGGTGCCGGCCAGCTCCTGAACCACGTACCGCTGCAAACGCGTGGCGGTGTCGAGCGTCGTGGCGGCAAAGCTGGCGACCAGCACCGCCACAATCGTGACAGCGAGCTTCAAGGGAATTCCCAGGGCGGTAAGAAAGTTGGCTCCACCCTCGACGAAGGCGCCGACCTTCGGCCCCAGCCCAAAATTGTTCCAACCGATGTTGGGGTCGTAGAGCGTGTTCCAAGCGGCCCGCCCGGTTAGGGGCACGCCCGCTTCGCTCGTCTTGGCGACGTACGCGGCCGTTCCGTCCGCGGCCGCCGTGCGTTCGAAGGCCCCCATGCCCACGCCCGCGCAACAGGCCAGAATGACAACCACCGCCAGACCACCCTCGAGCAACATTGCCCCGTAGCCGACATACTGCGCGTCTTGTTCGCTGGCCACCTGCTTGCTGCTGGTGCCGCTGGAGACGAGACAGTGAAACCCGCTCACGGCCCCGCAGGCGATCGTGATGAACAGAAACGGCCAGATCGGTGGGGCGCCAAGCGTTTTCAGTGCGTCAGCGTCGGCGACCCGCGGCGCACTCTCCACCAGGTTCGCCTGTCCCGTCGCCCCGGCCACGATCAAACCCAACACGAGCAGGCCGAGCGCCACGACCAGTTGATGGCTATTGATGTAGTCCCGCGGCTGCAGCAGCGTCCACACCGGCAACACCGAGGCCACGAAGCAGTAGCCCAGCAGGATGAACGTCCACACGACCGGCGCGCTCCCCCACGAGGCCGGCAGGGTAATCGGCAGGTAATAGGCCCCCACGTAGATGGCCAGGTAGAGCAACCCCAGCGCCAACAACGACGGCACCAGCAGATGTCCGCCGCGACGATAGACATAGAAGCCGATGGCGATGGCAATCGGAATCTCGATCCACACCGACAACACCGACTCGGGATAGAGGCTGAAGATGGCCGCGATCACCAGGCCGAAAATCGCCAGCACGATCGACAGCGCCAAGAACAGCACGGACAGGAACAGCACCTTGGCCCGTGGCGTGATCATCCGGCCGGCAATCTCGCCGACCGTCTGACCCCGGTTTCGCAGACTCACGACCAGGGCACCGAAATCGTGGACCGCACCGATGAAGATCGAACCGAGCAAGACCCACAACAAGGCGGGCAGCCAGCCCCAGAACACGGCGATCGCCGGACCGACGATCGGTCCCGTACCGGCGATACTGGTGAAGTGGTGACCGAAGATCACCTCCTTGCGCGTCGGCACGAAGTCGACGTCGTCGCGCAGCTGCCGGCTCGGCACCGGCGCGGACGGATCGAGCCCGAAGATTCGTCGGGCCAGCCAACGCCCGTAGGTGTGATAGGCCACCAGGTAGCCGACAAAGGCACCCACGGCAATCAACAGAGTCGCCATCGCTCGCCGCCTCGTTTTGCCACACGCGGTCGCCGGTCCACACGCACCGTGGACGCTCTCGGCTCGTCGCTTATAATACCCGGTTTCCTCGTCCGTGCCGTGGCGTCCGCGCCGCCGCGCGTTCCCACAAACGCCCCGTATTCTATCATACGGCTTCCGTCATAAAGCCGCCGGTCGCTTGCATCGGCAGCCCTCGCCGCTTTAGGTTGTTCGCGAAATCAGGAAAGGACGTCTCTCGTGCCCGAGAAAGTTGTCATCATTGGAAGCGGTCCGGCCGGTTGGACGGCCGCCATTTACGCTTCGCGCGCCGCCTTGGAGCCGCTCGTGTTCGAAGGCGCCGTGACCGAACAGAATCGCCTCGACGGCACGCTCCCGCTGGGCCAATTGGCGCTGACCACCGAGGTCGAGAACTTCCCCGGCTTTCCGGCCGGCAATCTCGAATCGTACCTCGACGACTCGCTCGACAAGGATCGCCGCCTGGCGATGGCCCCACATGAGAAAGAAGGCGTCAGCGGCCCCGAGTTGATGGAGCTGATGCGGCAGCAGGCCATCAATTTCGGCACCCGCGTCGTGACCGATGACATCGTCGACGTGAACTTTGACGGGCGACCGTTTCAGCTCACCGCCTCCAGTGGCGAGACGGTCGAAGCCCATACCGTGATCATCGCCACCGGCGCGCGGGCCAACTATCTCGGCCTGCCGTCGGAAGAGGCCTACAAGAATCGCGGGGTGAGCGCCTGTGCCGTGTGCGACGGGGCCTTGCCGCGGTTTCGCAACCAGCCGCTGATCGTGGTCGGCGGCGGCGACTCGGCCGTCGAAGAGGCCGACTACCTGAGCAAGTTTGCCTCGCGGGTCTACATGATTCACCGCCGCGACGAGCTGCGAGCGTCGAAGATCATGGCCCAGCGGGCGATGGACAACGAGAAGATCGAGATCGTCTGGAATCACACGCTGGTCGAGGTGCTGGGCAACGACGAGAAAGGCGTGACCGGCGTGCGGCTGCAAAGCACCGTCGACGAGGCGCAGCAGACCCAGGACGCCTCCGGCGTGTTCCTGGCCATCGGCCACACCCCAAATACCAACTTCCTCAAAGGCAAGCTCGAGATGAACGAGAAGGGCTATCTCGTCTGGACGACGCCCGCGCGGACCTTTACCAGTGTCGAAGGCGTGTTCGCGGCGGGCGACGTGGCCGACGACTACTACCGCCAGGCGGTCACCGCGGCGGGCACGGGCTGCATGGCGGCGCTCGATGCCGAACGCTACCTGGGAGCCCAGGGAATCTAACAAGTGTCGGGCCTGGCCGCGTGTCGGCGGCCACCCCGGTTAAGTTGGCCACACCCCGTCAAGTCGTCCACATCCAGTCGAGGCCGCGACGCCCAGTCAAAAACCTACACGCGGCCCTCGCGCCGCCGGCAACCATCATGGCGGAAAAGAAGTCTTCGAATCCCAAACCGACGTCCCAACCGTCCAAACTCGAGTCGGACCGGCAGATGCTGGCCGAAGCCCGCGAACAGGGCCTCGCCTCGACGCTCGGCACCTACGTGAAGATGTCGGGCCCCGGCTGGCTTCAGAGCGCGATCACGCTCGGCGGCGGCTCGCTGGCGTCGAGTTTGTATCTGGGCGTGATCGCCGGCTACAGCATGATGTGGGTGCAGCCGCTGGCCATGATCCTGGGCATCATCATGCTCAGCGCCATCGGCTACGTCACGGTGGTCACCGGCGAACGACCGTTTCGCGCCATCAACGAACACGTGAACCCGGTGCTCGGTTGGGGGTGGGCCCTGGCGGTGTTTGCGGCCAATATCGTCTGGTGCCTGCCGCAATATGCGCTCGCCCAGGCGGCCGTCAGTCAGAACTTGCTTCCTGGCCTGTTCGACGACAAAGAGGGCAAGATCGCTCAATGGGCGGCGACGACTTTTTCGGAGAACGAGTTCTTTCGCGAGCACATGGACGAGATCGTGTTCGTCGTGCCGGTGCTGCTGCTGGCCACCTTCGTCACCTGGAGCTACGACCGCGGCGGTCGCGGCCTGAAGATCTTCGAAACGATCTTGAAGATCATGGTCGGGCTGATCGTGATCAGCTTTATCGCCGTCATCTTCCAGTTGAGCTTCTTCGCCGAGCAAGGACTCCCGTGGGGCTCGATCGCCGCCGGCTTCTGGCCCGACTTCTCCAGCTTCTTCACCCCGGCGGAAACCTTCAACCAGCTTCTCGACGACATTGGCCCCGCAGGCGATGCGACGCGCAAGATCTGGTCCGACTACATCGTCGATCAGCAGCAGGACGTGATCATCTCGGCCGCGGCCACCGCCGTCGGCATCAACATGACGTTTCTGTTCGCCTACTCGCTGCTGCGCAAGGGTTGGACGCGGGAATTCAGCGGGCTGATCAAGTTCGACCTGGCCACGGGGATGCTGATCCCATTCATTCTGGCCACGAGCTGTGTCGTGATTGCTTCCGCGTCCCGCTTTCATACGGAAGTGCCCGAGGGTTTCTCGCGCGAGCCGGGCACGAATCGGGTGAATGTTCCCGAGTCGGCCCTGAAAAGTTACGACGAGATTATGGCCGCCTGCGGACGCGAACATCACGAGGCCTCGGGCGCGGAAAAAGAACTCGCCGTACGGCTCGTCCGTCGCGACGCGGGCAAGTTGGCCCAATCGCTGCGGCCCGTGACGGGCGACTTCTTCGCCAACTACATCTTCGGCTTCGGCGTGTTGGCGATGACGTTTTCCACGATCACGATCTTGATGTTGATCTCGGGCTTCGTGTTTACCGAGCTCTTGGGCTTGCCGCCCGGTGGTTGGCCACACCGTTTCGGAACCTTGCTAGCCGGCGTCGGCGGCTCCTTCGGTCCCATCGTTTGGCAGGGAGCGAAAGCCTATCTGGCGGTTCCGACCTCGGTGTTTGGCTACGTGCTCTTGCCGCTGGCCTACCTGACCTTCTTCCTGTTGATGAATCAGAAGAGCATCCTGGGCGACGATCGTCCGCGCGGACTCGGCCGCCTGATGTGGAATCTCTTGATGTCCCTGTCGGTAGCCGCCGCCACGCTGGGCAGCGTCTACATGGCCCACAAGAAGGCCGGCTGGAATGGAATCGGCGCGATTGCCGCCTTTACGCTGCTGGTCATTCTCTCGCACTTCTATCGGGTGAATACGAAGAAATACGACGAGGCGGCTCAGCAGATTTGACGCCATTAGCCGCCGCGGGGCGAAACACGGAGGATCGCCATGGAACGAATCAGCGTGGCCGAGGCCCGTCGGGCCGAGGCGGTCGGCCGGCAAGCGGAACTCAACGGTTGGGTGCGCACGCGCCGCGACTCAAAGTCGGGTTTCAGCTTTGTCGAACTGAACGACGGCACGACACTGGCCAACTTGCAGATTATCTGCGACGCCGAGCTGGCCAATTACGACAGCGAGATCCGCCGTCTCTCGCCCGGCTGCAGTATTCGCGTGCGGGGCACCATCAAGGAGTCGGGCGGCAAGGGCCAAAGCACCGAGGTGCAGGCCGAGGACGTTCACGTCTACGGCTGGGCCGATCCCGAGCAGTATCCGCTGCAAAAGAAGCGACACTCGTTCGAAAAGCTTCGCGAGTGGGCCCATCTGCGCCCACGCAGCAATACTTTCGGCGCGATCGCCCGGGTACGCAACTCGATCTGCCGCTCGATCCACGACTATTTTCTCGAGCAGGACTTTCTCTACGTCCATACGCCGATCATCACCGCCAGCGACTGCGAAGGGGCAGGCGAGATGTTCAAGGTCACCACGCTCGACCTCGAGATGCTGGCCAAGAAATCGACCGAGCTCGATTACAAGTTCGACTTCTTCGACCGGCCCGCCTATCTCACCGTGAGCGGCCAGCTCGAGGCCGAGATCTTCGCCACCGCGCTGGGTAAGGTCTATACGTTCGGGCCGACGTTTCGGGCCGAAAACTCGAACACCTCGCGGCATCTGGCCGAATTCTGGATGGTCGAGCCGGAGGTCGCCTTTGCCGAGTTGCCGGAAGACATGGACCTGGCCGAGGGACTGATCAAACGGATCTTCGCCGACGTCCTGAACCGCTGTGGCGAGGACATGCAGTTCTTCAACGACCGCATCGACGACACGGTGCTGGCCACGCTGACGTCGATTGCCGAAAGCGACTTCGAGCGGCTCAGCTACACCGAGGCGATCGCCCTGCTGGAGAAGGCCGATCGCAAGTTCGAGTATCCGCCGCAGTGGGGCGTCGATCTGCAGGCCGAGCACGAGCGCTACCTGACCGAAGAGGCGATCGGTCGCCCCGTGATCCTGTTCGACTATCCAAGCACGATCAAGCCCTTTTACATGTACGTCAACGACGACGAGAAGACCGTGCGGGCGATGGACGTCCTCGTGCCCAAGGTGGGCGAGATCATCGGCGGCAGTCAGCGCGAACATCGGCTCGACGTGCTCGAGCGACGCATGCGAGAGCAGAACCTCGACCCGGACGATTACTGGTGGTACCTCGACCTGCGGCGCTACGGCACGGTGCCGCACGCCGGCTTTGGCTTGGGCCTCGAGCGAATCGTCCAGTTCACCACCGGCATGGGCAACATCCGCGACGTGATTCCCTTTCCGCGCACGCCCGGCAACGCGGAGTTTTAGGGAGACGCGCTCGGGACTCCGCCCCATGCGGCTTGCCGCAAGTCGCTCCGAAGCCGACCTCACCTTCTCGGACGGCTGCGATCAAGCATCCCGAGTCGCCTCCTTGGTTCTTTTGACGACGTCCACGCCTTCGTGCTAGGATCGGACGGACAGGAGCAACCCAGATGCAAATCGACTTGCCAGCGGAACTCATCGAGCGCTTGCACAAGCGAGTGGCCTTGCATCCGAATGCGACGGAGGCCGATGTGATCCGCGCCGCTCTCGACTCGCTCGATCAGCTCGACCAGGAGCGACGGGCGATTCAAGAGGGCATCAACGCGTGGCGTGCTGGGGACGTGGAAGATTTCGGCGAATTCGATCGTCAGTTTAGCCGCGAACACGACATCTCGCCGGACGCGTAGATGTATCGAATCGAGATCACGGGGCCCGGCCATTTACGACGGCCGCAGCAGCAGAGATAATTGCGATTGTCGTCGCGTGTTTCTCCGTCGAGCCTCTGGAGTCGCCCGATGCGTCCACTGCCACGCGTGCTGATTGCCTGTTCGTTGATTCTAATCCCCGCGAGCCTGATTCCCACCATGTCTATGGAAGCTGTCCAGCCAACGGACGATTCACTCGATCTGGTCCGCGCGCAGATTGCCGGCGGCAAGGCGGTGCTGGTCGACGTGCGTGAAGTCGAGGAGACCGACGAGGGCTATCTGGCCGGAGCGATTCTGCTGCCGCTCAGTGAAATCGCGGAGAATCACCAGCGGGAAGACTACGCCGAGACGTTGGCCGAGGCGGTCGCCACCGACAAGGTGGTCTACACCTATTGCAAGGCGGGCGTGCGGGCGCAGATGGCCGGCGAGGTCTTCGCGCGGTTTCGCTACGACGTGCGGCCTTTGCCGCTCGGTTTTGCCGACCTGGTGGCAGAGGGTTTCAACCCGGCTGGCCAGTAGCCGGTAACGTTGGGCCGTCATCTCGCGCTACGTCACTTCGCTTCCGACGCGGCTTCCGGTGCGTCCACAACTTCGGCGACCGGCGGCTGATGGACTTCAACCGTGCCCGCCACGGCCGCGGAAAGCTCTACCAGGCCGGTCGACCTCGTAATGCCGAAGGGTGCCCGGAACAGGAGCACCACGTGACGCCCCGAAGTGATGGCTGCTTGCTCGCCCCCTTCGACTGGCCCAAGAATCTCCTCAGGCGGGAAGTAGCGGTGCCAGAGAATCATGTCGCCTACGCGGCGGCTCGCCTTGGCGACTTTACCGCCGTCCTGAGACACATAGCGATAGAACCGCTGCTCGCCGCCGGCCAAGAGGCGATGCCAGTCGACGCGCTGTTCCAGCGACTTCGGCGTGGGTAACGACATCGCCTGCCACTCGGCCTCAACGCCGATCATC
Source organism: Planctomycetota bacterium (assembly GCA_003389215.1). GTDB lineage: Bacteria > Planctomycetota > Planctomycetia > Pirellulales > UBA7805 > MB-PLM-2. The sequence goes on along the minus strand of QQVP01000029.1, from coordinate 35,747 downwards.
GAACTCGCATCCTGATCGGGCGCCGCATTCCGCGGTACGGGTCGTCGCTCGCCGAAGACGTCCGAAAGCTCTTTTCGCACGCGATCACGGAGAGCGGCCGCGTCCCTCTCTGCCGAGGCAGAGTCACCCGACGCGTCGTCGCCCGACCCGGCCTCGTCGCGCTGCGCGAAGACAAACACCGAGAAGTACAGCGGCCAGAGGCGCGTCTTCCCCGTTCGATCAACCAGCGGCAGCAAGCTCTCGTAGGTCACCATGTGGCCCTCGAGCCGAAGAAAACTCGGCACGACGCGATCGGCCGCCAGCGGCTCGTCCGCATTGACCGGATCGGCCGACGCGGTGTCGAAGGCGAAACTGCGTTCTCCCTTTGCGATCTGCCGCGGCACGCGGAGCGTAACTTCGCCGTCGCCCAGCGACGTCGTCTGTTGCCACAGTCCGACGAACGGAGTCGCGGTGCGGGCCTGTCGAAGTGTCACCCCGAGTCGCTGGTCGTACTCTTCCGAGCTGCAGCCGAACAGCGCGACGGCCAGCGCCAACGCCACGCCCAAGCGTCCGCACGGCAAGTCGCTGAGAAGCGATCGGTAACGAGAGAATTCGCCCATTGCCGGCTATTCTCAAAGCCGGACCTCGCGGCGTCAAGTTTGCACGCGGCCCCAATCCGTGCCTGGGCGCAAAAAACGCACCTGCCACGGCTAGAGATCGTGACCGGTGCGCGACAGTGCGGCGTCGGGGCAGACGCTGCGAAAAGGTATCGTCAGGGGGGATCGCGCTCTAGGCTTCTCCCCGGGGCAGGTCTCGCTCGCGGAGCTCGTCGTGGAGCCGACGAACTTCTTCGCGGAGGTGGCGAATCTCTTCGTGAAGTCGCTCGACTTCGTACGCGTCCGGCGAACCGAACAGCTCGGACTCTTCGCGGGCCACAAGCGCCGCTCGCTCGCGAGCCTGATCGGCCAGGTCGGGAAAGCCTGCGTCTTCCAGGTGCTGCGCGGCGGCACGCAGCTGCTTGCCACGGCGTCCGCCACCTCCACCACCTCGTCCTCGTGGCGGCGGTCTTCGGCGACCTTCGCCGGCTTCACCCCCGCGAGGCGGCCCGCGCCGACCCTGGCCCTGGCCAGCACCCTGGCGACCGCCACGACGGCCTTCACCCGCCGCGCCGTCGCGTGGTGGACCACGTCGACCCTCGCTGGCTTCGCCGCCTCGTTGACCGCGGGCCCGTCGCATCGTGTCCCGGGCCTGCTCGCGCAGTTCACGCATCCGCTCGAAGTCGCCCGCCTCGCGAGCCTCCTGCATCTCTTGGCGCAGTCGCTGCATCCGCTCGCGGGCCTCGGGCGGCAGGTTTTCAAAATCGCGCGGCCCACGCCCGGCCTTCTGGCGAAGCTCGCCAAGTTGCCGACGTAACTCCGCGGCTCGTTCTTCGTCGCCCGCCTCACGGGCTTCGCGAAGCTGCTGACGCAACTCGCGGGCCTGTTCCATGGCGGCCCGCTGCTCTTCGCTGGGCGGACCTCCACGGCGGCGCGGCGGAGGACGACGTCCCTCGGGCGGTCCTTCACGGTCGCCGGCGGCGTCGGTGGGCGGAATCTCGGCGTCGTCCGCTGCGACGTTCCGCGGCGTGGCAACGGCCAGCGCAACGGCAAGAGCAAAGAGCCAGGCCAGGTGTTTCATGATCTCGTTCCCCAAAAGTTGCTTGCGAGGTTCGGTCTTACAGATGCCAGACGACCGGCGGCCGCGGGGCGGAGAAGCGGGAAACGGTCGCTCTCCTTAAGCCTTAAAACCCCGCGACCTGGAGGAGGTTTCGCGGCGCTGGTGGGCCCAGGCGGCACAGACGGCGGGCAGCCTCTGTCAGGGCCACGGCACAGGCCCGAGATGCCTATTCCAAAAGAGGTTGCGCCGTCATCGCCGAAATCGGCACAAAGATCATCAGCGGGCACCAGGCCGCCAATGCCGGGCTCAGCGAGAGGTGGCTGCCCAAGTATTCCGTCGCCATCACCACCACCAGGAACAGGGCCACCAGCACCACGCAGTTGCCCACCGCCAGCAGCATGTTGCGGGACTCGCGGGTGAGCACGAGCGGAATGCCGAGAAACAGCAGCGTCACGTCGAGCAGCGGCCGCACGATCCGCGAGTGAATCTCTACGCGGACGTCCGACCCGTAATCGTTACTGGCGTTGCGCAGCCCGCCGATGAGCTGAAACACGGAGGCATATTGCCGCCAATGGGTGCCGCCGGTGAGCCGCTCGATGTCGACGCCGGTGGCCACGAAGCACTGGTCATGCTCGAGCCAGGCGGCGTCGCGTGGCGTGATCACCACGGGCTTGTCGCCGATCGTCAGCGACGGCTTGCCGCGCAGGTCGTCGGCCTCGGCCACGCCGTCGAGCAAGAAGCCGGTCGGACGCTGACCGTCGGCCGGAAGATGGGACGCGGTGGCCGCGGAGAACTGCGTGCCGTATCGCTGCAGCGGTCCAATCGGCATGTGAAAGGTTGGCCGCACCAATCGTTTTTCTCTGAGGATCGCCCCCTCGGCCATGATGAACACACGGGTTTCATTGTCGTAGCGGGGCGTGACCTTGCGCTGATGATCCGCCGAAAGGTCCTGGGCGTTGTAACTCAGCTTGTCGATCATCGAGGGAATGATGAACTCGCGGTTGATCGTGGCGAACAGGCAGAAGGCGATTCCGACCATAATCACCGGACGGACGATCCGCGCCTTGCGAATGCCGGCGGCCATCAGGGCGGTCATCTCGTTGTGCCGTCGAAAGGCGGCAATCGTAAACAGGGCCGTTATCAGCACCAAAATGGCACTCACCTGATCGAAGAAGGCCAGCGACCGGGCGCCGTAGTAGACCAGGATGACGCGCAGCAAGCCGCCGTTCTCTTCGGCGAAGCTCGACAGCTCTTCGAAGTTGTTGACGCTGTCGGCAATGATGTAGAGCCCCGTGAAACTGCACACGAAGATGCAGAACAGCCACAGGAACTGCCGCAGCAGATAACGGTCGATCGTCAACATGCGTTCGCGTGGGTGGGTTGAATCCGTTCGAATCTTGCCGCGAATCGTTTGGCAACGTCGGCAAGTGATTTCCTGGTAGCCGCCCGCGCGACCGCTCGACTCAAGGGGCAATCGCTCCCTCGGCCAACACCTCGGCGACCGCCCGCGCCAAAGCGGCCACACCTTGTTCGATCGTCTCCGGTGACTGCACGCCAAAACTCAAGCGCAACGTGTTCGTGCGGATCGGCGCGCCTTCTTGCGGATAGCAATGAACGCCCGGCACGTACAACACTCCCTCGTCGAGCGCACGGGCGAACAGCGGGCCGGACGAGCCCGTGTCGATCGCCTCCGGAAGCGTGACCCAAGTGTAGAGACCACCGCGAGCCCGAATCCAGTCGACTTCGGCCAGCGAACCGAAATGCGTCTCCATGGCCGCTAGCGTCGCCTCCAGTTTGACACGATAGCTGGCGCGGATCTTCGCCACGTGGGCATCGTACAGGCCTCGTCGAAACACGGTCGCCATGATTCGCTGGTTCAGCCGCGGCGAACCGAAATCCATGTTCCCTTTTTGATTGCCGATCGGCTCGACAAGTGGGGGCGGCAGGATCGCCCAACCGATGCGCAGACCGGGAGAGAAACTCTTCGAGAACGAGCCAACGTGAATGACCGTCTCGCCTGCGTCGTCGAAAGAGCGGAAGCTCGGTTCGTCGTCGCCGTAGTAACCCAACTCCCGATAGGCGACGTCGTCAATCACGTGAATGACGCCGTCCGTGCGGAAGCGTTGCGCCAGTTCCAGGATCTCCTGCCGACGACTCGCGGGGATTGTGGCCCCCGTGGGATTGTCGTAGTAGCTGGCAACGTAGATCGCCTTGACCCGCGACAGTTCGCCGCTCGCCTGCAAACGCTGCAGCGATTCCTCCAATGCGGCGGGGATCAATCCCTGTTCGTCCGCGGCGACTCCCAGCACACGCGCGCCCAAGCCTTGCAGCGTGCCGACGTAGACGAAGTAGCAGGGCGACGCGCAGATGACGATGTCGCCCGGATCGATCAGCGTCTCGCCGATCAGGTGCAGCAGCTGATTGCTGCCCGCGGTGAGCACGAGCTGCTCGACGTCGATCGCTGCCTCGCCGGCGGTCATCGCATCCGCGGCCAGGTGTCGGGCCAGAATCGCCTCGCGCAGCTCCAACTCGCCGGGGGTCGTGCCATACTGCAGGGCCGCCTGGGCCAACTCGCGATCGGCAAAGATCTCGGCGGTGGCCTCGGCGACGACATCGATCGGCAACGTCTCCGGATCGACAAAGCCCGCGGCCAGCGAAATCAGCTCCGGGCGGGCAATGGTCTCGCCCATCAGGTAGCTGATCGGTTGATCCGTCGCCTGCCGGGCGCGGTGACTGAGACGACATCGATCGGACATGGCGGAAAAGTCTCGCGACGGCGAGCTCACGCAGGTCGAAAGGGGACTCGAAAGTATAGGTAGACTTGTTATTTTGGGTCAACGCGGAAGTCGTGTCGCGACGGGACGGCAAGTGCTGCAATTGCGCGGGCCAGCGGAGCCGCAATCATGAGGCAAACGCTCAAGCAGATCTTGCCCGTGGGTCAGGCCGCGGTCGACCTGTTGTTCCCACCGATCTGTTTGTGGTGCGGCGCCGCGGAGTCGGACGCCGAACGCGCATCGACGACGCCCGCTCCATCTTCCGCGGCCCCGCCCGCTTCACCATCCGCAACACCACACACTTCGCCAGCGCTGTGCGCAGACTGTGTCGAACGTCTGTTGGGACCGCGTCCGTCTCGCTGTCGCCGCTGCGGAATGCCCACGTCGGCGGACGCTCCTGCACTACCCAACGGACGTTGCCGTGCCTGTCGCGAAGATGCCTTTCACTTCTCGGCGGTGGTGCCGCTGGGCGATTATGTCGACGAGCTGCGCGACGCGGTGCTGGCGATGAAGGAGACGACCGGGCGCACGCTGGCCATGGCCATCGCCAGGCTATTGGCCGCCGAGGCCCGCGCGACGATGGAGAGCTTCCAACCCGATCTGATCGCGGCGGTACCGATGCACTGGTGGCCGCGCGCGTGGCGGGGCATGAACAGCGCCGAGATCGTGGCCGAGACGCTGGCCCGCGAACTTTGCATCGCCTGGGCACCGCGACTGCTCATCCGCCACCGTTATACGGCACCGCAGAGCGATCTCCCCCGCACGCGACGACGGACGAATGTGCGCAACGCGTTTCGTGTGTCGCGCTGCTATACGCTCGATCGGCCGCGTGTCCTGCTCGTCGACGATATTCTCACCACGGGGGCAACCTGCAGCGAAGCGGCTCGCACGCTGCGAGACGCCGGGGCCGCGGATGTCTTCGTCGCCGTGGTGACCCGAGCGACCAGCCCATAAGCCGGGGTCCGGCCCGAACGGTACACCGAGTTGCTGTGACCATCCCCGAGCGGCCCCCGCGCGCCGCAACGTCGCCCGAGGCTTGATATGTCCCCGGCGGGGCGATGCCGCTAGAATTGCAGGCGCGCAGGGAGTATCACTACCAAGTAACGTTCGGGCGTTCGTGGCGATGGCGGCGCGAGGCGCGTGTTCGGGCGGAGCTTCGCCCACAAAGCATAAGCGGAGTCTTGTCGATCAATGACCACCGATTCCTCGCCACAAGCCCCGAAAGTCGGCCGGTCCCACCCGTTCCGGCGCGCCGTTCTGCGCGGGCTGGCGATCGTCCTGCCGCCGCTCTTGACGATCGTCATCTTTCTTTGGATCGGCAGTACGATCAATCACTACGTCCTGCGCCCCGCAAAATGGATGGCTCGCGAGGCGCTCGTGTGGGTGAACAACGACACGGTCACGCTCGCTCCCGGCGAGGCGGTTCCCCAGGGCATGAAGCCGCTGCCGAGCAAGGTGGGCGGCGCGCCGCGACAGGCGGTGCCCACGCACGTCTACGACGCGGTGGCCAAGCACCCCAGCAACCAGGCGATTCCGTCCACGGGCGAAGCGCTTTACCGGATGTACGTCGACCTGCAGTATCTGCGGCCGACGATTGTCGTGCCTGTGTTTACCTGCATCTTCATCCTCGTGATGTACCTGCTCGGCAAGACGATGGCCGCCGGCATCGGCGCCTGGGTCGTGGAAACGACCGAGCGCGTCATTCAGCGAATCCCGGTCATCCGCAACGTCTATTCGTCGGTCAAGCAGGTAACCGACTTCGTCTTCTCGCAGCGTTCGGTCGAATATACCCGCGTGGTCGCCATCGAGTATCCGCGCAAAGGAATCTGGTCGTTGGGCATGGTGACGGGCGAGAGCATGGCCGACATTCGCTCGGCGGCCAACGAGCCTCTGCTGTCGGTGTTGATCCCCACGTCGCCAGCTCCCTTCACCGGGTTTACGATCACCATCAAGAAGAGCGAAGCGATCGACCTGAACTTGACCATCGATCAGGCCTTCCAATTCATCGTGAGTTGCGGAGTCGTCGTTCCCCCGCAGCAGCAGCACCAAGCCGCGCTCGAATCGCAAGTGCCTCCGACCGACTCGGTCGGTGGCGAGGCGGGACTCCCCACCACGGCTGGCAGCTAGGCCCCCGCGCGCCGTTGGCGACGAGCACGCGCCGCCGCGGCACGCGGCTCGACCAGCAGGCGGATTGCCGAGCGACGCGAACTGGCAACATGACGAGCAAGCCTCCCCTTCGTATCGGTACCCGGGCCAGCGCGCTGGCCCGCTGGCAGGCCGATTGGGTTGCCACCCGCTTGCGCGAATTGAACCACGACGTCCAGCTCGTCGAGGTCGCCACGCAGGGCGATCGCGACGCGACCACCTCCGTCGCGGCCCTGGGCAGCGTCGGCGTCTTTACCAAGGAGATCCAACGGGCCCTGCTCGACGAGCGGATCGACTTGGCGGTCCATAGTCTCAAGGATTTGCCCACGGAGACGGTCGACGGGCTGCAACTGGCCGCGGTGCCCCCGCGCGAAGCCTGCGGCGATGTGCTGATCGCCCGCGACGCGACGAAGTTTGTCGACTTGCCGGCCGGGGCGCGGATCGGCACGGGCAGCCTGCGCCGCCGCTCGCAGTTGCTTCACCAGCGCCCCGACTTGGAGATGGTCGACATCCGCGGCAACGTCGATACCCGGCTCGGCAAGCTGGCCGACGACGACGCCGAAGTGCGCTACGATGCCATCGTGCTGGCCGAGGCAGGGCTGCGGCGTCTCGAGTTAACCGAACATATCACCGAGGTACTCGACAAACGGTGGATGCTGCCGGCCATCGGGCAGGGGGCCCTGGGCCTGGAGACCCGCGCCGACGACGCGGCGACACGCGACGCGCTTGCCGCGCTCGACGATCCGCCCAGTCATGCCGCCGTGGTCGCCGAGCGGACGATGCTGGCAACGCTAGCAGGTGGCTGCTTGGCCCCGATCGGCGGTTGGGGGCGAATGCGGGAAGGGCAGCTACGGCTCGACGGCGCCGTGCTCAGTCGCGACGGGTCGGAACGGCTGGCCGCCTCGGCCACGGGCAACACGGCGGACGCCGCCGCAGTCGGCCGGCAGGTGGCCGAACAGTTGCTCGACCAGGGTGCGGCAGCGCTGATTGCCGCCGCCCGACGCGACGTCTGATCACGCGCTAGGCTGCCGATCTCCGGCGTGCCAGCGGCAAGCTCTGCGCCTGGGGGCGCACTTTTCCGCCGCTTGCCGCCGTGAAGGCGGTGGACTCGCCGAATTTCTTTCCGCGCCACGCTAGCGTCACTAAGTCGAACCGGCAGAGGTGCTTATCGCGCGACTTGTGTCGACAACGGCACCGCGATCGACGTTCGGCACGCACTTTGCCTTTCCCGTCGGCTCGACGCAACCGATCGCGGGGGGGCGAGATGGCGAGCGTACAGGTCCCTCATGCCCTACGGACTCTACATGGCGGCCGAAGGCGCCCAGGTTCAATCGCAGATCCTGGAAGTCCTTTCCAATAACATTGCGAACGTCGAGACCGCCGGCTTCAAGCGCGATCTCGCCGTCGCCCAAGCGCGTCATAGCGAATCGATCGAACGCGGTCTGACGCCTCCCGGCTCCCGCGGCATCGACGACATCGGCGGCGGCGTGCTCACGCGCGAAACGACCACGCAGTTCGCCCCCGGCCCGCTGCAGGTGACGGGCAATCGCACCGACCTGGCCATCGACGGCGACGGCTTCTTCCAAGTGAAGAAGGGCGACGAGACGTTCCTCACCCGGGCCGGCAACTTTCGTATCGACAACGACGGGCAGCTGATCACGCAGACAGGGCACCAGGTGCTCGACAGCGGCGGTGGCCCGCTAGTGCTCGATCCGTCGCTCAACTGGGATGTCGACAATCGGGGTCGGATCATCCAGGGCGGCGCACCGATCGGCCAGTTTGCCCTGGTCAAGCCCGAGTCGCTGGGCGACCTGGTCAAAGTCGGCGACACGATGTTCTCCGCCCTGAGCGATGTCACGCCGGTCGCCCCCCGCGAGCGCAACGTCCGCAGCGGCTACCTGGAACTTTCCGGGGTGAAACCGACCCAGGAGATGATGGAACTGATCAAGACGAGTCGCGCCTTCGAGGCGAACGTGAAGATGATTCAAACGCACGACGACATGATCGGCAGCCTGTTGTCGCGTGTGCTGGCCAAGTAACTAGGCTCACTGCGAGCCCGGCCACCCCAAGAAACAGCAGCGTCCCCCCCAACGTAAACGGAGTACCGCGTCATGAGTGTGCAAACCCTCTACACCGCCGCCACGGGCATGGACTCGTTGCAGACCAAGCTCGACGTGCTGGCGAATAACCTGGCGAACGTGAACACGGTCGGTTTCAAGAAGGCCCGGGCCAACTTCGAAGACCTCTTCTATCGTCAGGTAAGACTTCCGGGCGTCGACGATCAGAGCGGCGGCGGGCCCACGCCCACCGGCATCGCGGTCGGCCTCGGTTCGCGGGTTTCGAGTACCCAGACCGACTTCCAGCAGGGCGCCTTTCAGACCACCGGTAATCAACTCGACGTCGCCATCGAGGGAGACGGCTTCTTCCAAGTCAGCTACGACAACAACCTCTACTACACGCGGGCCGGGAACTTCTCGATCAACGCCAACGGGCAACTCGTGATGGGTTCCGCCAATTCGGGCCGGCTGCTGGAGCCCCAGATCAACATTCCGCCGGAGGCCACGGACATCTCCATCGGCGACACCGGAGTCGTCCAGGTGCGATTGCCGGGTACCACCACGCTGCAGCAGGTTGGACAGCTGCAGATCGCGAGGTTCCTCAACCCCGAAGGCCTGCTCAAACGGGGCGACAACCTCTTCGAGGAAACGGACGCCTCGGGCCAGTTGGTGCTGGGCAATCCAGGTCAGGACGGGGCCGGCCTGCTCCGCCAGAGTGCCTTGGAGGCCTCGAACGTCGAGCCCGTGCAGGAGCTGATCGACCTGATCACCACCCAACGCGCCTTCGAGCTAAACTCGCAAACCGTGCAGGCGGGTGATCAGATTCTCCAGCTCATCGCCAACCTACGGCGGTTCTAATTCTGCGATCGACCTCTAGCCCGCCCCTTAACCACAATCACTGCACGAACGAAACGTCATGAGCCGACTGACCCGAATCTCCTCACTCACGTTGGCGATGGTGCTGCCGGTGATGTCCGTGCTGCTGGCCGGCACCGCCGCGGGTGCCGAGATCCGCTTGCTGGAAAACGTCACGGTGGAGCCCGGCATTGTGCGGCTCGGCGACGTGGCCGAGCTGTATGCGGCCCCGGTGGCCGTGACCGACCGACTCGCCCAAATCGAACTCTTCCCGGCCCCGACCCGGCGCCGCGGCAAGGTCGTCCGCGCACGCGAGATCCTCGATCTGCTCTCGGCTCAAGGGCTGAACTTCCTCGAGCACCGCGTCTTGGGCGCCACGCACGTGACGATCGTGCCCGCGAAGAAAGAGGTTCCCAAGGCGGAGGTCGTCAAGCCCGAGCCGGTACGGTTGACGCAGCAGCAGATCGAAGCGGCGCAAGAGCGGGTCGCCCAGGCGGTCGTCCAGTTTGTCGAGCACGAACTGGTCGAATCTGCCGAAGCGGCACTCGCCGCTCCGCAGTCTGAGGCCGATTACGGACCCTGGAAGGCCGAGGTCCGCCTCTCGCACGCCCAGGCGGTGGCGATCATCCAGGCGGACGAGCGCTTCACGATCTCCGGTGGCCAGGCACCCTTCATGGGACGGCAGCGTTTCGAGATCGCCGCGGTCACCCCCGACAACACGGTCGATCGGCTGAGCGTTGACGTTCAGCTCGATCGCCCAAGGCTGGTCGTGGTAGCGCTGGCCGATCTGCCACGCGGCACGACGATCGTCGCCTCGGACGTGCGCCTGGAGGAGGTCTCGAACAGTCGATCCGTGGCCGCCGCCGCCACGAGCCTGGCCGAGGTCGTCGGCAAGGAAACGACGACCTCGCTGCGAGCCGGCAAACCGGTCGCCAGTCGACAGCTTCGCGAGCCCTTGCTGGTGAAGCGCGGCGAACTCGTGCGTGTGGTGGCCATCAACGGTGGCGTCGTGATTCGCACCACCGCCTTGGCCAAGAATGACGGCAGTCTGAATCAGCTCATCCCGGTCGAAACCGTTCCCGATCCGGACGAACGCACCCGCCGGGAGGCAAAGGTCTACCACGCCCGCGTCTCTGGCTACCAAGAGGTTGAAGTCTACGCCGGCTCGGTGGCCCGCCGGTAGCCGCGCAGCAACCCGCCGCCGTGGCGCGGCGAACGAAGCACACGCAGAAAGGAAGCGACGATGGCCAAGAAGACTCGAAACAAGTGCGGACCGGTGCGGGGCGCCGTCTTTGCCGGTTCCTTGATGGGCGCGGCGGCCCTGACGGCCCCGGCCATCGCTCAAGACTCGAGCTTGTACCGACAAGGGTTGCAGGCCACCGGGGGTCCCATCTCCCTGCAGCAGGTCAGCCTCATCTGGCGCGAGTACGAACCGCCGCCGGAGGTTAAGCTGCACGACGTGATCACGATCGTCGTCGACGAAAAGTCCCTCTATCAATCGCGAGCCGACCTGATTCGCAACAAAGAGGGCTCGATCGACGCGATCCTGCAAGACAATCCTGTGTTAGACAACTTCAATCTCCGTCCGTCGCCGCAGAGTGCCGGCGATCCGGCCCTGCGAGCCAGCTTCGAGTCGGAGTCGCAGGCCCAGTCGCAACTCCGCGTCAGCGACCGCATCGCCTTTCGCATCGCGGTCAAGGTCGTCGAGATTCGCCCCAACGGCAACCTCGTGCTCGAAGGCCATCGGCAAATCCTCAACAACGAAGAGACCCACGAGATGTCGCTCACCGGCATCATCCGTCCCGACAAGGTCGACGCCGGCAACATCGCCCGGGCGGAAGACGTCGCCGAGCTGCGGATCTCGAAGCTGGAGCGGGGCGAGATTCGCGACGGCTACCGTCGCGGCTGGCTCCTCCGCTTCCTCGATCGAATCCAAACCTTTTAGACCACCGCCACGCATCGCACGTCTGAGCCAACGCAACCACCCGGACTCCCGTCGCCACTTGAAGGCCCCTGACATGTTTCGCCGCCTCACGATCTCGCTCATTATCGCCTCCTGCTCCGCGGGACTGTTATTCGCGCCCGCTGCCTCGGCCCAGACGCCGCGGCTGAAGGACATCTGCCGCGTCAAAGGTCAGGAAGACAACACGCTGCAAGGTCTCGGCCTGGTCATCGGCCTGAACGGAACCGGCGACAGTGCGGCTTCGGTCTCCACGATCGAGGCCCTCGCCACCGCGATGCGGTTCATGGGAGCCCCGGTTCCCGCGGGCGTGATCAAAGAACCCAAGAACATTGCCCTGGTGATGATTCAGGTAACCGTGCCACCCGCGGGCGCCCGACAGGGCGATCGGATCGACTGTGTCGTCAGTAGCATCGGCGACGCCAGCAGCCTCGCCGACGGACGACTCATCGCCACTCCGCTGCTCGGACCGCGAACCACGGGCGAACAGGTCTTCGCGATCGCCGAAGGGCAAGTGATGACGCCGAATCCACAGGTCGCCACCAACGGCAAGATCATCCGCGGTTGTCGCCTGGAAGAAGACTTTCGCAACGGCTTCGTGAAAGACGGCAAGATCACCCTGGTGCTCGACAAAAACAAGGCCGGTTTCCAGGTCGCCCTGGACGTCGCCGAGCGGATCAACGACCAGACAGGTCCCGACAAGGACGTCACCGAAGAGGTGCTCGCCCGGGCGCTCGATCAGGTCAATATCGAGGTGACCATTCCCGAGGCCTACCGCGGCGACGAGGTGACCTTCATCGCCGACATCATGGAAAAGCCGATCTTCGAGCTGGCGACCGAAGCCCGAGTGGTCATCAATCGCGACGCCAAGACGGTGGTCGTGACGGGCGACACGACGATCGGCGGCGTGGTGATCAATCACCGTAATTTGAAGATCGAAACCGGTGCCGAACCGCTGGGTGGACGTTTCGTCGAGGTCGAATCGCCGCAGCGGTCCGGCGGCAAGCTGACCGCCCTGGTCGACGCCTTGGAGGCGGTGCAAGCCGACACCGACGACATCGCCGACATCCTGCTGGGGCTCAGCCGCAGCGGAAAGCTGCACGCCCGGGTCATCATCGAATAGCGCCCGGCAACCAACCCCACAACCGACACCCCAGCCCGACCAGAAGCGAAACGAGTCCCGACATGATCGAAGCCACGCACGCCAACGCCGCGGTTGCTCCCCAGCTCGGTCCCGCGGTCGCCGACGCGAACGCCAACGACGTCACCGTGCGGACGCTGCAAGCCCAGCGCGAAGCGGAGGCCGACTCGCAGGAACTCCGCAAGCGGTTCAATCAGTTCGTCGGCGAATCGTTCTTCGGCATCATGCTCAAGACGATGCGGCAAAGCGTCGGCAAACCGGCCTATTTCCACGGCGGTCGCGCCGAGGAAATCTTTCAGGGTCAGCTCGATCAGATGCTCTCGGAGAATTTGAGCCAGGCGAGTGCCTCGACGCTCAGCGATCCGATGTTCGAGCTCTTCCAGCTGCGTCGTGGCCTGTGAGTTCGGCGGCCAATCGCGGATGTCTTCGCCGACCACCGTAAACCAAGACAACCAACCGATTCCTTCTCCATCCTCTCGCCCAGAAACTGCCGCGTCACCAGCGGGCGACTCGGCCGCTAACCCTCGGATCGACTTATGGCCACGAACTTCGAACCGGACATTGCCTCCCTGCTCACCGAGCTCTCGAGTATTCAGACCGAGCTACTCGCTCTGCTCGACGAAAAGCGTCGGCTGCTTATCGAAAAGCGGGCCGACGAACTCGGCGAGCTGGAAACGCGGGAGCGGGACCTGATCGGCCGACTGCAGACCTGTCACGATCGACGGGGACAGCTATTAGCGCAAGCGGAGGAGGCAGAGCTACCATGCGACAGCCTTCGCTCGCTGGTCGCCACCGCCGATCAACCCAACCGCGGGGAACTTCGCTCGCAAATCGATAAGGTCGCCTCCGACGGCCGCATCCTGCAGCACAAAAGCCTGGCCAACTGGGTCTTCGTCCAGCGGTGGCTGATTCACCTCTCGCAGTTGCTGGAGATTATCGCTACCGGGGGCCAGCTACAGCCGACATATGGAAAGGGGACGGAGACCAATGCTAGCGGCGGCGCGCTCGTCGATCAGGCCGCCTAACGACGGCGTCGCAAGTCACGCGATCCGACCCGCCACACGGTCCGTCCAACCAACTAACAGACCATGTCACTCTTCGGTTCCATCCGAATGGCCAACAACACGCTGCAAGCCCAACAGATCGGGCTGCAGGTCGTGGGCCAGAACATCGCGAACGTCAACACCCCCGGATACATCCGGGAAGAGGTGATCTTCGAGCCTGCGCCGGCGCAGCGCCAGGGGAACATCATTCTGGGCTTGGGCGTGCGCGTGGCGGGCGTCGTCCAGAAGATCGACAAGTTCCTGGAAGATCGCTTGCGAGGTTCGAGCAGCGATGCGGCCAACTCCGACGTCCAGCAGCAAACCTATCTGGAACTCGAACGGCTGTTGGGCGAGCTGGGCGAAAACGACCTGAGCACGTCGCTCAACGCCTTCTTCTCGAGCATCTCCGAAGTCCTCAACCAGCCGGAAAATAGCGCCATTCGCAACCTGGCGGTGCTCCAGGGACAAACGCTGACTGACGATATCGGTCGGCTGGCCGAACAGGTTGCCACCGCCCGCAACGACGTCAACGATCAGATCATCTCGTCCGCCGACGATATCAATCGGCTGACCAAGGAGATCTTCGACTTCAACCGGCAAATTGCCATCTTCGAATCGTCCGACATCTCGGAAAGCGACGCCGTTGGCTTGCGCGATCAGCGCAACCAGGCGATTATCGAACTGGCCGAGTTGATCGACATTCAAGCCGTCGAGCAGCCGAGCGGGGCGGTCAACATCTCGATCAACGGCGAGTTCATCGTCAACGAAGTCGCCCGCCGCGAACTGACCGTCGTCGAGACGACCGATCGCGGTCAGCCCGTCGCCGAAATCCAATTCGTGGAGACCGGTTCGGTGCCCGGCTTCACCAGCGGCAGGGTCGCCGGACTGTTTACCTCGCGCGACGAAGTGCTGGCCGAGTTTCTCGACGAACTCGACAGCTTCTCGGCGGCGCTGGCCTTCGAGTTCAACCGCGTGCACTCGTCGGGGCAGGGCCTGCTGGGCTATCAAGAGCTGACCGGCGAGTTTCGCATCGAAGAGACCGACGAGCCGCTCGACGCCGCGGGTCTGTCGTTTGCTCCGGAGAACGGCTCTTTGCAGGTGCTCGTCCGCAACCTCGATACGGGCGTGACGGAAACGACCGACATCTTCATTGATCTGGACGGCCTCGACACGGACACCACCTACGATGACTTTCTGGCGGCCTTGAACGGTGTCGACGGATTGACGGCGTCGACCACCTCCGATGCGCGGATCACGCTCGCCGCGGATGCCGGCCTGGAGTTCAGCTTCGCCAACGACACCAGCGGTTTGTTGGCCGCCCTCGGGCTGAACACGTTCTTCGAAGGCGACTCGGCCCGCACGATCGGCATCCGGCAAGAGCTGATCGACGACGCCCGGCTGTTGGCCGCCAGCGGAGGCGGGATTGGTGAAGACACCGACAACGCGGTGCTGCTGGCCGACTTCGCCAACCGGGAACTCGATTCGGCGAACGGCTCGTCCGTCGACTCGCTCTATCGCAACCTTTCGAGCAGCGTGACGCAGGCCACCGCCGTGGCCCGCTCGATCGCCGAGGGCGACCAGGTCTTCATGCAAAGCCTGGAATCGCAACGGTTCGCCACCAGCGGCGTCAACCTCGACGATGAAATCGTCCGCATGATCAGCTATCAGCGGGCCTATCAGGCCGCCGCCAGGTACATCGCCGAAATCAACGAATTGCTCGAAATCCTCGTCTCCATCTAGCCGACCACGCCCCGCTCATGACCAGTCCGCTCACCGGAATTCCGACGACGCGCGTTTCGAATTTGTACGCGCAGCAGCGGCTCCTGGCCCAGCTCAACTTCGACCAGATCGAGTTGTTCCGGCTGCAGACGCAGATCAGCACCGGACAGCGGCTGCTCGTCCCCAGCGACGATCCCTCGGCGGCCACGCGCGGACAGGCCTTGCAGAGCCTGTTGGAACGCAAGGACCAAATCAAGGTCAACCTCGACACGAACCAGTCGTTTCTCAGCGCCACCGATGCCGCGCTCACGTCGGTGTCGAGCCTGCTCACCTCGTCCTACGGTTCGGCCCTGGGCGTGGTCGATACGACGAGCACCCAGGCCCAGCGCGACGGCGTGCGGGCGGAACTCAACCAGGCGATTCAGCAACTCGTCGACACCGGCAACCAGGAGTTTCGCGAGCGGTTTCTATTCTCGGGCACGCGTTCCGACGCCCCGGCCTTCGATCTGGTCAACGGCTATGTCCGTTACAACGGGAACGAAGAACGTCTGGTTAGCTTCTCGGACATCGGTGTGCTCTTCGAGACGAATATCGACGGCAACGCGGTGTTCGGGGCCATTTCCGAACCGGTCCGCGGCACCGTCGATCTGAACCCCGCCTTGACCGACTTCACGCGGCTGGCCGACCTGCGCGGCGGACGCGGCGTCGAGCCGGGCAGCATCGTCATCTCCGACGCCACGAACACTTCGACGATCGACCTTTCCGGAGCCGAAACGATTGGCGACGTGGCCGCACTGATCGAGGCCAACCCGCCCAGCGGGCGAACCGTCACGGCAACCGTGACCTCGACCGGACTGACCATTTCGCTGGACGCCGGCGGGGGCGGCAACCTGACCATCGACGAAGTGGGTGCCGGACACGCGGCCGAACAGCTGGGCATTCTGGAGACGGGGGGGGTGCTCACCGGTCCGCTCGTCGGCGAGGATGTCGATCCGCGGATTCGCGAGACGACCGAGCTGGCCAACCTCGTCGGCGGCACGCTCGATCAGACGTCCGGCCTGCAAATCACCAACGGTGACGAGACATTCGTCGTCGATATCTCGACCGCCGATACGATCGAGGACGTGCTCAACGCGATCAACTCCGCGGGCGCCTCGGTCACGGCCCAAATCAACGAGGCCGGCAACGGCATCGACGTCCGCTCGCGGCTGTCTGGGGCCGACCTCTATATCAGCGAAAACGGCGGCACCACGGCCAGCGACCTGGGCATTCGCAGCTTCGTCGGTGAAAGCGATCTCGACGATCTGAATCACGGACTTGGCGTGCACACCGTCACCGGCACCGACTTCGCCATCCGCCGTCGCGACGGCGCCGTGCTGGAGTTCGACGCCTCGAGCTTCGACACCGTGCAGGACGTTATCGACGCGATCAACAACCATGTCGACAACCAGGTTCCCGCCACGCAGGTCACGGCCCAGCTGGCCGCCAGCGGGGGCGGAATCGAACTCGTTACGACCGACACCGCGACCGTCGCCA
The DNA here is from genome assembly GCA_003389215.1 of Planctomycetota bacterium. GTDB lineage: Bacteria > Planctomycetota > Planctomycetia > Pirellulales > UBA7805 > MB-PLM-2. The sequence goes on along the minus strand of QQVP01000029.1, from coordinate 18,882 downwards.
CGCTGTCCGTGCTCAAGCGGAACGGATCCGAGGCCGCCGAAGACCTGGGACTCATTCCCGTCGGGGCCAGCGAGAGCGATCCGCCCACGGGCGGCGGCAGCACGCTGACCGGTCGCGACGTCAACCCGATCGAGGTCGAAGGGGCCTTCAACGCGCTGATTCGACTGGAACGCGCGCTGGTGACCAATGACCTCCGCGAGATCAGCCGGGTCACCGCACAGCTCGACGAAGCCAACGTCGGTGTGAACCTGGCCCGGGCGGAACTGGGCGCCCGTCAGCAGTCGGTCGAGGCCCTGCAACTCCGCCTGGAGGACGAGAAGGTCGAACTTCGCACGGCGCTCTCCACGCAACTCGACGTCGATCTGGCCGAAGCGATCTCCAACTTCACGGCCCGCCAGGCGGCGCTCCAGGCGACATTGCAGTCGGCGGCCACGATCTCTCAGCTCACGCTGCTCGACTTCCTCTAAGCGGTTGTCATCGGGTCGGCGACTTCCGGCGTGTGGTCGTGGCGGCGTTTTTTTCTCACCGCCGGCCCGGCTCGCGTCCGATGCACTTATTGATGGCTGCGTTGTTAATGAGCCCTTCGCGGCGGCGGTGATGGCTGGAATGCCGGCCTCCCGCTGGTCGGCCTGGTTCATTGGCTGCGCAGGGCTCAATAAGTGACGAGGTGCCGCGTTGTCTTGCGGGCCCGTTCGCGTGCCATCGAACGCTTGAGGAAGGATCCCCGTGGAAGTTCACACCGCTCAGTTCGGTCCCGTCTCGTTCGATCCCCGCGACATCTATACGTTCCCGCAGGGAATTTACGGCTTCGAGCTCTGTCGTCGCTGGCTGCTGTTGGGCACGGCGATCGATCAGCCGATCCGCTATCTGCAGTCGGTCGAGCGGGCCCAGTTGGCCCTGCCGGTGGTCACGCCCAGCCAGTTCGTGCCGGAATATCGGGTTCGCGTGGCGGCCGAAGCGCTGGCACCGCTGGCCCTCGAGCGGGATCGCGACCTGGCCGTTCTGGCGGTGCTGAATCCCCAGCACGATCCTACCGTGAACCTGAAGGCCCCGCTGCTGCTCAACCTGTGCAGCCGGATCGGTCTTCAGGTGATTGCCGACGGCGACTGGTCGATTCGCCACTCGTTGGGGATCGCTCCACCGGCCCGGCGGAAGGCCGCCTAGCGGCTGCCGCCCGGAACCGCTCTTTCCCGAACTGCCCGTTGCCCGAACTGCCCGTTGCCCGATTTGCCCATTCCTTGACCGCCTGCTGCTAGAAAGCCCCCACCATGCTCGTTCTCTCCCGCAATCGCGACGAAAGCATCATGATCGGCGACAACATTGTGGTGACGATTGTGGACGTGCGTGGCGACAAGGTCCGCCTGGGCGTCGAGGCCCCACGCGAAGTGCCGGTGCATCGCGAGGAAGTTCACGAGGCGATCGCCCGCGAAAATCGCGCGGCGGCGAGCAGCTCCGCCCGCTGAGATCTCGGCCCAAGCGCGGGCACGTGCGGTTGCGGGCCAATTTGCGGTCCATCTATTGCCGCATCGACCTCTGGCCGCATCCAGGCCGACTCTTCCCGATACTCCGGCGGCAACCCCGGCCGATCGCTCGACGACGCTCGACCGCAGCGGCTCGGTACGATGTTGACGGCTGTGCGGCAAAGTTTTCCCGACCGGACCGCCTTCTGTCACCAAAAAATTTCTCCCCCGGCGCCCCAGCGAAACGCCTCGACAGGGTGGGGTGGCGCTAGCCCGTGACGATTGTGACGGTTTTGCCGGTGGCACCCGCGCGAGGTGCCAACCTGGCCGCCGGTTTGGCTTTACTGACCGTGCCTGGGGGTCGAAATGATCACTGTGAGCAGAATCGGTGCGCGAGAATGCAATTGCCCCAGTTTACCTAAAGGGGTCATGTTAACTGGTCGATATTCGTTCGTAGATGCCCCGGCGTACCCGGCGGGTGGTCTATCGGCGGCGAGCCGCTAGCACCGACCGGCGGGCACGGACGGAGCGAGAACGAAGCACGAAACAATCGATTCCGAAACGGCCGGCTAACGAAAGCCGGGCAAGCTTGAAGCGGATGGCTGACTCCCCGCCAGAGGCCTCAGGTTTGAGAGCATTTTTTACCGGGAGGGTTTTCTGGCATGACTCGTATTAACACAAACGTTCCCTCGATCGTTGCCCAGCAGACGTTGCAGCGTTCGAACACACAGTTGAACGAAGCTCTGACGCGATTGAGCACGGGTCTGCGAATCAACACCGGTAAGGACGATCCGGCCGGTTTGATCGCCAGCGAAGTCCTCCGCAGCGATATCGTGAGCGTCGAGCGAGCGATCACCAATAGCGAAAGAGCCAATCAGCTGATCGCCACGGCGGACAGTGCCTTGGGTCAGGTTTCTTCGCTGCTGAACGACATTCGTGCTCTGGTCTCGGAAGCGGCCAACACGGGTGCCTTGAGCGAAGAGCAGATCGCGGCGAATCAGCTCCAAGTCGACTCGTCGCTGGAAGCGATCGACCGTATTTCGCAGACGACCTCGTTCCAGGGTCGTCGTCTGCTCGACGGTAGCCTCGACTTCCTGGTCGACAACACGGCCACCGTCGCCGCTCGGGCTTCGGGAACGGTCGAAGTCGATCTTTCGGACGGAGCGACGAGCGATACGGCCGCGGTCTTCAGCCTGTCGGCCACCGGCGGCGTGACGATTACCGCCCTGAGCGTCGGTACCGCCGCGAACAGCTACAACTTTACGATCGTCTCCGGCAGCTCGGCGGGTGTCAGCATCTCAGCGGGCACCGAAATCGAACTGCAATTCTCGGCCGCCAAGACGGCCGCGGACATCGCCTCGGCGATCAATGCCGACGCCACGCTGTCGACGCTGTTCTCCGCGACCGTGAGCACGGCCGGTGCGTTGACCTCGGCAGCCGCCACGGCTCCGACGACCTCGGGTGCGTTCAGCAATCAGATTACCGTTTCGGCAGTTTCGGGCGGGATCGATTTCAACGACGTTGGCATTGAACTGACCACTTCGGCCGGTGCCTCGACGAGTGCCTCTTACTCGGCCACCAGTTCGGTGATTAAGGTCGATGCAGCTGCCGGCACGACGGCGGCCGATATCGCCTCGGCGATCAACACGCTGGCGGAATTCAACGCCACGGCGGTCGGTACCGGCCTCGGCACGTACAGTGCCGGTACGGGCGGCAACCTCGCGGCGGTGTTGACCGGCGGTACGGCGGGTGTCACGGCGGTGGACAATCTGGTCATTGAACAGGCCAACTTCGGCACGGCCGCGTCGATCGCCGTGACCGTCGACGTCGACACCCAGGCCACGCAGGCCCAGCTGACCTACTCGGCCGGCACGCTGGCCGCCGACCTGGTCCTGGAAGTCGGTGGTTCGAACGGTTTCGAGGTGTTCAATTTCGGTTCCAGCACCACGATTGATCAGATCGCCTCGGCAATCAACCTGGTCTCCGACGCCACCGGCGTTACGGCCACGGTCGACGGCTCCGATCTCGATTTCACGTCGAGCAAGTTCGGGAGCGACGAGTTCGTCTCGGTGCGGGCCCTCTCCGGCACGTTCGAGACGTTCAACACCGGTGCGACTTCGTCCGAACGGGAAGCGGGTACCGACATCAGTGCTCGTATCAACGGTGTCCAGGCGACCGGCGACGGTCTGAAGGCCACGATCAACACCTCGACTTTGGACCTCTCGTTCAACGTCAACTCGACCGTCGCGGATGGCGAGCAGCTGAGCTTCACCATTACCGGGGGTGGGGCGGTCTTCCAGCTCGGTCCCGACGTCGTGTCGAACCAGCAGGCCCGCGTCGGTATCCGCGGCGTCAGTTCGGCCACCCTGGGTGGTGTCGAAGGCACGCTGTTCGAGCTTCGCTCGGGTGGTGCCAAGGCCCTGGACACCGACGCGACGGGTGCGGGCAAGGTGGTCGAAGAGGTCATCACGGCGGTCACGTCGCTGCGAGGTCGACTCGGTGCGTTCCAAAAAGCGACGCTCGAGACGAATATCTTCTCGCTGACCGAGCAGCTCGAAAACCTCACCGAGGCCGAGAGCTCGATCCGCGACGCCGACTTCGCGGCCGAAAGTGCCAAGCTGACGCGAGCCCAGATTCTCGTGCAGTCGGGTACCTCGGTGTTGGCCATCGCCAACCAGAACCCGCAGAACGTGCTGGCTCTGTTGGGTTAAGCCTGAGTCAGGCGAACTAAACGCAATCCAAAATCGCCGGTTGCCCTCGGGTGGCCGGCGATTTTTTTTTGCGCGCAATGCCGGCAGCGCTGCCAGGCAGTTTCGCCGACAGTCAGATCGGTTTTGAACCGATGAACTTAGAAAGCGGCACGATCCGCGCATTCCGGAAACTCGGCTGAATCAAGACCGCCCCATCGAAAGGCCCGGTACCCAATCAAGCCTCAGGAGCCGGTACGATGTCGTTTCGTTGCACGCGGACTCGAACAGGAAGAGACTGAGATGACGGACGTTAAAGAGACACAGCGATTGCTCGCCACGCTCTGTAATGAAGAAAAGTACGAGGCGGCGGAGCCGATCTGTCGCGAGCTGCTAAGTCGTCATCCCGACGATCCAATCACGCTCCGCTTGCTGGGGATCATTCTGCGGCACTCGGATCGTGCCGGCGAGGCGATCGAGGCTTTCCAAGAGGCGGTCCAACTCAATCCCGAAGACCACCTGATGCACTTCGAGCTGGGAAGCGCCTATCGCGTCGACTCCCAAATGCAGCTCGCGCTGAATCAGTTTCGCAAATCGGCGGAACTGAACCCGGACTTCGCGCCCGCGGTAAACAACGTCGGTGCCTTGCTCTCCGAATTCGGTCTCTTTTCAGACGCGCTGCCCTGGGCGCTGCGGGCGACGACATTGTCTCCCAAAGATCCGAACTTCCACTACAACCTGGGGACGGCTCAACTTGGTCTAGGCCACGTCGACACGGCGATCCTCACCTTCGAGCGGTCGCTTAGCCTTCAAGGCGACCTTGCAAAGGTGCATTGGAACCTCGCTCTCTGCCATCTCCTCAAGGGCAATTTTCGCCGCGGGTGGCAGGAGCACGAGTGGCGCGAAAAGGCGGGCCAAGTCACGATCGACGATTATCCCCAGCCGCTGTGGGAGGGGGAGTCACTCGCAGGCAAGACGATCCTACTGCATGCCGAACAGGGACTCGGCGACGAAATCCTCTTCGCCTCCTGCTTCTCGGAGATCATCGAACAGGCGGACGATTGCATCGTCACCTGCGATCCTCGACTCACCTCCCTCTATGTACGGTCCTTTCCCCAGGCCACCATTTACGGTATCCGGCGAAAGCGAAGCGGCGTCCACGTTCCGCTCGCAGAAAAGATAGATGTTCAAACTCCGATCGGCAGCATCCCTCGCTTCCTACGCAACGAACTGAGCGACTTTCCTAAGCGGCGATCGTACCTGGTAGCGGACGCGGCCAAGGTCGCCCGCTGGCGAGAACGGTTCGAACAGTTGGGACCGGGAATGAAGATCGGAATCTCGTGGCGGACGGGTGGTCAGCCCGCGGCTCGACGCACCCGCGTGACCTCGCTCGGCCAATGGCGCGATATTTTGTCGCTGCCCGGAGTCCATTGGATCAATCTCCAGTATGGAGACGTCGAGGACGAAATTGAGGCCGAGCGCCGTCAAAGTGGTGTATTGATTCACGATTGGGAAGAGGGCGATCCGCTGGTCGACCTCGACGGTTTCGCAGCCCGCCTGTGTGCGTTGGATATGGTGATTTCCGTGGGCAACACAAGCGTCCATCTTGCCGGTGCCTTGGGCGTCGAGAGTTGGGCACTGTTGCCGCTCGTACCAACCTGGCGGTGGCTTTTGGACGGCGTCAACGACAATGTCAGCCCTTGGTATCCCTCGGTGCGAACCTTCCGGCAAACGAGCCAAGGCGACTGGAGCACCGTTTTTCGGACCGTCACGGAGCTGCTCTGCCAACGATTGGGCATGGCCGTGCCGAGCTCATCGTCCGCTCTCGACAAGGTTGAACCCGTGGACCTAAACGACATCAGCCCCGACGGGGCTCCGGTTTCGGTCCAGCGCGCCGACGCCTATGCTCTGGAGGCAAGTAAACTGCAGAGTAGGGGCTGCTATCGCGAAGCGGAAGCGATCTATCGGCTCGTACTAAAGCACTTTCCGCGACATTTCAACTCGCTGCAGCTGATGGGCACGCTGGCCGAGCAGACGAACCGACTCCCCATGGCTATTCGCCATTTTCGCCGCGCTCTCGATCTGATTCCCCAGAACGCGGAAGTCAATTTCAACCTGGCCAACGTCTATCGCAAGGTCGGCGAGCCGGAATTGGCCATCGAACACTACGAACGAGCGATTCGCAAGAAACCCGACTTGGCGGCCGCGCACCTCAATCTGGGCGTGACCTATGCTGTGCAACGCCGCTTTGCAGACGCACGCCGCGCTTATCAGAAGGCCCTGGAGCTGGACCCGAAACTCGACGTCGCCCGTGAAAATCTCGCCAAGCTCGATCATCTGCTCAGCGGGCCGCACTTCAGTACGAAGCCCGCGGGTGACGCCACAACCGATGCCTCGCTTGGGGCACCGGGGACCTTGACGACGACCTTCTCCACGCCCCAGATGCCCCAGGGTTAAGCGGACTCCGTTTAGCGGCCCCGCCGCACGCGGCTCGGGTTGAGCGGCCCCGCCGCACGCGGCTCGGGTTGAGCGGGCCCGCCGCACGCGGCTCGGGTTGAGTGGCCCCGCCCCACGCGGCTCGGGTTGAGCGGGCCCGCGGTGCCCCATCTGCGCTCCCACGCCGCTCCTCCGCCCCCTTCGCGGCGCGGGAAAAACGCGCAAAACCCTACCCGCGCAAGTTTTTCTAAACGTTACAACCGGCCTTGGTCGATGCCGACTGAGGAGGAATCCCTGCGCCGACGGTGCGCTGATAGCACCGTGAGTCGCCCGCCGAAGCCGGCCGCACCAACCGAGACAACCACCACGCCGCCCATGGGCCGCATCACCACGAATATCGGTCTGATCACCGGGTTTCCGATTCAGGATACCGTCGATCAGCTCGTCGCGCTCCAGGCGCGGCCGATCGAGCTGTTGGCCGAGCGGAACACGACGCTCTCTGCGCAGCAGACGGCCCTGACCGAGTTGACCGCGCAGCTCGTCAGCCTGCAGCTGAACACCGACCGGCTCTCGTTGCCGGGCCTGTACAGCCAACGCAGCGTGAGCAGCAGCAACACCAGTGTGATCAGCGTCAACGCCGGCGACGACCCGCCCCTGGGAAGTTACCAGTTCAAGTCGATCCGCCAGGTGCAGAGCCAGCAGTTGCTCAGCTCGAAGTTGGCGAGCGACACCGATCCGCTGGGGGCCGGCAGCCTCACGTTTCAATACGGTGGCGAGGTCGATCGCGGCATTTCGCTCGACCTGCTCAACAGCGGCAACGGCATCGACCGCGGCACGATTCGCATCACCGACCGTAGCGGGGCGACCGCCGACATCGATCTGTCGCTCGCCCGCAATGTCGACGACGTGCTCGACGCCATCAACGACGCCGGCGGCATCAGCGTCACGGCCTCGACCCGCGGCGATCAGTTCCGACTGACCGACACGTCGGGCGGCTCGGGCAGCCTGAAGGTGGAAGAGGTCAACGACGGCACCACGGCCGCCACCCTCGGCCTCGCCGGGATCGATACCACGTCGACCGTCGCCGACGGCGACGATGTCTTGTCGCTGTTCAGTGATATTGACGTCTCTTTCTTGAACGACGGTCTGGGTGTCGGCTTCGACGAGCTGCTGGCCGATCTGCAGTTCAGCTTTCGCGACGGCACCACGCTCGACGTCGACTTCCGCAAATTGGCCACGTCCGGGACCCGCGCGACGGGCACGACTGACTCGTCCAACGGCATCAATGCAAATGTGACGGTCACCGCGGACACGGAGGGCTCGTCGCAGGACGGCGTCATCGTCGCGTACCAGAACGATGCGACGATCACCAAGGGGAACGAGTCGGCCACGTTCGATGCCGACCTCAATCTCTTGATCGTCAAGATCGACGAGGGCTCGACGACGGCGGCCGATGTTGCCGCGGCAATCAACGGCGACGAGGAAGTGTCGGCCCTGTTCACCGCCTCGCTGGCTTCGGGATCGAGTGGCGACTCGCCCGTCGATGCCGGTGACACGACCGTGCTGCGAGGCCCCCAGTCGACCGCCACCACGCCCGGCACGCTCGATCCGAACGCGGCCATTGAGTTCACCGCGGTCACCGGCGGCCCGGAATTCGACGGCTACGCGATCTCCTTCGTGCACAACGCCGGGATTGCCGCTGGCAACGAACAGGTCTCGGTGACCAATTCACCGACCGAGATCGTCATCGAAATCAACGAGGCGACCTCCACCGCGGCCGACGTCGTGGCGGCGGTCAATGCCCACCCGATCGCCTCGGCCCGGTTCACCGCGGAGTTGGCTTCGGGAAGCGACGGCACGGGCCTGATCGACGTGGCCAACGACGGCGTGACCACCTCCGGCGGCGCCTATATCGAACCGGTCGCCGGAGGCAGCGAAACGACCCTGGCCGACGTGCTGGCGACGCTCAATGCCGCCGATCCGGCCAAGCTGCAGGCGTCGCTCTCCGGCGACGGACAGCGAATCGTGCTGACCGACCTGACGACCGACCTGGGCGGGTCGTTTACGGTGACCAGCCTGAACGACTCGAGGGCGGCGGAGGATCTCGGCCTGACCACGACCGCATCCGGCGACACGCTGACCGGCGGGCGGATCTTCTCCGCGCTCAACACCACGTTGCTCTCCACGCTCGGCGGGGGACAAGGCCTCGATCTCGGCACGATCTCGATCACCGATCGCAGCGGCTCCGCGAACTTCTTCGACCTTTCGTCGGCCGAAACGCTCAACGACGTGGTCGCCACACTCAACCTGGCCACGATCGGCATCGAAGCCCGCATCAACGACACCCGCGACGGCATCTTGATCTCGGACACGACCGGCTCGACGGCCAACAACCTGGTCGTCGCCAACGGCAGCGATGGCCTGCTCACCGCCGACAAGCTGGGCATCACCGTCGACGCCGCTGTCAGCTCGATCGACGGCGGCAGCCTGGACCGGCAGACGGTCAGCAAAAACACGCGGCTTTCGTCGCTCAACGGCGGCAGCGGAGTCTCTACCGGCTCGTTCACGATCACCGACACGCTCGGCGCGACGCAAACGATCAACGTCACTTCGAGCATCGAGACGATCGGCGACCTGATCCTCGAGATCGACCGCTCGGGACTTCAGGTCGAAGCGCGGATCAACGACACCGGCGACGGCATTCTGCTCGTCGACACGGCCGCCGGCACCGAAACGCTCAAGGTCGAAGAGACCAGCGGCGACGTGGCGCGGGATCTGCACATTCTGGGCGAATCGACCACGGTCGACATCAGCGGCACGCCGACCCAGGTCATCGACGGCTCGACCAAGCATACGGTAACCCTCGATGCCGACGATTCGCTGCAGGACCTTCGCGACAAGATCAACGAACTCGGCACGGGCATCACCGCCACGATCATCAACGACGGATCGTCGGTGAAGCCCTATCGATTGAACATCGTCAGCGACAATGCCGGCGAGGCGGGCGCGGTGCGATTCAATGCCAGCGGGCTCGGCATCACCTTCGAAGAGACGGTCGCCGCGCAGGATGCCCTGCTGCGGTTTGGCGACGAGATCAACGCGGGCGGCGGCATCCTTGTCGCTTCGTCGAGCAACACCTTCGACAGCGTGGTCGACGGCCTGAGCGTTACGCTCAACGAGACCTCGTCCGAGCCCGTCACCGTGTTGGTCGAGTCGACCGATACCGACCTGGTCGCCCAAGTGATCGCCATCGTCGACACCTACAACAGCATTCGCGAGCGGATCGATATCCTGACCGCCTTCGACGTCGACTCGAACACACGCGGCACGCTGCAGGGCGACAGCGCGGTGCTCCGGCTGGAATCGGACCTGGCCAATCTGGTCACCGATCGGATCTTCGGCGCCGGCTCGATCCAGTCGCTGGCGGAACTAGGCGTTTCGGTCGACCAGGACGGCACGCTCTCGTTCGACCAAAGCGAGCTCGAGTCGAAGTTCGCCGAGGACCCCGCGGCGGTCGAACAGTTCTTTTCGACCGCCGGCGTCGGACTCTCCGATCGCTTCAACCTGGTGATCGATCAGCTGGCCGGGGTCCAGGATTCCGTGCTGGTGAACCGCACCGTGGCCCTGGGCGAAACGATCGCCTCGAACGAGGCCCGCATCCTGCGATTGAACGACCGCCTCGACGCGACCCGCGAGCTGCTGCTCACTCAGTTCATCAACGCGGAGCTGATCATCGGCGAGCTGCAGTCGAGCCTGAGCGCGATCGAATCGATCACGGCACTCGAGCCCTTGCGGATCAACTCGCTCTCCCGAAACCGATAAACACGAGCCGCCACGCCGGCGAAGACCACTAGGCGACGACAAGCAACCGATGCGTCCATTTTCGAACCAAACCCTTTCACGTACACGGAGGTGATGTATGAACCCCGCTACGAGCAGCGACTACCTGGAAACGGAAGTCATGACTGCGGCCCCTCAGAAGCTGCAGCTCATGCTCATCGACGCCGCCCTGCGGCAATCGCGGGCGGCCCAGGAGTTCTGGAAGAACGAACAGCCCGAACAGGCCGGCGAAGCCCTGATTCGCGCCCAGCAGATCATCACCGAGCTGCTCTGTGGCTTGAATCCCGAGAAGGACAAGCAGCTCACCTCGAAGGTGGCCGGCGTCTACCTGTTCGTATTCCGCGCCCTGCTCTCGGCCCAGACCGATCGCGACGAAGCGAAGCTCCAGGAAGCGATTTCCGTGCTGGAAATCGAGCAAGAGACGTGGCAGCAGGTCTGCAGCAAGCTGGGCACCAAGCGGACCACGCCCGCGCCCCACGTCGGTGGCAGCATGACCAGCTCGCCCACCACGTCGCTCGAAGCCTAAGTCGCTCGGCGGCCAAAGGTCGACTCGACTCGCACTCCGGCCCGCTCGGGCCTGCGCGGCCATCGGCGCCACGCCCGTCTTTGGCGAGCCGCGGAGCCGCCTGCGGTTCATGCGTGCGCCTGCGCTGCGCGAGTTGACGCCCGCGCGGCGATGGGCGAAACTACCGGCTCGCACTCCCCCCGCAGGGCCCAGGCAGCGGTTAACCCGGCCATGCGGTCGCGGTTAGACCTCCGCGATGGTCCGCGGTTGTCGATATCTATCCGGTTGTCGATATCCATCTAGCTATCAAGGAGCCTGAGTTGACGGTTACCAAGCAGCTGATTCGTGTGGGGCACAGCCCCGATCCGGACGACGCGTTCATGTTTCACGCGTTGGCCAACGACAAGATCGACACCGGCGACTACGAATTCGTCCACGAGCTGGTCGACATCGAAACGCTCAACCGCCGGGCCACCCAAGGTGAGCTGGAACTGACCGCCGTCAGCCTGCACGGCTATGCCTATCTGACCGACATCTACATGCTTTGCCCTTGTGGCGCAAGCATGGGCGACAACTACGGGCCAATGGTCGTTGCTCGCGAGCCGCTCTCGCTCGAGGCCTTGGGCGAAAAGAAGATTGCCGTGCCCGGCACGCGGACCACGGCGTATCTCTCGCTGCGGCTCTGCCTGGGCGTCGACTTCCCGCACGTGGTGGTGCCCTTCGACGAGATCCTCAATAGCGTCGAACGGGGCGAGTACGAAGGTCAGCCGGTCGAAGCGGGACTGATCATCCACGAGGGACAACTCACCTACGGCGATCATCAGCTCGAACTGCTCGTCGACCTTGGCAAGTGGTGGATGGAAGAGACCTCGTTGCCGCTGCCGCTGGGGGCGAACGCGATTCGCAAGGATCTCGGCCCCGAGCCCATCCGCGAGGTGAACCGGCTCCTCTACGAGAGCATCGAGTACGGACTCGCACATCGCGACGAGGCCCTCGACTACGCCCTGCAATACGGGCGTGATCTCGATCGCGGCAAGGCCGACCAGTTCGTCGGCATGTACGTCAACGACTGGACGCTCGACTTCGGTCCCCGCGGTCGCGAAGCGGTCGCCTTGCTGCTGAAGCGGGGCTACGAGGCGGGCGTGATTCCGCACCTGGTGACGCCCGAGTTCGTCGAGTAGGTCGCGGCAATACCGACGCCGTCACCTACCGTTGCTCGGTCTCTTCGAGCAGCTCGACCCGCTTCGCGGTGAGATGGCGACTCTTGAGCTTCGGCAACCAGCCGCGCACGCCGGACAGGCCCACGACCTTGCCGACGTAGATCTGCAGCCGCACGCCCGCCGCCGGCGTCACGAAACAGACGATGTCGCCGGCCTCATTCGTCAGGGCATACTGCGGCGCACCGACGCGACTCGATCGCACCGGCGTTAGCCGACCGACGCCGTCAAAGCGGTCGCTGACCGCTTCCGGAGCCAACCGCACCGGCTCCTCACCACCGGCCGTGTCTGCTTCGCGGTCGTCGATGTCCGCATCGGCCGCGGTGGCGTGCGACGCCGCTTCTTCCGCGGCACTCGCCGCCCGCACGGCGTCGTCCGCGTTGTCCTCATCCGCCGCCTGGGCCACGGAGGCCTCGATCAGGCGGTTCTTGCGATCGGTTTCCGCCCGCAGCTTGGCGGCTTCGAAGTAGTCTTGTTGAATCGCCTCGTAACCGGCGATCTCGCGGAGCACCGTGCGTGCCCGTCCGCGTTCCAGGGCCGACTCGGCCGTCTCCAAGACCTGCTTGGCCCGTGACTTCAGTTCCACGAAGTCCCAGGTGTCGGGCTGCTCGGCCACGATCAACGACAGCTCCAGGTCGAGATCGCGATTGTCCCATCCGGCACTTCGCGGGGCCGCGGCGGCTTCGTCGTCGCTGGCGATCCGCACAGGCGTCTCGCCCTCGAGATCGAGCCGGCGAGGTGCACTGCCGCGGCGCTGGTCGCTGGTGGCTTCCGTTTCGTAATCGCCAGCTTCGTAATCGACGACCGCGACCGCCTCGCTGTTCACATCCTCGGCCACCGGTTCCAGGTCGGCCAGCTCCGGCTCGTAATGGGCGTCCCGGCCATACCCCGAATCTGCGGCGTCGGCATTGTGCGATTGCGAATCGTCTTCGTACTCGGCCAACAAAGTCGGCTCGCGCGCCGGTTCGTTCGGCGCGGCCGCCTCCGGCTGGCCCGCTTCGGCGAGCGGCACCTCGCCCTCTTGTTTGAGCACCAGCTTGCCATAGACCCAGCGGAACTCGCCCGCCGGCGGAGAGACCTTGTACCAGGTTTGGGCCACCCGCTCGCCCGCTTCGGCGAACCGCTTCTCGCCGACCACCTCGACCAGTTCGCCGCGGTCGAGCTTTACCTGGTGCACGTCGTGGACGTCGCGGAAGCGACTGCCGACGTAGGCGACCGCCTTGTCGGTGGTCACCTCGGCGATGCTGTCGGCGCCGAGCCGCAGATGCTCGCCCTTGATCCACGAGAAACTGTCCAGCGGCGGGCGAATCGCACACCAACCGCCCGGATCGTGGCGATAGACCTCGACCTCGGTGCCGCGTTGCAGCTTGTCGGTGGGATAGTAGTTCTTGCCCGGTCCGCTACGAACGTAGACGTCGCTGCCGTTGATCAGCGCCTTGTAGGGAAACGTCGTCTCGCCCCGGGCCGACGAAGCGACCAGGACTAACAACAGACCAAGACCAATCGCGCACCGCTCGCGCATCGCGAACCTCCGCTCGAAATGGGGCGTCTTGATAACGCCAATGTGAAATGCCGGTGGGGCAAGCCCGAGATGAGGGCCGGCTTGTACCGAATTCCGCCACTTGGAACAAGCTCGATCGCGCTCCCAAACTGTCGGTTCGGGTCCGCACTCGGGCAGATGTGCGGCTGCGCGCTGCGCGCACCGACCCCGCCTACCCCGCCAGCATTGCAGGCATTAGAATCGGCCGTTTGCCGATATCTCGACGGGCCGCAGAGAATGCTCCTCTTCTTCATCTCGCCTTAACCGACAGGTTCACGTTCGATGCCCCGCTACAACCCGGCCATCGTCGAGCCGAAGTGGCAGCAATTCTGGGAGCAGAACCAAACGTTTGCCGCTCCCCGTTTGCCGACGGGCGAGAAGCTCTACGTCCTCGACATGTTCCCCTACCCCAGCGGCGACGGGCTGCACGTCGGCCATCCCGAGGGCTATACCGCCACGGACATCGTTTGCCGCTATGCCCGCATGTGCGGCAAGAGCGTGCTGCACCCGATGGGCTTCGACTCGTTCGGACTGCCCGCCGAAGAGCACGCCATCAAGACAAATACCCATCCGCGGGAGCAAACCGAAAAGAACATCGACAACTTCCGCCGGCAGTTGAAGATGATCGGTTTTTCCTACGATTGGCAGCGCGAGCTGGCCACCACCGACGTGGCCTACTTTCGCTTCACGCAGTGGATCTTCCTGCAGTTGTTCGACACCTGGTTCGATCCGCAGTCGCAACAGGGCCGGCCAATTGCCGAGCTGCCCATTCCCGACGACGTCGCCGCGGCGGGCGAGCAAGCCGTCGACCAGTATCGCGACGAGCATCGTCTGGCCTATCAGACGCACGCGCCGGTCAACTGGTGCCCTGCCCTGGGAACCGTGCTCGCCAACGAAGAGGTGATCGACGGCAAGAGCGAACGGGGGAGCCATCCCGTGGTGCGGATGCCGCTGCGGCAATGGATGCTGCGGATCACCGCCTATGCCGAACGGCTCGAGGCGGGGCTCGAACAGCTCGATTGGCCCGAGAGCATCAAGACGCTGCAACGAAACTGGATCGGTCGCAGCAGCGGCGCCGAGGTCGACTTCTTCATCGGCCCGACCCTGCAATTTGCCGCCTGGAAAGAAGCCCGGGCCACCGCGGGCTTTCCTCGCAAACCAGAAGACGACGTGCTGCGAATCTATACGACGCGGCCCGACACGCTCTTCGGGGCCACCTACATGGTCATCGCGCCCGAGCACCCGGCCGTCGAGCGGCTCACCACGCCGGAACAGGCCGACGCCGTCGCCGCGTATTGTCAGGCCGCGGCGGCCAAGAGCGATCTCGACCGCACCGAACTGGCCAAAGAAAAGACCGGGGTGTTCACCGGCGCGCACGCGGTGAATCCCGTCAACGGACAACCGATTCCGATCTGGATTGCCGACTACGTGCTGATCAGCTACGGCACGGGAGCGATCATGGCCGTGCCGGGACATGACGAGCGCGACTTTGAGTTTGCCAAAAAGTTCGACATCCCCATCGTGGCGGTCGTCGACCCCCAGCGCGATATTGAAACGGCCGCGCGCGACGATGTCCTGTCCGCCCAGGCCGTCTTCACGGGCGACGGCGCGGCGATCAACTCTGGCGACTACGACGGCCTGGCAACCGCGGAGTTCAAGACGCGGATTGCCGCCGACTTGAGCCAGCAAGGGCTCGGCCGCAGCGCGGTCAACTTCAAGCTTCGCGACTGGCTGTTCAGCCGGCAACGCTTCTGGGGCGAACCGTTTCCGATCCTCCACGAGCTCGACGCCGACGGCAACGCCACCGATCGGGTACGGCCTGTGCCGGCCGAGGAGCTGCCGGTCGACCTGCCGCATCTGGACGACTTCAAACCGCACGGTCGCCCCGAGCCGCCGCTCGACAAAGCCCCCGAGGACTGGCTCTACCAAGAGATCGACGGCGTCCGCTACAAGCGCGAAACGAACACGATGCCCCAGTGGGCCGGCTCTTGCTGGTACTACCTGCGGTTTCTCGATCCGCAAAACACGGAGCGGCTGGTCGATCCGGAAGTCGAGCGAGCCTGGATGCCGGTCGACCTCTATATTGGCGGCGCGGAGCACGCGGTGCTGCACCTGCTCTACGCCCGCTTCTGGCACAAGGTGCTCTTCGATCGCGGCGTGGTAAGCACAGACGAGCCGTTCCGCAAGCTGGTCAATCAGGGCATGATCCTGGGCGAGGTCGAAATCACCGGTTTCCAGCGGGCCGACGGTTCCTGGCTCGGCACCGGGGAGGTCACCACCGACGAAGAAGGCAACTCGATCGAGAAGGCGACCGGGGCCGCCGTGTCCGCGGTGCGGGTCGACGAACACGACGCGGAAAAGCAGGGCGAGTCGTTCGTGCTCAAGGCCGACCCGTCGATCAAGCTCGACAGCCGCGCCTACAAGATGTCGAAGAGCCGCGGCAACGTGGTCAACCCCGACGCAGTCATTCGCGAATACGGGGCCGACGCGCTGCGGCTGTACGAGATGTTCATGGGCCCGCTCGAAGCGACGAAACCCTGGAATATGGAGGGCGTCAACGGCGTGCGCGGCTTTCTCGATCGGGCCTGGCGGATGATCGCCGACGAGCGGAGCGAAGCCCCGGCGCTGAACGCCGCCGTGGCCGACGTCGAGGCCGACGAGGAGCAGAACCGCGTCTTGCACAAGACAATCAAGGCAGTCACCGAAGACTTCGACCGGCTCAGCTTCAATACCGCGATTGCCCGCCTGATGGAGTTCACCAACTACTTCCTGAAAATCGATCGACGCCCGCGAGCCGCCTTGGAGTCGTTCGTGCTGCTGCTCGCGCCGCTGGCACCCCACCTGGCCGAAGAGCTGTGGCAGCTGCTCGGCCACACCGACTCGCTAGCCTACGAACCGTGGCCCGCGTTCGACGAAGCCCTGATCCGCGAGGCGACCGTCGAGATCCCGGTGCAGGTCAACGGCAAACTGCGGGCCAAGATCGTCGCGGCCGCCGACGCCGACCCGGCGGCGCTGGAAGCGACCGCACGGGCCGACGGCAAGATCTCCGAGATCCTGGCCGAGAAAACGGTCGTCAAGGCGGTCGTCGTGCCCGGGCGAATGGTCAATTTTGTGGTGAAGTGAAGTGTGAAGCAGTGACGAAGTGTGAAGCAGCGACGTCCTCACGAAGTGAAGTAACAGCGGCCTGCTTCGAAAACCGTTTCCCGTGGCCCTGAAAATCCCCCTCGAATTCTCATGCGAAAAGTGATGGCCCTCGTGCTGGGCGGAGGTCGCGGAACGCGGCTCCATCCCCTTACCCGTTTCCGCAGCAAGCCGGCGGTGCCGCTGGCGGGCAAGTATCGGCTGATCGACGTGCCGATCTCGAACTGCCTGAATAGCGGGCTGCGGCGAATCTACGTGCTCACCCAGTTCAACTCGGTCAGCCTGCATCGCCACATCCGCAACACCTACACCTTCGATCGCTTCAGCGGCGGCTATGTGGAGATTCTGGCCGCGCAGCAAACGAACGAAGACAACCAGTGGTATCAGGGCACCGCCGACGCCGTCCGGAAGAACATCCGCTACTTCGATCAGCCCGACGTCGAAAACGTGCTGATCCTCTCCGGCGATCAGCTCTACCGCATGGACTTCCAGCAGATGCTCGACACCCACCGACAGAGCGGCGCCGAGGCGACGATCGCCGCGATTCCCGTCTCGCGCGAGGACGCCTCGTCGCTGGGCATCATGCAGCTCGACGAAACGGGACGCGTGTGCGGATTCGTCGAGAAGCCGCAGACCGACACCGAGATCGAGAGCGTCCGCATGGACCCTGCCTGGATCGACGCCCGTGGCATCAAGAGCGACGGTCGCGAGCTGCTGGCGAGCATGGGCATCTACCTGTTCAACCGCAAGTTTCTCGTCGACGTGTTGCAGCGGAACAGCTATCAAGACTTCGGCAAAGAGGTCTTTCCCGCCTCGTTCCGCGCCAGTCACGTCCAGACGCATCTGTTCGACGGCTATTGGGAAGACGTGGGAACGATCGGCTCGTTCTACGACTGCAACCTCGCCCTGGCCAGTCCGCGATCGCCCTTTCAGTTCGTCACGCCCGAAGCGCCGATCTACTCGCGGGCCCGCCACCTGCCGCCGACGCGCTGCGACGGTGGCACGCTCAAAGGCAGCCTGGTGGCCGACGGTTGCATCATCGGCGAGGGGACCACGATCGAGAACAGCGTCGTGGGGCTGCGCTGCCAGATTGGCGACGGCGTGACGATTCGCAACTCGATCGTGATGGGAGCCGACTATTACGAGTCGCCCGAGGACCTGGCCAACGACAGCTCCAAAGGGCGGCCGCCCCTGGGCATCGGCTCGGGCACGTACATCGAAGGGGCCATCATCGACAAGAACTGCCACATCGGCAGCAAGGTGCGCATCGTGAACGATCGCGACTTTGCCGAGCAGGATATCTCGGAAGATGTCGTCGTGCGCGATCAGATCGTCGTGGTGCAGCGCGGCTCAACGCTGCTCGACGGCTGGAAACTCTAACGGCGAAGCGGCGGCGTACTGCCGCCCGCCGGCACCCTATGCCGCCAGCGAAGCTACGGCGTCACCGTCTCCATCTGCGGAGAAATCGTCGTCGCCGAACCGCTGTAGTACGGAGCCGGAGCACCGCCGTCGCCGCAAGTGGAACAACCCGGCACGCCGCTCACGACCGGACCCGACGGATAGCAACTGTCGCAACTGCGACAGCCGTTGCCAAACGCAACTCCAAACAACACGACGAACGCGGAGAGAGTCATTCTCATCGCAACACCTCGATGGGGGCAGAATTGCCTGCGTAAGATGGGAACGCGCGGTCGACTCCGAGCGGACAGACGCTCTAGACACTCCGCGCAAGACACACTGGGTGAAAAGTGAGGCGGCTTCTACCAAAACGGAATTTCAGGCGCCAAGGGCAATTTCGGTGGCAAAGGCATTCGAGGGCAACGTCACAGTCGTCGCCAGCCAGCAGGCGAGAACACGTCGCGAGCGAAGGCGAAATCGCCAGCGGCCCGCTATCGCTACCGCGCAACGGACATCGCCACCGCGAGCCCAATATCACTGCTGGCGGGCCAGCCGCGAATCGGCGTCGCGGTTGAGCGTCGCCATCCGCCGACGGATATGCGGCTGATGTTCGAGAAACCGCGTAATGCCCTGCCAGTCGAGCTCGTCGGGTCCCAGG
>QQVP01000021.1 GCA_003389215.1 Planctomycetota bacterium | reverse complement strand
TACGACGTAGCGGGTCGCACCATCGAGTCGATCGATCCCTTGGATCAGGTCTCGACGACCGTCTACGACGCGGCCAGCCGGACCATTGCCAGCGTGAATCCCTTGGGTGAGCGGACCACGACCGTCTACGACGTGGCGGGTCGGACCATCGAGTCGATCGATCCCTTGGCTCAGGTCAATACCACTGTCTACGACGCGGCCAGCCGCACGATCGCCAGCGTGAATCCCCTGGGCGAGCGGACCACGACCGTCTACGACGTAGCGGGCCGGACCATCGAGTCGATCGATCCCTTGGATCAGGTCTCGACCACGGTCTACGACGCGGCCAGTCGGACCATCGCCAGCGTGAATAAAGTCGGTGGTCGGACTACGACGGTCTACGACGTAGCGGGACGTGCCATTGAACTGATCGATCCCCTCGATCGCACCTCGACGACGGTCTACGACGCTGCCGGCCGGACCATCGCCAGTATTTCGCCTCTCGGCTACATCACGACGACGGTCTACGACCCGGCGGGGCGTACCATCGAAGTCACGGGCCCGCTCAACTACACCACCACGAGTCTCTACGACGCCGCCAGCCGGCAGATTGCCACGGTGGATGCCGAGGCCCATCGATCGACGTCTGTCTACGATGCGGCGGGCAGAATGATCGCTTCGGTCGATGCCGAAGACAGGCGGACTACGACCGTCTACGACGCGGCCAGTCGCCGCGTCCGACTGCTTAACGCCCGCGACAAAACGACGACCTATTCGTACGATGCGGCCGGTCAGCTCGGGCAAGAGACCGATCCTCTTGGGCGCATCACCACAACCACGTACGATGCCGCGGGGCGCATGGCCTCACGCACCGATCCGCGCGGCGATCGCGTTACGATGACCTACGATGCCGCTGGGCAACTCGGGCTCGAGCACTTCTCCGATGGCACACGGCTCACGTACACCTACGATCCGGCGGGCCGACGCACGCGAATGGAAGATCCGACCGGCATCACGTCGATAACCTACACCGCCCGCGGCGAGGTTCGCTCCACGACCAGTCCGGCGGACAAGACGGTTACCTATACCTACGGTCCCACCGGCCGACGACTCGGCATGATGGATTCGGTAGAGGGTCGCTACACTTACGTCCACGACCCGGTCGGCAACCTCAGATATCTGTTCAATCCGCAATCGGATCGAACCACGTTTACCTACGATGCCGACAATCGGCTCACGCGAAAACAGCTTGCCAGCGGCACCGACGTAACGCACATCTACAACGAAGCCGCCTGGCTTGCCGAGCTGCGAAATCTTGAGTCCGATGGCACCGAAATCCAGGTCATGACCTATACCTACGATCGTGTCGGTAATCGCACGCGGGCGCTCGCGCTCGACGGTGCCGTGACGACTTGGACGTACTACAAGAACTACCAGCTCAAACGCGAAGAAGAAACCGGCGGAACGTAGGAGACGTCCCCATGGCGACGCGTGACATTTCGTACGAGTACGATGCGGTCGGCAATCGCACCAAGATGACCAGCGTCCTGGGCGGGGCGACCACCACGACCACCTACACCTACGACGCGGCCAATCAGCTCACCTCCGAGATCAACTCGTTTACGGGCACCACCACCTACACCTACGACGACGCCGGCAACCTGACCGAAAAGGACAGCCCCGGCGGCATGACCACCTACGACTACGATGCCCGGGGCCTGATGGTCGAGGCCGATCCCGGCTCGCCGGTCACCTACACCTACAACGCCGACGGCCAACGGGTCCGCAAAGAGACCGCCTCGGAGACGATCAACTATCTCTACGACTTCAGCCGACTGCTCGAACAGTCGGACGCCTCGCACGACCCGCAGACCAGCTACACCTCGACCGAGGACGAATACGGCGACTTGGTCAGCGAGTACGACCAGTCGGGCACGCCCACCAGCCGCTACTACACCTACGACGGGCTCGGTTCGACCGACGCCTTGGTCGACCCCGACGGCGACGTGACCGACCGCTACGAGTACACCGCCTTTGGCTTTCGGGCGCACACGCAGGGCAGCAGCGAGACGCCGTTCACGTTCGTGGGCCGGCAGCAGTACCAGCGCGAGTCGGAGGTCGATCTCTATCTGTTGGGCGGGGGCAACCGCGCGGGCGGCGGCCGCTACTACGACCCGGACGTGGGTCGTTTCCTGAGCAAGGACCGGCTCGAGGACGACGCACTGGCCAACGCCTATCGCTACGTCGGCAACAACCCGATCAACGCCACCGATCCAAGTGGGGAATCGGAGTGCATTCCCCGTGGTGAGTTACTCAAAGCCGGGTGGGCAGCGGCCGAAAAGGCCTATCCAGCATCGGAGCAGCCGAACGTCATACAGCCTACAGTGCGACTCCGGGACATATCCGATCCGGCAGTATGGGCCCAAGTATTCCTGGGGCGGCGGGATCTACTAGCATTCGTCGACGTCCGTGTTCGGCTAAATCGCGAAAGAGCGTCCGCATGGGGCGAGGCCAGGCATTGGATACGCCAAGCGGAGATGGCGAGGCTTGAGGCGGAATGCAGAGAAGAGAGGTTTCGCCAGGCGCTCACAATTGTCGGCGATTCTATAAAAGACCGCCGGTTCAAGTATTTCCGACCGGGATTCTATCGGCTCGTACCCAAGGGCGATCGACCAGGTCCCTGGATCGCATACGAGGTTGGTGACGAGGGTCAGGACGTCATCATCAATCCGCGCAAGTTGTCGGACAGAAGACTCGAGAATCTCGTTGCGGATGCCCAGCGCCAACCTGGCGGTGACCTGTTGGATCGGCCCGGCAAGTTGGGTGGGCTCGGCAACGAAGATCCATTGGATCTACTACTGTGTCTGAATCCGTTGGATCAGCCGGCCGACGTCGAATTCGCCATCATGGACGAGACGACCGCCAAGAGATTCCGTGGACAGGCTGGCCTCGCTGAGCTCAAGAGAATGAGCGACTTGGATCGCGAGGACGATGGTTTCAGGATTAGTGCTTTATTGTCCTTTACGGACAACAAGTTCAAGAACGATTGGAAGGTGTTTCGGCTACCGGATGAGGAGGAGTTCGGCCGCGCGGTCACCATGGAGTTGGCGAAACTCTACGGCCTGGAGATCGAGAAACCGGAGGATTTCTGGGATTCGTTCTTGTCCGTCCTCTCCACAACCCTCGGTCTCTTGGGCATACTGCCAGGCATCGGCATCTTCTTCGACTTGGCCGCGGTTTTCGTCGACTGGATCCGTGGCGATTACGCGGGCGTGGTACTGGGATTGCTGGCGGCAATTCCGATTGCTGGAACCTTCGTCCGCGGCGCTGATCTGATGGCCACAGGGGCGCGCGCGGGCGCCAGGGGCGCCAGGGCCGCGTCGCAAGCGACCCAGGTCATGGCAACGATCGCCAAGCGGAATCTAGCTAGACTCGGGCAAGAGGTCAGCGATATTCCCCGGCGGATCCTCAACGGCGAAGACGACATCGGAAGCCTGGTGAACAGCGTCTTCCGAAAGGCCAAGGCGAACGGCCAAGAACTCACCGAGGCGATGATCCGCCAGGTCGAGACGGGTAAGCTAACGGCGGACCGGTTGCGGAAGTTGCTCCGAGGGGCCAAGCCGGCCCAGGAAGCGGCGGCAGCAGCACGCGTCGCCGAGGCGGCAGGTGACGCACAACGCGTCGCAAGACAAGCCGGTGAAGGCGCGGCAGATGTCGCGGGCGGATCGTTGCCGCATCTCAAAGGAAATATTCCGGATGCAGCTAAGTGGATACAAAAAGGTGGGAGAGTCATTCATCACACGGACGGATCCATTACATACATCAAGGATGGAGCAAGAGTAGTCTACAATCCGAGCGGATATCCAGACTTCAGCCGATACTTGTATAATGGCAACGACGGCCTCAACCAGGTTCGAATTCAGTTGACTGGCACGCGGAGTGGTGACTTCGTCGCAGCCAATCGCAAGGCTGGTTTTGAGAGAAAGCCGAGGGGCTATACATGGCATCACCATGAGAACCTGGGATTGATGCAATTGGTACGTACCCGCATTCATAGCGAATTCTGGCATTCGGGTGGCTTTTCTCTTGGAAGGTAGGTAGACGCCCAATGGAAATCGTCGAGAGCTTGACAAATGAACCGGTAAGCGAAGGAACGATTCGACGCTTTGAATCCGCTCTGGGAGCGGAACTTCCGGTGGCTTACCGAAGGTTCGTACTGGAATCGAACGGCGGACGCCCAGAACCATCTGCGTTTCGATTTCAGACGACGGAGGGGGAGAGCGATTCATTGGTTGACTGGTTCTACACGTTCGCGCCTGATGAAGATTACAATATTCACGACAATCTCAACATCTTTCGTGATCGAATTCCAACTGGACTGATTCCCATCGCTTGCGATCCATTCGGGAACCAGATTCTATTGGGCGTGAATATACGTCGCGGCGAAGTGTTTTTTTGGGATCATGAGTTGGAGAGCGGTGAGAATGCAAGTTGGGACAATATTTCGCACGTCGCAACATCATTCCATGAATTCTTGACAAAGCTAAGCTAAAAGCGCCTTTTGCCGATCCCTACAAGTGCGCTGGTTTCGGTGAACAGGGCGATCCCGACGGCGATTGGGGCACTCTTCGGGGGTGTGTTTGCCGGTCCTGGAGCTGTCTTGGGAGTGAAGCTGAACGCTGCCCTGGGAACCGTGTTGCGGGCATGGCCGGTGAGCTGGGCGATGGCGCGAATCGAGTGGCCTTCGCGGTTGAGTTCTCGGAGTGTCCGTTCGGTGAAGCTTTCAATTACCCACAAGTGTTTTGCTCATCTCGACCCCGAAGTGAATATCCGTCAGTCTCGAAAAACCGCGCCACAGGACGGTGTTCCCGGGCGGTCCGTCATTCTTGCGATTGAGGTAGCCGCCAAGTTTGGCGACGACGAGCAGGTAGTGAGCTACGTTCCGCGGCGGTGGCCCATCCGTTTCATCTGAAAGGTGGTTCAGGATCGCAAGCTCCGTTTCCGTGAAAACTACATCGGCCGGTGTTTTGGGATTTGTCCGATGGAGCATCGTCAACCAGAACACGCGCCAGGCGATGATACAGAACACGGCGATCAGGTTCGTCAGCCGCTCGGCAGTACGCAGCTTGGCATCTTCCGCCCGGCAGCCCGACTTGAGAACTTTGTGAAATGTCTCGATCTTCCATCGCTGGGAATACCAGTCGACTTTCTCAATGGCCGACTCCAAATCTTCGACCGGCAGGTCGGTTAACAGCTTCCAACAGATTGGCTTTCGCCCCTTCGGCTTGCCACGCTCCCAGGCATGAATCACGGTCAGCGACAGCGGTGGATACTTGTTGTGCTTGCCGATCGGAGGTCGCACCGTCATCTGGCTGTAGCGCAATTGCAAGGTGACCTCAATCGGTCGCCGCTTCGCATCGAGCACCTCGATCGGATGCGTGCCCTGAACCGGCTCACGCTTCATCTTTCTGGCGATTGTGGTGTTTCCCGTGCCGGCCAAGCGATCGACGCACGTCCTGACGAGAAAATGCGTGCTCTTCTCCTCAGCCAGGCAGAACAGTTCATAGATATCGCTCTCGCGATCGCCGATGTGGATGCAGCGATCGGAGTTCACTAACTGCGTCGACTGCTCCAGATTCTCCAGCCAGCGGATGCTCTCTTTCTGTTCGATCGGAATCCGCGTGTGATTAATCGTGTGCTTGCTGCCCGCATTGGCGCCTTTGAGAGCGTTGGTTCCCTTGAACTTCTTACGCGTCCAAAACTTGACTGCCGTCAGTCCCAGCGGCTTGCCTGCGGTGGTGATCGCCAGACTGGAGTGCATCAGCAGTCCACAGACGGTAAACGCGCCGGGTCGATCCTTGCGATCCGTAATGATATGCGTCTTGCCGATTTTTTCTGGTCTTGCGCGTTGATAGCTGAACTCGGTCGTGTCGTGCAGAATGAGAATGGGGCCTTTCGCAGCGGCCATGCGTGACTTCGTCGCCGCGAAGTGCCCGGCCAGAATGATGCTTTCATCAACGCGTGAGTTGTCGAAGAAACGATACGCCGCCTTGGTGGCGGCCCAGTCCTGACAGGCTGTTGGAAGAGCCGCGCCAATCTTCTCGCTGAGTTGACCAAGCAACCTACCGAACCGTGTTTTCAAACGTTGATCAGGAAACTCACACCCCTCGATCTCTCGTTCAACCCAGCCTTCCATGGCTCTGGTCCTCCAGCAAATCCGATGTCAGCAGGCAACTATCGAAACCACACACCAAATTAACCTCGACGGAGATTCGAGCCTATCGCAATAATTGTGGGTAATTGAAAGTCGGTGAAGCACAGTTGGCGGCACGCCCACCGAGCCCGAAAGGTGCGAGCGCCTGATTCGTTACGCCGTTGAAGGCACCGGAGGCACCGCCTCCGCCGCGTCTTCCGCCTTCCACACGTCGGGCAGGAACTGCTTCAGGTCTTCGGCTGCGACTTCAGGCTTCGACGAGCCGGCGGGCATTGCGTCGGCGGGCTGTTCTTCCGTCGTGGCCAGCAGCGGCAACTTCGCCAAGACGCTCGTCAGGTACCGCTGCGGGTCGAGGCCGTGGCGTTCGGCTGACGCGATCAGCGTCCAGAGCCGCGCATGATTCGCCGCCGCCGCGTCGTTGCCGGCGAACAGCCAATTCTTGCGGCCGATCGCCACCCGCTTCAAGGCCCGCTCCGACGCGTTGTTGTCGATGGCCAAAAACCCTCGCGTCGTAAACGTGCAGAGCGCGGCCCACTGGTTCTGCGCATAGGTAATCGCCTGGCCCAGCGGGCTGCGGGGCAGCACCACCTCTTGCTCGCGATCGAGCCAACGCTGGATCTCGGCCAGGATCGGCACGCTCCGCTCTTGCCGTGCGGCCAGCCGCGCCGCTTCGTCGGCGTCTTTAACTTCGCGCTCGATCGCGTAGAGCCGGCCGATCAAGCGCAGCATCTGCGTGGCCCGCTCTTCGTCCGAGTCCTGCGCATCGTAAAACTTCCGCCGCGCATGGGCCCAGCAGGCGACTTCAATGACGCAGTTCGCCGGCAGGGGGACAGGCACATTTTTCGTGGCAACGGGCGCACCGGGGCCACCGTCTGCGCTCGAGAAATGAGCCAGTCCCGGGGCATAAATCCCGTCGTAACCGCCGTAGGCATCGGCCTGCAAGTAACCCGCGTAACCGTCGAGCCACTTGGCTGGGCCGTCGCGGGAGCGGCTCGGCGTGTAATCGTAAACCGTGTACGGATTCGCCGCGTCGCCCAGGTAGCACCAGATGCGGCCCTGGCGACACTGCTTCTGTCCCGGCGATTGCACCGGCACCGGCGTGTCGTCGGTATGAATCACCTGCGAAGCACGAACCCGCGCGGTCATCAGGTCCACGAGCGGTGTGACCAGCTCGCCCGCCGCACGCATCCAGGCACACATCGTGCTGCGGGCCACTTCGACCTGCTGCCGGGCGAAGATCCGTTCCAGCCGATAAAGCGGCAGGTGGTCGCCCAGCTTGCTCGTGATCACGTAGGCCAACAGGCTCGGACCGGGCAAGCCCTTGTCGATCGGTTGGGGCGGCTTCTTTGCCGACTCGATGTTCGGGTCATAACCGTCGCCGTCGCACTTCGCGCAGCCGTACTTGTGGCGGATATGTTTGAGGACCTTGAAGCTGGCCGGGAAGTATTCCAGCTGTTCGCTCACCTCGGCCCCGATGCGGCACCGCTCGCAGCCACACGCCGGGCACGGTTTTTCAGCCTCGTCCAGATCGTGCTCGATCTCGATTCGTTCGAGGTGTTCCGGCAATGGCGAGCGGCCATGCTTGTGGCGCTTCTTGATGCGGCGGGTGACCAGCTCTTCGCCCGCCTCGTCGCCGATGCTCGCCTCATCAAGCGGGGCGGTGTCGACCTGCTGGCCGAAGAGCAAGAGTTGCCGCGGGTCGAACTTCTCCGAGCGGGGGCCGTAGTAGCGACGCAGAATGGCGGCCACGGCGGCCTGGACGGCTTCGTCGATCCGGGCTTCGACTTCCGCAGCGATGGTGGCTTCTTGCTCGGCTTTGAGACGTTCGATTTCGGCGTCTCGTTCGACAATGAACTGCTTCAATGCAGCCACATCGTTCGGCAATTTATCAACGGCAACCGTCATGCCCGTGTTGTAACGGGCACCGCCCAATCGCGCCAGCCCACTTCGCGAAAAAAGAAAACTTTTTTTACGCGACTTCGCGACGCTGCACCGTCAGGCCCGAGAGCAATCGCAGCAGCCCCTCGCGGGTGATCTCGACGGCCGGCTTGTTGGTCCGTGGCCATGGGAACTCGCCCCGTTCCAGCCGCTTGTAGTAGATCGCCAGGCCGCCCTCATCCCACCAGAGAATCTTCACGAGATGCCCGCCCCGGTTGCGGAACACGAACAGGCTGCCCGAGAGCGGGTCGTGGCCCAGGAAGCTGCGGACGACTTCCGCCAGGCCGTCAAAACTCTTCCGCATGTCGACCGGCGTGGTGGCGAGGTAGATCTGCACGCCCTGCGTGTTGGCCTTCGCGCCGATTATCGCTGCGCCTTTCCGCTTTCGACGGACGGCCCCGCTTCGAGGGCATGCACGATCGCCGCCAGCCGCGCCGGTTCGATCGAAGGGGGGAGCCGCAGCCGCCGCGCGCCTTGCAGCTCGAGAACCAGGCTGCCCGCATCGTGCTCGTGGCCCGCGTCGAGAACCACCGGCAGAAACGCCGGCCGGCCGTTGGTCTTCGCCTGCGACGTGCCGGTCCGTTGCCGTCGACCGTTGGTCTTTCGCGGTGGACGTGAACGGACACGACGTGAAGTCGCCGGCGGCTTCCCTTCACCGTCACGCCGGGCGATCTCACGCCGCCAGGCGAAGAACGACGCCTCGCTCAGCCCCTCTGCCTGGCAGAACGCCCGCACGGAGAGGTTGCTTTCGGTCTGTCGCTGGAGCGCGTCTCGCCACCGGGCTTCTTTCGCCGGGTCGCGTTGCTGATTGGCCATTGCGGGTCTCCTGGTTCTGGTTCATCTCGCGGGGAACCGATGTTGCTGGCGTCTGGGGCGGAAACCCCGGCACCCATCGACTGAAAACCAAGAACATGACCTGCCGGCGGCCAAAAAAGAAGGTGTGTTTCACCGAACGGACACGTCCACAGACGGTGAACGTGCCGGGGCGATCCTTGCGATCCTTAATGATATGTGTCTTGCCGATTTTTTCTGGTCTTGCGCGTTGATAGCTGAACTCGGTCGTGTCGTGCAGCATGAGGATGGGGCCTTTGGCCGCCGCGATGCGAGACTTCGTCGCCGCGAAGTGCCCGGCCAGAATGATGCTTTCATCAACCCGCGGGTTGCCGAAGAATCGATACGCCGCCTTCGTCGCGGCCCAGTCCTGGCAAGCGGTAGGCAGCGACTCGCCGATCTTCGCGCCGAGCTGGCCGAGCAACTTGCCGAAACGCGTTTTCAAACGTTGATCGGGAAACTCACACCCTTCAATCTCTCGTTCGACCCAGACTTCCATGTCGATGGCCTCCGAAGGTTCTGACGGCAGCAAGCAACGCTCGCGCCACCAAATCAGATTAGCCTCGACTCAAAGCCAGGGATACCGCAATGCTTGTGGGTAATTGAAAGTTTCACAGAACGGACACTTCTCGGATGTTCATGAATTGCTCCACCTTGATCATGAGCGGCCCTCCGTGCGTGAAACGTCACAGCCAGGGCCGCCGTGGTAAAATGCGAAATCTGCGCAGCCCCCTGCTGCGCAGCAGGGGGCTTTCCTTTCAGCACGTCAAGGTGGGTCAATTCCTCCTGATCGCTAATGGGTCATTTTGAAGTGATTGGTCACACGAGGGGCCAAGCCGGCCCAGGAAGCGGCGGCAGCAGCACGCGTCGCCGAGGCGGCAGGTGACGCCCCAATTGCAACAGGGGCTCGTCAGTTCGATGAACTGGCTCAATTTAGGAGGGAACTTGACATACCTGCTGCCGGGGCAGCTGATGACACATTTACGCTGTCCAAACTAGAAGTTGGCGGCAAAGAATTCTTCGGAATCAATGCGCCTGGTCCCAAGTCCACATTACAGCGAGTCAACCCAATCACTGCAACACACGCAGAAGCGGATGCGATCCAGCAGGCCCTCAACGCTGGGTTGAAAGGGCGAGCTGCTAAGGCAACCTTGTACGTAGATCGTGCGCCGTGTCGTGCGTGTGGTCGAAGCGGTGGGTTGCGATCACTAGCACGCGAACTTGGTGTACAAGAACTTGAAGTAATCTCGCCAGCAGGACGCCAAATCTTTACGCCAACCCCATGAGCGATCAAATGTTGAAGGTTCAACGACTTTTCGAGGATGACTGGTCCGGACTTACGAGTGATGACCAGGAATATGCCTGTGATACCTTAGATCAGGCAATACAAGTGGTTGGCAAACTAAACGGCGCAAACAAGACGTTGATTGAGTTGATTATAGATGAATCGACGTTTCTTACTGTTGGTGGTGGCAATCAGGGAAGATATGTGTGTTATGCCACGAAGGGTGACGAGATTTTCAATCTCATTACTGCCAACCACCAGGACAATGAACAAGTAATAATCGTGGCGGGTGGGCAACATGGTTACTATGACCCTAAGTTATGTGTGTCTTTGGATGAGGTATCGAGAGCAGTTGAGGCTTTTTGCATTCATGGCGAAATGACGAAGGATCAGACCTGGGAACAACAGGCATGACAAGTGCATCGCTCTATTCCGCACCCCCTACCCCCTCCCTGCAGTGCGGCACCTGCCCGCCGCATTCTTGATCGTTACCAGATCAACATCAATGCTCCTGCGAACGGCTCACCGCTCGTCGGCGGCCGCGGCAATTCCCTTGATTGGTCAGGCGGTCGGAGCTGCCAAGGCCGGCGCTAGAGGACTGCGTTCGGTAGCAGCCGCTGCGAAGGCGAAGGCGAGCGCAAGCGCGCTCGACATGCTTAAGGCAGCGTACTCGGGATTAGAAGACGAGGTTGCGGCCGTTGTGGTCGGCCTGCCGATTCTGTTCCGGAAGACCCAGGATCGAGTAACGGCCGGAGTTCGAAACGTCTTTCGCGCCGCTCGACAAGGTGCGAACGATATTGCCGAGGCGCTCAAACGCGACATACTCGGTGAGGGAGGCGAGCGGGCCGCGGGCGAGGCGGCAGAGGAGGCAGCCGAAGAGGGTGCGCAAGCCGGTGCCCGGCAGCTGGACGAGGCCGGCGGCGGCGCTCGAACCGGCGACGAGGGGGCAAGCGGGGCAAGCGGTAGCGACGAAGCGGCCGGTGCGGCCGTCGGTCAAACGATTATCACGACAATCGGCGCGATCACCGGTGTGGTCGGCGGCGTACTCGATGCGGCCAGTGCCTTCTTTGGCGTCGCCGATATCTCGGCGGTTCTGGACAAACCGGAAGGACGGTTGGAGGCCAGAAACGAAGACGTCACGGGCCAGAATGTCCTCGACGAGTTGAACGAGGGCGAATTGGAGCAGGTCAGCCAGTTGAGCGTACCGGTGGTGATTTCGGGTCTTGGCCTGGCCGCGACGGTTCCGCTGATCATTGCCGTGGGCCCGGTGTCGCGTAAGATAGCAGAAAGCATCGAAGTGTTGCTCGTGAAGACTGGGCTGAGCCGAACGAGGCTCGGCGCCATGCTCAAGCGGGCGCTTGCGAATCGTCGCCGTGCCCGGATCAATGCCGAGCGGCAGCGGCGGCGAAGACCAGTTTCGATGCCGGACAACAGGCGTAGGCACATATTGGACGGTGACGCCACAGGCGGTGGACACGGCCCGGGTCGAGGAGTTCCAGGCAAGAGCGAGTTTCCTGACGGGATGTCGGATGACGAAGTCATTGACCTGATCGTAGACGTAGCTTCCGATCCAAACTCGTCTGTGACGCCTGGCAGATGTGACCAATCACTTCAAAATGACCCATTAGCGATCAGGAGGAATTGACCCACCTTGACGTGCTGAAAGGAAAGCCGCACAGACAAAGTCGAAACGAGCTTGCCCGAGTTGCCATGTTTCCGCAAACCGTCTTGAATTGCGCAATTCCACGCCAGGCGGCATATCGAATGGCGTGCCGTTCCAAGTCGAACGAACCGATCCAGTTCATCGGGAGACTTACATATCGCGATTTCGTCCTGTAGTCTACATGGGTTCTCGATCGCCCGAGTTTTCTTCGTTGCGGGGCAGTTGTCATGCGTGCAAGCGTGATCATTCCGACGCACAACGATGGGGAATTTCTCGAACGTACGGTCTCTGGTTGTGTCGACGGCACGCGGGACGTCGACTGCGAAATTATCGTCGTCGACGATGCCTCGACGGACGGTTCGGTCCAGCGGCTATCGAGAGATCATGCCGACCTCGACGTTATCGAGAGCCCCACGAATTCGGGAGCGGCCGCCGCGCGTTCGGCGGGGGCTACTCGCGCGCAGGGAGACGTGCTCCTATTTGTCGATGCTCACTGCAAGCCATCGCCTGGTGCGCTTGCCCGGTTGATCGAGAACGCCGAGAGCTGGCGAGAGGCTGCCATCTTTACGCCCGCGATTGGTGTCCTCGACGAGTCGTGGAACATCAAAGGCGAGCATTGCTGGGGTTACGGGGTCGAGCTCGGGCTGCCGGATGTCGACTATCATTGGCTGGACTCGAATCGCCTCTATCGCCTAGATCGCTT
This sequence comes from Planctomycetota bacterium, assembly GCA_003389215.1. GTDB lineage: Bacteria > Planctomycetota > Planctomycetia > Pirellulales > UBA7805 > MB-PLM-2. The sequence continues at coordinate 47,028 of QQVP01000021.1, read as the reverse complement.
TCTCGTTTCCCCAGCCCTGGTCGGGATGTGTTTTGCGTTGCGTCGCGACCTTTACTTTGACCTGGGAGGTCTCGATCCGGTTATGAAAGGAGCAGGAATCGAAGATCTCGACTTCGGTCTTCGGGCTTGGATGTCTGGGATTGACACCTTAAGCGACCCGGCGGCGGTCGTCGGGCACTATTTCAAGGTCACGTCAAGTGAAGCGGCAACCGTGCCTGCCCACTATCACGTCAATCGCTTGCGGACGATGCGAAAGAACTTTGGTGACGTCGTATGGCGGAGTTGGATTGAGTACTACCGGCAGACCCAAGGGGATAGGATCTTTGACGAGGCCTGGGCGAAGTTTGAAGTCGATCTGCAATCGGCCGAGGAAGCTTGGCGAGCGCTCGCCGCCAAGCGGGTACGAAGTGAAGTGGAGTACGCCGCCTGCTTCGGCATACCTTGGCTGTTGCAGGTCGGCGAGCCATTGTCTCCAGCGACCGAGGCAACACCGACGGAATCCGGAGGCCGAGTTGGATATGCTGAACCGGAGTCGGGCACCGACGACATGATTGACCCGGTCCTGAAAATCGACGCGGAGTCGCAGACGCCTGCCTATTTCGGCGTTCAAGTCGCTTACGAATCGTCGGGCGAACCCTTTGTTTCACGTGTGCAGTTTGTCTGCCGAGATGTTCCAGAATTGATGTCGTGCTGCACTTTTCTTTCACGATACGCCGAGAATATGCCTTTGGGGCGTGCGGCCGCAATTACGGATGAACAAGTTACGAATGCCGTTGGCGAGTCTCCTGCAGTTGTCCGTGCAGCAAGAATCGCGGCAAGCTTGTTTAGTCAATCTCTCGAGCAATCTGTGGAACGCACTAGGAACTCGACCATCGAGAGTAGCTTGGGGTAGCGACTAAGTGGCTCAATCGTGACGAGTCACATGCTCCCGCCGTTGGATAGACGCCCAAAAAGCGACGGCAGCAACTTGACGAGGTCGCTAGGAATGCAACGCCCTATAGATGCTGTTCCTCGCCAGTCAAACACGCTGAAAGATGAGTCCCGACTTGACGAAGTAGGTCCAAGAACCACTGGCGGTAATCGCCGCCCGGCCTTGTTGTGTAACTTCGGGAAGGTACCGAAACCCTAGCGGCTCAATCCGATCGATCCAATAGTCTGACGACTGGCAATTGACATGATGATATCCGCCTTGTCCGGGAAGAGCATGTGTCATCGCGATCAGTCGGCCGTTCGCGAGCGTCTGCAATACGTTGTTCAAGTAGCGCTCCTCGATGTGTTCCACGACTTCGCAGCAATGGGCGAGCGCTACGGGCATTACAAACGGACCACAACGAAGGTCATGTAACGCAATCGGAAAGACCGCATTGTCGACATTGGCCTTCAAGCCGTCGAAACCGAATGCCGGGATGCCCTTCTCGTAGAAGTACCGCACACAATGACCCTCGCCGCAACCGACGTCAAGCACGGAGTCGACGGCGAATCGTTCGATAAGAAAGGACCAGAGCGCGGGATGAAAGGTTGCCGCATCACCGCCGACGATATTTCCACCCAACGCCGGGTCATCGGGGTCCATTGCCAGCTTGGACATGAGATTGATTAAATTCTCCGGACTGCGCGAGCAGGCGGACGACACTCCTGCATTGACAGTACTTGGGGGTACACTGTGGGGGTATCTTCAATTCTACAAAGAAGCGAGTACTTCCTGGCAGTGCCCAACACTCGCCTTGTCGGAGGTCGGCCTTCTGCGGCGCACCAGCCAACTGCGTGGGCGCGGCCGGACAGAGCTTTTCTTCTCATAGTGCGGAATTGCCGTAAGTTGTGGACACAACTAACGGTTTTTCCACTTTGCACGAAGCATGACGTAACATTCTGCTAAGTCATGACTTGCGGGATTGACGCATCCCTGGCCGTACAGATCTGACGCCATTCCGACTGCCGGGAATCGCAAAAGGCACTGTAATCGCAGCGCTCGCGGGGCTACTGGGGCAGTAATCCAATGTCTACTCGCTGCTCGATACATTCAGTCTATCGAGCGATTTAGCAGCCACAGTTTCGGTCGGTGCCAAATGCCAAGACACGCCCTCCTGAGGTAGTTGGACGCGGCGATACCGGCGACTCGCAGCACGGCTCCGGCGCGGATATCGCCGTAGAACTCTTGGTGGCGTAGCGTCGAAGTTGGCCGGCGACGCGAAAAACGTCGCCTCCAGAATCGACAATATTCGCCTTCCGGTCCAACGCGTGGTTAGACGCCACTGGTTCACCTGCTATCGTTTCTGGATCTTGAGTTTAGCGTATAGTGCACCCGCTCTCGGTCTTACCTGCAACGCTGATCTGGTCCAGATCCTGAGGCCAAAGCATCTCGCGCCTTCCATCCGCGTTCTTGTAGTTCATTCCCAGTGCATAGCCGTATCCGTAGCTGTTGTAGAGAGCAATGGCCCGTTGCCGCTCCCGAATAGTACGGCAACGCAGAATGGCATAGTAGAGCATCATTTTGGCCGCGTTTCGTCCGGCCTCGGCTGAGTTCATCTCCTCCCAGCCCTTCGGTACGGATTTCGAGTAGATGACCTCACCGATCTTCTCCATATACCAGAAGGTCATCTCGTAGCCAGCCTCGGCAAGCGCCTCCGCCGACCATCTCAAGGTAATACGCCACTCATCATCTTCGATCTGTGTGATTTCATCCTCCGCTTCTGGAAGCTCACCTCCGTCCACATGAAGCAAACGACCGTTCTTGGAGTCTTCAAACCGGAATGAACGCGGCAGCTTCCAGTCGCTTGGCAGAACAGAAATACATACAACCCGCCGGTCCCTCCCATAGCCCACGTCGACCTTCTCTGCGGGATAGTCTACATCGTCTACCCGTAGCCCTCGCTTTGCTCGTCGAACATGCTGGTCGAGTTGCTTGCGCAGACTGCTTTTCGATTTGATGTATGACTTGACTTCCGTCACTCCTGCCACGGCAATACTTGATGCCGCATCCGATCTGGGTTCTTCGATCAGGACATACAGGTCGGCGCCTTTGAGAAGGCCTTTTCCCTTCGTCCGATGGACGCCCACGGCATCACCGACGTACAGTCGGGCGTTTGCGGGCAGTTCTCGATTTTGTTGCAATTGCTGCAGCACGTGCAAGCAGGCTCTGGCCGCAAGCAACTCCGCGACTGCGCCTTTGAAGCAGTTGACCATGTGCGAGTAGATAAATGTGATGGCGGAAGCGGACTCAGCGTCAGAGAGACGCTGGCCGATCAACTTCGTCGGGATCTCCCCAACATCCTCGTAGGGGCCTTTTCGCAGGAACTCCTGGAACAGCCGACCCCGCGGGTGTGACTCAATGTCACGGATGGAAGCAGAGAGTGCTTCTCGAAAGATAAGAATAGGATCCGTTCCGTTCGGGAAAACCGCGCCGCCCGCCAACGCAACTTGCAACGCAGACTCTACGTCTTTGCCCAGATCGGAACCGATAAGATCGAAACCGACGGAGTCAACAAGCGATCCTGACTCAGCGATTAGGGTTGCGGGTAGAGCGCAGGGGCGGCCTTCGGAACTTGATCTATCTTTCATTGATCGCCTTGGCGTCTAACGTTTAAGTTGACCGGGCGATGAGTACGCGCAGATGAGCGAAGCGAACGCCCGACTTGTTATCGCGCCGGTCCAACGTCTTGTTAGGTGGTTTGCGTGAGATATGACGTTTCGATCTCAAGGTAGTCGCTCTTGCATTGCTCTCCTTCCTGAGTGGTGAGAGGTTCCCACACGAACCAAATGAATGACCGGGAGGATTTGAGATAGCTTGCGTACGCACCTTCGATCATCGTGGCCAACGTTGTGTCCGGATCGGCTATGTTTCCGTCGAGGGCTTGCATTGCCCAAACAGAACCGTGGGCGAAATGCGACAGTATATTGTAAAGGCGCTCGTCGTTATCGCGATTCAGGTGTCGGATGAGACCTGTAATCCCTTGGTATTTCGCGCACCACGACTTTCGCCCGAAGTCTTCGGGATCTTCGCCGAAGGTTTCGTCAAATTGTTCGCGGCGCATCAGCAGCCGATTGATGTCGCCTTGTTTGCCCAGAATTTTTAGGTAGCGTGCCTTCGCATGTTTATCGAAATCGAGATAGTCGCGCGCGACGTTGTCATCCTTAAGGATGGCCTCAAGCGAAACGTTGAATTCAAGGCAACCCCGACAAATGACAGGTACGTCTGGGATTAGGTGCGGATGAAGAAGGGCTTCGAGCGTGCGCATCGACATTGAGTATCGCGACCACACGTAGTAGGCAGCCAGACGCTGGTCATTTCCTTGACACCGTTCAGCGATACGACCAACCCATCGCTCGTAGAACCCCTGAAGTAGGGAATACGACTCTTTGAATCGTGATACGCTATTCATTTCAACCACCTAACTTGTAATTCGACCGGAACTTCTTCAGTAAGCCCTGCATATTGAAGAACTTCTTCAGTAAGCGGGTTGACGACCGGCCGGCCGGCATACAGGCGTACCGTATCTGGTTTCCGCGAGATGGAGAGGCACGCTATTGACCCAGTCTACTGCTCCCCGCCGACGGGGACAATCAATCGCGCGTCCCGACTGCTCGACCGGTTGCGAATCCCCCTGCGGACCAAACACTACGCCTGTCTGACGGAGCAGGCGTAGATCCATCTGGCAGATGCGTGGCTCTCCCGGGACCAACCGGCCGGAGTTGCCGCTGGTCAGCAACGCAGCATCTGTAGTGCCGCTCGAAGCATCGCTTTGTCGTTGTTGTCACCGGACAACGATGGCCGCTCAGAAAAGTGGTAAGATTGGTGTCTGACGAGTTCCCGATATGGGAGACTTGCTTGCTGCAAATGAGTGACTCGAAGACAATTGATTTTTTTGTAGTGACCCTCTCTAAAGAAGTACCGCGTAGCTTCCGAGACGAGAACGATGCGCGATCGTACTGGAAATGCGAACATCAAGGCGGAATCATCGGGCCGTGCAATCTGGTGGAACTGCGTTTTCCAGCCGACGAAGTAGTCAAAGCCAGACGGTACACACTATGGGAAGATCAACGGCACCATGACTTCGGTGAATCACACGGTTCAGGGTATTTGCTTGTGTATTCGGTAACAAGCGAAGCATTAAACAGAATTGCTTACCATGAGGCTGGCCATTTGGTGACCGGATGCCTGCTTAGCCATGGCCAGCCGATCCACGACAGCGGTTTTGAATGTTCCGAGCTTAGATACGACCATGTGTCCATATTGCCACGGCCCGAAGTCGGAAGTAATGACTGGGCAATTGGGTATTGCGAAGATCGGTCACAGCGTTCGATCCCGGCGGCTCTTGAAAGTGATGATGATTTCAAGCGAGAGGCAGTAATCTGTTGCGCCGGTGAAGCCGCTGAAGAGATCGTGTTTCAGGGGTCCACGGTGTCCCACGGAGACCGAAGGAACCTGGAAATTCTCAAACAATGCGCAGGCCACGATGTGGAGCCGAGCTACTTCGACGAAGGCGCGAGAAACGATGCGGAGGTGTTCTTAGGAGACCATCGATTGACTCTTGATGAAATCGCCCGGTTGCTGTTGGATCGACACGTGCTCCGTTCCGATGAAATCCTCGTTGCGATGAGAAGGTGAATCATCCAAATCGGGACTAGCCAATTGTGTCCGAAGCACAGCAATAAGCCACGGAAAAGCGAAACAAAGGGACTATTGAAGGCGCGACGAACACGGTTCTGACGTCTGGTTGTCATTGCACGCTCATGCCTAACCGGCCGCCTCCGTAAATCGCCTCCTGCAGCATGGGCATTGGCCATCGAAGCCCTTGGCCAGGGCGGTGAACGCCGACGGTTGCCGGAGTGTCATGATGGCCTTGAACGCAAGCGGAGCGCGATGGGCGTAGTGGCGATAGGTCACTCCGCCTGCGGAATGGCCAAGAATCTCGACGGATGATTCCGGGACATGCTCGTCATAATACGTCGCACAGGTCTTGCGAAGATCCTTGAGCACCGACGGTTGTTCTTCCCCTGTCTCGACGTTGGTCTTGGGGCCGATGCCGGCAAGGTCGCAGAGTGTTCGAAATCGATTGTTCGGCCGCGTTCCTCCACCAACGAATACGGGAGCATCCGGATCAGGGTTTTCCGGCATGATGCTCTTAATGTGCATGTGCACCGTTCGATTCATGGGCCGGTGGAACGCCTTGCTCGTCTTGAGGCGACGGTAGAAGAGCCAGCCCCACGGTGACTGCTCTTTAACTTCGCGGTCGGGCGACTGCCGGTGCCACGACACGTGCCGCCAAAGGATTGGCTCGTGAAACGATTCCGTTCTCCAGACTGTGCCCGTGTCCAGACCGTAGTTGAAGAACACGACCAACGCCGATCGCCAGTACCGACCGACGGGGAACGGCTGGCTCCAAGCACGCGGCCGTTTCATCTTGTGCGTCGCGAAGTAGAGCGAGTTCAATTCCGCCTTGGTTAAGTAGTGGCGTCCCGCGACGTCGCGATGTGGCTTGACCTTCGGAAACCTCAGAAGGGCATCGACAATATCTTGTTCCCATGCCCACGACATGACGGCGAGTAAGTGCGAACGAACTTTGTTGGCAGTCCGCCCTGGATTCACTCCTTGTCGATCAGCAGCGTCATCGTAGACCCAATCCACAAAGTCACGGATCTCTTTCCGTCCAAGTTCTTCGATTGGAACTCCGCCTCCCCAGCGCGCCCACTTTCTGAGTGTTGTGGAATACTCTTCGCGCGTTCTCTGCGCTGGATTGCGCGAACGAAGGTACCTGGCCACTACGGTTTCGAGAGTCGTCGGCATTGTTGAACTCCACGCCATCGGCGCTCGCTCCAATGCACAATCCACTTCGACCGTTGGCACAGTTTCGCATCGTGCTGATTCAGTGAAAGCGGAAGATCGTCCGATGCCCGGATAGTCTGAACGAATCGCAGATGGTCAGCGACAGCGAGGTCCAGGGCCGGAGTTGCTGGGCTGGCGTCTGGGGCGACCTTCACCCGGCCGGTTTTGGAAGGCAGACATCACGAGAGTCATGAGTCGGCGGTCACGCCCTCATAGGCGCACCTGCCTTTGACATTCGGTAGAATGAATTCTTTCTCGTTCCAGTCGGTTTCAAATTGTCGCGAAAGAAAGACTGACCCTTTTCCGCGTTAACGAATTGACTGGCAAACTCGAACCACAACGGTACGTCAAAACGGTACTATCTTGATACGAAAAAATCCAAAATAGCATTCGAGGAGATCGTCATGTCAGCTCCAGAAGAGGCCAAATCTACGATCGAAGAAGCCGCATACCATGAAGTGGGCCACTGCTACGTGGCCATTCGAGATGCCGGCAGGATCGTGAATTGGGTGGAAATTCACGAGGAAGAGGGTAGGTATGGAGGCCACACCGACGTTGTGCCGGACTATCAGAATCTTCTGTCGTGGACAACCATCGCCGTCGCCGGAATCGCGGCCGAGGCCCGCGCTGATGCGATTCGACGTTTAGGCGGTGACAGAATGATGGTCACGTCCGATCTTGTCGAACGTCTTAAGGATTACGTTGACGAAGCCGAAGCGCTGGCTCGGAAAAAAGAGCGAGTTGTCGCAGTCCAAATCAATTTCCATACTGAGGGTGGTCAGCAAGCGGTTAGCGCTATTTCCATCAACGACGTACGACAGATGACCACGCCATACAGGGATCGTATTTCTTTGAAAGCCGCGTTAGATGTCGTGGTTGAAATGTGCCAGAGCGATGAACATTGGTCCTATATCGAGGCTTTGGCAAAGTCACTGATGGGTGAGAGATTGCTCCGCCGGACAGATATTGAAAAGATCCTTGGCATGCGATAGTCCGCTCCGCTGAGGCCTTTTTCGTAGTGCAACCGTGCGGCCAAAAAGTCATGGCCATAAGGGCCCCGGCCTCAAGATTCTTGCGTACAAATGATCAACCGACCGGCCAGCTTCTGTACGTGGGCCAGGTCACGCCCTCATGCGCGGGCTAACGACCAGCATTACCGAGTGTGGCAGTCAGTGACGTTGAATTCAAATTGCGCCCGGCTCGCCACGCTCGTATATGCTCTTGTTAGCTGGCTATCGTTGAGTGCGGCACAACGCATGTGCTGGATGTGCAAAGGCTGACCAGATGATAAAGCACTTGGCCAGGGATCACAGCTAGGGCCTCGGAGATGAGGGGCCGCATGTCCGTGTCAAGGAGCTCGTTCATTTCAGAAGGCCGATAACGCGCCGCTGTCCCGATGTAGAACATGATGAGGTATGAGTACGACAAGTGGTGCAGCCTGGGAGATCGCAGGTCGCAGTAATACTTGTATCCGTTGGGCGTAAGGAGTGATCCAATGTCGAATGCCGCGAAGTCATTGCAGATGTTGGCGTAGATTCGCGGAAAGTTGGCCCAAGTGCATGACTTGCGCCGGGCTGATCGGTGCACAACGACGCCGTCACGCTCGTATTTTGGCTTGAAGTATGTCTTGCGTCTGCCGACGTAGAACTTTGCGATGTTCACGCGAGTTACCTGCTTCCGTTCGTAGCACACCTCGGTAAAGAGATGTGAATCGTTGTCGGTGAGCAAGAAGCGAATGTCGAGCGGCAGGAATCCTCGCTTGCTGCCGGTCAGATGGCCAAGCGTGAAGGCCATTTCGTGGATTTCTGGAAGGTGGCCGCAGATTCCTTTTACGGTTACCGTTTCCTTGACGGTGACAGGCTTACCGAGGAGGCGTGCGAATTCGTGAAAGATGTTGAGGGCAGTGGTCGAGGGTGGCGCAACCTGAATCTGCTGTTTCTTGCCGAGCGGGAGAGTTAACCCGTGATGTTCGATCTGTGCTTCAAGATCGACACCGTGGATTGATAAGAAGCATTTGACGAGATTGAGGATACCGTAATACGCGAGTGTCCCTTCAGCGGGGAGCGAGCTTCGGCGGGCGGCGTCGTAGAACGACTCTGCGAGATTCGCGTAGTAGAGTGCGCGTTCAAGGCGAATGCGATTCTTACCGCGAGGTTTGGCTGCCAGTTTCTGGTTAATCCACGCGGTCAAAAAGGACCATGGGTCGGCTGTCAGCACGTATGGGGCACCCGGTTTCGCTCCGAATGGCGAATACACAACGTGGGCATGGTTGAATGTGGCTTGCTTACCAGGTTCGGGTAGTCGAGCCATTTCTCAATCCGCTTTTTGCCAGTTGACTCATTATTGGACAGAAACTTCCTCAGTAAGCACGTTGACAGGCGGCCAGCCCACTTGATTCTTGTATGTACTGTAGCCCCTGCCGCCCCCTGAATAGAGGGTCTCACCATGGCCTCAATCTACCGCTGCGCTACCTCGACGACAAGTCACGGGCCGAGGCTGTTCGATCACCTGCGGCGTAAATCGGCAAGGTCCTTGGGCGCTCGGGATAAAACCGACCGGCCAGTTTCCGTACGTGGGCCTGGTCCCGGTCTCCTGAGCCGGGTCGGCAAGGAGGAGCTACCGGTGTGGGCTACCTCAAGCATAAGGGCTCAAGCACAGATGCCCGATGTCTTTCAGACTGCCGAGCGCCAAACGGACATCGTAGCGAGGTGATTCGGCAAACACAGCGTAAGCGGTACGGCCCCGCGGCCTCCGACGTGGATGAGGCGCTCACGTTTTCGGTCGCCGCGCCCGACCAGAAGCGAAGGCAAGCGGCCATCGCCTCCATGCGATGCGGATAACCTACAGGCGGTTGCCCAGGCCCGAGCGGATGTGCTTCTCCACATCGACCTTCTCCCACTGACCCCACACCGACTTGCAGTACCAGCAGTCGGCCTGCGGCGCATCGAAGCTGGCCGTAACCTTTCCAGTACGGCCGCTGTAGTTCAAGAGCCGCTGCGGCGCACGGAGCCCGGTCAGATGCACCATCAACTCGGTCACGGCCAAGGAGGCTACGACGCCATTGATCGAGACGACCGACGGCCCGCGGCTGCCCAGCGCGGCGGCGTCCACGCCGTAGATGGCCTGGCGATTGCGACGCTCGACTTCTCCGCCTAGCTCTTGGCCCGCCTCTCGCCGGTCGAGCACATCGAGACAGGAGAGGCAACTTTCGCCGCCGATCGAAACACAGACCCGTCCACCGTACGTAGGCGGGTCACCCGGCAAGATGTCGCTGGCGAGGTCGATGTAGGTTCGTGCGTAGGCCGAACAGACCTCAGTGAGGATTAGCCGCGCGGCTTCGGTGTCGAGACAGCCCAAAACCACGTCCGACGTTTTGATCACGTCGTAGCCGGCGTAGCTAATGAACGATTCAGCTACCTTCGTCGCTTCGATCTCTGGGTCGATGCTCTTGATCATTCTTTCGGCCAAGTCCACCTTCCGGCTGCCGGGGATTGGGTCGTCGTAGCGGGCGCCGACGTACCGGTTGCGGTTGGTCAGGTCGAGCTCTTCGCGGTCCACCGCGTTGATGGCTCTGACGCCGAGCAGAGATAGTTGCTGAGCGACATGCGTCCCCAGTCCACCGCAGCCGATGATGGTGCAGCGGGTGGCCCGCAAACGGCGCTGCCCCTCGTCCCCGAAGAAGAGTTCGTTGCGGTCAAAGCGATCATTTCCCATGGCGTCATCCTCTGAGCGAATGCCCCGTAGACTGCAACAGCCCCGCGCCGGCAACGATCGCAGTGATCGGTTGCGGGTCATCAGGCCCGTGCAACCACGCGAGGCCGTCGACGCTGTCCTCGGCGACCACGACCGCCGCATACGGACGTCCCTTGAGCCGCCACCACACATGCGGCACGAAATCAGCGAACCCGGAAAAGTCACTCGCCGAAAACATCGCTGGCAAGCGGGAACGGTGCGAGTGGATTTCGACCAGGCTGGCGCCGAGATCATGCGCCCGTTTGATGACGCGCGCCCGCAACTCGTCCTTCAGTTCCAGGTAGTGGGCGGACCGCGCGACGCAATCGAACGTCTCGACCGCCAGCCAGTCCACGAGGGCGAATTCCGCACTGGCGCCGTTCGCCTCGTAGTTGCAGAAGACGAACGCTGCGTCTTCGGTTCCCTCCGGTTGCAGCAGATGGGCGCGGATCTCCGCGTAAATGGCCGCCGGAAACGTGATCTTCACTGTTTCCATCACCGTCCCTCGCGGAATCGAGAAAGGAATCCATGCACCCAGTTCACCAGGTTATGCCCCCCCTCGGGCGTGGCGGCCGGTCTCCAATCAGCCGCTTCCCAGGAGAAGACGCCCCATTGACCGTCGAAGGGCGGCGCGGGCGTCGCCGGTTCTTTGTAGTTCTTGGGCGTCTGGTCCTGAAAGCGGATCCCGGCCGGCACATAGATGCCGTAGGGACTGATGCCGGGGTAACCTTCGCGGATGAAAAACGCCACCGGTAGCGCCGGTGGCTCCCAACCTTCGCTAAGCTGGTAGCGGCGCAGCAGCACCCAACGATTCTGGTAGCATGCGTCGGGGTACTGCTGCCGCAGAATATCCAGTTCGTGGGCAATGCGATCGTCCACGTCAACCTCGCTTCCAGCGCACCTTTTTGCCGAATTCCAGACCCGGTACCAGCTCGACCACCTGGCCGGGTTCGAGCGTTCGCTCGTTGCAGTCCCGGTCGACCTGGATGACGCCCAGCGAGGCGTCCCATCCGCCGAGTTCGCTGATCTGCTCAGTGGTGATCGTGCTCACCGGCCAGTGATGAATCGTCCCCTCGATGTTGAGGACGAACGGCCCGCAGCGGTGCGGATGGCGACCCTTCTTCTCTTTCACTGCTGCTACAGACATACGCATCTCCTTTCGACCATGGGTCGTTGCTGGCATCCCGGTCGGGGCCTCGTCGCCCCGCACCACCGGAACCGAGAAACCGTCTTCTCATGAAAGTTACGGCCGAGCGTGACCAAACCGCTCGGCCGATCCGGCGCTGCCACCTGACATTCCAGGAAACAGAGCGACGTCCCTTGACGCCCGCAATCAATCGGGCCCGCATGACGCCTTCCTGTACCGTTTACGGAAGTCTGCCGATTTTCTGTCACGCCGACCCGTATTATTAGTAGAGTGAGGAAACTCATTGATACATTATCCGTCTTGAAATAAACGAAGAGGTACTCAATGAATATCAAACAAATTAGGGATGATGAGCTCGTCGGGCTCATCGCCGAGAAGAAGGAGGACCCGGATGCGGCGGCCGACGCCTGGGTCGAGCTCCGCACTCGGCATGTGGATTTCATCTATCACGGCGTTCTCGGCGCTCGGAACCTCGTCGGCCACGGCATCGACATCGAAGACATTGTCGAAAGGACTTTTCAGGAGGTCTATCTGAAGGCGGCCGAGACGTTTCGGCCAGGCACTTATGCCGACAGCGATGATGCCCGGCGCCATGTCGCCGGCTGGCTGGGCGCAATCGCCAAGAACGAGCTTGTCGAGGCGATTACGTCACGTGGTAACAAATATGTGGCGGTGTTCGACCCGGAGACGACGCCGGAATCCGAATCGGACATGGCCGAGCCGGCCGAGCCGGCAGGCGGCCAGGCAAACCACCTGGCGGAGGTGGCGAAGTCCGTGTTGAGTTCAGATGACCTCGAAATCGTCTGGTTGAAGATGCAGTACTACGATGCCGACACCGGCAAATCGCAGATTCCATCGGAACAACTGGACGCCATTTGCGCTCAGCAGGGCATTAGTAAAGACGTTTTCCGACAGCGGTACAAACGGGCGCTCGCAACCATCGAGCAGACGTTTACCGAGGTGAAACAGGGAACGTAGCAAGACCAAGAAAAGGAGAGAGTAAGATGGGTGCCGGAGAGAATAACTGGGAACACATGGAAAGGCGATTGTATGCGTCCCTGCGCGACGCAGGGGCCATTATTCCACAGACCGCTGAGGAAGTGGCACAGGCCGAGGCCCGCGTCGCCGCATCACCGATCGAGCTGCCTGAACGCCTACGCGATTCGCGCCAGGCGTTTGCCAGGATGCAGGCGAGAATTGTGGGTACAGACGCATCGTCCACCCCGCACGTCTTCGGGAAGCTCATTGCGATGCTGCGGATACAACGCCGCTTATCGGTCGAGGCGCTCGCCGCCAAGGCGCAAGTCGAGTTGCAGGAGATTGCACACATCGAGGCCGAACCAGACTACGAGCCGAAGCCGCGGACCGTTAAGCAGCTTGCTGACGTCTTCGGCGTGGCCCCGTCAGCGATGGCCCGCGTTGCCAACTTGACTCGTCAGACGGACGAGCGAATCGTTGAGGAGGCGGTCCGCTTTGCTGCCTGCGCGAAAGACATGGACAAATTGACGCGTGAGCAGTGGCGGGTACTCAAGGAGTTTGTATCTCTGCTTAACTCAATTGACTAATAGGCAGGAAGCCATGAAGAATCCCTTGGTGACGGGCCATGAAGCCCGCGACATCCAGAAACAGGTCGCCAAATTGCTCCGCGACCTAGGCAATCCGGAGCCGCCGCTCTCGCTCGACGTCGTGCGCGACCGGCTCGATCTGGACCGACAGTATTATGACAGCAGCGATCAATCCTTTGTCCGCGAAACTGTCCACGCCATCAAGGTCGCTGGCAAGCAGATTCTCAAGCGCCCCACCTTGCTGTGGGATGTGATTCGCACCTCCGACCTGCGAGCCCTTTGGCTACCCGACAGCAAGCGAATCCTCATCGACCAGGAACTACCTCTGCTAAAACACCGCTGGGCGGAAGGACACGAAATTGGCCACGCAATCACGCCCTGGCACGCGGAGTATTTGATGGGTGATGCAGAGGCTGAGCTCAGCCCAGCTTGTTTTGCAACGATCGAAGCGGAGGCCAACTATGCCTGCGGTCAATTGCTCTTCTTGCAAGACCGCTTCGTTGAGGAAATGATGTCGATGCCGCTATCCATCGATTCGGTGAAACGGCTTAAGGAGGAATTCGGCAACACGTATACCTCGACGTTGTGGCGTATGATCGAAGAGTATCGCGGGTCGAAGCCGGTCGTGGGCATCGTTAGCGTACATCCTGTCCACCTGAACAACGAATTCAATCCCGACGATCCCTGCCGCTACGTCATCCAGTCCCCACGTTTTCGCGACCTTTTTGCGTCCGTGACGGAGGTTGAGTTGTTCGGCACATTACAGAGCTATTGCAATTCTCGGAAGGGCGGTCCACTGGGGGAGGCCGATGTTGTCCTGAGCGACGTTAATGGGGAACGTTACGAGTTTCACTTCGAGACATTCTTCTTTCATTATCAAGCCCTTTCCCTCGGCGTTTGCCAACGCAAACTCAACAAATCAGCGCTCATACGCCGCCAGTCGGCCGGATAACGGCGTGGTGTGGATCGTGGCGCAGATCAATGGTGGCAAACGGTGGCCCAACCGTGGCGCCACCATCAATCGAGCAGCCCGCAACTCCGGCCAGCGTAAACGTGTAACCTGGCACGCACTTCGGAACTCGTACGCGACGCATCTGCCTAAATCGGACACCGACATTCAAACCGTGCAAACATTGCTTGGTCGCATCGACGTTTCGACGACGATGATTCACGCCCACATGCTCCAGCATGTCGCGTGATGCCGCCCAAAGTGTTGGTGTCACTCGTTGCGGTGGATTATTCTATGGCTTGAGCCCACTATGCCTTTGCGCGCTCAGGACTAACCGTCGAATGCGGTAGGGACCGCCATTGCTGGCGGCCCCCCGCGCAGATCCGTACGTGAGGAATTACCTCATACGGCTCCTACCTTGAGTCGGGCGCCGAATCGCTTGTTGGGATAGGGGTGCATGATATGAGGCTTGGGAAGGTGCTTCTGGGCAAACCGTTTCATCCGGGCCCAGGTCCAGCGCTGCTTTCCCTTCTGGCTTCGGTTGCGTATGACGCGTAGCCAAAGTCGGATGACCTCATTAACGAATCGGTTGATGCGCTGGGTGTTGCCAGGGACAGCGTGGTATTGCAGCCATCCTTGTACGACCGAACTCAGCCACCGCGCGGTTTCACCCAGGGGGCGATGCATGCGTTTGCGAAGCCGAACCTTGATAGCGGCCAGCGTCGCGCGCACGCGTGTGGCGATGGAAAAGCGTCGAATCGTAAACCAGCCATGCGATCTCGTCTTCGCACAGAAGTGTGTAAAGCCGAGAAAATCAAACGATTCCGGGCGGCCGGCACCGCGTCGGCGCCGGTTGTCGATCGCGTAGCGTCCGAACTCAATCAGACGCGTCTTGCCTTCATGCAGTTTCAAGCCGAATTTGGCAAGACGTGTTCGGAGTGCTGCCAAACATGCCTGTGCTTCGTAATGCGACTGAAAACCAATCACAAAGTCGTCCGCATAGCAGACAATCACGACAGCGCCCTGGCAGCGATGAGTTCGCCACCAATGCACCCAAAGGTCCAAGACATAGTGAAGGAACACGTTCGCAAGTAACGGTGATGCCACCGCGCCTTGAGGCGTTCCGACGGTTGTCTTCGACCATTCTCCATCGTCGCTAACCCCGGCACGAAGCCACTTGCGGATCAGACGAAGGAGCCGTTGGTCACCGACTCGATGTTCGAGAAATGTGATCATCCACTCGTGGTCGATCGCATCAAAGAAACCTTCGATGTCAGCGTCCAGTACCCAATTCACCGGCTTGCTGGTCAGGGCAACAGACAACGCATCCAGCGCTTGATGGCACCCTCGACCTGGGCGAAACCCATAGCTGAAGCCCAGAAAGTCCTGTTCGTAGATGCATTGCAGCACCCACACTACCGCTTGTTGGACGATTTTGTCTTCCAACGAAGCGACACCCAGCGGCCGCTGGCGACCATCGGGTTTCGGAATCCAGACTCGGCGAGATGGCTGAGCCCGGTAGGCTCCACGGTGAACACGATCATGGAGGTCCCGAATGTTCTCCTCCACATTTCGCTCGTATTCGTGCCACGTCACGCCATCAACGCCGACGGCTGCATGTCGTTTGAGCTCGTAGAAGCTCTCGGTTAGCAGTTGTTCGTCGACATGGTGCAACAGGGACGTAAAGCGAAGTGAGCTGTCCTCGCGGGCAGCTTGGCGCACGCCGCCTAAGCCGCGTGACCTGCGTTGGATCCGACTCTGAGTTCGGCACAGGTTGGCCTGTTCGGCGTTCCTCTTGGTTGGGTCCCTTTCCTCCACCAACTCCGCCGATGCTTCGGGTGCATCGTTGTTCGTCGGCTTCGCGGGTACTATGGACCCATCTGACTTCCCATCAGCGTTCCTGTCAGCATTACCACCTGTGATGTTTTCTGACCGTTCCCCTCCGCACTGCGGAAAGGAAACTGATGGGATCTCCCGGTTCTCGCGTTTGGAGTTTCCAGACATGCGCAGGTTCTTCGACTCCGCCGCGCCGCTTCCAGGCTCGCCAGTAGCGCCCAGTTGCGTGTTGCCTTCCCGCAGCCATTACAGGGTCGGCACGCGAAACGAAGATTTCGGAGCTCAATAGCTGGCCTGCCTGTACCTCTTGCCAATGCTACACCCAAGACGTTTCCGCCAACGGCGTATGGCTCGAGGCCGGAGTGACGGGCTAGGTCTTCTCCGTAGGACTCTTTCATTCCTGACTCCAAACCGGTTTTATCCCGGCGCTTTCAATGGCACTTAGTTCTTGGCAAGTCCTTTCAGGATATCGCGTTTGACCTCGTGCCTGGGCTTCATCATTCGATCGTACTTCTTTTGCCTTCGCTTCCGCAGACGTGGTTCAAACCGATCGGGTCGATCGGCAACACGATGAGTTGCGATGGCGTGGAGCAGCTGTCGGTAGAGGTGATAACGGAGTGTTGAGTTGCGTTCACCTTGAATAGCGATCAACGGTTGGAACGCTTCCAATATCTGGATTGCACCCTTGAAGCTGATCGATCGCGGCTGGACATCGTGCTGGCTGGCCGCCTGGGCGATGATCGTGCGGATGAGATTATAGGCCAGGATGTGCGTCCAGATCTCCTTCCGCACGAGCTCCGGCGTCTTGCAACGTAAGATGTCCATCTGCATCGTTTGCTTGAGCGACCGCAAATCGAGTTCGGCATTCCACCTGGCACGATAGAGTTCCGCGAGGTCGCTCGCGGTCACCTCCTCCGCGTCCATCAGAGTCGTGGCGACGATGATAGTCCGGCATCGGAATCCGGGTTGTTCGACTTGCACCCGCGTTTCTCGGATCGTGAGGGATTCTGGGAGAGACTTGAGGGTCTGCCAATCAATCGAACGAATGATACTGGGACGCCGCCACTTGACGATGTGATCCCCTTTGCCGAGGCGTCGGCCACGTCGAAAGTCAGCACTACGATGGACTCGGAGGCGGGTTACGGAGTCGATCCCGCGCTGCTGAAGCAGGAAGATCTCATGCCAGGCGCACATGTACCGGTCGGCCAGCATGACATCGCCCGGACGCAGGACGTCCCATAACTTACGAAGCATTCCCAGTTCGCTGTGCCCCTTGCCGGCATAGCTGCAGATCGCCAGATCAAGCACGGCTCCGCACGAGAGAGAAAAGAAAGCCGCCATGCGCGCTAAGGGAAAGCCAACGCCCGGCTGCTGTTGTGGAGGTTGCGGATAAGCCTGTTGGTTCTCCGCGGTATCAGGCATCGATACCGTCGAACCATCGTAGGCCAGGACACGGCGACGCTTCCAAAACCACTCTTTCTTGGCGCTGTTCTCTAACGCGCCTCCGGTTTGACGGGCAACTCTTGAGAAGAACTCTTCCGGCAGTCGCTTCCTAGGCTTGGCAGTAGGCGCCGGTTTCCGCGGAGCAGGGACGCTGACCGCGGGAAACGCGATGAGCGATCAAACGAGCAACGGCCGCACGACAGGAATGATCCTGGCTCAGCACTTGGCCCAAGAAGACCCACAGTGTAACCAGCGGCGAGTAAATCCGTCCTGAGTCTGCATCGAGATATACGTTACTCGGTATGATCGTCATTTGCCTTGTTGCGCGGAACTCTGACGTCGATGTTGGAACCCTCGTCGCGGTGGGCACCGGTCGACCGCCCGCCTCGATTGCATCCCAACGTCAACCGCGCAAGCAGTTGTTTTGGGGGTGACGACCGGCCCCCATTGAGGGCATTCGCACATGCTATTGTGGATGCGTTGCCATCGTCATGTGTGCGAAAGGGACGGGGTATGCCGTACTTCGCCTTCGTCGTAGCCAGCCATCGGTTGCTCGCCCCGCCTCTAGTGATCGATGGCTGGTGTAGGCGAAGGGGAAGGAATCGCCTTTGTTGGCGAAGTCGGAGAGAGTCAAGTGGGGCCTTCTAGCTACCCGGTGAAGCGAGGAACTCTACCAACAGCCATACATACTCCGAAGAATATGCCGACCTTTATCAGGACGGCGTTCTCCGACGATGATGTCACAAGATATGACGAGTGTGTTACCCACGTCACCGCTCCGGCCACGCCGAGTGCGAAAATGTGTCGCATCTGTGTATCCTTTCTCGGTTAGAGGACAACCAGTTATCGCCCTCAAAGATATCGGATCGAGAAGAAGATTCCTACACGCTCGCAAGGCTCATAGCCACGCCGGTAATCTTGTCGATACGTCCACTCGCGGCGGCACCAGCTCCTTCAGCACGGCGACCGACACGCTCGATCTGACCGGAACGCTCTTCGCCATGCCGGCGACAACCGTCAGTATTGTGGAATTCGACACCGCGCCGGCGGTGGGCACCACAACCGACGGGAGATTCGTAACGGCGTACGTGGATCTGGTCAGTTCCGATTACAAGGTCCTTGCGCAGCGGTTCGATGCGCCGGGCGTTGCCGTGGGAGCGGCCATTGACGTGGGCACGTCGACCGGCAGCGGCTCGGATAACTTGTACGACATCATCGAACTCAAGCAGAGCAAGGCTCCGCTGTTCAAGCAGCATCGTAACAAGATGATCGTTTCCGCCGATGTGAACGACGCCGTGAATCAAGCTGGACGCTACAATTCAGAAGAGATCGAGCGTTAACGAGATCACGTTGTCGCCCGTTACAATACCGATCTTTACAAGATGAATGCGATACTCCTGATCGGGCACATCAGTGACGACGGGGAGGAGCAGGAAGAGAAGCGACTCGCACTCAGAGTGTATGATCCCCACCTCCACGATATTGAGGTCGTCACGTTCGACGGTCATGTATGAATGAGCGACCAAATCATCCACGCCAACCTCGGTGAAAGCACGTACTTGGCCGCCCAACCGCCGACTGGCGAAGATGAGGAGATTCCCTTCTGAGCCAATCAGATCGACATTGGGGCACACAGGCAATTCTGGTAAAAGACGATACGGTGAGTTCACATGGCGAGGATTCCTGACAGCGAACAAACCATCGAAGCGATGGTGAACTGCAAAACGTACCCAGCAGTCAGCCAAAAATACGTCGAGACGGTTTGCACAGGGGGAGTTGACCGTGATGGGAGCTTCGTTCGGCTGTACCCCATACCGTTTCGGTTTCTTGACAGCGAAGAGCAGTACAAGCGATGGGATGTGATTCGGCTCCGTGCATATCGTGACACGAAAGATCCGCGCCCAGAGAGCTGGCACTTGGCGTCCGGCACACAAATTAAGGTGGTCGACAGCATCACGACGGATCGAAGGCGCTGGGACTGGATGAGTAAGACCGTTCATGATAGTGCCGCGTCGATGACCGAAAACGGCGTAACGAACGGGTGCGTCGAGATCGAACCATTGGAGTTCTACTGGCAACCGGACAAGAAGGAGTGGACCGCGAGCCAACGCAACGTGATTCAGCAGGGCGACCTGTTTGCCACAGGGGAGCAGTTACAGGGGCTTGCCGACCGGGTGCCATGGCAATTCCGGCTGAAGTACAGAGAAAAGTCCACTGGTCGGGAAGACGACGGAAAGGTTTTGGCGTGGAGTTTGTATCAAGGGTTTCGCAGAGTTCGCAAGCAGGCGAGTGACGACGAGGCGGCATTGGCGACGATTGCGGAGCGAGTACGAGCCGGTATCTTCAATCCAGCCAAGACGACATTTGCAATTCTTGGTACTCACAGTCGATTTGGGCACTGGATGATCTCAGCGTTATACCACCTGCCAACCGCAATAATTGAAAAGGATCAAGGTCAAGGAGACCTGTTTTGAAACGAAAGCTACTCACCATCGGGTACACCGGCTTCACTCTCGACGGTTTCACGGCAGCGTTGGTCGAACACGGCATCGAATGCCTCATAGATATTCGAGAGATTCCACTGAGCCGCAAAGCGGGTTTCTCGAAGTCAGCGTTGAAGGACCACCTGAATTCAGTCGGCATCGACTATCGGCATTTCCGACTGCTTGGCTCGCCAAAGGCGCTGCGTCATAAGGTACGGGAAACCGGTGACTACAGCCAGTTCTTTCGGGCAGTTCGGCGACATCTAAAGCTGACAGAATCGCTTGCCGAATTGGAAGCAGCCATTCAAGTCGCTCGTAGTCAACGATCTTGTTTGATGTGTTGTTGTCCGAATTGGGAGCAGTGTCACAGAAAGTGCGTTGTCGATGCTGTCCTGGAGCGCTCGTATTTCACGTTCGGGCACATTTCGCTGGCCGATAAGCGCGTCGTCGAGCGGCGTGCTGCTTGACAGGCCGATCCACTCTCAGCCATCTACCGGATCATATCGACGTGCGGACCTTCGTGTGTCGTCACATCGCGCTGGAACAGTTTGTCCTGCTCAGAGCTGACGATCGGTATTCTCAAATCGATGACGCAAAAACGGAGTCGCTGTCCGCGAGGAGCCGTGTAGTTAAACGCAGGAGGTCTAACCGTTCGGGCAGGAGGATCTCGCGACATCGATCACGCCCATCGGAGGTAATTGAACAAGGTTACGCCGACGACTCGCCAGCACGCATTTTGCACGGGAATCGCCGATCGTCGCTCCCGCGATTCTGCCGTCGATCACGTCCAGACATTGCCGCTGTGCGCGCCCCTCGGCGGTCTGGCAAGTCCCTCGCGTTTACGAAATCGTCCATTTTGGCTAGGATTCCCCTTAGTGATTCAATTAACCGTGATCTCCTCGAAGGGCCTCGCGGATGGAGGTGGAGAAGTTTCTCGAACTTGCCGAACGGTTAACCGGGACACCGGTCAAGCCGCTGGGGGACAACGAGCGCACCTTCCTTGCCCGCGTCCTCCGCGACGACGGCAAGCGAGTGGACTGTACCCAGATGAACGAGCTGCTTCTCCTCGTCAACAAGGACCGAATGGATGCGCCGTTCTTCGAAGCGTTCTTCACAAGGCCTTCCGTATTCGCCATATCGGAGCACTCGGATTGCACTATCGCTGAAATTGAAACCGGCGTAGAGCGTTTTCAGAAAGTGGCGATGCTGTGTTTTGGGAACTTTGTTTTTGCTTATCGAACCCTATCTCGCATTCAAACAGAGGAGGATTTACAGCGGGAGCTTGCCGATGTGTGGCAGGATCCTGAAGTACTCCTTGCGGAATTGACAAGCCGCAGTCCAAAGATACTAGAGATCGACCCAATCTCGCGGGATGACACATTCCTGGTTGGTTACCTGTCGGCCCGTCAGATTTCCGAAGACAAAACTTACGCAGATTTGCTTAGGGCCGTGGCTGAAGCAGTCAGCGGCGAAGGCGAGCAGTGGGAAGAGGTGCTTAAGCAAATTGATCGGTCGAGTCAGCCAAATGACCGACCGAAGATTCGTTCTTTAGTGGAGAATCATCGGAAACGCCATTCAAAACACAGCGTGGCTGAATTTGCGCGGGTGCTCAGTGATGATGTGCTTCCAGCTTTGCGGGACCAACTTGAGATGCTGGGCACAGTCCAGGCAAAGGCGACCGGGAACCAGGACATTTACCTCACCTGGGACCACATGGACGTCTACTTTGCAACTTCGATGCGCAAGCGTTGGGAATACCAAGACTTGTACACCTTCGTGAACGAGTTGATGGGACGGCCAGAAGTGGCTGAGCTCAACCTGCGCTACTTCGACCCCACGCAGAGTTTCACTGCCAACCGTGTCAATAAGGGACTTGTGGAAGCGTTGATGCTGCGGCGCGCAAAATGCACCGTGTACTCTGTCCAGGATACCGACACGCTGGGGAAGGATTCCGAACTGGCGGCGACCTTGGCCCAGGGTAAGCCAGTCATTGCCTATATTCCGGACATCGACGTGGAACAGCGAGCGCAAGAGTTGATTGGCGAAGACCCGGTTACCGTGCAGGAGCGATTGCGGTTTCTGTTGCATGCGGATGAGTCGTTCGTCTCGTCCTTAGGGCTCACTGATCGGACCTTTGTAGAGGACTTTGCTGCGCTGGGCGAGTTCGAGCGAGATCGCGTATGGAAGTCCCTGCCGGACGAGGAGGCAATTCGGCGGCTACGGGACGATCATCAGGAAGAGATCAGCCAACTGTGTCGGTTGCTGGCTGTCTCTGAGAAGCGCCTGTACGATGGGCGAGCTCGGACACTGGCACAGGTGCATCCGCTGGGAATTCAGGTTAACCTAGAAACGGGAGTGGCCAACGGTGTCATAGTTGTGAGAAACGTGGTGGATTGTGCAACCGTGTTACGGAAGGTGGTAACGAACAGCTTGGAATTCGACCTCGTCGACGATAAGCGTGACGGAATGTGGTTTTTGAAGGAACGTGTATCTGGCTCAGTGTACCGTGTCGTGACAAAGGATCGCAAGCTAACGAACTGCTTCTGGAACTTCTACCGAAGGCAGTAAGTAACAACGGAGGAAAGAGCATATGGATGAGAAGACGAAACTTCTTCTTAGGTCCGGTGAAGGGGGCGAGGCAACGCCTGTCGAAGAGCCCGTGTCATACGAAGTTCAGTCACTGCTGGAGGAGAGCCGGAATCGTGTCTACAGCGAGGAGGGGAGACGACTCGTGGATGCTACCAAGTCCGGCAACGGCGACGACGAGAAACAGAAAACGTTATAAGTCGTCGTTGCTCGGAAGTTTGGTAGAAGAGTGATCGCATCCAGGGATACTTTGACGGATACAATGGAACACGGGTTGGAGGCACATTGATCTCCAACCCGCGTTTCGCTAGAGAGCCTGATCACGACTCAACCTCGGAGCGAGTGAGTTGGCACGATGGCGCGCTCAGGTCACGCCCGCATGGGCATGGACGCTCGGCACTTTCACCCGTTGCCTACGCGAGGAATGGCGATCAGTGATCACGCAGATGACGTTCAACGACAGCATCGTCAATGTCAAACAGGCTCGGCTGCCCACGAACTCGAAATGGCTCCACGGTTCGCAGGTTTTCAAGAACCCAAGCGTATGCTCCGCCATACGTCGGACACCGCACCTTGTCTTCATCCAAGGCGGACACCTGTGCACGCTCATATCGAAGTGATCTGCGCATTTAACCGTTCCGAGAAAACGGTGGTTTAGCAGGAATCTACAAAGCGGCTGGGTCACGTCACGGCAGCGCGAAATTCGAGCAGAACAGCGTGGTGAGTGAGCTTCCAATTTGGAGCATAGTGCGCGCGATACATGTGAGTGCCAATCACGTCGTTTCGTGACACCACTCCTTAAGAATACACCTGCCGTGCTCGCCCAGCGTGACTAGAATGTCGCGGGCGGTGGAACTCCATGCACCAGCGTCTCCGACCCTTCTTGCCAGCTCTGAGTCGCTCCAAGGGGCTCGCCGATACCACGCAAGGACGAGTGAAGCACTAGTGTCTACGTCCTTCGTATTCTCAAACCAAGCGTCGCAATCACCCCAGGCTTCTTTTTCAATGGCATCACGTGGGAGGAGGGGCTGTGTGGCAAAGGCCAATGCCGCAGAGCGGGCCAACTCTCTAGGGTTCGCCTTACGCCAGAGTTGATACAGGCAAAGCAACGCGGGAGTTTCTGGGGGAATGCTAGTTAGCCGGGAATAGCCAAACTGGGCCAACGCCTTGCAGGCTGCTTGCGCCGTTGGGACATCCTCCAAGCTGAGGGCTTGACACAATGCGTTGCGCAATGCCGTGAACGGTCCATGCACGCCGTCAAGTTCCGTAATGGCATCGTTCTTGTCCGCTCCGAACACAATTTCAAGACAAAGGCGGGCCGCGCGAAACTTCTCGTCCCGAGATCCAGCTGTTAGTGCTCGGACAAGCGTCTCCTTCACATTTTTCGAACTCCCTTCCAATTGTCTTGTGAATAGGGCTGCTTTCGCAAGTTGCACTATCGGAAAATGGAACTGTTCCCAATCCTCATTGCGGCCGAAATAGGACTCTTGGACTACGTCATATAGGATCTCACCAAATTTGCCCTGACCCAGATCAAGTACTGAACCCAACATCTGATCCTCACTGCTATGCCGCGCGATCTGTCGCAGCGCGGAACGTAGCGTGGCCGATGTTAATTGTACTTCGTCTAGAAGGCACTGGCGCAACAACGCGATAGAGCGATGTCGAACGGTGACACTGGCGTGAGTGCCCATTCGCTCCAGGATGTCACACTCTTCTGTCAATCGCGTGATTAATTCGTCAGCCTGTCGTCCGGCCATAACGGCGGCGAGCGGCACAACTTCCAGCCAATGTTCGTCCCTAAGATGCGGCTCTAGAATATTGGTTAGACTGCGGCCTTCATCCCGGCCGGGATACTGTTCCTTAACGAAGCCGCGAGCGGCCAGGTATTCCTGAAACGTCAGATGCCGAAATTCGTACACTGGCTGTATCTCGCCGTTCGCCCAATCGTGGCCAGTCTGCATCAACAGGCTGCTGCGGTATTCGATACGCTCGATAAACTGTTGAGGGCTCACGCGAGCAAACTGCAACTCGGCGTCCAGCTCACGACGGGCATCCTGGAGTAAATTGAGCAGTGCGGTGTGTTCGATTTGTTGCTGGCCGGCTACCATCATCGAGCAGGCGACGTATGAGAGCTGCGCCAGCGTTTCGTCTTCGTCCATCGGCTCGTAGCCCTCAACGTTCCACGTGCGGATGAGGACGTGGACGGCCCCTTCGTAGAGCTTGGCCCGGCTTCGCGGCAATTCGCCAATCCATCGCTTCACTACCAGGAGTGTCGTCAGCATCAGCGGGTTCTCCGCCAAAGATCGTATCCGTCTGTTTTCCCAAATTGTCTGAGCCAGTTCATGGGCATCGGAACGCACCTGATCGTTGTCACCCACCACTTCGACAAACCAGGACTCACAGAGCCGCCACACATCTTCCTTATCAAACGGGGCTATATTTGCTTGGGTACAAGCGCTCGCAACAACGCCGGCCACTTGCCGAAAACCCGCTTCGCGCGATGTCACTATTAGCGCCACGTGCGGAAACATCCCCAAGAACGTGCGGAGGTGTTTGGCAAAAGTCTGGCGAGCCCCCACATCGGATATTTCGTCCAGACCGTCCACGAGAAATAAGGCACGCCCCGAGCGGAGGTACTCGTGGGCTCGGTCGCGGAACGCCGCGGCTTCGTCAGCGTTCATACCGGCGTGCTGTGGCAGGTCATCGAGCAGTTCCAAAATCGGCCGATGCGCGCGGTCCCGCAACTCACGACATCGAAGAAACAGCGGCAGCCAGTCGCGTTCCGGTAGGTCGTCGTCTACCTCGGTACGCCGATCGGGGGTGGCATAAGAAATGGCAAGCCGTTTCAGTAAAGTGCTCTTTCCGGCGCCGGGTGTTGCTAAGAGCGCGAATCTGAAAACTGATCGCATAAACTCGCCGACTAGTTTCTTCTGCTCACTACCGTCCTCGTCCTCTGTCAAAATCTTCAATGGCACCAACAGCCGTTCAAGCCTAATTCGAGTGGCGCTCAAGTCGCTGTCGGCCGGTAACCCATCGAGCTGGATATATCCGCACTCCTCACCGACCCACTGGCAATAGCGGTCGAACATAGCTCGGGCAAGTGCTGCGCGATCCGGGGAAGGTGGAGGTGGAGCGAGATACTTAAGCTTATAGAGGGTGCCGTTACAATTGCGATCAGCCTCGATCACATCGCGGGCCAAAGACTCCGCAAGCGGTCTGCCCTCGGCATGAATCAGGGCGAAGTGGTTCCGCTGCTTGGCCTGCGAATAGAACACGGCCCAGAGGTAGCCATATTCATGTCCTAGGAGTTGCGCCCCATCGAGCGCGGCCTCATTTAACCCAGCATGCTCGGCGGAGTGCCCGGCCTGTTCCATCGCGTCCATGTGGCTCACGAGGATGTGAGTTTGTACTAGCTCATTGATAACTCTCTCCGAATCGAGAAGGATTACAGCCTCATTGCCCAAGTCCTTTTCCTGTTCGAGCGCTGTTCCAGTGAAACCACTGAGCGACACGAAGTAGGCAGAGGCCGGTACATCCTTGATTCGCTTTTCCTCGGCAATGAAAGCCCCCCTAAACTTGTTGATGTCGCCGCCGCCTATCTTCTCTTTGTGGGCTTTGCACTCTGCGACCAGCCGGCGGTTCTCGAAACGGTGGATTCCTAGAATGTCTAGCTCGCGGCCCGATCTCGGGACGTCGAAGCGTAAGTCGTCGTAGCCGAGGGCAAAGAAGAGATCTCCCATGAGCCTCGTAAATAAGTCACCTCGGGCATTGTTTGTTGAAGCGAGCAGTCGAATTTCCGAAGGTGATTTCATGACCCACCAATGGCCTCTGAAGAGTTGGCCATGAGAATCTGAGTGGTCAAACAGTTAATTATCTCGGTTTCGAACTGCAGCGGTACTTCCCATCCTGGAATACGTTCGTTTTTCGGCGTCGCGGAACTCTAAGTCCTTATGAGATATAAGTTAGGAACGGCGAGTCCCAGAAACGTGTTTCATCAATCAGATTCCGATAAAACGTCGAATCGTGAGGGTCTTCGGATACTCCGATCCCCGCGGCAGCGAAGAACCAGCCTGGTTTCACTGCTTGCCTCGATCTAGGCCGAACATATTGCACCAAGTCTGCTTCGGGACGAACACATCCGTAGTTATAGACGGCTCCATAGTACACAGGACTAACCCCTATATGGCCTCGGCTGTCAAGAGAGCGCACGCTGCTTGTCCCGAACTTGCTGGCTTTTTTGACTCGCCTCTGTGAATCACGGTTGGACTGGGATCCGTGGAGGCGAGCCAACGCCCGGCGATAACGGGTGCCGGCGAGGGGACTCAAGATCAAAAAGGTTATTGGATTGCGCGAGCATTTCAGGTTGCAGTTACGCCAGGCCGGGCTGATTACCGGCGTGACGCACTCAAACCCCTATCGGACGGTCGGCCCCGGCCGGCACGAAGCTGGTCGAGACTGTGACACGAACGGCGATATCGCCCTCCTCTACGACTCGAAGGAGTCGATCGCGTGTCACGCCGTAGAAACTCATCGTTGCCCTGAACACCGTCCATTCATTCCGCGAGTTCCTCCCACGAGTCCTCATGGCGAGGGGAGAGGCTCAGTTAGCCTTGGGCTCGGGCCAGGGGCAATCACGCCTTTTCGAATCCATCATCTCCTTTCGCATCTCTCCTTGGTAAGTGCGGGCGCCGACGGTGGTCCAATCCGTCCTAGCAGGTTCGGGGTCTTGGCGTAGAGCGACCGGGGACGTCTGGCGTCATTGGTTTTTTGTCGCTGCAAAGGACGCTTTGCCCTTGGGTGACCTGAGTTAGTCCTATGGCTCCGCCGTCGGCCCCGCGTTAGCTGGCAAAAAACTTCACCGCATCAAAGACCTCCTTCCGCTTCCACATCTGATAGACGGTGCGGGCGATCTTGCGAGCCAGCATCGTCATGGCCCGGCCCTTGCCATGCTTTTTCTGCTTGCGCTCAAGGAATTGCCGGGCTTCCTCGCTGTAGCGGAGCATCATCAGCGCCGTCTCCGAGAAAGCCCACTTGAGATGAGGGTTGCCGATCTTGGCGCCGCCATGTCCTGTGACCTTGCCGTCGCTGATCTGTTTGGGCGTGACCAGCCTGGCGTACGACAAGAAATCGCCCACCGTGGGAAAACGGTCGATAGTGTGAATCTCGTAGAGCAGCACCAGCGAGAGGAGCTTGCCCACGCCGGGAATCGTCTGCAACAGGAAACAGGCTTGGGGATCATGCCGTTTGGCTTGCCGCAGCAAGTTGGACTCCAGTTGTTTCAACAGCTGGTCGTAGTGGCCGATCATCTGCAGGTCGGCTTCGACGCTCTGTCGCGCTCCAGCCTGCTCGAAGCAATCGAGCACGTCACGGTTGCAGGCGTACTGCAGCATCTTTTCGAAGGGATCGAGGTTGTACTGCTGGTTGACTAGCTGCACATGCGCCAAGAGCTCGCTGCGGCGTCGCATCAGAAACGTTCGGCGCCGGAGCAAGTCACGGGTGGCCCGCATCTCGCGTGGATAGACATAGCTCAACGGGAACGTGCCGCCGCGCATGAGTCGAGCGATCTTCTCACTGTCGAGCTTATCGTCCTTCTTCTTGCCTCCATGAATAGCCTTCATGTACAGGGCGTGTCCGAGAAGGAACTTGATGCTTTCGTCCAGGCAAAGGTCGGCGAGCCAGTACCAGGTGAACATGCATTCGGCACCAACGACCAAGTCGTCGCGGAAGCCCTCGATGGCGCTGAGGAAGTCGTGCGGCTTGGCCCGCACGTTGCGATGCAATCGCTTGTTCCCCTCATAATCGAGAACGCACAAGTACATCCTCTTGGTGTGCAGATCCACGCCGCAATAGAATTTGTGTTGGCCGTCGTAGAATCTCATCGTGGTCCTCCTCGCGCCAAAGCGTTTAATGGACAAACGGAACACAGAGAAAGGCTAGCGGGGTGCAGGGGGCGGCAATGAGCCCCCGCTCGCCGACACGATGTCGGCGAAATGTCGCCAGGATGGCCCTGCGTTCGGTACCGCGCAACGACCGCCTGCGGCCCTGATCAGTTTTAGGGACAAGGCGGCCTCTCAAGCGAGGCCATGATGAGTATCCGTCCTGAGTTGCCATCGCAGACTGCGAAAATGACCAAGGTGACCACAACGTGAACGTCTAATGGCAATTTCTTGCGAGGCTTGGGCCGGGTAACTTGAACAGGTTGCGAAGCCAAGCATTGAAGCGACTTGCTCTGCTTCACCTAGCAGATCGCAGGCGGTCAGACTTCCGTGTCATTGGGACAGATTAGTTGTTTGTACACGGTAGCTGAGCAAGCGGACACCCACGAACTATCATGCGTCCTCTTCGTCATCCACTTCCTCATCATTCTTCTTGCCACGCTTCCACCAGTCAGCCGGATCTTCGTCTGCACTGTCTTCGAGCTTCTCGAAGAACCGCAGGAAATCGCTGCCAGACGTTTCGGGAGGGCTCTCGGGCCCCTGATGAAACAGTGCGTCCGCTATTTCATCGAGATCTCGTTGCCGCAAATGGCGCACCAGCTCGCTTCTCTCTGGCAGCGCCCAATAGAATCGGCTGTCTTTTCCGAATCCAACACGCTTCGATTTCACGAGCAAGAGCTGCTTCGCTCGTCTCAGCGTGCGATAAGAGACACCGGCGCCGAGAACCAGCCGCTGTACTTCGTGGGCCCAAAGCGGACCATTTCCCAACACCGAGTACAGAATATAAGCGGCTTCATTGAGAGCCGATGCTTCCGACGAGGCGGACGACAGAATCTCGTCGGCGGAATAGCTGCACGTCCCCAGCCACTCCACACGCAGCCCACCCTCGTGGAGCGCGGGGCGAAATGACAGCGACGATGCCAAGGCGCCCAAGCTTGACTTGATATGCGCGACGATCCGGTTTTGGCTATTTCCCGGATCGATTCCTACCAGTAGGCTCGATCGAGCTGCGGCGATCAGGGCAATGCTGCCCGTTCCTCGATAGAGCGCCACGCCGGAGCCGGATTTTCTCAAGTGCCGGACGAGTACGATTGCAGATCTGGTCCTCTCGGCAACCGCCGCCAATGGCCCTAAGGCGCTGCGGACCGACTGGTCGACGTTGACGCTACCTTCGATGAATGACGTGATCGGGTCGAGGACCACGAGCTGTGCCTTTGTCCGTCCAATCTCGGATTCCAAGAGTCCGGTGCCGGAAGGAAGTCGGAGCGGAGATTCTCCTGCGAGCCTCTTGTCGTAGATAAGAACGCGATCAAGGTCCGCATGGTTTGCCTGGAGCGTTCGTCTCATCGTCATGGACGCGTCTTCATCCGAGATGAGCAGCGCGGTCCCTGGCGATGCAGATCCCTCCGAGTCCAGCATTTCTTGGCCGACGGACACACGCGCCGCCAGGGCATATAGCAGCGTGGATTTATTGCTGCCTGGGTCCCCTTCAACGATCGTTAGTGCTCCGCGGGGAATCCGGTTCTGCCAAAGCCACGTCACCGGATCCGGCTTCACGGCACTTGCCGGCACGAATAATGAGCGCATAGCTTCCCCTCCTTGCCCTGACGCAAACGGGGCTTGTTCATTGAGGGCCAATCAAACCTTGGCCCTCAATGGCAGGCGCGGCAAATCGGGCGATCTCCTTGGTGCCATTGTGTTGACACTGGCATCCTAGCGATTCGATGCACTGCTGTCAACACAGTGGCAGGGGTAGAATTTAGCAGCGAATTTCGAGTCAGCAGATGCGATCCCGTTCGTACGCCAGGTGAACACCCTGCACGAACTGCTTCCAGCGGCGACGGGGCACCAATTTCATGCACGCAGGATAGTGTTCGGTAAACCATTCCCAGATACCGTCGTCGTCTTGGTTCTCAAGGTGTTCGAGCAGTCTCTCGATTTCCTCGCTCCAACCATCTAGGTCGGCTTCCCAAGGTATTTCCGAATCGAGATGAATAGACAGGTGATACGCCGGGTGGTCGTAACCTAACGACCCACCGCGTGACGCTTCCATGCAGCAAGCCCGGAAGTACGTGGGAACACCCCGGAACTTCCTCGTCGAACGCACCTGATCGTCAGGTACACGATTAGCAGCCTTTGCGGCGGCGTCGATCACGAAGGTTGTCAACGATTTCCCTTGGCGACGCGCTGCTTCTTCAATCGACTGCTTGGTGTCTTCGTCAACGCGAATATGAATGAAGCTCTTGACCACGTCATTCGATCCTCTTGAGTACATCGTGCAGAACGCTAGTGTCAACACAGTAGATTATGGTCCAAAACGACTCTAACAGGAAGAAATCGCTTCCAACCGTTTTGGCTAATTCATCATGGTAAACCACCAGCTCTGCTGGTGAGAACTCACTAGGCTCCGCCGTTCCGGGAGCATAAAAAAGGATCCTCCCGAGGAAGGCCCCGAGGGGCACGGGAGGATCCAAAATGAAGGACTGGCGTAGTCAATCCCACGTGAAGTGGGACTGCAAGTATCATGTGGTGATCGTTCCAAAATACAGGAGGCGAAGGTTTTACGGAAGTCTGCGTACGGAGATCGGGAAGATTCTCCGCCAGCTTTGTCGGCAGAAGGACATCGAATTGGTGAAGGGTAATGCATTGCCAGACCACGTTCATCTGCTGTTGAGCGTTCCACCGAAATACAGCATTGCCAATACGGTGGGCTATTTGAAAGGAAAGAGTGCGATTCGGATCAGCCGTGACCTCGAAAAGGTGAAAGGAAGCCTATACGGACGAGCGTTTTGGTCACGCGGATATTGTGTCAGCACGGTGGGGCTGGATGAGGCGATGATACGGGCGTACATCCAGCACCAAGAGAAACACGAGCGGGACCAAGAACGCGGCCTGTTCGACATCAACTATTGATCTTCAGATTGAAAATGGAACAGATTAGATCGTGAGTTGTGCGGATCGGAAGAACGAGTGTTTGAGGTAGCTGTCGTGGCGCTGTTGTTCCAGCGAGTCGGTTACTGCTTGCTGAAGATGCTCGACATCATCGGGGACGAAGTTCGCCAGATCGGCGTACTTGGTATGGTTCCAGATCCATTCCACCGGATCGAGTTCTGGGGCATAGCCAGGCAACCATTCAAAGTGAATCCACGGGCATCCTTCTTCCCGGAGCAGGCGGGCCGCCTTGCGATGGACACTCCAACGATCCCAGACCAAGATGATCGTGCGGCGCAAATGCCGACGCAGTTGCTTGAGAAACGAGACCACTCCGTCGGCCGTGACGTTGTGATCAAACAGCTCGAAGTACATGCTGACCCGCGCCGACCAAGGAGCCAACGCCAACGCGCCGATGGCGCTGAGGCGGTCATGACGATCCCACGCATATTGAATCGGCGTTTCGCCGCGCGGGGCCCATGTGCGGCGGCAGAGCGGTTGCAGCATGAAGCCGCTTTCATCGAGAAACACGACGCTAGCTTGCTTTTCGAGCCTCTTTTTTTATCCGCGGCCACTCGCGGCTTCGCCAACGGGCGATGGCGGCTTCGTCCCGCTCGCGGGCACGCTGCTCCGGCTTCTGAAGACTCCAGCCGAGCCCGCGCAACACGTCGGGAATGTAATTCACATGGTACGTCACGCCGAAGTGCTCTTCGATCACCTCGGCCACTCGGGAACACGTCCAAAGATCCGTTGGATATCCCGCCTGGCGCGGTCCGCGTTTCAAGATCTTCACGAGCTGCCGCTTCTGCCGGTCGCTCAACTTTGGCTTCGCGCCGGGGTGCGGTTTGGCCTTCAGCGCCTCGGCTCCACCTGCTTCGACCGCGTCCTTCCATCGCTGAACTGACGACGCCGAGCAACCAATGGCCTGGGCGACCGCCCGCAACGTCATTCCTCGTGCAAGCAGCCGCACCGCCGTACGTCGCCGCGACTCCAATTCCTGAGCAGATCCTTTTGTTCTCATCGCAACAATCTAACATCAATAACCACTGCGCTCCTATAGCATTCTGAAGATCAATAACAACCACCAACATGGCCCCTTTTAGGGGCCTTCCTCATACTACCGGCTCTGCCGGTAGTCATTGATTGCTGATCCGTCTGGATCTCAAGAAAGGCGACTGGTTGGGCCGCCCAGCGGACGGCCCAACCAAGTCTGCCATGCCAGGCGGGTTTCACTGTCTTCGTCGCCTGCCGCGCGATCGGCCGACGTTGTAGCCTTGGCGGCTACCGATCTGTTTGCCCTGTTTGTAAAGCCACCAGCCGCCGAGGGCGAGGACGGCCAGAATAACGATGTCCTCCATTGTGAACCTCTTGGATGTTGAGAAGCAGCCGAGGGTTTAGCGGCACCAGCAGCTGCCTGTGCGGCAGGTGCAGTTGCGCCTTCGTTTTCGGCCGCCCGATCGGTTCTTGGGTTTGTTGGGACCTCCGACCATCAAGCCGGCGATCGCGATGAGAATTCCAATCCCAAGCAGCGTCTTCATGTGTTTCCCCTTTCATTGTGTTGAACTGGCTGACCATTCGCTGGCCAGCAGATTGATGATGATGTCACGGTCCGTCGGTAGACCTCGCAGCCAGCGGGTGAATTGGTGGACCATAATTCCCGCCGCGATATTGGCCGAGTAGATCGTGCTGCGTGACGTGCAGCTGCCTTGCTGGGCCTGGCCTTGCGGAAACAGCGTCTCGCCGTATCGCGCATCGTCCTCTACGGGCGCCGCTGTAAGCACGCGAATGACTTCCCCCCGCATTCGGCCGTCCGCCCAGAATCGACACCGAGTTTTGGCGGATCGCCAGATGGCGGCCCGCGCCGAGATCGAATCGACGCAGCAATACAACGCTTCACCGATGGGCAACTTGGCTCGGTAGCGATCCTCCACAGTCTCAACCCGGATCGCATTATCGAGCCGTCGGATGGCGGCGGCGGTAGCCAACACCTTGGGCTGGCCAACGTCTTCGGTCGAGTAACCCTGAGTCGTGACGTTCGTCATATCGACCGTGTCAAAGTCGACGAGTTGAATTCGCGGCGCACCGATGGCCGCCAGTTGCAGGGCTACCTGGCGACCGATGGCGCCAACGCCGATCACGGTCGCGCTAGTGGTCGCTAGCCGGTCCGCGGGGACAAACTCCCGCTGGCGACCGAAGCGATCCGGTTCGATTGTTGTCGTTGATGTCATCGATCCCATCCTTTCGTGTCGTCGTCTTCTACGTAATCGCACCAGCTTTCGAGCCACTCGTCGGTCGGCTCCTCATGGAACGGCGACCCGACGATCGGCTCGGTGACCGTGGACGTGATGCGGGCCGGTTGTTGCGTCTGGACGTTAGCCAAATACTCGTGCTCCCAGGCCTCGTGATCACAGCTGTCGAACGGACGCGTGTAGTCGACGGTAACGGGGATCTCCAGTTCGGCACGCGGCCCGTCGTTGAAGCGGAGACGAGCGTATGACTGGCCCTCGCAGGCGAGGATACACATGATCGCCCAGGTGGAGCGGCCGAAGACGCGGTCAAACGTCTCTTCATCGGTCAGGCTTGGGCGGGGGCTGTCACCCGGATGGGTATGCAGCCAAATGCGAGCGAACTGCTCGGGCCGCCTTCCTTCGTCGACCTGCCGATCAAAGAAGTCGGCAACCGACTGGTCGTCAAAGGCCACATGCGCCCAGGAGCAGGTTTGCTGAACGAGCTGCACGTCCTCGAGATACAGGAGGTCATCTCCCGCCGAGATGCCGAAGGCACCCACCTCGGTATTTCCGTAATCCCGCAGGAACAACAGTTTAGCCCAGGCGGTAGGACTAAACCGGAGTACCGGCGTCGCATGATTGGCTCGATGTTGTACAGCCCTTCTCATACTCACTGGCTTCTTCTGCTTCTCGTTCATGGCAATCTCGGCACCTTTCGTTTTCCTCTAGGCAATCGGGACACCGGTCAGCCCGGCATCTAGCACACTCGGCGATGCACGACGAGCAGATGTCCAGATCGCAGCCCTCACAGCGGGTCACACACGCGGCACAATAGATGCCGTCGCAGACGGGACAGTTCACATAGCACTCGCCACACACCGGGGATTCGCATTTCTCACAGGTCCACCGGTCGTCATCGCAGACCACCGTTCCGCAGTCGCTACACTCCACCCCGTGCCACTCCGAAAGGGAGATGTACGGACTGCCGGAGTTATAGGTGCGCAGCAGGCCCACCACGATCAGAAAGAAATCGAGGAGGCGGCCTTGCTGGAGGGCGGTGCGAATCGACTGGTGGCCCTCACCCTCGCAGACGACCTCGTCTTGAACGTGAGGATGGGTGACGCTTTCGTTGGACGCTGCCGGATTGGGATCGAGGGCGATCACTCGGTACCTGCGTGATCGGTCTGGACCAATGGCGGTCCAATCGAGGCAGATCTCGAAGCGACCCAGGTCAACTCCTTCCAGTTTGATCGGCTCGGTGGTAACGGAGATCATCTTGCCTCGCACGTCGAAGGAAACCTCTTCAAACTCGTCCTGCAGTGCGAGCAAGTCGGCGTGGATCTCGCCGACCGATGCAGCCGACGTTTCGCATCGCGATGGAGCGACTTGACCTTCGACCGCATTTAGATGGTCGCGGAGGTCTTGCAGCATTAGCCGCAGTTCACGGCGGGAACGGCGCTCGGCCAATTGCCAGCCGCGTCCTCGCGCCAGCTCGATTCGACGCGTTAGTCGCTGGCAGATTTGCCAAGTGGTGGTCGGCAACTCGACCAGCGGAGGCGGGCGCCGCGCCGCCTGTTGCTGTGAGTAGATGGCCAGCGCCAATCGGCTCAGCCGCTTATCTTTGCGTTTCATGGTCTTTTCTCCGGACACAGGAAATCGCCCACCAGGCCGCCGAGCGCGAGTGCTCGACGACCTGCGGGCGAGGTAGGGTTACCGTAGCGCACCTGCGGGCGAGGTAGGGTTACCGTAGCGCACCCTCGATCTTCGTCGGCGTTATGGAAATGCGATCACCCTCTTGCAGCACCTGGTCGGCCGCGCACGGCTGGCGATTGACGCGAATGAGATAGTTGCTCGCGCGGGCCGAACCCATCTGCCGCTGAAATAACTGGTTGACCGTCGTGTCCTCGGCGACCTCGACATAGTCGGCAAAGCCGGCTCCATCGTTGTTGATCAGGAGAATTCTCATGTTGGTCCTTTCGTAATTCGGGTTGGAAAACAGAAGAAAGGCGAGCCGCTTCAAACGGTCCGCCGTCGTGCTCGCCGTCTTCGCCCCACCTCACAGCGACTTGAGTTGACTTCGCGTCGGCCACGCCTTTGGCCCCCGCGAAGCTGCTGTCGCTGGCACGGATCGCCACGTTCGCGTAGCGCGGTCGACTTCATGGTCGAAGGTAAGACTTCGCCTTGCTCATGCGGCGGCCGGCTCATGGTGCGGCCTCCATAGAACACCTTCATTGCGCTGCGCATCCAGCTCGTCCCAATCGATGACGTGCGGGCCATACTCTTCCGAGTCGGGATCGCAACTCTCGACCGGGTCGGCCAGCAGAAACCCCAAACGCTTGATGGTGGAGACCGTCTCGCCCGTGGCGCGGGCGACGGCCCGGTTAAGTTCGGCCTGTCTCATAGGAAGTCCTCCTGTCGGGATAGAGAAATGAAAGGAAAAGCCCCGGCCGCGCGCCTGAAGAACGTGCGCAACCGGGGCTCTGCGATTTGGTATTTGTGGATCGCCGGATTTACGCCGGCGGCTCGGTGAAGAGCCAGTATTTCTGGAGCCACTCGACCTCAGCAGCGAGTGCGTTGCTACGGCGGGCGTAGGGCCCCAATCGCGGGCCACCTACCGGCGCCAGATCGGCCAACCAGCGGCCCGCCTCGTCCGGTTCGACGTGCGAGGCGCGAGCGATCGAGAGTTGTCCGATGGTGGCCAGGTTGATTGCCTCGGTGTAGACGCACCGCACGGCGCCGTGAGTTTCAATAATCAACTGCATCAGATGTGTCCTCACTTCGGCGTGCGGATGATCCGTCGCCGCGGCCGATCGACCAGCAGGCCGTCGAGCACCGACTGAACGCCCGATAGCTGCGAGGCAATTTGCTGGCGAAACTCGCCCGCCTCGCGCAGCTGCTGGGGCTCAACGCCTGTGACGATCTGTTGGCACTGGGCGACAAGTGCATCGAGCTGTTCGTTCGAGCGGACATTCAAGGACCGAAATCGATCGAAGAACTCGCGCAGGTTCTCGACGGCCGAGTCGCGAAAGATTTTGGGGCGGCCGTCTTCGCGACCGCCGAGCCGTTCGGTCAGATGGGAGACGAGCTGCGAAAACTCGTCGAGAAAGGCTTGCTCGGCCAACTGTACCGCTTCGCTGAAGCGGGCTTCGACACGCCGACACTCCTGCTCGTAGATGGCCGGATTGAGCTGCTGCAAGTAGGAGGGCGGCTCGATACTCGGATAGTCCCACGTCACCTCGAACAGGCCGGCCAAGGATGCCGGATAGTCGGCTTCGTTGTAGAGACTGCCGAGGCGTGTGGCGGCCGCCGATTTCAGTTCTGCGTACTGCTGCTCGAGGCCGGCGACCGCCTCGTCGAGTTCCTGCTTGAACCGGTTCATCTGATCCTCGAAGGTCGCCAGCGCGTCCTGCCGGACCAGACGAATGCCGGCCTCCGGATAGGGCAGGCTGATCGAGACCCAGTAGGAGCGCGCCCGATTGCGGACCGAGGTGACCGCCTTGAACTGCGGGTGCCTCGTATCGAGCAGCTTTTTGCCGGCGCTGAGATACGCGCCCTCAGCGCCGAACGATTCGGCGGCCTGGGCCTTCTGGATCGAAGAGAGGGCCTTGCGCGTGCCGAACCAGACGAAGCTGATCCGTGTGGCACACATGGTGGTGCGCATCCGCTGGGCCGGATCGCTCCGCGCCGCGGATTGGTTCGTAGACGTTGCTGTCATGTTTTTCTCCGATGAAGTGAATAGTGATAGGAACGACTTGATTTCAGTTGACGCTCGGATCGCGGGGGATGCTGCGGCGCGTCTTTCTGCGTGAGGCACCCGCGCCCGTGTAGATGCCCAGCTGGTCGGCCGCCAGGCAGCGGCCGCTGGCCCAGCGGCGCAGCCGCTCGACCGACTCGGCCGCGGTGACCGCCACCGGCACGATGTTTTCCGCCGCCTGCATCAGCGGCATGTCTAACAGCGCGGCCAACCGGCAGCAGGCGCGGATCTCGGCGCCGGTCCAACCTTCGTCGTCAGGCAGGCGCTGATCGGCGTCGATGCCAAACAGGTCCAGGTAGATCTGCCAAATGGCTTGCTTCTGCTCGTGACCCGGAAGGTCGAGAAAGAACAGGGCATCGAACCGCTCGGCCCGAGAGAACTCCGGCGGCAGCTTGGCCACGTCGTTGGCCGTGCAGACGACGAACACGTCCGAGTCATGATCGTTGAGCCAGGAGAGCAGGGAGCCGAACATGCGGGCCGATACGCCGCTGTCACTCTGGCCCGAGGCAGCCACGCCGCTGAGGGCCTTTTCCACCTCGTCCACAAACAGCACGGCCGGCTGCATGGCATCGACGATCCGTAGCGCCCGTCGCGTCCGCTCTTCGGTTTGACCGACGAGCGAACCCATCAAGGCGCCGACGTCGAGCGTCAGCGTCGGTCGGCCCGTTTCATTGCCGAGCGCCTTACAAAACGCGCTCTTGCCCGTGCCGGGCACGCCCAACAGCAGCACGCCGCGGGGCCGGCATCTCTTGGCGCCGTCCGCACCGGGCCGCAGGGCCCGCCGACAGAACGCCTTGAGTGACTCCAGACCGCCCAAGTCGTCGAACCGTTCGCCGCCACGATGCAATGCCAAGAGACCGCTCTTGGTGAGCATCTGGGACTTGAGCTGCCAGATGGTCGACGGCTCCACGCGACCATGGCGGACCAGCGAGAGGCTGAATGCGCCTTCGGCCTCGTAGCGGGTCAGACCGCAGGCCGCATCGAGGACCCGATCCAGTTCGGCGCCCGTGGGCAGCTCCCCTTCTTCGGTCGCCACGCCGCGGGCGATTTCGGCGATCTGCCGCCGATCGGGCAACTCGTGCTCGATCGTGATAAAAAGTTTTTCCAGCTCGGTGGGGATCTCGACGACCGGCGAGAGGATCACCAGAAAGGTGCGGTCGTTCTTGCCCCGATTAACTTGGCAGGCCACGGCCTGCACGATCTCGGCCGAGCCCAAGAAGCGATGGAAGTTGACCAGTACCAGCAGCGATGGACTGTCGCTGGTGGCCAGCGAACCGAGTGCCCGCACAGCGGCCAGCGGATCGGTGCCCGTCACTTCGGCCGAGTCTCCGTCGGTCTGGGCTGCTGTGCGCAATCCCCGGTCGATATCCCAGGTGGCCAGATTCCAGATTTCGTCATGGCAGAGACGGGCGATGTCCAAGAGGGCATCTTCGTGCTCGCAGCTTTGAATCCAAATGCCGGCGAAGCAGGCCCGTACATTTTCCGCCAGCCGCTCAGAAAGCGTCATATTCCGTTCCTTATGTATAGAGGTTGAATGGAAGCGAAAAGACAGACCAACCCGGCTCTCAGCAGGACCCTGCCAACCGGTCGATCGTCTTGAGCCAAGAGATGATTTCGCCAACCGGGTCACGCTCGCCGAGCATCTCGACCGTCATGTGGTCGGCGGCCCGCGTGTTGAGCCATCGTTTGGCGCGATAGACGAGGCGGCCGTGGGCTCGCCGCGTCAGGAGTTCCCACGGCTTCCCATCAAGCTCCGGCTGATAGCGCCGTTGGGCGGTGATCTCCGCCACGGAATCGAAGTCGCCAAACTCGACGTTGATGGCACCGGCCGCCAGGATGGCCGTCGGATGCAGATAATTTTCCAGGCTCCGTTTTCGCGTCAGCACGGCCCGACAACGGGGCCGGCGATTGATGGCTGCGGCCGCCTCACGGCGCTGCTCGGTCTCGAGCGGTAGCTCACGATCGCAGAGAAAGAACTCCGGCTTGCCCAGTGGGCCCAGGCGATGCGTCCAGGCGGCGATCTGCCCGCCGAACGGCACAAACACCACCTCGCCCCGTTGTTCCCGCTCAGCCAGATCGGGCAGCGCCCTGTCGTGAGCATGAAGCAAGCGCGAGATGCGCGTGAGAAACTCGATGTCGTTGACGCCTTCGACGACCAGTAGGACGCGGGCCGGACCGCCGGTCCGCGGCGGTGGCAAAGACGTGGTTGGACGCAGTTGTGTGGTGGTGATCATTTCTCCTCATGTAAATGGTGTTGATGTTGATTGTGCGACTGATGAAACTCGGCGGTCAGCGTCTCGGATTGAGTCTTACCGAGTGCCTCCTCTAGAAAGCGACTCGCCTGGCGGCACTCGTTGCCACTGAAACCTTTGGTTTCCACACGAGACTCGCCGCCGGGCGAGATGATGATTTCAATCGTCTTCATGCGGCGCCTCCTACGTGAACGGTCAGTTGGATAGAGCCGTCGGCCAGGGGCCGTTCGGTGACGGTGTGCCCCCGCCGCCGGGCTTCCAGCTTCGCCTTTTCACAGGCGTAGGCCTGCATGAGCCGGTCGAGCTGGCGCTGCTCGCCCCAGCGGCCTTGAAAATTGTCGAATTGGACTTGTCCGCTTTCTGTGTCGCAGACGACCGGATAGCGCCAGTCAGGAAGACGCACACAGTGGCCCGTCGCTTGGCCGCTGAAAAGCTGGGCCGTTTCAAGAGCCGGTTCGGCGAAACCGAGTCGTCGACAGGCGGCGGCCAGCGCCGCGGTGTCGCGCACTTCGGTCTCGATGGTGACGATGTGGGACATGATAGATTCCTCCATGGGGATGGTTGGTGCGTTCTTGTGGCCCGCTTCAGTCGGCCGGTGATTCTCTCTCCGGCGGAGAGTTTTGCGCCGCGTCATCGTCATCGCGAAGTGCGAGGGCGCGTCGTGTTGTTGGCGGCGGCAGCAAGAGGGGCCGGTCGGTCACCAGATCCTCCAGCAACAGCTCGGCAACGGCCCGATCGTCCGTCGGTTCGGCCGGGCGCCGCAGCAGATGCCAACAGAGCAGCAGCGGCAACAGACACACGAGCAACAGACCGATATGGGTGATGGCTGCCGCGAGAAGGGGATCCAGACGGCGCTTGGCGGCCAGGTCGCGGCGCTCTGCTTCCAAGGCATCGCGCTGCCGGCCGACTTCGCGCTGCAGGACGACCATCTCCTTTCGAGCTTGTGCATCGGCCTCCACCAGACGCCGTGCGCCCTCGGCAACTTCCTTTTGCAGGTCGGCCATCCGGCGATTCTGCTCGGCCTGATTTCTCAAGTGCCGCTCGGCCATGTCGGCGAGTCGTTGATTCTCATTTTCGTCACAGCCGATCGCCGTCACGATCAGCATCACGGCGACGGGGATGACCAGGAGTTTGGATGTTGTCATGAGACCTCCAGCGGTTGATGAGTCGGCGAAGAATGTCCTGCAGCGCAAGCCGCAGACGGCGCTCCCGCAAGAGCGCCGCGATCGCCAACAGCAGAGCAATGGAAACAAGGGCCAGTACTAGATGTGACAAAGGGGCACCCCCTTTCGTTGTGCGTTGATGAAGTTGTTGAAGTCCGGCGAGCTTGCATGGCTAAGCGGGCCCTGCAAGTTCTTATGACACGTTCCGACCGTTTATTTAGGTTCGGAATCCGTGCAGTCCGGCACCGCGCTGCCGGCGGCACCACGCAGCTGGCGGCGATACTGCTGAACGACCAAGAAGGCAATATCTTCAGCAAGGCGTTTTCGTTCCGCACCTCGGTCGGTGCGCGCATCGCGCGTTTCACCTTCGGTCGATGCCAAGTTGGCATCGGAATCTGTTTGAGACATGAGTGTTCTCCATGAAGTAACGGTGGATGTAGCGCTCAACCCGAACGAGCGCATAAGAAAAGCCCCGTCGCTGTGACGGGGCTTTCGGGAAAGCGAACAGGTGGGCACAGGCCTAGGCTGACTAAGGCCGCTCAGTTCGATCGGCCGGCCGTTTGGGAACCGGCTGGCCGATCATCTCATAATAGCGACGGCGCAGCTGCCAAACTTTACCGGAGTTGATGTCGTGGCCTTCCTCTTGCATGACCTTCGCCGCGGCGCGGTAGCTCAGCTTCTCGACATCGACAAGCTGATACGCCCGCTCGGCCAAGAGATCGATCTGGGGCGGTTTACGGAGCCATACGGATACCTCGGTGTCGTCTCCTCTTTTGTCACCGATATACTGGCCGGCCGCCTCGCCAGCCGCCTCCAGGAGATGAGGCCGAAATGTACCGCGGACGTTGGTCCGCTTGCGACCCGGCCGTGGTTCGACGTGGACAAAGATCTGACCGCCGATGAGCCGGCGGATGACTTCCACCGCCTTGTAGACGGCGTCCATGCCCAGCTTGCCGGCGGCGCCATCTTCCAGGAGACGGACGAAGTCATCGAGAATCTCACGCACCGCCTCCGGTGTGATCGTCGCCGACGAATCGGTCAGGGCCTGCTTCAATCGGCAAAGCTCATGTCGGGCCGTTGTCCGCTCGGCTTGTGCAGAACGGACGCGGGCCATCACCTCCTTGCGGTCGTCGTCCGTACCCTGACCAGCCAGCTCGTAAAGATCGCTGATCTGGCTCGTAAGACCCTGGATTTTTCGCTCGAAGGTGGCGATCTCTGTCCGCAGCTCGTCGTCCCCACGGGCATCGAGCCTTTGCGCACAGCAAATCGCCTCTTCGATCAGCTTGCCATCGCGGTGCAACAGCTCTTGCAGCTGTTCGCAAACCGCCAGAACCGCTTCTTTGCGACGGAGGTTCACCCCGCACGGACAAAGACCGCCGTTCTTACACTGCATGATCTGCACATTGCCCGAACCCGTTTGATAGAACCGCACGGGTTTTTCGGGCGTGCTACAAGCCGAGCAGAAGAAGAGTTCCGTGATGAGGTCCCAAAGCTGGGCCGGACGATCCTTCTTGGGACCACGAGGACCCGACTTTAACTTGGCCAATTTCCGCTGGAGCGCGAAAAACGGCTCGTCATCGAGGATGCGAAGCTCTTCGCACTCGAGGACCACAACCTCACCCTCAGGCTGCTCGATCTGGCGAGCGTAGTCGCGCTTCGTCGAGAACTCGTTCCGCTTGCGTCCGAACTTAAAGCGACCCGTATACTCGATCCGAGAGAGCATGCGGCGGTAGGCGGCATACGACATGTAGCCTTTCGTAGAGCGCGGATCCGCCGGTCCACCGTCAGCGACCCATTTGCGCCAGCCTTGCTTGATGGGCATGCCGCCGAGAATGAGCTCGACATGTTCTCGGATCATATCGGCAACCATCGGATCCACCTCGGGAACCGTACGGACGAGGCCCCGGTTGGTAACCGGGGCCTCGGGCAACTCCTTGCGGCGGTAGCCAACCGGTAGGGCTCCTACCGTATAGCCGCGAGCGAAAAGGCCCTTGAGCCCTTCGCGAACATGGTCAGCCGTCGCCTCGATCACCATGTCATCGACGATGCCGTGGACCTGAAAAAGCATCTTCCAGGCCTTGGTGTCCGCCGTGTCGATCGACTGCGTCACGCTGATCGCCCGCAATCCCTCTTCAACTACCTCTTGTTGAATAAGTTGGTAGCCCTTGAAGGCCTGACGGTAGAGGCGCGAAGCCTTGAAAACCAGCAGCACGGTCGCGCTGCGGTTCTTCAGGATCGCCCGCATGCGATCGAGTCCTTCGCGGCGGGCACGATAGCCACGCTGCGCCTCATCGACGCAGACGTACTCAGGCGGACAGTAAATCCCCTTGCCGGCAGCGTGTTGGACGCACGTGCGGACCTGGTCCGCCGTGCTGTGCTGGCGTTTGGAACTGTACCGGCTGTATACGGTGCCGATATCGAGTCCCTGGACCAGCGCCCAGGCGATCCGCTCATCGAGCGAAGCGTCGGGGTCGAAACCACTCAAGTCGAGCTTCTTGTCATCGACTTCCGCTTTTTCGGCAGCTTCTTGCCACCACTCATGAACATTGCGGGCGAGCTCATTATCAGCTCCGCCCGCGTTAGACAAATCAGTACTCATGGTCGTAGTAAACTCCGTTTGTTGGGCTGAGCGGCGTGCTGTCGGTTCGACAGCTGACCGAAACAACCGTGCCTCGGTACCGCGACAGCGCACGTGAAACGGGAGAGATTGTTCAAATCACCAATCGCATACCGGTCGCGCGGTGCGATTCATCAACAAGGAGAAGAAGTGCAGCTCGGCGATCGGACGGTCTGGCATCGCAATTCCCGACTGCCACTAGCAATCGACCTGATCGATGCCTACGAGTCGCTCGTTCTCTGCTGAAGGCGTTCGCGAAGACTCGTTAGGTCTTCGATTGCCGTATCGAGAGCTGGGACAATAGACCCCGCATCAGCGG
Source organism: Planctomycetota bacterium (assembly GCA_003389215.1). Classification (GTDB taxonomy): domain Bacteria; phylum Planctomycetota; class Planctomycetia; order Pirellulales; family UBA7805; genus MB-PLM-2. The sequence goes on along the minus strand of QQVP01000021.1, from coordinate 3,261 downwards.
GTGCGACGAAGGCCGCTTCGTCGAGGAAATGGTCGGTCGCCTTACAAATCTCGTGCAACCAATCGGTCAGGCTCAACGGCCTTTTCTTGCGACGCTTCTTGTGCGAGGACTTGCGCACCTTCCGTTCTCGGTGGCCGTAAGCCTTTTCCACCGATAGCCCGTTCACCGCTTGCTCGCTCTTGAAGGTGCGGTGGATCGCACACGCCTTGGAGGCCCGGGTCTTGTCGATGCCCAAGTCTGCAAGATACGGGCCCCATTGGCCACGAGAAAAATGGCGACGGCAAAAACTCAGAGCCAGACCAAGTCGCCAATAGTGCGTAGTCAGCGAGCTTTCACTCCGCACAATGGCCTCGTGTTGCTCGCGAGCGTAGACGCCAAGCTCGTCCAGATTCCAGTTCTGCTGGGGATCGCCGTCGAAACGTTGCGGGTCGCAACTTTTCGCGTCAGCAAGCGAAGTTTCCATGGCTGGTCCGTAGTCGATTCGAGTAAATCGAAGCCGCTACGGGCGAGCCTAACAAACAAGAATCGCACGCCGATCGCGGCGTACGATTTCGTATTCGAACTCACCTCAATTGGAGTCTTGGAATAACTAGCCGGTCTGCATCATATTAATGAACTAAACCGCTTCGCGGTGGACGTGGCAGCCTGGCCTTGGTGATTTGAAGTCCTTTTCTCGGTTGCCCTTCTTTCTAGCGCCGCTCTGGCGCGACCGCTGACCCCAGCGGAGACGGTATGGATCGGTCATGCCGGTTTTACCGATTTGCGCTTCCTCGGTTTGCAAGCCATCTTTTCGCAGAGTTGCACCACCGACACCGCTTGGCGAGAGGAGGCCATCCATGACGCTGCTCCGGCAACGCATGATCGAGGAGATGACACTGCGGAACTATTCGCCGAAGACGATCCGGCTGTACGTCGCCCACCTGGTCAAGTTCTTCGATTTCTGCAGCAGCAGCCCGGCCCGGGTGACGCCCGAGGAGATCCGCGACTATCTGGTCTATCTGGTCGAGGTGAAAGGGACGAAGTGGGGCGTCTACAACCAGGTTGTCTCCGCGCTGCGGTTCCTGTTTCGGGAGATCGTCCGTCGAGGCGAGATCGTAGAAGACATCCGTTGTGCCAAGCCGGAGAAGAAGCTGCCGGTGGTTCTCTCGCTGGAGGAGACGAGCCGCTTCTTCGCGGCGATTCACAACTTCAAACACCGCGTCATCCTCATGACCGCCTATGGAGCGGGCCTGCGGATCTCCGAGGCGGTTCGCCTGCGGCTGGACGACATCGACAGTGAGCGGATGGTGATCCTCATTTCAGACCCACGCATCGTCGTGACAACCATCGCCAGCGGCAGACCGTTTGCTGGTCCGCTTTCGCCCGTCACTCCCTGGGGCACGCCCGGCGCTTCCGCTGGCCAACGTCGGCATCGATTCATTACCCACAGCCGACGCTTCCAGGCGGTTTAGTTCATCTGAGTTGTATCCGGCGTGCGGCCAACCACCACTCTCTGCGCAAATTATATAAGAATAGAACGTTTGAAAAGCATGACAGCCCAAGATGAAAGGAACCCAAGCCAAAAACCCTTCTTTAGAGGGGCGCCTGATCAGCTGCGTCGGCAGAGTTCTTGGTCAATTCAAAACCGACGATGTCCGCGATCGGTAAAAAGACAGATCCGCGCCTTCTATCGTCCTCTTGCCGCTGCGAATAACGATCAACACTCCGCGTTATAGACCCAACGGAGCCGACACCCCGTGGAAGGCAACACCAAACGACCTCTTCGCTAGAGGCGCCTTCATCGCTAGCGCCGTCGACGCCGAATCGGGGGCTGGGTGAAGATGCGTGGAAATCACAAGTCTGCCGATAGGACCCTCCAGCTTCCGTTTTCAAACTTGAGTTCGACGGTATAGCGTATTCTTTCCGTGCCACCGAATGCGTTCTCAACATCTACCCAACCTTCAACGCGATACCGATCACCGCCGAGTTCGACAACGTCGCCCTCCCATTGGGAACAGAATTCCGCGGTGTGAGCGCGTGGAATTAGCTCCTCGACATAGAACTGCGTGAACACCCAGGGAGATGACGAGGTTCCGCCGTGCTCCGTGAACAGGCGCTCAATGACACCTATTAAGCCCCCCAATAACATCAAGCCAGTGCACCCGCCAAAGACCACGCAGAGGATCGTTACCGGCAAAGGCAACTTCGGAGGCCCTTGGCGACCAGCGACAGGCCCCTGATGTCCACCTGTTGGAGGCACAGATGTATCCAAGAACTCGCCGCAGTGCTTGCATTTTCTGGCCGTTTTCAAGATGCTCTCGCTGCAGAACGGACAGGTTTTTTCCTCCTCCTTAGTTGGCGTCGCGACTATGGGCGAAACCTCCGCGTCCGCTTTCTCTTCTTCGGCGAGGGGTTCTTCGATGCACGCGGCATCCCAGGCTTCTGGTGTGTTCTCACTAGGGATCGAAGGTGTCGCTTTGTGTTGCCCGGGATCCGACTCCGGGATCGATTGGTCGTCCAGGAAGAGTCCTTCAATTCGTCTCGCTATGACCCAACGATCAGAATTTGCCTTCCTGAGCAGCGTCGACTCAGAGATCCTTCCTGTTCTTGCAAAATGACGGATCTGGGAAGGGGTGAACGGGCCTTGTTCCTTGCGACCGAGTTTGACGAACCAGTCGGTTGCCATTTTGCTAACCTCGCTGCGTCGCACCGCATTCTGGAGTCGTACCGGTAACTCGTACGCGGAGCAGGCCCAACCTGCCGTCTCCATGTGCAAGTGTGCTACCACGTGGCGACGCAGCAACCGTTGGCCAGCACGCCTTCTCTGAACGACCGAGCGCGCAAGTACGTAGCCGACTCGCCCGCTTGCAGATGATCGGCATGACTTAATCCCGTCACCGGTCTCGGCAGATGAACGATCGTGCCCCTCTTCTCCGCTCCATCTGCCGCGCACCCGGCCAAGAACGGACGTCACGGCACCCCACAGTTTAGCTACCCTACCGGGCGTTGCCAACGATGCGAAACGAGCGGTATCGTCACTTGGGCATCCCCAAGTTCTTTCGCGGCGATGCGGCCTTCGCGCTGCCGAAGCTGCTGCGGTTGTTGGAAGACGAGGGCTATCGGTACGCCATCCGCATCAAGGCCAATGCGGTTTTAGAACGTGTCCCGAATAGCGTGAAATGAGAAAAACTGCTACGGCTCCCCCTTTGGTTTTCGGATCCAAGGACGGAGGAGCCGCAGCATGGAAACGGATGGTAAGTATCCCAGCGATCTGTCGGACGG
>QQVP01000118.1 GCA_003389215.1 Planctomycetota bacterium | reverse complement strand
CGACTAGCAGGCCACCGGGCGGACAACTCCCTCGCCTTTGCATTCCGCGTTCACCAAGTCCCTGAAGCCAATCTGCGTCGCCCCGACGATCCTGCACGATGAGCAACCGACCCGACGACATCTGCGCGCGTCCCGAACGGACGGCGACCGGCGGCAGTGATCCGCTGGCAGCGCCCCTCTGTCCCTCCACGGTTTACCGCTGCGAGTCGCCCGACCACGCCGAGCAACTCCTTACCGGTCAAGTCGAGGGCTACGTCTACAGCCGCTACGGGCATCCCAATCAACTGCAACTGGCCGGCAAGTGCGCAGAGCTGCACGACGGCGAGCGGGCGTTCATTACCGGTGCCGGCATGGCTGGCCTGGCTCTCGCCCTGGTCGCGCTGCTGGAGACGGGCGATCACCTCGTCATCGGCCGCGAGCTCTACGGCCGCAGCCTGCAGCTGTTCACGAAGGAAGCGGCCCGGCTGGGCATCGACTGTACGCTCGTCGACGCCAACGATCTTGAGGAAGTGAAGCAGGCAGTCGGCGATCGAACGCGGTTGCTGGTCGTTGAGACGATCAGCAACCCGATGCTACGAGTGGCCGACATTGCGGCGCTGGCCGAGGTTGCCCACGCCGCCGGCGCGCGGCTGTTGGTCGACAACACGTTCGCCTCGCCGGTCGTTTGCCGGCCGCTCGTGCACGGCGCCGACTTCGTCATGGAAAGCATCACCAAGATCGTCAACGGTCACGGCGACGTGATGCTGGGGATGCTGGTGGCCCGGGAGGCCGACTTCGAGCGCATTCACATGGCCCAGGCGACCTGGGGTTTCGTGGCCAGCCCTTGGGAATGTTGGCTCGCCGCCCGAGGACTCGGCACCTTGGCCCTGCGCGTCGAGCGCGCCGGCACCAATGCCCAGGCGGTCGCCGAGATGCTGGCCGCTCAGCCGGGCGTGACGACCGTCCGCTATCCCGGCCTCGACGATCACCCCGATCGTGATCTCGCTCGTGAGTTGCTCCAAGGTGGCGGCTATATGGTCACCTTCACTCTCTCAGGTGGGCGGGCAGCAGCCGAGCGGTTCATCGCCGCCGCGCCGGCGATTCCCTTCTATCCGTCACTGGGCGACATCTGCACGACGCTAAGTCATCCCGCCTCGACCAGCCACGTCGGACTCACGCCACAGGAGCGTGAGCAACTCGACATCCATGACGGAACGATTCGACTCTCGATCGGTATCGAGTCGCCCGAGCATATCCTCGCAGCGGTTGAAGCGGGCCTCGCGGCGACCGGCTAATTGCCGGGCAGGCGGCCGCTGCCAGCGGCTCGCCAGAGCCGATTCGCCTGGACATGCGGATCGCCCAAGGTATGATATGGGATACGTTTCAACGCACCGAGCGGTGCGGGTAGATGCTGAAGAACCCCGTGGAGGTAGTGCATGGCGAAGCAGAAAGAGGAAGCGCTCGAAGTCGAAGGGACCGTGACTCAGGCCCTGGCGAACACGCGATTTCGCGTCGAGATCGACGGCGGCCACGAGGTGATTGCCCACGTGGCGGGCAAGATGCGCAAACACTTCATCCGTATCGTCCCCGGTGACCGAGTGCGGGTCGAGCTCTCGCCCTACGACTTGACCAAGGGGCGGATTACCTTCCGCGAACGGTAAGCCCGTCGCGGTCTGGGGCAATTGTTGTGACGCGAGTTGATCTCGCGAACCTCTATTTCGGCGGGACGGTTCGGTTTCTCGCCAGGGACGAGAGTCCCTCCGCGGCGACGTTTGGGTGCCGATGGTCTGCGCGCCACTGTGCCGTGTCACGCTCGGCGCCGGGACGCCCGCCAAATCGATTCGACTCGGCATCGCCAATCGGTCATATTCATGGGTCTCGGCCGCGAGGCACGCGGACGCTAACCGATCCATCGACGACAGACTTCGACACCCTATCGAGAACCGACATGACGAAATTCATCAAGTCCCTCGCTTGTTGTTGCTTGCTCGTACTTGGCGCGCTCGCACCCCCAGCAGTCGCCCAGGACGGCGAGCCCTTTGCCGTCGTCTCCCTGCGCAGCGTCGACGCCGTCCTGCAGCTGATCGGCGAATTGGGCGAAGTCGCCGGAATCGAGGGTGCCGCCGAGACGCTGCAAGTGCCGCTGATGATGGCCACGGGAGGCCAGGGACTTGCGGGCATCGAAACGGACAAGGCGGCCGGAGTCGCCTTCCACTTCGGCGATCGCCAAGAAGTCGTCTCGGTCGCATTCCTGCCGGTGAGTGATTTCGACGCCATGCTCGGCATCATTCCCGGCGGTGCCCGTGACATGGGCGACGGGATTTACGGAGTACAGACCGACGAGGCGGGGCCCGTGTTGCTTATCAAGCAGCAAGGGTCTTGGGCCTTCATGTCGGACGTCGAAGCGGCGCTGGAAGCGCTTCCCGACGACCCGGCTTCCCTGCTTGGCGAGTTGCCCCAGAAGTACGTCATCGGTGGGCGTGTCTTGGTCGAGAGGATCCCCGAGGAGATGCGCGAGCAGTGGATCGACATGCTAAGCATGCTCATGGCCATGGGTGGCGCAGGCGGCGGGGCTCCCTTTGAACCGGGCGGCTTGGATCGCGGTGGTTTCGACGAAGCAGCCGACGACACCGGCCCCGAGCCGGCCCAGATTCAATTCGCCCGGATGATGATGGCCGAGTCGAAGGACATCGAGCTTGGGCTCCTGCTGGAAAAGGAGTCGCGCAGCCTTGTCGGTGAAATGGCCATGACCGCCCAGAGCGGCAGTCGACTGGCCGCCTCCTACGCACGCTACAAGAACTCGCCCAGCAATTTCGCCGGCTTTCTCTCGGGCGACGCGCCTTTGGGCTTTCTCGTCATGGAGCGCGGCCAGGCCAGCGAGTTGGAGATCGAAGCCCTCGGCGAACAACAACAGCAGTTGAAGGACCGTCTGGCGGAGACCATTTCGTCGGAGCAGGACTTGCCGGAGGAAGCCCAGGAAGTCGTCATCCAGTCGCTTTCGAATCTGATCGACGTTGCCTACGAAACGATGAAGTCGGGTAATTTCGACGCCGGCGCGCGCGTCGTGCTCGATCCGTCGCCGACGCTGGTCGCCGGCGGCTCGGTCACCGACGGGGCGCTGGTGGAAAAGTCGCTCAAGGAGCTCGGCGCTCTGTTCGAAGGAGGCGAGGGAATTCCCGAAGTGAGTTGGGATGCCGGTGAGATCGAGGGACATCGCGTCCATCGGGTAACGCTGCCGATGGATGACGAAGACATCTTCGGTCCCCTGCCCGAGGTGATCGACGAGTTCGAAGTACTCGTCGCCGTGGCCGACAAGAGCGTCTTTCTGGCCGCCGGTGGCGATTCCGAAGCAATGCTGCGGCAGGTCATGGCCGACTCCAAGTCGGAGGCGGCGACCGAGCAACGACCGATGGAATTGAAGATCTCCCTGGGTGCGATCGCTGAATTCGCCAAGCGTACGATGCCCGCAGAGGGAGCCGCGGAGGTCGATTTCCTCGAAGACCTCCAGGACGATCCGAACGACGACGAAGAGACGCGTCGCTTCAAGGAGGAAATGCGCGAACAAATGCGGCAAGCGCAGCAAATGCAGACTCAGGTAATGAGGACCTTAATGGATCAGCTGATCGCCAACCGGGCCAAGAGTCATATCTATGTCACTACCGAGAGCATCAGCGATGGCGTTCAGTATCGGCTCGTCATTGAGCAGGGAGTCTTGGAGCTACTCAAGTTCCCGGCCCAAATGATGATGATGGGAATGGGTGGTCCCGGGGGACCGGGCGGCCCTGGCGGACCACCTCCCGGCGGTTTTCCCGGGGGGCCGCCGGGCGGATTTCCTGGCGAGGGTGACTTCGAAGAACAGGACTTTGGCGAAGACGAGGACGGCGAGCTTGAGGACGACTTCTAGTTTTCTAGTTCCACATGGCCATTTCCAATTCCTCTTGGCCGTCTCGCTCGCAGCGTTCGACTTCACCGCCCGTGACCGTTTGCTCTCGTCATCCGGATGCCGCGCGTCGTCCCTAACCCGATAGCGGCACCACGGTCGACGGCACCTCGCCCTTGATGCGCCGCAATTGACCGCAAGCGGCATCGATCTTCGCCCCTTTGCGGCGGCGCGTCTGCACGTTGACGCCTTGCCGTTCCAAGATGGCAATGAACTTTCGCGTTCGCGCCTCGCTCGGCGTTTGATAGGGCAGACCCGCTACCGCGTTGTACGGAATCAGATTGAGCAAAGCCCCGCGACCCGCGAGCAGGCGGGCCAATCGACGGGCGTCTTCTTCGCGGTCGTTGACCTCGGCCAGCAACACGTACTCGAAGGTGAGCCGCCGACCCGAGACGTCGAAATAGCGATCGGCCGCGGCCAAGATATCGGCCAGGGCGATCTTCTTGCCCACCGGGACCAGTCGCTCCCGCAATTCATCGTCGGCCGCGTGCAGCGAAACGGCCAAATTGTACTTCGTGCCCAGATCCGAGAGGCGATCGATCGCCGCCGGCAGCCCGACCGTCGAGATGGTGATCCGACGGGGGCTGATGCCCAGGCCGTCCTTGCTTTCCGCCTCGCCCAGAGCAGGCAGCAACGCATCAAGATTCGCCAACGGTTCGCCCATCCCCATCACGACGATATGGCTCAGTCGCTCGGCAGGCGCGTGGCCTTCGCCCGGCGGCAGGAGCCGGGCCAGACGCAGCATCTGCTCTACGATCTCTCCGCGGGTCAGGTTGCGGACGACGCCGTCGAGACCGGTCGCACAGAACACGCAGCCCATCGCACAGCCCACCTGGGTGCTGATACAGATTGTCCGGCGGGTTCCGTCGCGAAGCAGCACGCTTTCGATCTGCTGCCCGTCAGCCAGCTCGAACAGCAGTTTCTCGGTGCCGTCTGGATCGACATGATGCGCGGCGACGCCGGTCGTCCAGAGTCGGAAATCGGCGGCCAGCTGATCGCGAAGCCCTGCCGGCAGATCGGTCATGTCGGCAAAATCAGTGGCCCTGGATGCGAAGAGCCAGCGCCGAATCTGGCGGGCCCGAAAGGCAGGCTGATCTCGCTCGGCGAGCCAGGCCTCGAGTTGTCCATCGCTGAGGTCGAGAAGGTGCATTTTCTGGGGAAGTGCGGCGGACAAGGCTGGGATCCGGATCGCCTTCAAGGATCAGCGACAAGATCGAGAAGAGGGTCGTGGGGCGAGTTTCCATTCTGCGCCGCCGAGTCGGCCTCTGGCAAACAGGCCTGCGCGGGCCTGACTGCGAACCGGCGTAATCTCCGTGTCGGGAACAGGTCCCGGTCGCTCAAGACCGCTCACGACCTGGCAAGCCAGTCGTCGTCCAGGTGGTTCGAGAGGCGAAACAAGAGATCGAAAAATTTTTCGAGATTTATGGCGGCCAGCGAGGTGAGTTTCCTAATTTAACGAAGTGGCGTTTTCCCCGAAGAAGAGCCGTGTCCTGAAAAAATCATGGCCATCAACTGGCATATATCGCCCATTGATGAAGAGTGCGTTAAGATGTTTGTTAGTAGATATTTAAGACTTGCCAGCAGTGCCTGATTGACGCGCGGTAGCAAATCTGTAAACTGCTGCGCTTTCGACTGTATGTTGTGGTCAGCGGAGGTCGACCCTACAATATATAGGTGCTCCGATGAGTAATTTACCTCTCACAAGGGGGTTAAAATGCGGATTGGAGGCCTCGACCCCCGGTTTTTCTCAGGTTTGCCCGCCCCTGGGCCTGATTGGTTATAGTGTACTCTTGTATATTTAGAGAGTGAGACCTTCGGATAGGACGCCCCGAAGATTTCTACGTCTCGATGAAAGGACTCCCCATGGCAACTGCCGACATTGGCACCGTGCTCTCTCGCCAGAAATCGCTTGATGAATCTCGCCGCCGTCCCACGGACGTGGCCGGTCTGCACATTGAGACGATCTTCTGTCCCGTCGACTCGGCCGACGTCTTCGATACGGTCGAGTGGGAAACCCGTTCCGCTCAGATCAAGGGCGAGAACGGAGACGTGCTGTTCGAGCAGAACGACTGCGAGATTCCGTCCAGCTGGAGTCAGCTGGCGACCAATGTCGTGGTGAGCAAGTACTTTTACGGCGAAGTGAACACGCCGGAGCGCGAGAACAGCGTCCGCCAGCTGGTTCACCGTGTGAGCCGTACGATTGCCGATTGGGGCATGCAGGACGGCTACTTCGCCACCGCCGAAGACGGCGAGCGATTCTATCGCGAGCTGACCTGGCTCTGTCTGCATCAACACGGGGCGTTCAACTCGCCTGTCTGGTTCAACGTCGGCCTGTATCACCAATACGGCGTCAAAGGTTCGCAGTGCAATTGGCACTGGGACGAAGAGGCCGCCGCCGCGGTGCAACCAGAGAACCCCTACGAATGTCCGCAGGGCTCGGCCTGCTTCATTCAAAGCGTCGACGACAACATGGAAAACATCATGGGCCTGGCCACCAGCGAGGCGATGCTCTTCAAGTTTGGTTCCGGCACGGGAACCGATCTCTCGACGCTGCGATCGCATCGCGAAAAGCTCTCGGGCGGCGGCAAGCCTTCGGGACCGCTGTCGTTCATGCGGGTTTACGATCAGATTGCCGCGGTGGTTAAGAGCGGCGGCAAAACGCGCCGGGCGGCCAAGATGCAGTCGCTCAAGGTCTGGCATCCCGACGTGATGGAGTTCATCGAGTGCAAGGCCAAGGAAGAGGCCAAGGCCCACTGCCTCATCGAGAAGGGCGGCTACGAAGCCAACTTCAACGGCGAAGCGTACAGCTCGATCATGTTCCAGAACGCGAATCTCTCGGTGCGCGTCACCGACGAGTTCATGCAGGCGGTGCTCGACGACAAGCCCTGGACCACGCGCTGGGTCACCGACGAGAAGACCCCTGGCCCCACCTGGCCGGCCCGCGAGGTACTCGACCGCATGGCACAGAACGCCTGGCAGTGTGGCGATCCCGGCGTGCAGTACGACACGACCATCAACAACTGGCACACCTGTCCGCAGTCGGGTCGCATCAACGCCAGCAACCCGTGCAGCGAGTACATGTTCCTCGACGATACGGCCTGCAACCTGGCCAGTATCAACCTGATGAAGTTTCGCCGCGACAACGGCAGCTTCGACGTCGAGCGGTTCATGCACGCCTGCCGCATCTTCTTCATCGCCCAGGAGATCCTGGTCGACCATGCCAGTTATCCGACGAAGACGATTGCCGAGAACAGCCATCGCTTCCGTCCGCTCGGCCTGGGCTATTCGAACCTGGGTAGCCTGTTGATGGCCAGCGGCCACGCCTACGACTCCAGCGAAGGCTACGGCATTTGCGGGGCTCTGACGTCGCTGTTGCACGGGGCGGCCAATCTGGCCAGTGCCGAGATGGCCAGCGTCGTCGGTCCCTTCGACGGGTACGAAATCAATCGCGACTCGATGCTCGGCGTGATGCAAATGCATCGCGACGCCGTCGACAAGATCGATCCGGCCTGTCCGGATTATCTCAAGGTGGCCGCCACTCGCGTGTGGGACGAGGTCCTTTCGGCCGGTGCCGATTACGGCTTCCGCAATGCCCAGGCAACGGTGCTGGCCCCGACCGGCACGATCAGCTTTTTGATGGATTGCGTGACCACGGGCATCGAGCCGGACATCGCCCTGGTGAAGTACAAGCAACTGGCCGGCGGCGGCATGCTGAAGATCGTCAACCAGACGGTGCCCCTGGCCCTGGAGACGCTCGGCTACGATCAACCGCAGATCGAATCGATCACCGCCTACATCGACAAGCACGACAAGATCGAAGGCGCTCCGGGGCTCGACGAAGAGGACCTGCCCATCTTCGACTGTGCCTTCGAACCGGCGGGCGGCGGACGCTCGATCGACTGGCGGGCCCATGTCCGCATGATGGCAGCGGCCCAGCCGTTCCTCTCGGGCGCGATCTCGAAGACCGTCAACATGCCGGCAAGCACCACGCCGGAAGATGTCGCCGAAGCCTATACCTGGGGCTGGCGATTGGGTCTGAAGGCCTTGGCGATCTATCGCGACGGCTCGAAGCAAAGCCAGCCGTTGTCGACTTCGACCGAGGAGGACAAGAAGTCGGCCACGGCCGCCAAGTCGGCCCCTCGCCGCGAGCGACTTCCCGACACCCGTCGCTCGCTCACGCACAAGTTCAGCGTGCAGGGCCACGAAGGTTACCTCAACGTCGGCCTTTACGATGACGGTCGCCCCGGCGAGTTGTTCATCACGATGGCCAAGGAAGGCAGCACCATCGGCGGACTGATGGACTCCTTCGGCACGGCTATCTCGATGAGCCTGCAGTATGGCGTGCCGCTGGAAGTGCTCGTCAACAAGTTCTCGCACACGCGATTCGATCCGATGGGCTTCACCAAGAACCCCGACATTCGCTACGCAAAGAGCATTGTCGACTACATCTTCCGTTGGCTCGGCTGCGAGTTCATCCCCGGCTATCGGGAGGCCAACCTCGGCCAACCGGTAGACGACGCCGGGGGGGATGGTTCTGGCGATGGGGGAGACGAGGAAACAGAGACCGCGCCCGTCGCCAAGATGGCTGGCGGGCAGGAAACCCGGCACGGAGCCAAGGGACACGAGAACGCCGTTTCTCTGTCGGAGAACGCCACCGATTCGACCGACGCCACATCCCCAAACCGGTCCGACGCCAACGGCTTGGGCGCCAGCGGTTCGACCCAAAACGGCAACGGGCATCACGGCACCAACGGCCACGGCCCGCATGCCAAGGCGTCCCCGTCTCCGGTTACCACTTTGGCCTTCAAGACGACCACCGAACGACTCGAGTCCTCGGGCGTGGGCTTGAAGGTATCGACGGAAACACGCAGCGGTCAGTTCGCTCAGTTCCAGGTCGACGCCCCGGCCTGCGACAATTGCGGTGCCATCACGGTTCGCAACGGCAACTGCTACCTGTGTCACAACTGCGGCAACAGCATGGGCTGCTCCTAGTCGGCCGCCGCCAACTCGACAACACCAGGCATCGTCACGACCGGTTCGTGGCGGTGCCTTTTTTGTGGCGCAGGGCTCAATAAGACATGACCCACCGCCAGAGTGGTGGTCCCAGCACAATCAAACCGACCACCGCGGCGCCCCAGGAACAGATCAGTACCGCCGCGCTGGCGATGTCGAGGGCCGCGCCCACGTCGGGATGGCGTTCCGGGTGGACCACGGCCACCAGGTGCTCGATCGCGCTATTGAAAAGTTCCGCGGCGATCACCACGGAAATGCAGAGGATCAACAGGCACCAGTCGCCGCGCGAGATGTCGGGCAGCAGCGCCGCGAGGACGAGCACGGCAACCGCGCAGGGCAAATGGACCAGGAAGCTGTTCTGCCCGCGCATCCCCCGACCGATGCCGAAAAAGGCATCGGCGAATTTGCGCACCCAGCCGCGGCGTTTCTCTGGGGGGGCGGGATTCATGCGGCTTCACCTCGTGCGACACGGAAAGCACTCTTGGCGTCCGCCTTCATCATAGCCTGCGGGACGACCCGGCCGCGGCCGCTGACTTATTCGAGTCCGCGGGCCCCAGCGGGCGGCACGAAAATGCCGTCAATCGGTCGGCCGCGACCGCTGCGGAGGAAGCGCGGCTCGATCGCCAGTTTCACGCCGATGTTGTCCTTGCCGATATCGGCGTTGAAGCCGACCCGGACGATGAACGACTCGCCGAGTCGCGTGATCGTGAGATTTTGGCCAATATTGCCGTCATCGGCCAAATCGACCGCGGATCCAAACGAGGCGATCCACTTCTGGCTCAACCGGTAGCTGAGACTGGCGATCGCCACCTGGTTGTTGATCGGCCCCTGGAGCGAACGTAGTCCGAGGTAGAGATTGCCGCGGTCGGGCCGATTGATCAGTCCACCGACGGTAACCAACTGCTGGCCGTCGGCAAAGAAGTCGAAGATGCCGTCCGTCAAGATCGTAAAGCGATCGCCCACATGCCAGCGCAAGTCATAGTCGACGAGTCCAATAAGCTCGCCGAAGTTGTCGCGATCTTCCTTCGGAAACAGCGAGGCGTGCGTGTCGAAGACGATGTAGTCGACGGTTCGCTGCGCCCCGGGCGTGCCCCGTTTCGTCTGCCAGCGCTGCCGCGCGCCGAAGCGGAAGACGGTCAGGTCGTCGACCACCTCGGTGGCAGGTGAGGTCACCCAACCTGCCAGTCCGGTGCGCACGGCATAGAACCGCTCGTCGAATGGAGCCGGAACGAATCCCGTGAAGGTGTTCGTGGTGAAGCGGCGACGAAACGCCTCGATGGCGTCGTCGTCGAGCGGGTCGTAAAGCGGGAACTCCGTCACGTCCCGGTTCGCCTCGGCGTAGGCGAACTCCGCGTCGAAGACGACCTTGTGGGCCAGGCCATTGAGATTCAACAGTTTCGAGTGGCAATGTGGATTGGCCCGCCACATGGGCAAACTCGCCCGCACGCCGAGTTGGCCGTAGGCCCGCTGGATGTCGTCGCCCGCCAGGTCCGCACCCCAGTGGCCCAATTCACCCAGGGCGTAGGGCACCATCTTCACGTGACCGATCGAGAACGGCAGATCGATCTCCTGACGCGTAACAATCCGCTCGCCTTCGTTCTCGACCTCCCAAGGTCGGAGCGTGAAGTTGGTCGCGTCGACCGGATCGGTCGGGGCGTCGGCAACGCCGAGCTCGGCATAACCGACGCTCGAGTGCTCGTACCAGGTCAGATGGTCGAACAACAACGACTCACCAAGCCAGTAATGATCGACGCGGGGCAGCCAGTTTGTCTGGGTGAAAAAATCGTTGACCCGCACGTCGGCCGTAATACTGAGCGCCCGATTCTCGAAAATCCGCTTGAGCTCCAGGCCGGTCGTCTGGTCCTTTTGCGTGTCCCATTCCTGTTCGAAGAACTGTTCGAGGAAGTTGCGATCGGAGATCAGGCCAACCTCGCCGGTAAACTGCCACCCGTTCCACAGGTACTGGCGATGTTGCCAAAAGACGCGTCCGCGAAAGTCCTTGTCGGGGATCAGCCCTCGCCGGTCGCGCCCCAGATCGTCGACGCCGTCGTCGTGCAATCCCCAGACATCGAGAAAGCCCTTGGTCGGCCCCGGAATGCTGAAGAACTGGTCGCGCTCGTACTCGAACGTCGTTCCGCCCGCCGGACCTCGTTCGCTCAGATAGTCGCCACTGACCTGCCAGTCGGTGCCCTCGATCTTCGAGAGCCCCAGCAGCTCGTAGGCGTCCCAGTCGGTCAAGATCTGGGTGCCAAAGACGTTGTCGTTACGCACCCGCACGCGGCGAATGTAGAGCGAGCCTTCGTCCAGGTCGGTTGTGAAGCGGGGGTAGTAGAAGACCGGCACCCCGCCGACGTAGATGAAATTGCTCGACCCGGTCAGCTGCCGCTGGTGCTGTACCGCGGCCTGGCCGGTTACGGGATCGAAAACGGGCTGACCGGTGAGGGGATCGACGACGGGTAGCTGCCGGTCTTGGACGAACACATTTCCCGACTCGATCCAGTAGGTGGGCTCGCCGAGGCGACTTGTGGTGAGCCGGGCCCCCGTGGCCAGGAACTGATCTTGGGAAAGCTGCCGTAGTTCGCGGGCGGCCACGCGAATGCGGCCGTCGAAGTCTTCCAGCGGCGTGAGCAATTCCGCGTTGAGCACGACGCCCACGTTGCTGCGCACGTCGTAATACATGGCCGAGGCATAGATCACCCGTTCGCCCTGGCGGAACTCGATGTTCCCCTCGAGATAGAACTCGAGCGGAGCGTCGTCCGTCTGCTCGGTTTCTCCGGAGAGGTCGAGCTGCTGGTCGGCTCGCGTCCAGATCACGATGCGATCGGTCGATATGTCGATGACGCCCTGATCGCCGACGCCCTCGACGATGATCTGCACGCCCCCTTTGACCAGGGCAATCCACTCTTCGCCGCCGGGGCCCGGGAAGGTCTCCGCCTGCACGCGTACATTGCTGCGTGGGAAGGCACGAATCCGCCGCGTCCCGCCGACCGCCGGCGCACCCGGGGAGACCTCTTCGGTGAATTGGACCGGCAAGATGGGACTGCCGCGATTGGCGTGGCGGGTCCGTTGCGCGCGGCGGAGCAAATCGGAATCGTGATCTCGGTTCATCACGACCGCAGGAACTTCGATCGAGGGCTTCTTGTTGGCCACGAAGTGCCCCAACCAGTGTTGGTCGGTGAGCCGGTTCGCGGTGGGGTTGGGTCCCTCACGGGCCCCGGCCGCGGTCGAACGGAGCACCTTGACTTCGCCTTCGCAGTAGGCCACCACGCGATAGGCCGGGTTTCCGAACTGCTGCTGGACCCATACCACGGCCCGTTGACCTTGGCTGACCAGCGGACCTTGCTGGATACGGCAGTTTCCATCGAGCACGAAGACGTCGACGAGCCCGCGTGGAATTCGCTCGGCGCGATCGGCCGAAATGGAGATCGGTGTCTCCGCGTTGCCGTGGGCAAACTGAACCTCCGCGGCCGCCCACCGCGTCCCGCAAACCAAGCCGATCGCCAAGAGCAAGCCCAAGAAGCGCGCGCAGGTGCGTCCCTGCGTGCCGCGCGCACGTTCAAACGCGGCGCGCCACCGCGTCGCCGCAGCATAGCTGAGCTTGAAAACTGACAACCGCGTCACACAGGACAAGAAAGACCACGACCCAGGGGACCGCCCCGAGGCGGACCGCAACAGGTCGCAAATGAAAACGAGGAAACCTCTTACGGAGACGTTCCGCACGTAAAGAAGTGAGGGCGGGATTATAGGTGCGGCGCGCGCCGAGGGTCAAGCCAATTTGCCGCGGGACAGCCCCTCGCTAAACCGTTACTTTACAGCAGGTTACGACGTCGTCTTCGGCCCGTCAGGGACCGCACCTTCGCCTGCGTCGCTAGCAGTTGAGCGAATCCGCGTCCGAGCGGCTCTGAACGGGGAAGCGGCGGCTCGTGCCCGACGAGTCGTGAATGCACCGCGACGACTGCCCGACGGCGGCTCGGCAAGTCGCGTTACGCGGCGTCGAGTGACGTCGAGAGGCGTCGGGATGTCGATCGAACCGCTGCCCTGAGCGGAAGCTATTCGTGCAATGAATAGAGCACCACGTTGATCGCGATTCGCGTGGCGTCGTCGTTCGTGTAGCCGTAACACTGCGGCGCGGCCTGATTCTCCAAGGCGCAGCTGATGTCGAGTGGCGAGAAGATGACCGCGTAGCGACCGTCGTACTCCAGCGCTTCCAAGATCGGTGGACCCTGCCGATTGCGAACCTCCAAGCGTCCCCCTTGTTCCGCGCGGAAGGTCTCCCGCCGACTCACGCGTCGCACGTCCGCGCCGCCGTATGCCGGGGTCAAGATAGGATCGGTCGCAGGAATACGGGCAAACTCGCGGTTCGGGTAGAGTCGACCCAGTTCGCGACGCGCCGCGGTGGTGAACGCTTCGCTGCCGCAAATCGAGTCGGCCACGATCATTCCGCCCCGCTCGACGAACGAACGCAGCTGCTCGAGCTCCTGGGCGGAAAACCGGAAATCGTAGCGACCGTGCAGATAGAGCAAGTGGTAATCGAAGATCTTCTCGTCGGTAACGGACAGTAGTTGCGGCGTGGCGATCGTCCGCATTTCCAGCTCGGCCGTCAGCGACTTCATCAAGTTCGCCAGGGCGCGGGGCGCGGCATCGCAGCCGCCCGCGTGTTCCAACTTGGCGATGGCAAAGTGCCCACGCGTGGTTTGCTGCGTGTCGTCGCTGGCGAGGATCTCGCGCTGCACGCTGTCCTTGTCCTTCAACTCTCGATTCGTGGCGTACGCCAGCACGTTGATGCCCACGGCGCGGCAGGCCTCGATCTCATCCTGGACCAGCTTCACAAAGCGGTCGGTCTGGTCCGCTTGCATGAGCTCCCAGTAGCAGGAGAGATTGTTGGGACTGTAAACGACGCTGGTACGACAGCCGAAGTCGATCCCTTCGAGCCAATGACCGTCGGGATTGACGAAGCGGGGATCGGGCGTCTCTTCCACGCTCCAGATGGGGTGCTCGGGTTCGAGCGGCCGCAATCGCAGCTCAGGTTCCGGGAACACCGCCTCCATCAGTTCGCGGAAAGAGGCGTCGAAATCGCCTCCGCCACAGCACGCATCGGCGAAGATAAACCCGCCCTGTTCCACATAGTCGCGCAGGGCCTTGATCTGCTCCGGTCCGAACCTAAAGGCGTCTTCTCCCGACAGGAAGAGGACCGGGCTCTGCAGGTAATCTTCACCCCGCGCGGTGCGGGCGTCGACGACCTGCCAGGTGACCGGAATCTTCCATTGCTGTTCGGTATAGCGGGTCAGATTGGCAATATCGTGTCGCAGACGTTGCCAATCTTTGCCGCGACGCTGCAACTTCGAGACGAGCACCGGTCGACGCCCCTTGGAAAGGAACAACAGGGCAAAGCTCGACTCGACGGGCTTTGATAACATTCCCGACCAGGAGCCCTCGGGCTGCTGCGCGCCGACCAGGTAGTCGGCACCCTGTCGATACCAATCGTAGCGTCGGGCTGGCCGACCCTGACGCTCGATGTCGCGATAGAAGAACCTTTGTGCCGTCATGCGGCCGACCCGCTCGACGCCGTAGAGATAGTAGAAATGGAACTGATCGCCCGAAAAATCTTCAGCGGGGTGGAACGAGACGGCAAAATGGTTGCCGAGCCAGCGCAGACCGCGGCGGACGATGCGATCGTCGGCCTGACGCTCGCAGACGCACTTCCTTCCTTTGATCGTGGCGTCCGCCTGCTGCAGGTGAAACTGAGCGATGACGACGGAGGCGATGCCCGCACAGGTCATACTGCCGCGACCGGCCCCCTGTCGATTTGGATGGGGCGCGTAACTCCACGAACCACTCTCGTTCTGACCGCGCTTCCAGTAGTCGAGGGTGGCCTCCCAAACCTCGGTATCGATATCGGCACCGGCCAACGCCGCTTCGTGCAGGGCAAGCACGGCAAACTGCGAGTTGGAAGAATCGCCGCCACCGGTGGAATAGCCCCAGGCGCCGTTCTTCGCCCCTCCGCGAATTTGCCGCTCCGAGAGCCAGCGGGCGTTGCGCCGAATCAGGCCCAGGTCGGCCGGATCGCCTCCCCGACAAAGAGCCATCGTCTGAAGTGCCACCGCGTAGGTCTTCTTGGGCGGAACCGCACGCAGGTAGGCCAGCCCGCGCCGCACTGCGGGATCGTTGGGCGGGACGCCCGCTTCCAGTAGCGCCAGCGTGCAGAGTCCCGTAACCCCGCCGCGGGAATCGGCGTAGGGGACCCAGCTGCCATTGGGATTCTGCTCGCGCTTGAGGAACTGAATGGCCCGCTCGATCGACTTGCGCACGGCATTGGCGTCGATGTCGGCAAACGTGGGTTTGCCAATGACCAGGCACAGTCCCAAGAACAGGCAACGCGTTGTCGTTCGCCAAGCCACGATTGCCCCCCTTTCTTCGCAATTACTGCGATTGCCACGATCGAGCCAACTCTGGACTCATTGTAAATTTGTGTTCCGCGCGGTCAACCAAACCTCCTCAACGACGCCCGTCGAGCTCGCCCGCTTGGTGGTAGATGGGGCAAGGGATAAAATAACACCAAAGCCGCAGTACACATCGCCGGGGCGGTTGCCAGCGTGGCTTGCCCGTCATGTCCGTCCACCTAGCCAAGTACGGGGAATCGGTCGTTGTCCACTACGAAGCCGCGCAGTCTCGGCGACATTCTGCAGGAATTCAGCCAACATCGACGGCTGATGCAGGAAGAGCTGCAAAAGATCATTGTCGGCCAGGACGAAGTCATCGAACAGATCTTCGCCGCCATCTTCACCCGCGGGCATTGCCTGCTGGTCGGGGTTCCGGGCCTTGCCAAGACGCTCATGGTGAGCACGCTGGCCCGCATTCTCGATGTCCAGTTCAAGCGAATCCAGTTCACGCCCGACTTGATGCCTTCGGACATTACCGGGACGAACGTGCTCGAAGAGGAAGAATCGGGCCGTCGCAACTTTCGTTTCGTGGAAGGACCGATCTTTACGAACATCTTGCTGGCCGACGAAATCAACCGCACGCCGCCCAAGACTCAGGCGGCGCTGTTGCAGGCCATGCAGGAACGCGAAGTGACGGTCGGCCAGGAAACCTACGCCTTGCCGACGCCGTTCTTCACGCTGGCCACGCAAAATCCGATCGAGCAGGAAGGGACCTACCCGTTGCCCGAGGCCCAGCTCGATCGCTTCATGTTCAACATCAAGGTCGATTATCCGACCGCGGACGACGAAGAACAGATTCTCACGCAGACGACGCGCCAGGAAACGCCTGAAGTTCATCGCATCCTGTCGGCCAAGGCGATCGTCAATCTGCAACGGCTTGTCACCTCCGTCGCCGTGAGCCCTTACATCATCAAGTACGTCGCCCGTATCGTCCGCGCGACCCGACCCAAAGACGAGTCGGCCCCCGATTACGTCCGCGAGTTGGTCGACTGGGGTGCCGGTCCTCGGGCGGGTCAGTTCCTGATTCACGGTGGCAAGGCACTGGCCGCCATGAGCGGTCGTTTCTCGGTCGCCGTCGAAGACGTCCAGAAGGTGGCGATCCCCGTGCTGCGCCACCGGGTCAGCACGAACTTCCAGGCCCAAGCCGAAGGCACTTCGAACGAGGACGTTATCGAGCGTCTGCTGAAAGATATTCCGACTCCGGAAATTCCCAAGTTCGACGAGTAGAACATTGGCCGGGTGCCGCCGCGCGCCCCCTCAGAGGTTGAGGTCGACACGAGTCGCCACGCCGCTGCGCGGACGAGGGGCATCTGCCGCAAATGGCCGCGGTCCTCCGCGGTTAACGGGTATGTCTTCTGCCAACAAATACCTCCGGCCCGAAGTGATTCGCCAGATTGGCCGGCTCGATCTACGCGCGCAGTTCATCGTGAAGGGTTATCTGCAGGGAATCCACGCCAGCCCTTACCACGGGTTCTCCGTCGAGTTCAGCGAACATCGCAAGTACACCAAAGGCGATGACCTCAAGGACATCGACTGGCGAGTCTACGCCAAGACGGACAAGTACTACGTCAAGAAGTTCGAGGCCGAGACGAATATCACGGGCTATCTGGCCATGGATCTGAGTCGCTCGATGGCCTACACGTATCGTCAGGAGCTGACCAAGTTTGAGTACGCCATCTGTCTGGCCGCGGCGATGTGCTACCTGATGATTCATCAGCAAGATCCCGTCGGCCTGGTAACGTTCGATCGGTCCATTCGCGACTCGCTCTCGCCCAAGTCGAAGCGCACGCAGTTGGGGCACGTCCTCTCGCTGCTCAGTCGGCTCGAGCCGGTGGGCGAAACCGACATCGCTCACAGTCTGAATCAGCTGGCCGCCATGCTACGACACAAGAGCCTGGTCATGCTGTACTCCGACCTGTTGACGGAGCCCGAGCCGGTCATCAAGGCACTTCGTCGTCTGCGACATGGTGGGCACGACGTCATCCTGTTTCACATTCTCGACGAGGCGGAGGTCGTCTTTCCTTTCGACGGCATGGTCGAGCTTGAAGAGCCCGAGTCGAGCAATCGTCTTCAGGTCGACGCCACCGGATTTCGCCAGGATTACCTTGCCGCGCTCGGCGAGTTTCAGGAGCTCTACCGCCATGAGTGTCATCAGAGCGGCGTCGACTACGTGCCGCTCGACACCAGCATGGCCTTCGACAAAGCCCTCACGGAGTATCTCGTACAACGGAAAGCGCGGTTCTAAGGAAACCAGATCGGCACCTCGGCGGAGGACCGCTGACAGACCACGCCACAAGCCCTAACCCCTTCTCACCACGAGCGATACGCCGTAAGCGTCATGCCCACGTTCATCAATGCCAGCATGCTCTTGGGGACCTTGCTGGTCGGCATTCCGATCGTGCTGCACCTGATCATGCGGCAACAGCCGCAGCACCTCATCTTTCCGGCTCTGCAATTCGTGCAGCAACGCAAAGAGGCAAACCAGCGGCGTCTCAAACTGCGTCACCTGTTGTTGCTGCTGCTCCGCTGTGCGGCGATTCTCTTGATCGCCGTGGCGCTTGCCCGACCTCTCTTTCAGCTCGACGACCTACCGGCGGGCAACGCACCGGTTGCCGCGGCCGTGGTCTTCGACACCAGTCCGAGGATGGACTACCGCGATCAAAACCAGTCCCGCTTGGACGTGGCCCAGGAGGCCGGTCAATGGTTGCTCAAGCAATTTCCCAAAGAGAGCGACTTGGTTGTCCTCGATTCGGTCACGCCGCGGGCGGACTTCGACATCGATCGAGGTGCGGCGACGCTGCGCGTCGAACAATTGCATGTCGATGCCGCAGCACGGCCACTGCTGGAAACGATCGAGAATGCCCAGCGCGTGGTCGCCAAGAGTGACAAGGCACAGAAGGAGATCTTCGTCTTTACCGATCTGTCGCTGGCGGCCTGGAATCCGTCGCAGCTCAAACAATTGAAGCGCCGACTCGAACAACAGCCGGAGATCCACCTGCATTTGTTCGACGTCGGCGTTCTGAACCCGCGCAACCTGACGGTCGGTGATTTGAACCTCTCGTCGCAAAGCGTCGCCAGCGGAGGCACGGCTGACGTCTCCTTCGATGTTCTCAGTTCCGGCAGTCTCGAAGATTCGCCGAACGAGAGTCGCTTCGCAGAACTGTTCCTGGCCACCGACGGCGGACCCCCGACGCGGCGGGCGCAAGAGTCGATCGTCGTGTCTCCCGAGAGTGGCGCCTTTGTGTCGCTGCGCCTCAGCCTGCCGCCTGAGGCGGGTGTCTATCAGGGCTACGTCCAGCTCGATCGCAGCGACAACCTGGCGATCGACGACGTCCGCTACTTCACGGTCGAGGCCAAGCCGGCGTGGCGAGTCTTGCTGGTCGCGCCGTCTCCGCCAGAGCGCTATACGCGCCTCCTCAACGACGCCCTCGCGCCGTTCGAGTACCGCCAGCGTGGGCTGGCCCAGTTCCAGTGCGATGTCGTTTCCCAGGCCGACCTCGCCACCCAGGCACTTCGCCCGTATCAGGCGATTTGGCTGCTCGACCCCGAGCCGCTCTCCCGCGGCACCTGGCAGCGTCTGGCGCGTTATGTCAGCGAAGGCGGCTCCCTGGCGATCGCACTCGGCCGTAATGCCGCCGAACTCGAACGCTTCAATCTCGACGGACCGCAACCGCTGCTGCCGGCCAAGCTCGTTGGACAGTGGCGGGCCGGCGACCGCCAACTGCGATTGGCCCCCGCGAACCTCGAGCACCCGATTCTGGCCCGCTTCAAGCCGGTCGCCTCGTCGGTGCCTTGGGACCTCAATCCGATCTTGAAGTTCTGGCGCCTGGGACCGCTGCGCGAGGGGGCCGAAGTGATCCTGGCATACGACAACGGGCAGCCGGCACTTGTCGAGCAAAGCGTCGGCCGCGGAATTGTGTTGACGCTGACGACGCCGGTAAGCGATTCGCTCAACGACCGACGTGCCTGGAACAACCTGTTGGCGCCGTTGCGGGAGGCGTGGCCCGGCTTTCTGCTGGTCGTGGAAATGACGCACTACCTGATCGGCAACTCGCGCACCGAGTTGAACTATCAGGTCGGCGATGCGGCCGAAGTGCGGCTCGATAGCGGCAGTGAGTTCGAGCAATTTCTGCTGACCTCGCCGTCAGGCGATACCAGTCGCATTGCGGTCGATCGGCGAGACCGCAGCTTACGAGTCGTCGATACCCATGAAGCGGGCCAGTACGAACTTCGCGCCGGGGGCGCCGAGGGAACACGACTCGGCTTCAGCGTCAACTTGCCGGCCGCGGTGACCCAACTGGAACGCATCGGCACCGAAACGCTCAGCGAGGCGCTGGGCGACGCGATGCCGTCGATTTCCCGCGATCGAGACACGCTGTTGCGTTCGCGGCAAGAAGTTCGCGGCAAGGGCGCTTGGGAAGCCTATCCCTGGTTGATGCTGATCGTCGTCTTCGTCATGGCCGGCGAGCAGTTGGTTTCAACCCTGTTCTATCGACGTCACGCGACGGCCGGCGGAAACTGATTGCCCGAAGGAAACCCCGACAAACCAAGACTGCCGCCAACCTATTGCTTGCATCCACGCCCGTAGAGCCGGTCGACGATCGCGCGTCGACCTCCGTCCATGTGGTCCTTTAGTCCCATCCTCGATCGCCACCTCGGCTCGGCCAGCACCTACCTGGTGTTGCTGCTCTCGCTCGGACTCGTCGCCACCTGGTTCGTCGGTCTGAAGATCACCTCGACCTCGCTACGGCGACGTGTCGTATTGAGCCTGTTGCGGATCGTCACGATTGCGCTCGTCATTCTCGCCTTACTGCGTCCGACGCGCGTCTTCGTCGACTCGAAGATGCTGCCGTCGACGGTTGTATTTCTCGCCGATAAGTCCCGCTCGATGACGATCGAGGATTCGCTCGGCGGCAAGACTCGCTGGGAGGTCCTCCAGCGCATGTTCGCCGATCTCGAGCCGGCCCTGGCGGAGATTGCTGAGGACGTCGAGATTCGTGCCTACGCCTACGACGTCGATGCGGTGTCACTTCCGCTCGACCAAGGCCGGATCGTGCTGCCCGAGCAGGCCGACGGCGATCAGACCGATCATGGCGAGTCGTTGCGCAGCATGCTGCGCGAGGAAGATGGGAAGCGATTGATCGGGGTCTTCATCGCCGGCGACGGCGCACAGCAAACGCTGGAAGGCAATACGGCCGCAGCCCAAGCCGCGGCCCGCTCGTTGGCCCGACAGAACTGCCCGCTGATCGCCGTTTCCTTCGGCCAGCTGCGCAGCCGCCGCCAGGCGCGGGATGTCATTCTGGAGACGATGCCCGACAACCTCTCCGTGTTTGTGAAGAACGAGCTGAGCGTGAGCGGCACCGTTCGCGTCTCGGGCTACGTCGGACAGGAGATCCCGGTCCAGCTGATCGTCGAAGAGAAGCCGGGTAAACCGACCGTGGTTGCCACCACGAGCGTACGGGCGGAGGAGGAAGAGGAACAGCTTCGTTATGAACTGACGTACGTCCCGGAAGAGGTCGGTGAGTTTCAGGTGGCGGTACGGGCGGTTCCCCAGAGTGGCGAGCTGACCGTGTCCAACAACGAACTGCCAACCTTTCTCACCGTTCGCGAGGGTGGCATTCGCGTGCTCTATCTGCAAGGTGAATACCGCCGCGAACAGACCTTCTTGCGGCGCGCGTTGGCCAAGTCGCCCGACATCGAGGTCGAGCTGCGCACGCTGCACACCCGCAATCGCGATCGCTGGCCGGTCCGCGGACTTACGGAACTGTTCCAACCGGACGCCTTCGACGTCTACATCATCGGCGACGTCGACTCCGACGCTTTTTCGCGCCAGGACCTCCGGTTGCTCCGCGACACCGTACGCGATCACCAGGCGGGGCTGATTATGCTCGGCGGCTGGCACACGTTTTGGCCGGGCGGCTACCAGAATACGCCGCTGTTCGGCGTGCTTCCCTTGGCCGTCGATCGTGATCTCGACGATCGAGGGCGGCAGCGGTTCGAGACCTTCATTCCACCCGACCTGCATCTCGAGGGTCCGCTCAGGATGCTGCCGACCAAGCGCTGGGGCGAACAGAGCTTCATCATGCAGATTGGCGAAGGTGGCTACGACCCGAACCTCTGGCGCCAGCTGCCCCCGCTGCCCGGTGCGAATTTCTTTCGCGGTGCCAAGTCGACCGGCTTCGTACTCGCCGAGACCGAGCGTGGCGAGCCGCTCTTGATCGCCGGGGAACCAGGAGGGCGGGTGCTGGCCTTCGCCGTCGATGCGACGTGGCGGTGGGCCATGCGAGGTTTCGTCGACGAGCATCGGCGTTTTTGGCGGCAGGTCGTGCTCTGGCTCGCTCGCCACGACGAGATTGTCAAAGGCTCGACCCAGCTTCGCCTCGAACGCCGGCGTTTTCCGCCGGGTGCCCCCGTTGCCTTCAAGGCCGTGGCTTACTCCGCCACAGGTGGGGCGGTCGCCGATGCCGAGTGGAAGGCCAGCATTCGGCTTCCCGACGGCACGAAACAACCCCTTCGTCTGGCCCGCCGGGGTAGCGAAATGACCGGGCAGTTTCTGCAGACGGAGAAGGTCGGCGAGTATGTGATCGAAGTTTCGGCCAGTCGCGGGGGCCAGGTCATCGGCGTGGCCGAATCGCAGTTCCTGGTCTACGAGAAAGACTTCGAGCTGAGTGGCGCGACGGCCGACCCGGCGTTTCTGGCGAGCCTCGCCCAGAAGACCGAAGAGGTGGGTGGCCGCGTCATCGTGCCGGAAGAACTGCCGCGCGTGCTTCGCGAATTGGCCGAGGGGGCGGAAGAGTTCGAAACCGAAGTTACCGAGAGAATCA
The DNA here is from genome assembly GCA_003389215.1 of Planctomycetota bacterium. Taxonomy (GTDB): domain Bacteria; phylum Planctomycetota; class Planctomycetia; order Pirellulales; family UBA7805; genus MB-PLM-2. The sequence goes on along the minus strand of QQVP01000118.1, from coordinate 38,164 downwards.
CCTACTGGGATCGACCTTGGTTTTTCGGCATGATCGTGGCCCTGCTGTCGCTCGAATGGTTCCTTCGCAAGTATTGGCGGCTCGCTTGAGGCCCGCGACGACCGCGAACACGAAAGTCCAGCTTCCCAGGGTGGAGTTCGGTTCAGGGCACGCTGCGAGTCCACGCCTCCTGCCCATACTTCTCGTCGACCAACCGATCGACCGATTCTTCCGGCCAGCCGCCCATCTCCGCTTGCGCGTTCCACTGCCGCCTCAGACTTCCCATCAGTTCCGCGCGCCCGACATTGAGGTTGGCGATGAAGTCTGCGTGGCTTCGCCCGGCGCGATAGTCGGGCTCGCGCGGCGGCGGATGCAAGTAACGTGTCGCGAGGGGCAGCGCCATGTCGTAGAGCAGCGTTCCGTGATAGAGCAGGTGGCGTCGGCGCAGCCGCAAGGAATTGCCCGACACCTTTCGCCCCCTTACGGCGAGATCGCTGGTGCCGGCCAACTCCAGATCGGCATCGCTTCCGGCCAGTGCCGCGCAGATTTCACCCAGCACGAACTCGTGGGCCTGGTCGATCTTGCGAAGCGCCGGACGCAACTCGAAGTTGAGTACCAGTGCGTAGAACAGACAACCCCGAGCCGCCACGATGGCGGCGCCCCCGCTGCAGCGACGCAGCACCGGCACGTGGTCGTGCGCGCACCGCGATAGGTCCACTTCGGTCGCCAATGACGAACCACGGCCGACGACCACGAGTGGATCGCTCGACTCCCAGACTCTCAAGCACTCGGCGGGGTCCTCGCTCGCCTCGGCCCGCTCCAGCAGGGCTTCGTCAAGCGCCAGATTGGCGGCCGGATCGGCGAGCGTCAGGTCGAGCCACTGCATGGTCGTCGTCTCGATCTCCTGGTTCGGACCCGCGGACCGTTGAATTTCCACAGCCTCTCCCTAAACTACCGGAGGAGGCGGCCAGCAATTGCTGCATTATCGCTCCCCAAGGCGTGCCGAGGGAACGGCCAGTCGACACGTGTCGTCGACACGGGGTCGAACGGAGCTGCCGGGGTCGCATGCAGATCGGGGTGGCTGGCTCACTTGCCTTGAGCGGCAGCCGGACCGATGGTCTACTTACCAGCTCGCATCGTCTATCAATCATGTCCGACGTCGAACCACAACGATCCAATCCGGAAGTACTGCCCGAGGTGCAGCCTCCGACCACCGGCTTCATCTTGCAGCTGTTCGTAATCCCCGGCCTGATCGTCGTGGTGATTGTGTTGGTATGGTTGCTGATCGGCTCGATGGCGGAATCGGGCAGCGATCCTGCGAAGTTTCTCGTCGAGATCAAGCGGGGCCGTTCGAACAGCTGGCAGCAGGCCCTCTCGTTGGCACAGACGCTGCAGAGCGATCCGAAACTGAAGTACGATCGGCAGTTGGCAGGCCAGATTGCCGACTACCTCGACAGCCTGCTCGATCTCTCGCTGCCGCAGTCTCCGGAAGATCTCGGCCAGAACCCAGGCACGACCCGCGACGAGAAGGCGGAAGGGGCCAATCTGCGCCGCTATCTCTGTATGGCGCTGGGGAACTTTCGGGTCGACGAGGGTCTCCCCGTGTTGCTCAAGGCGGCTGGGATGGAAGATGGAGGCGATGAAGAGATCCTCAAGGTGCGGGTGGCGGCCCTGATGGCGATCGCCAACCTGGCGGAGAATTTCAACAATCTGACACCGCCGCAAACGCTCGATCATCCCAATCTTCTACCCACGCTGTTGGCCGCTTCGCAAGACGATCAAGTGGCGCTGCGTAGCCCGAGCGCGATCGCGTTGGGCGTGCTGGGCACCGAAGCGGCCCTCGAGCGACTGGAAGACATGCTGATCGAAGCGCAGCCTGCAAACGTCCACTACAACGTGGCCACGTCGTTGGCCCGCAACGGTCGGGAAAGCTCGACCGAACTGCTCCTCGAGATGCTGCAGCCAGCGCGGATTCGCGAGTTGCCCAAGGCGCCGCCGAAGAACGAACGGGTGGTTCTCAGCGAGCGCCAGATTCAACAGCGCGACGCCGAACAACGTCGCTTGGAGCAGGCGCTCGTCGTGCGCAGCGCCCTGCAAGCGTTGCCGCAGTTGCAGGCAGCCAACCCGGAGGCCGACCTGCAGCCATTGATGGCGGCGCTCGCAGCGCTGCGGGACTCCGACTTGCCGAAGTCGGTGCGACTCGAGGCGGAGCGGTTGCTGAACGAATTCAAAGCACGGGCGAGCGAGTCACAAGCGGAATAGAAAAGCGCCCCGATTGCCTACGCGGCAGAAAACTCATATTCCGCAAGATCGGACTTTCCGCTATTAGCCTACCTCGTCGCGAAGCCCCTCGGCCGTTCGGCGCGGAAACTTGAGAGTTTCTGTCACTTCGTAAGTGGGCTTCAGAGCACGAATTGCCGACATTTGGGCCTCGGTACGGCACGCTTTCTGTTTGCTGTGCTACGGTTCTTGAGGCAGACTCACATGATAGGTCTGCGCGCACTATGCGCTAGCTTCCGCGACGCGCCACATTGGCACAACGTCTCGCAGGGGGGTTGCGTGCCGTGGCCTTCGCATGTCATGAACAAGGTATTCGAGTAGTGATCTTCCGGGCAGACAAATCTGGAATCAATAAGATGAACACGTTCCTCAGAACCACCATGCTTTTCGCGTTCGCGCTCGGCTCGGCAGCCGCAGCATCGGCACAGGTGTGCTGCGATTCGACGGCCTATCGGGTCGTTTGCAAGACGATTCACGAGAAGCAGCTCGTCAAGGCGTATCGGCTCGTTTCGGAAACCGTGTATGACGAGAAGAAGATCGTCACGCACCGACCTGTCTTCGAAACGCAGATGCGCGAGCGGCGCTACCGCGTGGCCCGGCCCGTGTTCGAAACGAGCGTACGAGAAGAACAGTACTGTGTGTTGCGTCCGGTCTGGGAGACGCAGATGCGCGATTGCAGTTACGACCGCATTCGCAACGTTACCGAACAACACGTCCGTGAAGAGCGTTACACCGTCCAGCGGCCGACCTTCGAGATTCAGGAACGCGAAGAACGATTCGTCGTCCGCCGACAGGTTTGCGAGACGGTGGAACAAGAAGTTCAGCGCACGACCCTTCAGCCGGTCACGACGACCGAAACCCAGCTGGTCGATCGTGGGCAGTTCGTCACCCAGCAATCGGTTGTCCAGGGTCCCACGCGCCAGCGGCTGCGTTGGGCAAGCGGGCAGAACGTAGTCGATCCGGCCACCGGTCGCAGCTACTATCAGCTGCCCGGTCTGGTTTGGGTGCCCCAGGCCGCTCCGGCACAGGTCGTCGCCCAGCAAGTCTGGCAGCCCAACGTCGTTGCCGAGCAGGTCCAGCGTACCGTCATGCAGCCGGTTACCGTGACCGAGCGGGTGCCGGTTCAGGTCGCCCGCGTCGTTGAAGAAGAATGTGTTCGCAAGGTTCCGGTTCGCGTCTGCAAGATGGTCTGCGAAGAACGCGTCCGCCAGGTGCCCTACACCGTTTGCAAGCAGGTCGTCGAGCGTGTCGAGCGACAGGTGCCGGTTCGTGTCTGCAAGATGGTTCGCGAGCAGCGCGTCCGCAAGATTCCGGTTCGCACCTGCCGCATGGTGACCGAGGAACGGGTCGAGCAGATTCCGGTCCGCGTCTGCAAAATGATCGCCGAAGAACGCGTCGTCCAGGTGCCCCGCTGCGTGACCCGCCGCGTGCCGGTTACCTATGAGCGAATCGTGCCGCGAACGGTGGTGATGCGGATTCCGATCGATCCCTGCACCGGCGCGGACATCGTCACCTCGACTCCGCCCGCGACAGGCTCGTCGCCGGCCGTCGTCGACGAAGAACCTCGCACGTTCCGCCGTCAGCCGCTTCCCGAAGCCGACGCACAAGGCGACGCGGAAGGAACGCGGGGCAGCGTCGCCCGACCGGCCGAAACGGATCCGGAGCCCGCCGGCGACCGCCAGACGCCGTCGCTCGACGCGGACGACGTGCCCCAGCCGGAGCTGGAAGAGGACTTCCGTCCCGACGCCCAGGAAGCGTAGGCGACGGGCGACGCCATCGCGTCCCGCAGGCCCGTGGTTGTTCTTTCGCGCCGCTCCCGGCAACCATCTCTGCCGCTCCATCTCGGAGCCGGCCAAGTCGCGCGCTAGCAGTGCTGGCGAGCAGCTGCCCTGACGTTCAGCTTGAGGTAGCTCGCCCGGGTCGCTTTGTCTATGATCCCCGACCGCCTGGATTGGCTGGGTTCAGCGTGAGTCGCGATCGGCTGTCATTGCGGACGATCGGCCAAGCTCAAGACATCGCGCCGATTATCCGCCACAGCAGGTAAGCGAAAACGATGGCGAGTAAGAGCCCGGCGGTCGCCCGCCAGATCCAGGCAGGTCGCGTCTCGCGGGTAACGTATTGCTGACAGACGGGACATTCCACGGCTTCCTCGTAGATCTCCGCACCACAGTGAGGGCAGCTTATCCAGTCAACTTCGGCGTCCCGCTCCGACGAGACGTCGTCCCACTCGTCGGGATACTCTTCGTCGGCCAGATCGTCCGACCAGTTCGATGCGTTCATCATCGCCGCCAACGTGTAGGCCAATCCAAAAGCACTTAACTACTAACGATTCCATCGCGCAGGCCCCCGCTCAGCTTACACCAACCTGTGCGATTCCGCTTCGTCAAGGAGGACGATCGTGAATACGCTCAAGTCCTTTGTCGTGCTCGCCGTTCTGGGCGTCATCGGTTACGCGGTCTACCTGGGGCTGGGAGGCCAATTGAATGTCTCGCTGACGCCGCCCGATCCCGGTGACCCGAGCGTGGCAAACGCGTGGGGGGCAAGTCCGGAGAATTCGCCCAACGGCCCCGAGGTCAACCTGGGAGAATCGGCGGGAGACGTGCCGGGCGACCATCCCAGTTCCCTCGCACTCCATTCGTCGGCCGGCGACGCCGCTGCGGCGCCAGGTCCCTATGGTGCCTCGGCGTCGGAGCTACCGCTACCGGGCTCGGGCCCAATGAGCCCCGGCGGTCCCGATTCCGGATCCTCCGCAGCTCCCGCGACGTATCAAGCAGCGGAGTCTGGAACTTCGCTGCCTGGGCCGGACGGAGCCCCTCTCACTGCCGACCTGACAAGTGATCACGCGTCCCCCAGCGATGTCGCAGGCCCTTCGCCATCGGAAGCGGCTCCCCCGGCATATCCGCAACAACCGCCGGCCGCCGACAGCGCCTACGCCCAAGAAGGGACGGCCGCCCTCCGTCGGCTCACCGAAGAGGAACTCGTCTCGCAGCCGATCACAAAGGCCGAAACGCTCAGCCGGGCCTTCGAGAAGAATCTGCAGGAGATGAACAACAAGATCCAGTCCGGCAAGCCACAGGACGCTCTGTTGGCGCTGTCGATCATGTATGCCGACTCGCAACTCTCGGCAGCAAACCGCCAGAAGCTCCAGTCCGTGCTCGATCAGGTCGCCGGCACGGTCATCTACTCGCGACAACACCTGATGGAACCGGCCTACGTCGTGAAACCGAACGAGAGTCTCGATTCGATCGCCAGCCAGCACAAGGTGCCGCCGGGACTGCTCGCGAAGATCAACGGCCTGACGCCCGAAGCCCCCTTGGCCGCCGGAACCCGGCTGAAAGTCGTGCATGGGCCGTTCAACGCGGTGATCGATCTGATGACCAGCGAACTCACGTTGTTTGTGCGTAGCCGCTACGCGGGTCGCTTTCCCGTTCGCATCGGACCGCAATTTCCGTCGAACGTGGAACGCCTGACGGTGATCAGCAAGACGCGTCAACACTCTCAGTACGACGGCGAAGCCTGGATCGGTCTGGCTTCCGTGGGGGCGCCCGCTGTGACGGGCGGCGCGACGTCGAGCCTGAGTCCTCAGATCGGCATCGTGGGGATGGAAGATGTCAGCGCGGTCGACCGGGGACCCTCGCCACAGAATATCGCGGTGTCGCCGCGCGACGCCGACGACCTGTTCGACATTCTCTCTCAAGGTTCGACCGTGACCATTCTGCGCGAGACGGCCACGGCGGCCCGGTCCGACGGCACGCCCACGCGTTGAGAATTCCGCGATGGAAACTTCGTTGCATCGCGAGCTCAAGACGCGCTATGCGGGAGAGGACGCCCAAGTCGAAGTGAAGCTGGGCTCCTACCGTATCGATGCCGTCGTCGACCAGCAGCTCATTGAGATTCAACACGGATCCCTGGCGGCGATTCGCAGCAAGGTCCAGCAACTGCTGAAGAAACATCGAGTGCTGATCGTCAAACCGCTGATCGCGCGAAAACGCTTGATCAAGCGGGCTTCCCAGGGCGGGCGTATCGTCGATCGACGCTACAGCCCCAAGCGCGGCACGCTGCTCGATCTGTTCGACGAACTGGTCTACTTTCGGCACATCTTTCCGCACGAAAATCTGACCCTCGAGGGGGTGCTCGTCGAGATCGAGGAATACCGCTATCCGGGTCACGGACGGCGACGGCGACGGCGTGACGGCGACTTCGTGGTCGAGGACCGCCGCCTCACATCGATTCAGGAGTCGTGCACCCTGCGGTCGCGGACCGACCTTTGGGACCTGTTGCCGAAGCGACTCCCGAAGCCGTTTCACACCGGCCACCTGGCCAAGAAGTTGGGCGTCGAACGCTGGATCGCACAGCGGATCGCCTACTGCCTTCGCGAAACCGGAGCCGCCCGCCAGGTCGGCAAGGAGGGCAATGCCCTGCTCTACCAGCGGACTCCTCGCGATCAGCCGGCGGCCTAGATACCGGCGCTAGACTCCCAGCACCTTATGCAGGTGGGGCGAGCAATCGCGATACGGAACTCGATCGGGCGAACCCTGCGCAAAGTGGTACGTCGAGCGGTTGCGAAAGTTGGCCAGGGTGATCAACGTCGACGAGACCGTGCCGCGCTGCTCGCCGTGGATCACGATACTTGGCTCGTCCGGATTCTCAGCGTGATACGACATGACCTTCGTCGCCACGCGGAGAAAGCTGCCGGCATCGTCCGTCGGTTCGGCGGCAAACATTTCGCTCGCCAGCAAAATCCTCGGATCCTCCTCGTCGTCGACGTTACCGGTGGCCATCAGGTGCAGTCCCGGCTCGAGGTCGATCGTCTCCACCTCGTCGCCTCCCTCGGTCACGAAGGCGGAGTGGACATCGGCACAGAGCACATTCACGCCCGCATAGGCACCGCGGGCCACGTGCGATTCAGCCCGTCGTGACGCCACGCTGGCACTGATGCACTGCAGCAGCTGGCGGCACAACAGCCCCCGCGACTTCGGCTTCGAGGGAAGATTCTCCTTCTCGCGATTGGTAACCGCCACGATCAACCCATACTGGTTCACGCCGAGCCAGGTGCCGCCCGCTCGCTGATCGATACCGCACACGACCTTGGGGGTCTCGTCGTGGAACACCGGTGGGGTGCTGGCCCGGTCATAGGCCTCCTCGCGATTCGCAGCCAGCATCAGCGGAACCGAATTGCTGACTTGAAGTTGGATGGCGAGTAAGCACATATCGGGTTGCTACCTCAACAGCCGTCGAAAGCCGGGCCACGGCGTCCCAATTTCCAATACCGCGGATATTTCAATACCGCTGGCATTGCCAGCGAGACAGCCGATGCCAAGAATTGGACCAAGCGGTCACCGCCGTGGCCCGAAACGGCACAGCCCGAAACGACGTTGCGGGGGCCCTCCCTTTCTTCGTCGTTTCGGCGAGGTCTTCCCCAGCCTGGAGGGCTCGCGTTTCGGTCGCCATTTTGCACTATTATCTACAAAGTATTAGCCTGTAGGCATAGTAGCGCTGATAGCATTGAGTCGTGGAAAGCGGGCAAATGCGTGGGATGCGGGAGGCCTGGCCAGTCTGATCTTGCGATCACGAGATGAACTGCCTAAGTTCCCTGCGATCCTCCCTCCAGTCGCTGGAATGTCGTCATGCACGAGATGATCATCCAATCGCGGCGAGCGCCCGTTCATACGCTGACGGGCGTTCAGATTGCCGCCACGGGCTCGTATGTACCCGACGAGATCGTCACCAACGAAGATCTCGCCGCGCTGGGGTGCGACGCCGATTGGATCATCCAGCGGACCGGCATCCTGGAACGACGCAAGGCGCCGCCCCAGATGGCGACCAGCGATATGGCCGAGCACGCGGCTCGACACGCCATGGAACAAGCAGGGGTAACGGGGAGCGACATCGACCTGGTGATTCTGGGGACGTTCACCCCCGATCTGCCGCTGCCAGCCGCCGCCTGCTTGCTGCAGGATCGACTCGGCATTACCGGTCCCGCCTTCGATCTCCAGGCGGCCTGTGCCGGGTTCATCTATAGCCTCATTACGGGAATGCAATTCGTCGTGACCGGCACGAGTAAGCTCGCGCTCGTCATCGGCGCGGACATCAATACCCGCCGGGTGAATCCCGCGGATAAGAAGACCTATCCTCTCTTCGGGGATGGAGCCGGCGCCGTACTGTTGAATGCGACCGGTGCCGCCGAGAAGTCCATCAGCTTTACGATCGGAGCCGATGGCTCCGGACAGGAATTGCTCTGTCAGAAGATGGGCGGCTCGCGGATCCCGCACTCGTGCGAGGGAATTCAAGACAATCTGCAGTACGTCCAGATGAACGGTCGACCCGTCTTCAAGTGGGCCATCCGTCAAATCGAAGACTCGACCCGCGACGTACTCCATCATGCGGATCTGGCCATCGAAGACATCGACATGTTCTTCATGCATCAGGCCAACATCCGCATTATCGACGCGGCGGTCGATAACCTGGGCATCGCGCGCGAGAAGGTGCCTGTGAATCTCGACCGCTACGGCAACACCTCGGCCGCGAGCATTCCCATTCTGCTGGACGAAGTGGCGCGCTCGGGCAAGATCGAATCGGGCGACCGGATCATGCTCACGGGATTTGGTGCGGGGCTGGCGTGGGGCACCGTCCTGCTCGAGTGGTAGGGTCGCGAAGCTGTCGACCCGCGACGCCTAGCGATCGGTCGCGCGACCGCGACGGGCTGCCCGCCTGCCCGGCTTAATCCAGAGAAAGGCTCGTCCGGCGTCGTCCTGCCGGACCTCGAATCCCAATCCCCCTTGCTGCAATACTCTGCGGAGGTACGAGGCGAGGTGGCGATTGGCGGCCTTCAATTCGACCTCGATCTCGCCGATCTCGATACCCCGCCTTGCGATCCCCGCGTGATCCCATAGCACCGGTGCGGCGAGACGACTCGTCAGATCTTGCATCGCGTCGACCATGGGCAACCGCACCGCCTGTTCGATCTTCTCGAACTCGAACAGCGCCGGAATGGCCTTCGTGTCCTCTTCCCAGCCGATCGGCCAGACCTCGACCCCTCGGCGGCGGACTGCGACCACGTAGCGTGTCGTGTCTTCTTGAACGTCCGGATAAATCGCCAGTCCGGCCGGTCGGAGAACCGCAGCCAGGGCGGTCCCGCCGGCGAATCCCTGGAACTCGTCGGGAACATCCGGCGCTTCGGCGAGGGCCTCGCGGGCCGTCCGTTCGATGCGCAGGGGAGCGTCCAAGGCCGCGGCAATCTGCCGTACGACGTCAGCCGGTCGCAAGCCGCGGGTGGTCGCGGCGACCGGCGTCGCCAGTTCCTCCTTGACCGCGGCGAACTGGTCCGCCGTCAGCCCGAAGGCACCGACCTCCGGCGGGCCGTCGGGACCGTGCTCCTTCAGCGATTCGACCCAGGCCTGTAGTTCGTTTCGCTCGTTGCGACCAAAGGCTTCGTTCGCGCTCAGTTGCAATCGTCCGCTTCGCAGCAACTGTCCGATGACGCGATAGTGGGGCGACGGTTCACGACGGACGATCGTGACGCCAATGCGCTCATTGCCGCGGGCCTGTCGAATCTGGGCCCGCTCGAAGCCAGCCTCTTCCAAGACGCGCATCCACTCCTGGGGGGCGGTCGGAGAAGTGCGACCGGTGAGGAGCACCTCGATCTCCACACGGGCCTCGCCCGCGCCGGCGCTTCCAGCGATCAAGCTCAGGCACGCGACGACGACCGCGACACACGCGACTTGCGATTTCATGCTCCGTCCCTTCCGATCGTCTTGCCCTCGGCCCCCGGCGCACGGCGTGCTCTTGGGAAGTATAGCACGGACACTCGACCGCTCGGTGCTGCGACCCGTACGGTTTGCCCAACCGGGATAGCTTCTCGCCGATCGTGCGATAACGCGGCTGACGGGCACCCACCCGAGATCATCGCCCTCCTTCCATAGTTGAAACGGCCACGGAATCTGTCAAAATGCGGAAATTCCCTCCGGCAAACAACGCCCCGTCCTTGCGAATGAGGCGTCACCTTTCGCCAGTTTCGTACGTCCGGCGACTCCCACGATCTGGCGACTCCGCACACCAGGCAAACCTGTATTCCGGCAAAGGAGATCGATTATGGCACGTCCCGTCACTCTGTTTACTGGCCAATGGGCCGATCTTCCCCTGGCCGACCTGGCCCAAAAGGCCAGCGATTTTGGCTATCAAGGTCTGGAGTTGGCCTGCTGGGGTGACCACTTCGAAGTCGACAAAGCGGACGCCGACTATTGCACGGCGAAGCGCGAATTGCTGGATCGCTTCGACCTGCAGTGTTTCTCGATTAGCACACACCTCGTGGGACAGGCGGTTTGCGATGCGATCGACGGACGCCACCAGGCGATCTTGCCGCCCTACGTTTGGGGCGACGGCGATCCGGACGGAGTCAACGAGCGGGCTGCTGAAGATGTGAAGAACACCGCCCGTGCGGCCAAGCAGTTCGGCGTAAGCGTCGTCAACGGCTTCACCGGCTCTGCGATCTGGCCGCTGCTCTATTCGTTTCCGCCGGTTCCCGAATCGATGATCGAGGCCGGCTACCAGCAGTTCGCCGATCGCTGGAATCCGATTCTCGACGTCTTTGGAGAGTGCGGTGTGCGGTTTGCCCTCGAGGTGCATCCCACGGAAATCGCCTTCGACATCTACACGGCCCAGCGAGCTCTGGAGGCGATCGACCATCGTGAAGAGTTCGGTTTCAACTTCGACCCCTCGCACCTGCTCTGGCAGGGCGTCGATCCGGTCGAGTTCATTCGTGCTTTCCCTGACAGGATCTATCACGTCCACATCAAGGATGCGATTGTCACGCTCGACGGGCGCTCCGGTATTCTCGCCAGTCACCTCAACTTTGGCGACGCGCGTCGCGGTTGGGATTTCCGCTCGCCGGGTCGCGGCAAGGTGAACTTCGAGGAGATCATTCGCGCGCTCAACGACATCAACTACTCCGGTCCGCTGTCGGTCGAGTGGGAAGACACCCGCATGGATCGCGAGCATGGCGCCCGCGAGGCCTGCGAGTTCGTCGAGAGGCTCGATTTCCAGCCCAGCAATGTCGCCTTCGATGCGGCCTTCGCGGACTAGCTCTTGGCGATCATGAACGCGGCCCGGCCTTGCCGCGGCCGAGCACCAGATTCGGTTCCCGACACCCCTCGTCCCGGCGGCGAGGGGTTTTTTCGTGTGCTGGCCGGCAAAAGCCGCATATTCCGCAGGCAACTCGGGTCGATTTCCGAGGACGAGGTACACTGGAATGACCCAGGACCCGGAAGGCATCCGTTGTCAGCAGCAGCCCCAACAAGGCGACGCAATCTCGCGCCGATTCGGCCCGGCCACCGCCGCGCGCTAGGTTGGTTGGCCGCCGCCCTGCTGATGATCGGGGCAGCGCCGCCGCCCGTGACGGGGTCGGAGTCCCCAGCCGCCGAGCGCGCTCAACTCGACGCCGAGTTCGCCGACCAACTCGCTCATCTTGCGGACTGGGCCGAGGCCCAGGGCCTGGCCAGCGAAGCTCAGCAGACGCGGGACTGGTTGTTACCGACCTACCAGGACAAGCAGATCGTCTACCGGATCGCGGACGGGCAGCCATCTGCGGCAGCTTCCGCCGACGCCGCCGAGTGGCAACGTCGTTTCCGCAGTCTCCGCGAGTTGCGCGCCGACGCGCTCTTCGCCCTGGTGAAGCCCGCGGCCGAGCAAGAACAGGTCAGCCTGGCCTTCGAGCTTCTCTACGCCACGCTGCGTGAGAACCCGGAACACGAGGCAGCCCGCCGCCTGCTTGGCCACAAGCAGTATCAAGATCGCTGGTACGCGCCGAATACCTTGCGGCGAATCGAACGGGGCGAAGTCTGGCACGAACGATTCGGCTGGCTCCCGGCCGACCACGTGGCCCGTTACGAACAGGGGGAACGTCGCTACGGGACCCGCTGGATCACCGCGGAACGGGAGGCCGAACTCCGCCGCTCGATCGCCCGCGGTTGGCATATCGAGACCGAGCACTTCGACGTCACCACGAATCACAGTCTCGAAGAAGGCGTCGCCCTGGCCCGGCGGCTCGAACAGCTGCACGCAGCCTGGTTTCAGGTTTTTGCCGCCTTTCACACCACGCCCAAGCAGCTGCAGCAGCTCATTCGCTACGGCAAACCGTCACGAAGACCTCCGGCCCGTCACAAGGTCGTCTATTTCGCCACCCGCGACGAGTACGTCAACGAACTCGTCCGACGGCAACCAGGCATCGAGCGGAGCCTGGGCGTCTATTTTGCCAACCGTCGTACCGCGTATTTCTTCGCGGGCGAAGATCAGGACCCCGGCACAGTCCTTCACGAGGCCACGCACCAGTTGTTTCAGGAGACGGCATCGCTCAAGCAGCCGGCCGGGCAGAAGCGCCACGCCTGGGTCGTCGAGGGGATCGCCTGCTACATGGAGTCGCTCCGCGACGGACAGCGCTCCCCCTGGGGCGGCTTCGATACGGTGGGCGGTTACCACGTGGCCCGCCTGCCGGGGGCGCGCATTCGGCTCTTGGAAGATCGCTTCTACATCCCGTTCGCCGAGTTGACCCGGATGGGACTTTGGCAGCTGAATCGTCATCCTCAGGCGGCCACCGTCTACACGCAGATCGCCGGTCAGGCCACGTTTCTGATGCACTACTCCGACGGGCACTATCGCGATGCGCTGGTGCAGTATCTCCGCGCGGTCTACGGCGATCGGGCATCGCCAGCCGAGTTGGCGGAGCTGGCAGAAGAGAGTTTTGGAGAGCTCGATCTGGCCTATCGTCAATTTCTGCTGGCTGCGGAAGCCGACGCCGAGGCCCGCGCGAAGTCCGGCGACTCGCGTTGAGCGCGTCGGCGAATCGACGCGAATCGACGAGCTTTTCGCGGCGTTGACCCTCTTTCCGACGAGCACTATAGTTGACGGATTACGTCGCTCGACAATTTCGTGGCGGGCCGAGTTGGCGGTATACGGTGGCTGTAGCTCAGTTGGTTAGAGCACTGGATTGTGGTTCCAGGGGTCGGGGGTTCGAATCCCCTCAGCCACCCTAAAGGCTTCTCCGTTTCGGCTCGCCCTGGGCAAGGCGAGCCCCGACCGTCCCGTCCTTTTCTTCGCCTTGCTCTGGTCGTCTCTCGCCACCACTTCCCAGGGCGCTCGTCGATCCCCGGGGGCCAATCGCTTCAAGGGTGCCCGCCGTTTCAAGGGTGCCCGCCGACGAAGTTCCAAGTCGGCCGCAGGCCGCCGGCGTTCTACCTCGCTTCGACCTCGTAGACCACGACGGAGTTGTGCGCCCTGTGGACGATGCCCGTGCCCGTGATGGAAACGACTGTATCGCCCTGGGTCAACAGACCGTTACGCAGGCCCCACTCGCTGACAAACCGACGTAGCGCCGGCGGGTCGTCGAGCGGCGCACCAGCCAATGGGTAGGTGCCCCAGAACAGACACATGCGTCGCAACGCTTCGGGCGATGAACTGACGCCGACCGTCGGGATGAAGTCGCGCTGTTTGGCCTTTACCAGCGCCGTCGCCCCACTTCGGGTCGCAATGACGATCAAGTTCGACGAGAGCTGATCGGCGATCTGGGCCGCCCCGTAGACGACCGCAGACGTGATCGGATGAACCCCGTGCGACGTGGCCAACTGCGGGGCGGCCGGCAGATGACGATGAGACATGCGCTCGGTAGCGACCATGATTCGGTTCATCATCTTCACCGCGTCGAGCGGATAGTCGCCGATGGCCGTCTCGCCCGAAAGCATGCACGCATCGGCCCCGTCCAGAATGGCATTGGCCACGTCGGTCGCCTCGGCCCGGGTGGGTCGCTGCGAATGATGCATGCTGTCGAGCATCTGGGTAGCGACAATCACCGGTCGGCCGAGCTGCTGACACGTCTCGATGATCTGCTTCTGCACGACGGCAATCTCGGCCACGTCGATCTCCACGCCCAAATCGCCGCGGGCCACCATCACCGCGTCGGCCGCCCGCACGATGTCCTCGAGTCGTTCGAGAGCTTCCTTTTTCTCGATCTTGGCGATCACCATGGCGGACGAGCCGTGTCCTCGAAGCAGGTTCTTTAGCTCGCGAAGTTCCTGCGTGCCGCGGACGAAACTCAGACCCACAAAATCGACGCCGCTCTGGGCAGCCCAGATCGCGTGCTCTTCGTCCGCGTCGGTGATCGACGGCACGCTTAGCTGGACGCCGGGCAAATTGATTCCCTGGCGACTACGAATCGATCCCTCGTCCTCGACGCGACAGCGAACGGAACCACCAGACTTGTCCAGCACCACCATGCTCACCGTGCCGTCGGCCAACATGACACGGTCGCCCACGGAGAGTTCCTCGACCAGCGGTGCGTAGTTGGTCACGAGCTGGTCGGGCCGCTGGGCCGTATCGCCAGGCACGAACTCGAACGATTCGCCATGGCGGCAGGGCGTCGGGTCGTCGAGCAGCGTGCCGAGTCGGATCTTCGGTCCGGACAGATCAACCAACACCCCCACCGGCCGGCCCGCTTCGTCACTCGCTCGATGGATGTCGGCCAGGGTTGCTTCGTGGCTGGCAATCGTGCCGTGGGCCATATTCAGGCGAAAGACGTCCACGCCCTGGCGGATCATCTCGAGCAACGTTTCCGGTCGCTTGCAGGCCGGACCGACGGTGGCGATCTGTTTGGTGAACGAGCCAGGCAGGACAGCATGGGGCAGCGACATGGGCGTAGGCTCGACGGGCATGAGAAGACTGGGTGCGGGGAGGACAACTTCGAGGACGGGTTCGTTCTCCGCCCAACTCCCCAAGGTGCGTCGAGCGGCGTAACTTGGTGATGGATGGTTCAGTTCTCCAAGACGGCGTGCGACAGCTCCGCGCCTCGCTTGCCGGCCGCAAACTCGGCAACGTTGTCCAGCGTTGTACGGGCGATATTCGCGAGCGCTTCGCGGGTCAGGAAAGCCTGGTGCGACGTTACGACCACATTGTTGAACGTCATCAGGCGAGCCAACACGTCATCCGTAAGGACCTTGTTCGACAGATCCTGAAAGAAAATGCCCGCCTCTTCTTCATAGACGTCGAGCCCGGCAAAACCGATCTTGCCGCGTTTCAGTCCGGCAATCAGGGCCTGGGTATCGATGAGACCACCGCGGCTGGTGTTGATGACCATCACTCCGTCTCGCATCCGGTCGATGGCCTGGGCATTGATCAGGTAATGCGTCTCGGGGAAGAGCGGCAGGTGGAGCGTGATGATGTCGGAGGACGCGAATAGTTCTTCGAGCGGAACGTAGCGCACGTGCTCGTGAGCCGCGATTTCGGCGTTCTCGAACTTGTCGAAGGCCAGCACCTCGCAGCCAAAGCCGCATAGAATGTCGACGACGCAGCGTCCAATCTGGCCGGTCCCGACCACGCCGACCGTCTTGCCGCGCATATCGAATCCGGTGAGTCCCTCGAGCACGAAGTAGCCGGCCCGATTGCGAAGATAGGCCTGGTGCAGGCGGCGGTTGAGCATCAACATCAACGCCACCGTGTGCTCGGCCACCGCGTAGGGAGAGTAGGCCGGGACGCGCACGACGCTAATGCCGAACTCCGCACAGGCGGCCAGATCGACGTTGTTAAAGCCGGCGCAACGGAGTGCAATCAACTCGATGCCCAGCCCGGCCAAGACTCTCACCACTTCGCGATCGCAACGGTCGTTCACGAAGATGCAAACGACGGTGCAGCCGGCGGCGGCCTTGGCCGTATCGGCGTTGAGCGAGGTGTCGAGCGGGTGGATGGCGAAGCGGTTCTCATTTGCCTGCGCGAACGACTCGACGTCGTACGACTTGGCGTCGAACATGGCGATCCGCAGTCGCCCTTGCTCGTCGTAGCCGGTCGGCACGTCGGGCCGCTCTAGCTCGGCCAGCAGAGACTGATAGCGACGCTCATCGAGACCCCCGGCGGCCTCAGCCCGGGCAAGAAACGCCTCCAGTCGCTGTCGATCATCCATGTCGACCTTCCCGTGGTTGACTGTTCCCTCTCGTAGGACCATCCCATCGTCGCAAGCGTCTCCAGTTTAGCGGACTGGCGTCCGCCGCCAAGATGTCCTCGGCGACGGCCTTCAGGGGGGCATGTGCGTCGATCCACTCGGCAGCCTCCACCTCGATGGCCTCCACCAACAACGTCTGGGCTCCTTCTCGCAGGATCTCGGTCAGCACGTGCTTCGCTTCGGTGGATGGAAAATGAACCGTCGTCGTGGTAGCTTTTTGCATGGTGGCGTACTCCTTGGGTTGGCATTGAGTGAGTAAAACAATTTCACCCAAAGCACGCCGCCTCTTTCAACCTCCCGTCCACAACTCTTGGTTATATCTCTATCCGGATCAGTTAGCAGTCAATCACGAGAGATTGGCATGATTGTCGCAGTATTGTTTTCGGTCGTCGCTTCTCTAGCTGTCTTCTTCATGTTGATTGGACTTGCGGCTGGAGAGCTAACGCCCTTCGCCACAGTCCTTGCACCTTTCTGCGCGATCGCTGGGGTGGTTTTCGGATGGCGTTTCTTTGCTGGTCTTCGGCAGCCTGCTGCTTCTGCTCGCGCGAATTGGCTTCACCGCCGTACTGCAAGCGCGATCCTCGTCCTGGCGTCGCTCCTGGGAGCAGTTTTGATAACGATGGAAGCACGCCAATCGCTGAAGATGACGGACGAGCGAATCGCGTTTCTCCGTGAATCGATCGCTAATTCAAGCAACGGGACGTTGCTACCGGACAAACAGTTGCAATTGCGAATCGCCGAGTCGAAACGGAGCGGAATTGTCATGGCCACTCCGCTCGCGGCCGGATGGGCAATCTGTTCACTGGTCGCAGCCGGTTGTCTACTATTCTTAAAAAGAGGCTCAGTCGCGGGAACTTAGAGCGCGTCTATTGACCCCTGCGCAGCCAATGAACCAGGCCGACCAGCGGCCAGGCGGCCTTCGAGCCAGCGACGGCCAGCCGGCGTCTCGAGTCGCCATCGCGCGGACCTCGTCCGTCGCCCCGAGGATCCCCCCCCACGCCAACGCCTAACTGCAGTGCTCGTCAAGACTCACGCACCCAAGGGCGGGCAAGTGGGCAGTGGCGCACTACGCGACCGATTCCTCGGTCGCCAGCGGCGCCGGAATTACTGAATCTCTCAATTCGGTCTTTTTTCGCTCGGCGCTTCGCCGCTGCCAAACAGGGATGCTGGCCAGGGTGTAGGCCAATGCAGAGAACAACGTGATCGAGCCGATCGTGGCGAACATCGCCGCGTAGCCTGCCGTCTCGGCAATCTGACCGAACAGGGGTGCCCCCACGATCGTCCCCATGTCGAGCATCATCAGGGCCAAAGCGGAACCGGTGCCGCGCACCGGACTGGGAAATGTCTCCACGGCCAGCGACATCATGGTGTGAAAGATCAGCGCGTGACCCGTGCCACAGATCAGCGAAGGCACGACGATGCGCCAGGGATGGGCCGCATCGACCAACGCGTAGGCGAACATTCCTGCGCCCATGAAGACGAGTCCCGCCAAGAGCACTTTGCGACGGCCGCGACGCTGCGGCAAGCGTCGCAGCCCGATCCGAATCACCAAACCCCAACCGGCATAGCACCAAAAAAACAGGCCGATGACCGACACGCCCGTGATTCTCAACTGCTCCTGGTCGACGTAGCTCGACAAGAACACGAAGGGCGCGGTCATGCAGGCCCCAAAGGCCAGGTTGACCAGGATGATCGTACCGGGCCAGTGTCTCGCGGTGGTGCGAAAGAAATCGGCCAACGTCACCGGGGCCCCGCGGTGCCGCACGTTCGTCTTCCGCATGCAGAGGACCAATGCCGCCGGGACCAGGCTGCCCAGGCTGGCGGCCACGAAGAGCAACACGAAATCGCCCCGTACCCGCTCGCTGGCGGCGAGAATCACATCGCCCAGGACCGGCCCCAGCAACATTCCGATGAACCCGCCGGAACCGAGGATGCCGATCGCTTCCGCTTGCCGGTGAACCGGCGCGGTGTGCGTGATGTAGGTCAGGCTGCTGGTGAAGACGATGGCTGCCCCGAGCACCAGGCAGGAGCGCAGCAGGTAGATGCCAGGCCCCAGATCGTAGAGCAGCAAGTTGCCGATGCAACCAACCGCGAACACGGCGTAGCCGATCAACCACATCGTCTGCGGGCCGAGCCGATTGATCCACTGGCCCATCCAGGGCCGTAAAATCAGCCCGAAGATGGCTCCGCAACCCATTACAAAGCCGACGTCCCGAACGCTGCCGCCGAGAAACTCGATCCAGCGGGCATAATGGGCCAACAGCGTGTTGGCAATGACGAAACACATCTGGCTGGCCATCGCCAACGCAAAGTCGCGGTCGTACAGTCGGTCGTGAGGGGCGGATTCGGAGGACATACGCAAATACGAAGAGGCTGGCGACACGCGGCGGCAAGACTCGGCATCGGTATCATGGTGGGCAATCCTCGCAGGACCCGCCGGCACACCTGGAGAAAATCGAATCGACAAGCCTAATGGAACGGCCGTTTGGGTTCAATCTGACCCGGCGCATCGATGCCGGCGGCACCGCGACCGCTTCGCAAACGCCTGCCGCGTCAGGCGAGAATGCCCTTGACCACCCGGCCGTAGACATCGGTCAAGCGGAAGTCGCGGCCAGCGTAGCGATACGTCAGCCGTTCGTGGTCGAGGCCCAACAAGTGCAACACGGTGGCGTGAAGATCGTGCATGTAGACGCGATCTTCCGTCGCTCGATAGCCGAACGCGTCGGTCGCCCCGTGGACATGGCCGGCACGCACGCCGCCGCCGGCCAGCCACATCGTGTAGCCCAGCGGATTGTGATCGCGCCCCACCGCCTTGCTGCGATGTTCGGCGACCGGCGTACGACCGAACTCGCCTCCCCAGATCACGAGCGTGTCGTCGAGCATGCCGCGTTGTTTCAAATCCGCCAACAGGGCGGCGATCGGCCGATCGACCGCGCGGCAGTTCCGCGGCAAATCGCGGACCAGGTCGTTATGCTGATCCCAGTTGGCCACGCCCGGAAAGTGCCGCCGAATCGTATGGGTGACCTGAATGAACCGGACGCCTGCCTCGGCAAAGCGACGGGCCATCAGGCACTGCCGCCCAAAGTCGTCGGTCGGCCGCTCATCGATGCCGTACATCGCCAGCGTGTGCGGGGTTTCGTCCGATAGGTCGAGATGCCGCGGCGCTTCTCGCTGCATACGAAAAGCCAGCTCGTACGAGCGGATCAGGCCGTCGAGCTGATCGTCGTCGGCCGTGCGAGCACGATGTTCGCGATTGAGCTGACGCAGATACTCGAGCTGTCGCCGCTGCACCGTCGGCGAGAGTCGCGCGTTGGCCAGGTGGCGAATCGTCGCCTCGCGGGCGGGCACGCCATCGTGGCCGATGGCCAACCCTTGATAGACCGATGGCAAGAAGGCGTTCGAGTGGTTTCGCGTGCCACGACCCCGATCGGGACAGATCGTGATGAAGCCCGGCAGCGAGTCGTTGTGGCTCCCCAGTCCGTAGACGACCCAGGAGCCCAGCGAAGGTCGGGTCAGGCTTACCGCGCCCGTGTGGAGCTTGAGCGTGGCATTGGCATGATCGAACCCCTCGGTGTGCATCGAATTGATCACGCACAGGTCGTCCATGTGCTCGGCCACGTGTGGGAACAACTCGCTGGCCCAAAGTCCGCTCTGGCCGTGCTGTTGCCAGCGGAACGGCGAGGCCATCAACTTTCGCAACTGGCGGCCGGCCGACTTCTGCGCCTCGGGCACGCCCCCCGGCATGTCCTGTCCGTCACGCTTCTGCAGCTCCGGCTTGAAGTCGAACGTATCGACGTGGCTGGGCCCCCCCATCATGAACAGGAAGATGACCCGCTTGGCTCGGGGAGCGAAATGGGGGGATCGCGGGTCGAGCGGCTGCGACGTGGCCTTCGCTGCGGATGAACCCTCGGCGGCCGCTTCCCGGGCGCACAGACCCGCCAGGGCCAGCGACCCGAATCCACAGGCCGAGGTTTGCAGCAGTTGTCGTCGAGTCAGCGGCAATGTCATCGCGGAGCTGGCCATCCACTAGTTCAAGAAGACGAACTCGCTGGAAGCAAAGATCGTTTGGCAAAGCACGGTCCAGGCCGCCAGGTCGGGCCCTTCCCCCGCTTCGGCTTCGGAAACGTCTGCGGCGGCGCGAACGTCCTGTAGAAGTTCAAGAGCCCCGTCGACTTCCGTGGCGCTGGGGGGACGAGTGAGGGCCGTAAGAAAGAACCGGGCAACGCGCTCGCGGTCACTCTGGCCGCTGGTCGCACGCAGCAGACGCCGGGCGGCGTGCTCCGCCTGTTCCGTGACGAACTCGCTGTTCATCAGATAGAGCGCCTGTGTCGGCACGATCGTGGCGTTGCGACGCCCCGTAACGAACGACGGATTGGCGAAGTCGAACACTTCGAGAATATCGAGCGAAGGAACCATGTCGAGGTGATCGCGCACGATCGGCAGGTAGACGCCTCGCCGCCGCGACGGATCGGGCACCTTCAGTCGCCGCGTACTGTTGGAGAACTCGTAGCGGCCGGAAAACGTCAAGGTAGGTCCGCCACGCGTGCGGTCGAGTCGATCACTGATCGCCAGGATCGAGTCACGCATCGCTTCGACATCGAGCCGGCGACCGCGGGCACGCCACAACAACGCGTTGTCCGGATCGAGTGCCCGGCCGCGGGTCAGCAACTCCGCCTCGCCCGTGCTGGCGAGCCGATAGGCCCGCGTATGCACCAGACGTCGGATCAGTCGCTTCAGGCTCCAGTTGTCCTCACGAAACTCGATCGCCAGGTGGTCGAGCAGCCGCGGGTGCGAAGGTCGCTGGCCACGGGCACCGAAGTTGTCGACCGTCGCTACCAGTCCACGACCGAACAGATGATGCCAGACGCGATTGACCATCACGCGTGCCGTCAACGGATGGGCTGGATCGGTGAGCCACTCGGCCAGTTGTCGCCGTCCTGACTCGTCGTTGGGAATATCCGGCTGGCCGGCAAAGCGGGCGACCTGCAAGAAGCCGCGCGGCACGACCTGGCCCCGCGCAGCGAGCTGGCCGCGAATGCGAATCGCTTCGTCGTGCGGATGCTCGATGTCGGCCGCCGCCTGGGCGAAGGCCTGGCCGATTTGCTCCTTGCGAGCCTCGTACCACGATGCGTTGCGCTCATCGAGCGGCAACCGCACGTGCGGAATCCCGCTGATCACCTTCTTCTTGATCACCGAATGCGTGCTCGCGAAGATGCCGGCGAGGGCATAGTAATCGGCCATCGGCACCGGGTCGAACATGTGATCGTGACACCGGGCACAGCCCAGCGTGAGCCCCATCAACGCCCGGCCGACAAGGTCGATTTGCTCGTCGGCGACGTCGAGCACCAGCGCTTCTTTGTCGTATTTGCCCAGCGGCTTGTTGCCGACCATCAGAAAGCCCGTGGCGACAATCTGCTCCGCCTGTTGTTGTGGCGAATCATACGGCAGCAAGTCACCGGCTAGCTGCTCTCTCAAGAATCGATCGTACGGCTTGTCGGCGTTGATCGCCGCGATCACGTAGTCGCGATAGCGCCAGGCGTTGTCGAACGCGATATTGACGCCGCCGCCGTTCGAGTCGGCGTAGCGGGCCACGTCGAGCCAATGCCGCCCCCAGCGCTCGCCAAACTCGGGCGAAGCCAACAGGCGATCGACAACGCGCGACCAGGCCTCGTCCGAATGATCGGCCAGGTAGCTCTCGATCGCTTCCGGAGTCGGCGGCAGACCGGTCAGGTCGAACGTCACGCGACGCAGCAGCGTATGACGATCGGCATCGCCGACCGGCTCCAACCCGACCGCTTCAAGCCGGGCGAGCAGAAAGCGGTCGATGTCGCTCCGCGGCCAACTCGTATTGGCAACCTGGGGCGGCGAGCTCTTCCGCGGCGGCTGGAAGGCCCAGAACTTCCTCGCCTCCGCAAAATCGATGGGGGCGCGTGCGTCCACCTGGACCACGCCTGCCGCCTCCGCACGTGGATCGAACGCCCCGCGACGGATCCATGTCTCGAACGCCGAGATCACGTCCGCGTCGAGTCGCCCGTCCGGCGGCATCTCGAGATCTTCGTGACGGATCGCCGACAGCAGCAAACTCGCTTCCACATCGCCCGGGACCACGGCCGGTCCACTCGGTCCCCCCTGAAGCACACCGGGGCGGCTGTCGAGCAACAGCTCGCCCTTCAGTTTGCCGGCCTGCTGAGCCGCGGCCGAATGACATTCGTAACACCGCTCGACCAAGACCGGACGAATGCGACGCTCGAAGAACGCGAGCTCCGCCGCATCGTGTGATTTGTCTGCTTGGTCCCGACTCGCGTTCGGCTCCGAGTCGTCAGCGCGGGCCACCAAAGCCCCCAGACTACACGCCCCCATCAGCGTGACCATGACCAACTTCGCGAGCAGAAATCGAAGCATGAGGCAGTGGCGGGGCGGGACCAAACAGACCGGAAAGGCGCGCGGCGGGACTGCCCGCATTATCGACGCTCGCTGCCGCGATCGCAACGCGATTCGACACGCTTCACCACGATCCAGCTGCCGGAAATCACCCGCTGGTCCGCATGCCCGAGGCAATTCCCGCGATGCTCAAGCGCGTCAGATGACGTAACTCCTCCTCACGAGCGGCTGCGGCCTCGTTCGCCTCTTCCTCCTGGCATTTCCGCAGACGCCGCAAGAGCTCAACCTGAATCAAATTCAGGGGATCGATGTAACGATTGCGAACGCGAATCGACTCGCGGAGCCAGGCGGTTCCGGACAGCAACTCGTCGTTGCCCGTCACCGCGAGGACGCCACGGACGGAGCGCTCGTACTCCTCTGCCACGAAGGCACCGATCTTCATCAGCTCGGCCGTGTCGCGAGCCAGGTTGGCGTAGCATTCGGCGATCTGCAGATCGGTTTTGGCCAGCGCCAGTTCCGCGTTGTCGATCGTAACGCGAAAGAACGTCCACTCCCGATACATCGTACGCAACCGCTCGAGGGACTCGGGATCGTCGACCATGGAAGTCAACGCGGTCCCCAGACCAAACCAGGCCGGCACCAGGCACCGCGCCTGCGTCCAGGAAAAGACCCAGGGGATGGCCCGCAGGTCCTTCAATTGTCCACCACCCTTGCGGCGCGCCGGTCGCGAGCCGATCGGCAACTGTTCGATCTCCGAGATGGGCGTCACACGGCGAAAAAAGTCGACGAAGCCCGGTTTGTCGAAAAGCTCGCGATAGGCCGCGAACGCCCGCGTCGAAAGCGTCTGCATCGTCTCGCGCCACTCGGGGCTGCCGTTGCCGGAGGCGAGCCGCTGACGATCAAGGCCGACCACATGACCAGCTCCAGGTGGCGATGCGCGATGGCCGGATCGTCGTACTTGTCGGCCAGCACTTCCCCCTGTTCGGTCAAGCGCAATGCCCCGTCGACGCTTCCCGGCGGCAGCGACAGGATGCTACTTGTGGTCGGTCCGCCACCCCGCCCCAACGATCCACCACGGCCATGAAAGAACGTAAGCTCGATGCCTGCCTCCGCCGCCAGCTCACGGAGCGTCGTCTGGCAGTGGTAGAGCGACCAACAAGCCGTCAGGTAGCCGCCATCCTTGGTGCTGTCGGAGTAGCCGATCATCACGGTCTGGCGATCGCCCATCGCGGCCAGGTGTTCGCGATACGCGGGAAAGCCGAACAGCGACCGTAGAATTTGCGGCGCTCGCTCCAAGTCGTCGATCGTCTCGAACAACGGCATGATCGGCAGCGGTCCGCTATCGGTCGACTCCTCCGCCGCGAGGTCCGTGGTCGGCATCCGCCAGAGCCAAAGCACCGTCAGAATATCGGCGGCGTTGCGCGTCATGCTGATCACATGTCCGCCGAGCGCGCTGGCGCCGTAGCTCTTCGCGGCACGGCGCAGCAGGCGAAACAGGCGGAGTGTTTCCTGGGCCGCCTCCGAGAGGGATTCTTCGTCCAGCTTGACGTCGACTCCCAGGGTCTCGGCGAGTAGCTGAGCCTGCTCGTCGGGCGATCGCTCCGCGAAGTTGTCGCAAAGACCGGCCTGGGCGAGGATCTCCGCCATCACCGGGCCGTGGACGCGCGAATCCTGACGCACGTCGAGACAGGTCAGATGAAAACCGAAGATGCGAATCTGATCGAGCCACTCGCGCACCTCGTCGAGAAAGTACCCCGGCCCCGCCGTGGCGGCGAGTGCTTCGAGCAGCTGGCTGACTTCCTCGAAAAGCTCGTCTGTCGACGGATAGGCCCCGTCGACGCGCCGCGACTCCAGGAGATTCGTCGATGCAGGTCGACGACGTCAAACGCGGTCGTAGCCCGCCGAGACGCGGCAGGGAAATGAAAAGCGCTCTAGCGAGTTGCACGCTGCCGACGAGGGACGTGGGAGAGGATCGAAGCCCCGCCTGCTGCCAGCGCGGTACGGCACCTCCGCAGCGCGCTTCCCACGAGCTTGCGGACTTCAGCCCTCGCCGGCCCGGGATCGTCCCAAGCGAACGTGTCCCAGCCGTCCCGGCCAAATAGACCGCGTAGCGTATGCAAGAGGACGCTCGGCCAGGAGACGGCATTGGTCTTCCAGCCGAGCCACCGCTCCTGACCCCGCTGGAACCGTGCCCCCGATTGCGTCAGCCGACTCCACAGCCAGATCAGGTCATAGGTCCAGTCGCGCGACCGCAAACCGGTCCGATACGCCTGGGGAAGGTCGCACCCGCTTTCGCACAACTGTTGAAAGAGAAAGTACGGAAAGTCCGCCCCCGAGGCCACTGCCAGCGGCAACGATCCCCAGAATCGGGGATTGATTTCGATCAATCGCCATGCACCGGTTGCGGGATCGACACGGTATTCCACCATTGCCACCCCGGTGTACTGCATTTCGCCGAGCAGTCGCCCCGTGGCATCGAGCAGCTCGCGAGACACCGGCACGCCCTTGCGATAGGTGCTGCCGTGGCCGTTGGTCTCGTGGATCCGTTGATGCTGAAACGCGGTTCGAATCACGCCGCGGTGGACGAGCACTTCCACGCCAACCCCGACGCCTTCGAAGTACTCTTGCAGGAGTACGCGGGCTCCCCGCTCGGTAAGTCGCGCCCAGTACGCGCGAAGCTCGTCCGCCGTGTCGACGGACCGTGCATAGTGCTTGTCGATTCCGTCGACTTCTTCAACGGGGCAGATCGGCTTGACGATGACGGGAAAGCGAAGATCGGGAAGGACCCGCGCCAGGTCCTCTGCCGTGTCGACCGAATCGGTCTGGGGAATCGGCACGCCTAGCCGTTCGGCCAGACGGTAGGTTTCCCGCTTGCTGGAGGCGACACGATACGTTTCCTCCGGCAAGAGATAGAGATTGTCGAACTCGGCGAACTCCGCGCGATCCGTCTGCATGGCATAGACGGCCGCCTCCGTGACCGGCAGGACCAAATCGTACTTCGTCGTGGCCAACAGGCCGCGTAGTTGCTCGTGCCAGGCGGTACTCCGAGGGCGGGGCCATTCGACGTCGTGGACCTGGCGAACGTATCGCGAACGGAGGGACGGGCAGTAGGTGCCACACCAGGCGACGTCGACCGCGACATTCTGACGCCCCAGCGAACGAGCCACGGAGATCACGATGCGCGTATCGTCACCCAGGACGAGCACCTGGGGATTTCGCTCGGACGTTAGGGTTGCAGATGGGCACATGTTCGCGATCGTTCCGTTCGAGTTACGTGACATCAGGGCGTCGCTTTGCGCTCGCCGGTGCGCAGTTTCGCGCCCCACGATCTGAGCGTTCGGGTGGCCAACCGGGCCGGCGCGGTGTCACCGAAGCGATTGACAAACCACTCCAGGGTGCGGCTCCGCTCCTCCGCCGAGAGAATCAGCGGCGTCCTCGCCGCCAGCCCGAATAGGATCAGCGTTACCAAGGCCGCCAGCCAGGCAGGCAGAAGCAAGACGGCGGGGGCGACCGCCAGCAGCATCGTCCCGCGATCGACGGGCAGCCCGCTGCGGTACGAGATGATGAGTAGCGTCACCAACACGACAAAGCTGCTGATCATCGTCGCCAGCACCGCTCCATAGAGCTGGTACTGCGGCACGAGATAGAAGTTCAATCCGGCGTTGAGCACCAATGCCAGCAGCCAGATCGCGGCCACACGCCAGACCAATTCGGCACACAGCAGGTGCGTTCGGATGATCGAATGGTAGGCCAGGACGATGATGCTGATCAGCACGGGTGCCAGCGCGAAGGAGGCGGTTGCCGGCTCATGACCGAGCAAGATCGAAAATGCCAGCGACTTCGTGAACAGCAACGCGCAGCCGCCCCCCAGCATGGCGAGCATCGTCACCTTGGCAGTCAGGATCAAACGTCGAGCGAGCTCCCCGCGCTCTCCCGATTCGTACTGCCGGGCGGCATGCGGCAACAGAGCACAGGAAAGCGCACCGGCCAGCAGACCCAGCGGCTCGCAGATCTTCATCGTAAGAAAATAGTCGCCAATCTGGCGTAGCGCCTCGTCCGCTTCGACGTTGCCGAAGTGCAGCAGCATGTAGCGATCCAAACCACGACACATCCGTTGCAGGGAACCGAAGCTCCACGAGCCGAGCGAAAAGAAGAACAGCAACCAGATTCCGTTACTCAGTGGCGGCTTGCTCGACGACGGTTCGACCGCCGGACCGGATCGCAAGCGGAGGATGACAAAGCCGCTGATCGCCAGCGTGGCGGCCAACGTCATGGCCAGGTGCGCGAAACCAGCCGCATAGACATCGTCGCGCCAGAAGATGATCAGGAGGCCAAGGACCGCCAGGAAACCGAAGTTCTTCAGGAATTCGAGCACCGAGTTCAGCCGCAGCAATCGTAAGCCGTAGAGAATGCCCTGCACGACACTGAAGGCGACGGTCGCCCCGATCGCTCCCATGGCGAGCCATACGAGCGATAGTTCACTCGTCTCGCCGAAGAGCAAATGGCCCACAAACTCGGGAAACGCGAGCCCCACGCCCAGCGCCACGACGGTCAGCGTCCCCAGCAACAAGGCCACGTGCCGCAGAAACGGCCCCAGCGTGCCCTGCTCCTGGTGGCGTCCCACGTAACGGCTCAAGCCCGCGGGAATCCCCAACAACAGACCGAACGCCGCAATCTCCACCGCATTTGTCAGCAGCGCCCAACGTCCCAACTCGACCGCGTCGAGGGCCCGACCCAGGACGATGCCACGACCGAACCCGAGCAACCGGCAGACCAGCGCGATCGCAATCGCAAAGCTGACGGACTGCATGAGCGTGTCCGCCTTCAGTTTCTTGTCGCCGTGGCTCATGCGGGAGTCTCTGCAAAATGCGTATGACCCAGCCCCTTGAGTCTCTCGATCTGCTGGCAGCAAAGATGCCAGGCGAAGGCGAAGAAGAACACGTTGGCCCAGGTCTTGGCCAGATCCTCGAGCGTCAGTCGCAGCACCATGTCGTGCGGCGCAACGGCGTCGAAGAAGATCATGACGCCAAACAGCACGGCGGCCGCGAGAAGCAATCGTCCGGAACGGCCCGTCAGGACCTCGCGGCGGCCAAGTGCCAACAGGAAGAAGCACTCTGCCAGTGCGACAACGAACAGCACGTAATGGTCGCCGATACCCAAACGCCAGGCGAACGACTCGTGAAGCTTGAACCGGTCATCCAGTCCCAGATAAGCAAAGACGGCCACTTGGGAAACAAAGAACCACCACAGACGTCGTTCTCCGTCTTGGTTGTTCACGCAGAGCAGACAGACCGCGAACAAGAGCGCGGTCGCCCACAGCAAGAACACCGACAGCGACGTATTGACCGCATAGAACCGCACCGGCCCCTCGATGTCGGTGAAGTAATGACGAACGTGGTCTTGCGACGTCATCAATTCCACGGCGATCAAGGCCACGCTATAGATGGCCAGGATGAGCAAAAGGACTTTGGTTGTGCTCTTCATCTTGCTAACCCAAGTTGGAACGACTTTGATGGGATTGGGGCAGTGTCTCGCCGCCCGCCATTTCAGTCTTCGACGGCCAGTTTCGCGAGCTCGCTGTCACGGCCGCGAAGTCGCTCGACAATCGACTTGCCCGTTTCCCACAGGCCGACGCGGGACAGCCGGCCAGGTACGTAGCGCAACTGTTCGCCTCCGCAGACCTTTGTTCGCCAGGGACGTTTCACTTTGCCCGAGCCCGGCAGGAAATCGAAGGTGTGATCGCCCCGCTGGCAGCTGTCGCGCAGCATCCGCCGGGTCAGCACGGTGCCTGGCCCGTACTGGCGGAACTCCGGCAGAAAGCCGAGGCGAAGACTGCTGACGTAGCCTCGATAGACGTAGTTGTAGTTGAAGGCGATCGGTTCCCCATCGACGAGCAGCAGGTTCAGGTCGACGCACCCTGCCCGTGTCGCCGCCTCGTGGGCGTCGCGCAAGAACTGCCGCACCGACGCGTGGGAGATTGTCGTGCCGTCGGTTGAGGAGGCCTGCCAGCTGGCGGCGGCAATCCGCTCGCACTGTTCGTAAAGGTCCCAACGGGGATCTTCTTCGCCAAATTCCTGACCACGAGGCCGATAGCGTACGTGTTCGATCGTGCCCTGTTTGGCGAGCTTCTTTTCATTGCGACGGCAATTGCTTCTCCAGTTGCCGCTTCGCCCCGCCCAGTAGTCCTCCCAGGAAGCACCCAGCTTGGCGATAGAGGTGTCGAAGTCCAACTGCCGTTTGCCCTGCATCCCGAGTTGCCAAAGCGCGTGCTCGGCGGTGTCCGCAAGCAAGGACGTCTGATCGAGCCAGTTGAGCTCCAGATAATCCCAGTCGCGTGCTTCGGTTGCCACGTGCGCGATCGCTGCGGCCAACAACCGCTCGCGATCGGCACCGATCGGACCGTAAAACGAACCCCAGTAGTCGAGCGGAAACGTCAACTTGCGAAACGCGCCCAAGGGCGTCGCGTGATCGCGTTCGACCAGCGGCACGATACCAACGACACCGTCGTCGCTGGTAAGTGCCAGCACACGGAGCTGATGCCCAGCGCCGAAATGGCGCCAGTACACCTCCAACCAGTCAAAGGTGTGGAAGAAGTCGCCGCCCGGTGTCGCGCTGAGCAGCCTTCGCCAGTCGCTTTGCAGCGTGGCCAGAGCATCCAAGTCGCTGTGTTCCTTGACGACGTACATCATGACCAGTCGCTGAAAATCTCGACTTCGTTAGCGCGTCTTCGCCGGAGTTGCCAGGGGAGAACAGGCCTGATGGCCGCCGCAGCGGCGCAACATCGCTGCCACCGAGAACCAGACACGCAACCCCCGTGCCACGGGTCTTAAGGCAAGTTTAGCCCTTGCTTTGCCGCGTTCCGCAGCTATCTCTCGCAGAATGGCAACCACGCATGTTGCAGAGAAGCAACATGGCAACCGTCAGGGAGGGTCGTGCGGGTCGTGCCACGTCTAGCACCCGCAGGTGGGCCGACGGTTTCGACGGCTTCAAGTTCGCGGCAAGTCGGGCGGCGACGCTCGCGGACGTCAGCGTGCCGAGGCGAACATCGAGATCCGCCGTCGACCCAGAAGACCGAGCGCCGCGAGCGACAGGCAGGCCATCGCGTACGTCGACGGCTCGGGCACGACGACGATCAGGTCGAACGGCACCAGTGGCGTACCCAAGGAACGACTCACCTGGTTTACCGACAGCAACGCGAACAGTTCGCTAATGTCCATGCCGGTGGGGAACACATTGCCGATGCTGGCCGGACCGCCCAGCGAGCCGAGCGTTGCCTCTTCCAAGATGATCGAGGTCGCCGTGGCCACACCGCCGAGCACCGGATTGAAGTTGCCGGGCAGAAAGGCCCCACTCTCGTTCTGCAGCGAGTAACCGATGATCGACGAGCCGTCGGGATCCAAAATCACTTCGCCCGTCACGGCGTCGTAGATCAGATCGGGAATGTTTGGATCGTTGGCCGGCAGGGCCACTTCGCCCGAGAGGTTCAGCGTGAGCGTCTGGTTCGTGCCCAGGATGTCGGTGAAACTCAACTCGTAGCTGGCTCCGAACAATCCCGGCAGCGAAGTATCGAGGGCCGCCTCAAAGCTCGAGAAGTCGCCAGCGGCGAGGTCCGCGAAGGGTGCCAGGTCGGTGGTCAGTCGTGTCGTATCGCCGGAACCGGTGATGCCGTCTAACGTGAGGAATACCTGACTGACCGACGAAAACAAGTTGGCAACCTCAAAACTCTCCGGAGATGTCACGCTGTTAACCAACACGGAGCCAAAGTCGACATCAAGCGTTTCGACATTCGAGGTCGTGCTAAAGGATGGGTCGGAGGGGACCGGTGTCGAGGACACAACCTGACTTGAGAGATTATCCAAGAACGGCTCGCCATCGTTTCCACCTTGACTTACCCGTAGATAGATTTCGCTGCCCTCGGGAGCGCCTGTGAGGTCGAGCGGTGAAGTCGTAACGTTCAGCGCCTGTTCCGGACCTCCCGCCGCGAGACCATCGAATCCCAAAGAGCTGCCCAAGATGGTCACTGAATCGAGAAGCGAGAGGACATCCACTTCCGTTCCGTTGGCCGGCGAGAAGGATCCGCCGGAATCGTCGTAGTAGATCTCAAGCACAACTTGCTCAAACGCTTCCCCATTACCGCTCGATTCGCCTCGCTCGAACGCATCGAACTCAAATTGGATCGTCAGATCGCCAGGTTCGCGTGTGCCAAGGGATTGGTAGATCGAACTGCCGGGTCGGTCGACGTATGCGTAATACTCGTCGACGGGCAAGAAGATGCCGTCCTTCGCATATGTGAAATTCTTGAAGCTACCCGGAGTCGTGGTGTACCAGTCGTCAGCGTACTTCCAGAAATCGCCAATCCCGTGCGTATCGATTGGGCCATAGGGATTGTCGAAGGTGCCGTTGCTAATCGTCAACGCCGCCTGGGCGGGCGCAACGCTCCACACCAGAGCCACGGCGATCGCGAGCACACGTACGCCGCCGTGGGTAGCGAATCCAGAACTAGCGAACTTGCGAGAGAGATTGTTGCTTCTTCGCCAGCCGACAACTCCCATGCCGAACAACCCCAGAACCGCCATGGCGTGCGTCGACGGCTCGGGCACGACCGGGACCGGCGTCACGTCGGCGAATGTCTCGCCGATGCGCAATTCGTCGAAGCCGAAGACACCAGGACCCGTGAGCCCGACCTGCGTAATGATGCCGGCGTCGAAAGTCGTCATCACGGCGTCCGCAACCGCCGGCTCAGGCTGGCCTGGCACCGGGTCGATGAACAGCGAATAGGTGTCGTTCCCGGCCGCGAAGTCGGCCCGCAGCACCAGGAATCGCGTTTCGTCGACGACCATCGGCGTGCTGGAATGGGCAATGACACTGCTGTTTCCTTCAATGCGGTAAACAGAGCTGAAACTCTCGCGTCCCACGTGGACCGAGCCGGAGCCGCGCATCACGAATCCGAACCACCCGTCGGTAATCCCCGGGCCGCCGATCATCACCTCGGGCCGCATCAGGAAGCTCACGTAGGCGGTCGTTCCCGGCGTCCCGAGCGGGACCGCCAGCTGGCGGGCGACGTCGCGATTGGTCGAACCGAAAGCCGGTGCCGAGACTCGATTTCCTGTACGGTGCGGGCCACCACCGACGCTGGGCAAGCTTCCCCCGCCGATGTCGAAGGCGTGGCTGTTGAGCGTGGCGAAGTCCCAGCCGGTGGAGAAGCCGAAGCTGCCGCCGCCACTGTGGATTTCGAGGTCGGAACCAACCGGTTCGTAATTGAAGCCGTCGTAGGCCAACAGAGCCGCGCGGGCCTCGGCTGCGAACGTAACCAGCACCAAGACAGTTCCCACCGCCAGCGCCGGACGGAGCAGACTCGCACCGTACGAGCCGCCGTGCCCACGCATCCGTCGGCGACGAACGCCGAGGTAGCCCAGGACCGCCAACCCCAGCGCGGCCATCGCGTAGGTCGACGGCTCGGGCACGACCGTAACCGGCGTCACGTCGGCAAAAGTCTCACCGACACGAAGTTCATCTAGACTAAATGCGCCAGGGCCTGCCATTCCAATGCGTGTAATCGTGCCAAGGTCGAAAGACGATGCAACGGCGTCGGGAACGGCTGGCTCGGGCGCGCCGGGCACTGGATCGATGAAGACGGAATACGTATCGGCACCGTCAGCAAAATCCGCGCGTAGTACGATGAACCTGGTTTCCCCGACCACCGCGTGCGTACTTGTATGGACACGCGTCGAAGGCGCTCCCGCCCGCCCGACGGAGTAGGTGGTCGGCCCACCACCACTTCCCAAGCTGAGGTCCCAAGTCCCACGTAGCGTAAACGCAAACCAACCGTTGTAAGCTCCACCTCCGAGCACTCCCTCGGGTCGCATGAGAAAGCTGAAGTAGCGAGTCGTGCCCGAGACACCCAGCGGGGTGTCGAAAACTCGCTCGACGTTTCGATTATTCCCGAAGGCGACGGAGGTGGCGTGATTGCCAACGGCGTGTAGATTCCCGGTCGCGTCGACCAGACCGCCGGCCCCAATATCGAAGGCATGGTTATTCTGGGTCACGAAGTCCCAGCCGGTGGAGAACCCAAAACTGCCGCCGCCGCTATGGGTGCGCAACTCGGAACCGACCGGTTCGTAGTTGAAGCCGTCGTAAGCCAACAGGGCCGCGCGGGCCTCGGCTGCGAACAAGACCAGTGTCAAAGCAAGCCCCACCGACGTGACGCAGCGGAGCATATTCGCGCCGCACGAGCCGATCTTCACGTACCGACGTCGGCAGCGTACATCGAAGGTCGCGGCTGTCGCAGGTGCCGGAGGTGTCGCTGCGAGGCAGATCGCGATGACGCCAACATACTTGGTTGCTCCCATAGGTGTTCCCCTGTGAATCTTCAAGAATTCGATGTTCGCTAATCTTTGGTACACACAGTTGCTTCCTGCTTGGATCGCAAATGGCGCGCCGCATGCCCCAGCCCCATCCAACGTGGGGCGCAAGTCGGGCTAGCGCAAGGGGAAATAGCGCCCCGGTCTGGGCGGTTGACCGGCAGCAACTGTCCAGATCCGGACAGTCGGACTACGAGACCTGTTCGCCGGCGGACAGCCCTAGCGCTGGGATGTCCGTATCCGGACAGGCGCTGACGGCCAGCGACCCGGCAGACTCCTGGCCAATCCGGGCACCATCGGCCGCGAGCGGCGGCCGGGCAACGAGAAAAGCCCGCTCGCGCCGGCGATCAAACGGCGCGAGCGGGGAGCCGCGTCGGTCATCGCGAACGATGTCCGTGGCGGTGCAAACGACGACGGCGACGGCGGCCCTGCCGATCGAGCGCCCTAGCACGCCGCACGCGACCCAACGAGTTGCGGAATTTCTCCTCCTTCACGATCGGTTCGATCGACGTCGTCTCGCCGACCGATTCAGGCGATCCCTCGCCCAGATAGAAGCGGTCGATTTCCGAGCTCTGCATGGCTGGCCCTCCCAAGACTCGGGAACGGAGCGAGGTGCTTCACAACGTCCACGCTAGGCGCAAAGCACCCCTCCGTCAAGGGATTAGTTTTAGAAGGGATCGCCTGGCTGCCCGGCCGATGCCGCGCTGTACCTCTTGGTCCCACTCGCGGTATCTCCCCCGCGCGGACCGAGCGACCCGACCACCCAGGTGGGGCCGATTGCTCGATGCGTCGACGTCGCTCCACTCGTTAGACGAGCCGCGACTCGTTGCCCCGATGCACGCGCGACCCAACCAGCACGAGCACCAAAAAAGCCCCCAGCGACAAGACATACGTCGACGGCTCCGGCACGGCCGCCCCCCCTACGATGATCAGGTCGAACGGCACCAGCGGGGCACCGAGAGAGCGGCTCACCTGGTTGACCGTCAACAGTGATTGCAGGCCCGCCAAGTTCAGTCCCGTGGGGAAGACGAGGCCAATCGAGCCCGACCCAGGCGCCAGCGCGGCTTCTTCCAGCTGGGACGTCAGGGCGGTGGTCACTCCCGCCAGAATGGGCGTGTGGCCCGCCGGCAGGAAGCTGTTGGACGCATTCTGCAGCGAGTAGCCGATGATCGAGGATCCGTCGGCGTCGAGTGTCACCTCGCCCGTGGCGGCGTCGTAGATCAGGTCGGGAATGCTCGGATCACCTGCTTCTGCGGGACCGCCGAGGCCGCCACCGTGTCCTTCGTCGGGCGGAGGTCCGGTGAAGGCACCGAAGATCGTCAAGATGTCCGAGACGTCGACGTCGCCGTCGTGACCAATCGGATCCGTGGTCGCCGCCGCCGGACCGTGGACGTCCCCGGTCGAGCGATCCTTGCCGAACGAGCCGGGACCCGTGAAATTCGTGAAGGCGGGCAAGATATCGTTCGAGATGTCGACAAACCCGTCGCAGTTGACGTCTCCAATGATGCAGGTGGGGTCCGCAACGAAGCTCGCCAGCCGGAAGCCAATGTCGCCACTCTCGCGCGTCAACGACCGAATGCGGCGAAAGTCGCCTTTGAGTCCGTCGATGCCGAAGACGTAATCGCCGCCCCGCACAATGGCGAACGAACCGAAGCCGAGCCCCTCGGTCCACTCGCCGATGTTGCCGTCCATGTCGAACGTGCCGTAGGGACTGGGCGTGTTCTCGTGTTCGCCCGCTTCGGTGCGGTAATAGGGTGCGCCGATGCCGTCGACGCCACCATCGCCGTCATAGGTCGCCACATTGCCGACGTCGGGATCGACCGGCGCGGCTCCGTCGGCGATAAAACCCGGGTCCGAGTCGCTGCTGGTGGCGAACGTGAAGTAGTTGGCCGTGTCGCCGTCGTTTTTGTGAAAGGCGGCCTTGTACCACTCGTCTTCCGACGGCATGAAATAGAGTCCCCCCGAAGCGAGCGACTTGCGGGCGGCAATGGCGACTTTCAGATCCGTGCTGCTCGTCGCCCCGTTGAGCGGGTAGGTACCGTCTTCGGTCGTCGCCGCGGTCTGCCCGCCCGAAGGCATGCCGTTGGTAAGCCAATTGGCAAAGCGAGCCACGTCGCCCCAGCTGACATAGTTGACCGGGCGATCGGCCCAGTCGGCCGCTACCGAGTAGGTATAGCTACCGGACGAACCCGCACGTTGGATGTTCGCCCCGCCGTGCGGGAAATCGTCTCCGTCGATGAACGTCGGATCGGCCATGCGGGCGTTGTAGAGCCCGTACGTGTCGTCGGCCGCCACGGCGTTGAGGAACTCGGTGTACTGACCCGCGGTCACCTCGAACTTGCCCATGCGATAGGCGTAGTCGACCCCGCCATAGCCGTCGTCCACGTCGGAGAGGTTCCCAAGATTGCCGACGTCCATGAACGGCATGTCCATGGTGGTGGCAAAGTCGACGACCGCGTCGCCGGAAAGATCGGCCCGCACCCCGGCATTTGCCGGAGGCAGAGGGCCGAGCCCAAGAAGGACGGAGACAGCGAGGATAAGTCCTGATCTTCTGGTGTGGAACATCGTGGGTCCCTTCCGAGTGCCAAGGCGAGGTCCGCGACCTCCAGAGAAATCAATTTCGCGGGAAGCCCGGCTGGTATCATCCTTCCTTCGCAGGGGCTGTGTCAAGCAAACGCAGCACGAGATGCGTTCGTTCCCCCGAAAAGCGTGTCGTGGTGTCACAGACCAGCGACCGCACCCCGTCACCGGTGGGCCAATTGTCAGCGGCAGCCCGGAAAGCCTATGCTCGCCACCAGCGGCTCGGCCGTTCGCTCCAGGAGTTTTCGCAATGCGAAGAGAATGTCCACGACGTCTGCCCACGCTCGGTCCCGCGTTCGCCCTGGCCCTTGGCTTGCTCGTCTCTGCCGAGGGCCTGGCCGACGATTGGCCGCAATGGCTCGGACCGCAAAGAGACAGCGTCTGGCGCGAGTCGGGTATCGTACGCAAGTTTCCCGAGGGCGGACCGCCGGTGGTGTGGCGGGCGCCGTTGGGGGCGGGCTATGCCGGACCGGCCGTGGCCGGCGGACGCGTCTACGTCACCGATCGCGTGCTGGACACGGGCGCGCGGAATCCCGACAACCCCTTTGCCCGCGGGCAGATTGCCGGTAGCGAGCGGGTCCATTGCCTCGACGCCTTCGACGGCGAGGTCGTCTGGAGCCATGAGTACGACTGCCCCTACACGGTAAGCTATCCTTCCGGTCCGCGAGCCACGCCGCTGGTTGCCGACGGCAAAGTCTACACGCTCGGCACCGAAGGAAACCTGATCTGCTTCGACGCCGCCGATGGCACGGTTCATTGGTCGCGGGAGCTGAAGAAAGACTACAACGTCGAAGCCCCGCTCTGGGGCTTTTCGGCAAGTCCCTTGCTGGACGAGAATCGTCTGATCTGCCTCGTCGGCGGCGAGGGCAGCACCGTGGTCGCCTTCGACAAAGATACGGGCGACGAACTCTGGAAGTCGCTCTCGGCCCGCGAACCAGGCTACTGTCCGCCGGTGATCTTCGACGTGGGCGATCGCCGACAATTGATCGTCTGGCATCCCGAAGCGATCAATGGACTCGATCCCGCCAGCGGCGAGGTGCTGTGGAGTGTGCCGTTCGAGGTCCGCTCGGCACTCACGATCACGACGCCACGACTGGCCGGCAATCGCCTGTTCGTGACCGCCTTCTACAACGGGCCGATGATGCTTGAACTCGACGGCACGCAGGGCACCGCCCGCGTCGCCTGGAAAGGAACTCGCAATAGCGAACGCAAGACCGACAAGCTCCACGCGATCATGTGCACGCCGTTTATCGAGGACGGGTACATCTATGGCGTCTGCAGCTACGGCCAGCTGCGCTGTTTGACGGTGGAAACGGGCGAGCGGATTTGGGAAGACCTCAAGGCGACCGGCTCGACGG
This sequence comes from Planctomycetota bacterium, assembly GCA_003389215.1. GTDB lineage: Bacteria > Planctomycetota > Planctomycetia > Pirellulales > UBA7805 > MB-PLM-2. Next base: position 1,247 of record QQVP01000118.1, on the reverse strand, counting down.
GCAACTTTCGCAGTCGCGACGACCGCTGGGCCAATGCCTTCCTGATCAAGAACGGCGATCGCTTCTTCCTGCCCAACGAGCACGGCGACCTGATCATCGCCAAGCTCAGCCCGGCCGGCTACGAAGAGGTAAGCCGTGCTCACCTGCTGGAGCCGACCGACCCTTCGCCCGGCCGCGACGTCGTCTGGTCGCATCCGGCCTTCGCGAATCGGCGGGTCTACATGCGTAACGACAAGGAGATCATCAGCGTCGATCTGGCCCAGCGCGGCGAGGAATAGGAAACCAGCAACCGTTCACCTCAATGCTCCGAAAAACAAGTCGCTGCCGCTCGTTCACGGAACACCGCATGGCATCGGAAGTGATCGTCGTCGGAGGCGGACCCATCTCGCCGAGCAGTCGCCGCGTGGCTCGAAGGTCAACGTCTGGAAAGCCGAGGATGCGGCCGAACCACTTGCGTCCGAGAGCGACTGACCGGCCGCAGCCGGGCTCTTTACGGGTTTTCCTGGCGATTGCTGCCCGCCTGCCGCGCCGCCCGAGCACCTGTGCTTCGCCGAAAGGACACCAGCGAAGGCCTTTCACCGATTACTCCCTCATCTTCGCCAGGTAAGTCTCCGCACACTTGACATCTTCATCAACCAGTCGCTCGTAGAAATCATCGTCAGCTGCCCACTCTGCAAATGAGATCCTGTTGAACTCGCAGCCGTCGCCCCGGTCCACAAATGAAACTTCCCAAGACGCAGGAATTGAACTGTCCACAACCTCGAAGAACTCTAGCGGATACGGGTATGGACAGTTCCCGTGAATATCCGTGTGGATAAAGACCCACACGCCCGCATCTCGAACTTCGATCGCTTGAACTGGATATACGCGACCAACCTCGAGTTCGTAATCTGGCCCATCTAAGTGAATTGCCCGTTTCAGTCGATTGCGCGTCGCAAGTGATTTGATTTTCCCCAATTCGTTACATATACACCTTACGAGCATGTGAAATTCCTGGCATCGAAACGCGGCGTGCCATGCACCGTCGCTTTCTACGGAGGGCTCAAGAGACAGCCGACTTATCTAGGTCGGAGCGTACGGCACAATTGGTCCGATTGCCATTCGCGCGCACTTAAGACCCCACAAACGGGACAGGTCTAATTTCCCCGAAGTATTGGACCTGTCCCGTTTATTGTTTCTGTCCCGTTTATTGTTAGGTGCCCGTGCCCTCGCCGATGGTGACCACACGATTGAGCGCATCGTCGCTG
>QQVP01000068.1 GCA_003389215.1 Planctomycetota bacterium | reverse complement strand
GTCGGCGGGGCGTTGGCGGCGGTGGTCTTCAAGATCGTCAACCCGCCCGATGCCCCGTAGCGCGGCGTTGGCCGGCGCCCGAGGGCGAGTAACGAAGGAGCGTCGAACAACGAAGTTGACGAGCTAGCGAGTACCTCAACGAGCGGGCCCACAAAAGAACGCGGACGGCGAACTCCGTTTCGCCGCCCGCGTTTCGTATTTCAATCTTCGGGGCGCGATCAGCCGGCCGTGCTGAAGAACGACTCGAGTCCTTCCTGCGTTGGCTTCATGGCCTTCTCGCCTGCCTGCCAATTGGCGGGGCAGACTTCGCCGTTCTCCTCGAAGAACCGCAGGGCATCGACCATCCGCAGCGCCTCGTCAACGCTCCGCCCCAGCGGCAAGTCGTTGACGACCTGGTGCCGCACGACTCCCTCGGTGTCGATCAGGAACAAGCCGCGATAGGCCACGCCCGCATCTTCCTTCAGCACGTCGTAATCGCGAGCGATCGACTTGGTGATGTCGGCCACGATCGGATAGCTGACGCCCTCAATCCCGCCTTCGCTCTTGGGGGTGCGCAGCCAGGCCAGGTGCGAGAAGTGCGAGTCGATCGAGACGCCGACCACTTCGCAGTTACGCTTCTGAAATTCCTCCCGCTTTGCCTCGAAGGCGTGCAATTCGGTCGGACAGACGAAGGTGAAATCGAGCGGGTAGAAGAACAGCACGACGTACTTCCCTCGCAACGACGAGAGCTTGAAATCCTTGACAACCTCCTGCCCGACGACGGCCGCCGCCGAAAAGTCGGGAGCTTCTTTCTCGACTAGAACACCCATGGATTTTCCTCTTAAATGGTTGAGTTTCGTGGGACGCTCGCCTGCTTCGTACGACCGCAGCCCGAGCCGCACCAACGACATGCAGTCGTCCGCCTTTTCGAGGTGCGTTCGCAGGAAATCTTCAGGCGGGATACACCCGTCGCCGGGACACAACGGAAGGAGGTTTCCCGCCAGGGGATCAGCGGGCGGCCCAGCGACCGATTCAGTATAGCGACCCGCGCATCATCGGGCAGGGGGCCGTCGGACCATGCCCAGCTCGGCGACGTGCGCGGGCGTGCGATTCCGGCACGAATGCACCGCTAACGCACCCGCCACAGCAGTTCGTCGGCGATGCCGAGCTGGGCCTGGGCCGTGGCGATGTCGCGCTTGAAGCGCCGGGCATCGACCGGATAGCCGGCCGTCGGCCGCAGGTTCTCGACCCGCGCCGCCCAGAAGCGATTCTCGGCCAACATGGCCAGTTCGCGCAGGTACTTGCTGGCCATCGAGGCCAGCGCCGCCGGCAAGAAACGCTCACCGCCGCTGCGAAAGTGCACCTCGACGCGCTGCGATTCCGGCCCCCAGCGATACGCGCTCTCGGCCCGACCTTCGTGGCAGACCTGGACCAGGTACTCGGGAAAATGTTCCTGCAACAGGGCCGCGTAGCGCGATCGCCCGCCGTGCTTGTCGCAGACGACATAGGCCGGCTCGGCGAGCGGGGCCAAGGCGTCGGCCAATAGCTCCAGCGTGAGACGCGACAGGGCCGCTCCTTTGCTGCCCAGCTGTTCGCAGAGGCCGTTGAACTCACGCGGAAATACCACGGCACTGCGCACGCGCTCCAGCCGTACGCAGGCAGCATCGAGCCCTGTTGTCAGTTGTTCGCAAGCCGAGTCGAGTGCCTCCCGCTCGAGGGCCCAAGGAATCGACAACTCGAAATCGCGATACCACGGCAACTCGGCCAGCGTCGCACGGTCCTCGGCGGTGAGCAGCGACCAAAGTTGTTGCCAATCGACCGGACGGTGTCCAATCGCGGCCAGTGCGGCGAGCAGTCCCCGTTCCAAAAGGGCGACGCCTTCGCCCGGCTTGTAGAGCTGCTTCGAGTCGGCGATCGCCACTCGTTCGTCGGCGTTCGCGGCCGCCGCAGCGCAGACGACGGACGACAGCAGTTCGTAGAGATCGTCCCCCGCGTGCTCATCCGGGACCCACCAGACGCTCAGCGAGATGACCAACGGGCCCAGGTTCGGTCCGTAGCCCGCTTCGTCGGTTCCAATCAGATAGGGCATGGCATCCGTGCGGCAGTGCGTCGGCGAAGATTGACTGAGGCCGTCTCGCGGCACGATAACCCGCGGCGAAACCGAACCGCAAGTGGCGGCGATCGCGACCGGTGGCAGATGCCGCGATGCGCGAGCGAGGATCGCCTACTTGAACTCGAGCAACTCGAATCCCTCAGGCAGGACGCTCGGCGAAGCGACCTCGCCAGCGGACTGGAAACCGACGCCCGGCACGATCCGCTGGATGCCGATTGCCCAAACGGTGCCGGAAGTGGGCCGCTCGCGGACCAGGCTGCTCCAGGCGATGGCCGCTTCGCAGGTCCAACCTCGCTCGTCGGACTTGTGGGCCACGAACCACTCGGGGTTCCAACCGCGATCGAGACCGACCTGTTCGGCCAGGTCACCACGGGCGTCGACCGTCAGTTCGTAATACGTTGCGTAGTCGCGATCGACATCGAAGAAAAACGAGATGCGATCTTGCCGCGAGAGGTCGACGTCGCGCTGTCGCGTCGGGCCCGCGGCTTCGTACCGCGCACCGGGACCCTTCGTCGCCCGCGTGGCCAGATACAGGTATTCGTCGTCGTAGGCGAGCAGCACCTCGGCCGGCCAGGCGGCATCGTCACCAAAGCGACTGGTGAGCCGAAGGCGCGCGGCGCCCGTGGCTCGCTTCGCACCGCGCTGCCAGCAGGCCTCATCGAGCACGCCGTCGAGGTAGGGTTTGTTCTCCGTGCGGAGACATTTCCAGGTCGTATGCTGGGCATCGTCACCGGAAGGCCCATCCGCTTCGCGCTCCGTCGTCGGGTTCGGGGCCGTCGCGTTCGGGGCCGCCGCGTCCCGCCTCGCATCCTCGGCCGAGGACAAGAGCGTGAGCTCGCGCTGGGCAATTGCCTGCCAGCGATCGTGTGGCCGGGTCCGCGCCAATCCCAATAGTGCGCGTTGGGCTTCGCGAAGCTGGCCCAATCTGCGATGGGCCGCCGCCACCGGCAACTGAATTCGCGGATCGGCGAAGAGCCCCTCGTCGACGTTTCGCAGCTCGGTGGCCCATTCGATGGCTCTCTCCGGCCCACCCTGTCGATTGGTCTCGAAGAAGGCGACCGCTCGCTCGCCTCCGCGTGGCTGCGGTGTCGGTTCCGCCTCGTAGGCCGCCGGCTCGGTGCTCGAAGCGTTCGCTCCCGCCCTGGCGTTGCGGGGTCGCTCCGTGGCAGCGTCGTGCTGAATCAGCTGCAAGCGGGCGGCGTCGGCCAGCGGTTCGCCGGGAAATAGCTCGGCAATCATCGCCCGCGACTCGTTGGCCAACTGCCAATGTCCGGCACGCTCGTAACCCGTAGCCAGCTGGCTGAGCATTTCCGCCGCGGTATCGCGATCGAGATCGCGGAGTGTCTTAATCACCTTCTTCTGCCAGGCCGTGCTTGCCTGGCGATCGTGTTCGGCCTGAGCAAGCAACTCGGCCAACGCGCCACGACGATCGGCCAACCGACGCAAGTTCACCAGGGGAATGGCCGGCGGCGGAATCGGTCGCCGACGAGCCTCTCCGCCCGGGGTCAGGGCATGTCCGGCGAACAGATCGTCGCGCGTGGCCACCGTGCGGCCGTCGCGCTGCAAAGGATCGAAACGAATCGCGGTCGGGGCTTCGCGAAAGGGCGCATCGAGCAGCCCTCGGGCACGCGCCGTGAAGCCGAAGAGCGACTTGCCGAGCGGTCGCACGAACTGGGCGGTCTCGATGCCGGCCGATCCGGTGCGGGCCGCCGGCGAGACGGCGAAGATCTTGGCGACCTGCCACGTGGGCAGACGGAGCTGCTGTACCTGGGTCGGGTACTGCCGCGCGTCGGCCGCCTTCTGGGCGGCGGAGAGCACCGCCTGACGCACCAGCGCCGCGGTTCCCTCCGAATCGCCGTCAATCTGCGGAATGATGAGTACCGTCGGCCGCCAGGTGCGCAGATGCCGCACCAGTTGTTCTTCCAGGGTTGCAAGTCCTTGGCCGTCGTGCATGTCGTCCCAGACCTCGGCGATGGCGTCGGACGTCATTTGGAGCTGTCGCTGGCGGACCGGGAACTGCCAGAGTTGAACCGTCTCGCCCGTGCCGGCCAGCACGGCCGCTTCACAAGCCCGTTGGGACGTCGCGTTTGCCATCGACGGCGTGTCGAAGTCGCGGCGGGCCACACTGACCAGGCCGCCGTAGTAACCTTCGCCCGGCGAGAGCCGCGCGATCAACTCCAGCGGCGCGGTCTCGGCATCGGGGACCACGCCCAGCCAGGCAAGCCGCGCGGCGGGCGTACGCTGCGGTTGCCAACTCTGGCCACCGTTCTTCGTGGCGACGATGTTGCCGAGCGCCCCGACCGCCCAGCCATGTCGCTCATCGACAAAGTGCACGGCCGCCAGCGGCAGCGTCTGACCGGTCAGTTGCCAACGCCAGGTGCTGCCGCCATCGGGCGAATGGAGGATCCAACTGCCAGGCGAGCCGACGATCCACACCTGATCGCCGCGCACGGTGAGCCCCTGCCAATCGAACAGGGCTGCCTCCTCGGCCGGCAGCGAGCCTATCGGTTGCCAACTGCCGCCCGCGTCGGGTGTCTGCACAACCAGGCCGCCATCCCCGATGGCGATGCCGCGGTGATCGTCGATCAGCCGCAACGCCGTCACGCGACGCAGGCCGCCCAGGTTTGTTCTGGCCGCTTTTGTGGTTCTGCCGCGGACGAACGCCATGCGACCTTGTCCGCCTGTCAGAATGCCTGCGGCCGCATTGCGTAGATCGCCGGCGTGCCACGGACCGGGAATCGTGGTTTCCAAGCTGGTCCAACCCCGTCCGCCGTCTTCGGTGGTGAGCACGCCCCCGGGGAACAGCGACGAGCCGCGCGTCACCGCCCAGCCGCGCCGCAAGTCTCGCATGCCGCCGCGGCGCAGATCGCGCATGCCGCCGCGGCGCAGATCGCGCATGCCGCCGCGGCGCAGATCGCGCATGCCGAGGTCGAGAAACTCGGCCACCTGCGGCGTGGCGACCTCGTTCCAGGTTCGCCCCCCGTCGGAGGTCGTCAGCAAGACGCCCCGCGAGACGTACGAAATCGGATCGGTCCAGCCGCCGGCCGCCCAACCGACATCGCGGTCGACGAACTCGACCGAGTTCAAGCGACATGCGACGCGCGACTCCTGCGGTTCCCAGCGTCGTCCGCCGTCGCGGGTATGCCAAATGGCGCCGCGGTCGCCGACCGCCCAGCCATGTTCCGCGTCGACGAAGAAGACATCCCGCAACGACGCCTCGTGGCGCATGGCCCGATCGAGATAACTCGGACGCGGCGGTGTAGCCGGCAGCACCGTGGGCAGACAGAGCCCGAGCAGCAGCACGGCGAGAGCGGCGAGATACGTCGACGCGCGCGGCGGGAGACGAGGCAGATTTTTCTCTTGAGCTGGCATCGATACCGGGCGTCGGGCGGGCGACAGGCGCGGCGAATTGTAGTGAACCCACCGAGGCACCGATACGCCGACTGGCAATACGCCGACTGGCAATCGACCGGCCAGGTTGTGAAGGATGCCCACTCGACCCGCTTTATCGGCAAATCGCCTACAAGCCCGAGGCCTCGACAATCGGATGGCCCCCACAGGCCGTGCGCGCCGAAGAAAGACGTGGTCCGAGGCCGCCCGATTTCGTTGCCCGAACGCGCGTGCAGGCGACGAATGGGGCGACTTGCTAGCACCGCTCGGCGGTATCCGCGAATCCGAGAATCCACTGCCATGAATGAAACTACTGACAACGCGGCCGACCTCAACACGAACAATGTTATGTTGCCGTTGGTGCCGGTTCCGGCAACGCGGCCCGAGGCACCTGCCGACGCGGGCGTTGCCAAGCGGGTCGAAGAGTCGCTCAAGGTTGCGGCCGGCGGTCTGCAGGAGCTCACCGGTTCGTCGCGCCCTGAGGCACCTGGGGTCGGTCTCTCGTTGTCGATCGTGATTCCGGTCTTCAACGAACGGGAGACGATCGGCGAGTTGCTCGAGCGCGTGGTCGATCTGCGGCAGCGACGCTCTGGTGCCAACGAAACGGCGTCGACGGAGATCATCGTCGTCGACGACGGCAGCACCGACGGCACCCACGAGCGGCTCGTCGAGCTGGCCGCCCGGCTGCCCATCCGCGTCGAACGGCACGAGCAGAATCGCGGCAAGGGAGCCGCCCTGCGAACGGGCATGGCGTGTGCCACCGGCGAGTTGATTGCCATCCAAGACGCCGACCTCGAATACGACCCGGCCGAGCTGGCGGTGCTCGTGCGGCCGATCGAGGCGGGCTGCTGCGACGTCATCTTCGGCAGCCGCTACCTGGCCCCACTCGATCGCGACCCGTCGCGACTCTACGCCATCGGCAATCGCTGGCTGACGGGCATTTCAAACTGGTTCACGGGGCAGAACCTCACCGACATGGAGACCTGCTTCAAGGTCTTTCGTCGAGAGCTGCTCCATGACGTCCCTTTGCGCGAAGAGGGTTTCGGCATCGAGCCGGAGCTGACCGCAAAACTCGCCCGTCGAGCGTCGTACATCTACGAGCTGCCGATCAGCTATCGCCGGCGGACGCGGATCGAGGGCAAGAAGATCGGCGCACGCGACGCCTTGCGAGCCGTGTGGTGCATCCTGCGTTACGCCCGACACGACTAGCGGGTATCTATCCCATACGGCGGGCAACTACAGCGAGTGCGCAAAAAGAGAGCGTCTCGAACCGAACTGGCTCGAGACGCCCTGTGTACTCCATCGGCTCGTTGCCGCCGGAAACTACTCTTCGGCTTCCTCGGCGTCGCCCACGACGAAGGCCTTGGCAAAGGCGTCGGCGTTGAAGACGAGCTTCAGCCGGGCGTCGCCTTCTTCTCCGTTGACCTTGGCCTTGCAGTTCTTGCAGCAGAAATTCACCGTCACGCCTTCGACTTCGACGGACTGATTATCCTTCGTGTTGCCGCCCGAGATGGGGCACTTCGCCTGCGTCGCCTGATGGCTGGCCACCAACTGGTGATTCGCCCGGGCGACATGATCTTCGTTATCCTTGGAGAAGGCTCCGGGACAATTCTCGCAACAGAAGTAGACCTTGCCGCCGTTGTGCTCGACAAACTGCTCGGCGTCGATCGCCTGCTTCGAGATGGGGCACTTGAGGCCTTCAAGTTGCGGTTCGCTATCGGCCAGCGCGACCAAAGAGAAGGCGCCCAGCGCGAAAGCAGCAAAAAAACCAATCATTGTTCGCATCGTCGATGCTCCTATTCTTATTGAGCCCTGCGCAGCCAATGAACCAGGCCGACCAGCGGGAGGCCGGCATTCCAGCTATCACCGCCGCGGCGAAGGGCTCATTGACAACACAGCCATCAATAACAGGTTTGCGGACCCGCCCTGCTAGCAAATTTACCTACGTGCTGGCGGCCTGCATGGTTCGCCGGCGGACGCATTATCGTCGCCTTAGCCGGCTGATGTCAAAGAAAATCGAGTGAAAAATCGCAATTCGCTCGGCGCGGCCACATGACATTGACGCTGCACTAGGTTCCACTAGAATACTGCCCTTCGCGAAAACACGCTAACGACAAGCGGAGCCGCCGTTTAGCCCACCCCGGCGCGGCTCCCTGCGCTGCCCGCCCCCGCGTGCTACTATGCCTTCCACAGCGACGAATGCAATGAGCCCGCCCGTGGAATCGCCCGTGGAATCGAACAACGCGCACGATCCGCTCAAGCCGGAGGCGGCCCGCCGCGAGAAACTCCGCAAGCTCGAAGAGCTCGGCGTCGATCCCTGGGGCGGACGCTTTGACGACCACCAGTCGATCGGCTCGATCCGCGCCCGCCTTGGCGAGGTGCGCTACGTTACCGAGTCGGGCGACTCGATCGAACTGCCCGAGCTAGGCGGCGATTTGAACTTCCGCGAGTGGAAAGCGGAGCAGGGCTCCGGCGATCTGGTCGGCCCCCAGGTTCGCGCGGCCGGGCGAATCATGCTCGATCGCGACAAGGGCAAGCTGCACTTCATCGACCTTCAAGATTGGACCGGCCGCATCCAGTTGTTCGTGGGGCGGAACCAGGTCGGCGAAGACAACTGGCGAATCGTCGAGTGCCTGGACTTGGGCGACCTGATCGGCGTCGATGGCCAGTTGCGCGTGACCAACACCGGCGAGCTGTCGATCTTCGCCGAGAAGATTCACTTCCTCACCAAATCGATCGAGCCGCCGCCCGAGAAGCATCACGGGCTCCGCGATCCGGAGCTGCGGCAACGGATGCGCTATCTCGATCTCACCTACACCGAAGGCGTCCTCGATAACTTCCTCAAGCGAACCCAGGTGGTCCGCGCGATTCGCCACACGCTCGAGGGCCAGGGCTTTGTCGATATCGAAGGCCCCACCTTGCACTCGATTGCCGGCGGGGCGGCCGCGCGACCCTTTACGACCCATCACCATGCCCTCGACATTCCGCTCTTCATGCGGATCGCTCTGGAACTGCACTTGAAGCGGCTGCTGGTCGGCGGCATGGAGCGCGTCTTTGAACTGGGGCGCGTCTATCGCAACGAAGGGATCAGCCCCAAGCACAACCCCGAGTTCACGATGCTCGAGGTCTACCAGGCCTACGGCGACTACGAGTCGATGATGGACCTGACCGAGGCCCTGATCCTGGCGGCCATCGCCGAGACGGGTCAGCCGCAGCAGCTGCCCTGGGGTGAAAAGACGATCGACTTCTCGCCTCCCTTTGCCCGGCGGACCTACAACGAGCTGTTCGCCGAGCATACCGGGATCGATCCTGGCGACGAGGCGGCCATTCGCGGCCTGGCCGAGTCGCTCGGTCTCGACACGGCCGGCAAGCATCCCGACGTGGTGAAGAACGAGGTCTTCGAGGAAAAGGTCGAAGACGCGCTCGCCGGCCCGGTCTTTGTAATCGACTATCCGGCCAGCATCTGTCCGCTCACCAAGCGGAAGGCCAGCGACCCGGCGATTGCCGAACGCTTCGAGCTGTTTATCGAAGGCATGGAAATTGCCAACGCCTACACCGAGCTCAACGATCCCGATCTGCAGGAAGAACTCTTCCGCACGCAGCTCGAAGGCCAGGCCGAAGAGGACTCGATGGCCAAGATGGATCACGATTTCATCCGGGCCCTGCGGCACGGGATGCCGCCGGCCGGCGGATTGGGCGTGGGCATCGATCGCCTGGTGATGTTGCTCACCAATTCGAAATCGATTCGCGATGTGATTCTGTTCCCGCTGCTGCGGCCGACCGGAGACGGGGACTGACGATCGAGGGCGGCCGGCGCCGCGCTTGCTAAGACGACAGGAAAGTCGTTCGCCGCACACGTGCCAAAGGATTGGCTATGTACAAGTTTCTGCTCTGCCTCCGCTATCTGCGGACCCGCTATATCGCGCTCGCCTGCATCATCAGCGTGACGCTGGGGGTGGCCACCATGATCGTGGTCAACAGCGTCATGTCGGGCTTCGGCCACGAGATGGAAGAACGGATGCAGAGCATGATCTCCGATCTCGTGCTCGAGTCGCGGGGCCATGCCGGCTTTCCCGGCGCCGAGTGGCACATGGACGCGATTCGCGAAGTGCTCGGCGACGACGTCGTCGGCATGACGCCCACCGTGCACGTGCCGGCCTTGTTGGACATGCAGGTCGGCGAGCAGACGATTACCCGCGAGATTGTCCTCATCGGCATCGACCCCAAGACGTCGCCGTCGGTGAGCAAGCTCAGCGAGTACATGATCCACCCGGAGAACCGCGATCGGCTCAGTTTTGAGTTGCGGGAAGACGGGTTTGGCGATCGGCTGCCTCGCTCGGGCTGGTCGCATCGCCGCCAGCGGGCCCGCCGGAACAAGGAACTGGCAGCCATCTACGGACAGCAGCCAGCGGCCGACGCGCCGGAAGGTGCGGCAGCGGCGGACGAGGCAGCGCCCGCCGCCGCGGAAGTTGCCGATGTTGAAGCGGGTCCGGTCGATGCAGGCCCCGTCGATGCAGGCTGGGACGCCCCGCCCCCGGCAGACGTCGCCGCAGGTCCGCTGGATGACTGGGGCCAGGAGCCGCAGCCCGAGGTGTTCGACCCGGAGAGGCAACAGAATCCCGGCGTGGTCCTCGGCATTGCCCTCTCCTCGTTTCGCACGCCCGACGGTGACGAACGCTTTTTGAACGTCCCGGGCGACGACGTGAAGATCGCCTTCTGGCTCACCGGCATGTCGCAGCGGACGGCCGTCAGCAGCGACTTCACGATTGTCGATTTTTCCGAGAGCAAGATGAGCGAGTACGACGCCCGTTTCGTGTTCGTCGACATTCACGAGCTGCAGCGGATGCGGGGCATGATCGATCCCACCACGGGCGTGGCCAACGTGAGCGCGATTCAGATGAAGCTTCGCGAAGGTGTCGATCCGAACGAAGCCCGTCAGAAGTTGCAGGCCTATTTTCCGCCGCAGCGCTATGCCGCCTCCACCTGGCGTGACAAACAACTACCGCTGCTCGAAGCGATCAATATGGAGATGATCATTCTCAACATTCTCTTGTTCATGATCATCGCCGTGGCGGGCTTTGGCATCCTGGCGATCTTCTCCATGATCGTCGTCGAAAAGACCAAGGACATCGGCGTGCTCAAATCGTTGGGGGCGTCGAGCGGCGGGGTGATGAGCATCTTTCTCGGCTACGGACTTTCGCTCGGCCTGGTCGGTTCCGGTGGCGGGATGATCCTGGGCCTGCTGTTCGTCGACAACATCGACCTGGTACGCCGCGCCGTCGAGTACATTTCCGGTCGCGAGGTGTTCGATCCGACGATCTATTACTTTCAGGAAATTCCCACGCTCGTCGAACCGCTGACCGTGACCTGGATCGTCTGCGGGGCGATGTCGATCGCCGTGATCGCCAGCATCCTGCCCGCGATGCGGGCTGCCCGACTCCAACCGGTAGAGGCCCTTCGCTATGAATGACAAGAACAGCACGGCCACGACATCGTTGGATTGGACCGGTTCGCTGCCGAGCCGACCTGCCGGGGGCGCATCACCGGCGGCTCATCCGACCATGCCCGCCCCGCACGTACACTTTCCGTCCGCCGCCTCTTCCGCGGCCCCTTCCGCGACCACGAGGGCGACGAGCGAGGCCGACACCTCCGCCGGCCAGGCCCAACTTTCGGTCACCGGTATCAAGAAGAGCTATCGCAAGGGTCCGCACGAGGTCCGCGTGCTCGACGGCGTCGACCTGGAGGTCTATCCGGGCGAGTTCCTGGCCATCGTGGGACAGAGCGGCTCGGGCAAGAGCACGTTGCTGCACCTGCTCGGCACGCTCGACCGCCCCGACGCGGGCGAGGTCTATCTCGGCGACGAGCGCATCGACAACATTTCCGCGCGGCAGCGAGACCGGCTCCGCAACGACTATTTTGGCATGATCTTTCAGTTCTACCACCTGTTGCCGGAGCTGACGGCGCTGGAGAACGTGCTCGCGCCGATGATGATTCGCCTCAGCACGCTCGGCTATTGGACCAACGCGCGTCGTCTGAAGCGAAAGGCCCGCGCGCTGCTCGAATCGGTCGGGCTGGGTCACCGCATCAAACACAAACCACGCGAGCTCTCCGGTGGAGAGATGCAACGTGCCGCGATTGCCCGGGCATTGATCGCGAAGCCTCAAGTGTTGTTGGCCGACGAACCGACCGGCAACCTCGATCAGGAAACCGGCGCGGAGATCATGCACATCTTGCGCACCTTGAACCGCGAACAGGGGCTCACTATTATCATGGTGACGCACGATGCGAAGATCGCTTGCCAGGCGGATCGGGTCGTGCAGCTCGTCTCCGGACGCGTCGAGCAAGTCGGCTCGGGCTAGCGGCGGCGGAAATTCTCTTACGGTCGCGGGCGGTTTGCTCTCAGTCTGGCCGCGCCCGGAGCGCAAGGCACCATGAAGGTCTACATCAACGGGACGTTCTACGACGAGGCGGACGCGAAGATCAGCGTCTTCGATCACGGGCTGCTCTACGGCGACGGCGTGTTCGAGGGCATCCGCAGCTACGGCGGCAAGGTCTTTCGGCTCGACGAACACATCAACCGACTTTACGACTCGGCCAAGGCAATCGCTTTGGAGATTCCGATGGAGCCGGCGGCGATGGCCCGCGCGGTCGAAGATTCGCTCCGCGAGAACGGCATCGAAGACGGCTATGTGCGTCTGGTCGTGACGCGCGGGGTCGGCACGCTCGGTCTCGATCCGGAAAAGTGCAGCGAGCCGCAGGTGATCATCATCGCGGCCACGATCGCGCTCTATCCCGACGAGTTTTACGAGAAAGGACTGGAGATCGTCACCGCCAGCACAATTCGCAATCACCCGGCGGCGCTCAACCCGCGAATCAAGTCGCTCAACTATCTGAACAACATCATGGCCAAGGTCGAGGGTCGTCAGGCCGGCTGTGTCGAAGCCCTGATGCTCAATCACAAGGGCGAGGTGGCCGAGTGCACGGGCGACAACATCTTCGTTATCAAGGAGGGCGTGGTCAGCACACCCTCGATCGACGCAGGCATCTTGGAGGGCATCACGCGCAACGCGGTCATCGAGCTGCTGCGCGAGGCGGGCCACGAAGTGCGCGAGCTTGCCCTCACCCGACACGACGTGTTTGTGGCCGACGAGTGTTTCCTGACCGGCACGGCCGCCGAAGTGATTCCGGTGGTCAAGGTCGACGACCGACTGATCGGCGAGGGCAAGCCGGGGACGGTCACCCAAGAGGTCCGTCGCCGCTTCATGGAACTGGCGCGGGCTTAGAGTTTTTCCGCAAGTCTCAAGCTTCTTGGCGGGCGAGACGCGGCAGCTCGATCAATCTTCCTCGACTCGGCGCCCGCGCGTCGAAATCCACTCCAGCGCCAGTACGAAGAGCATGGCGGCCACCGCGGTTGCCAGACATCCCCATACCAAGGGCGTCAGCTCGCCCGGCACGAGCAGGTTGGTGGGAATCCACTCGGGGTCGAGTCGCTCGCGGAGCACGGCCGGCAACCATTCCGAGAGCGCGCGGTTCCGGCCTTCGTATTCCAGCGCGGGGAACTCCGAGTTCTCGAACTGAAACGGCCACAGCGCGCGAAGCGACCCGATCATGAATCCGCAGAGCAGGGCCAGGGTCGGCGTGTGGTAGTGTTTGAGCAGCCAGTTGAGAATCTTGCTGAAGGCGAGAATGCCGATCGCACAGCCGGCGGCGAACACGGCCAGCGTGGCCAGATTGCCCAGCAGCTCCGGGCCGAAGTCGAAGCCACGGACGGCGGTCTGCGTGTCGCTGATGGCGCCGGTAATGATCTTGTAGACGCCGAGTAGCACCATGATGAACGAGCCGCTGATGCCCGGCAGGATCATCGCGCAGATGGCGATCATGCCGCAGAGGAAGAGATAGCCGAATCCGGCCACCGATTCCGACTCCTCGCCGCCCGTGATCCGGTAGGCGATCACCACGCCAAGGACCGCGAGCCCGATGGCACCAAGATTCCAACGCGGAATCAGGCGAGCCACGTGAATGGCGGAGGCGACGATCAGACCGAAGAAAGCCGAGATCGTCAGCGGGCAGGTGATGCGAACATAGGGTCCCTTGTCGAGCAGCCATTGCATCAGGCTGCCCAACACGACGACTCCCAGTCCGATGCCGCACCCCAACGCGATGAGAAACCGCAGATCGATATGGTCGGCCGCCGCGCGCCACTGGCGGTTTCGCACCAGACCCAGCAGCTCGGTATCGAAGCGACTCACGGCGGCCACGAGCCGCTCGTAGATGCCGAGGATCAACGCCATCGTGCCGCCGGAGACCCCCGGGATGATGTCGGCCCCGCCCATGATCATGCCGCAGGCGACGTGGGCCGCGTCGCGATTCCGTTGTGGTTCTTCGGTTTCCATGGGCGATCAAAGTCAAGAACGGCAAGACAGGAAGGACATGGCTGACGTATTCGTTTCGTTCGGCTCGATTCGCCGGGCGGCTTGAGACTTCGGGACGGCGGGCAACTCGCTGTGTGTGCGTCGTTTCCGAAGAGCGCCTAACGATACGCAGGGAAATGGGTAACAACGAGGTCGCGCAATCGACGAAGTCCGATCGACGAGTCCCCAGTGTAGCTGCTTCGCCGGTCTTGGTCGCCTTGGCAGACCGGGTATGCACGCGGCTGCGCAGAGACGCCCCGGCCGGCCTGAGCCAAAGTCGATAACCTATTGCAAGAAGATCATTTAGCCTCGGCGAGGGTGGGCTCGTCGAGGTTGACCAATTGGGCTATCCGGGTACAATTCGACGTGGATTGGGAGGCGGTGGACAAGAGGCTGCGGAACGTTGTTACGCGGACTCGTTCGGGGTCCGCTCATTTTCCAAGGCGCCGGCCACGGAAAAGGCTTCCGCCGTCAGGCGCTCGGTCGCAGCGTAAAGGATCCGTAGGGATGTTGGTCCAACCGCGCGAGGCCGGCTACATGTCGCATGCGCCGGCCAAGCTGAACCTGTTTCTCGAAGTGTGCGAGAGGCGTGACGACGGATTTCATGAGATCGAGACTCTCATGATCCCCGTAAGTCTCTGGGACACACTCGTGCTGCGGTCCGCCCCGGCAGACGCTTCCGCCGGTTCCACGTCTCCCCCCATCGGGTTCACTCTGCGGAGTCAAGCTAGCTGGTCCGCGGGAGCCGGTCGGCCGCAGCGCGAAGTGCCCGGCGATGCGACGAATCTGGTCGTGCGGGCGGTTGAACTCTTGAGAGAGCGCGCCGGGATTGCGGAGGGCGCGGAGATCACGCTCGTCAAGCGCATTCCCGCTGCCGCTGGTTTGGGCGGAGGCAGCAGCGACGCGGCCGCGGCGCTGTTGGCTGCCAACGCGGCCTGGCGGTTGAATTGGTCGCCCGCGCAGTTGGCGCCGTTGGCGGCGGAATTGGGAAGCGACGTGCCCTTCTTTCTCTACCGAAGCGCGGCGATTTGTCGCGGCAGGGGAGAGTTGGTCGAGCCGTGTCACGATCTGGGCGACTGGCACGCGGTAATCGTGGTGCCCCCGGTCGGCCTGGCAACGGCCGACGTCTATCATCGGGTGGTCGTTTCGCAGTCGCCCCGACGCGTCGGTGAGTTTGTGCAGCAGTGCCGACGCGGGTCTCGTCCCGCTCCCTACAACGCTTTGGAGTCGCCGGCGCGAGAGCTCACGCCCTGGATCGACCGCGTGCGCGGCGAGTTGGCACGGACGGGTTGTCGTCGTTATGCAATGTCAGGAAGCGGTAGCAGTTACTTTGGCCTCTTTCTTCAGGCTCGCCGGGCGCGGCGAGCGGCAACACAGCTGCGTGCGAGAGATGTGGGAGAAGTCTTCGTTGTTCGTTGTGCGGCATAGCAACATCCGGGCGCACTAGAGCGAGGAGAACGGCCGTGGAAATTACAGAAGTCCGCATCAAGTTGATGGACGACGGCAGCGAAAGGCTCAAGGCCTTCTGCTCGATCACGATGGACGATTGCTTCGTCGTTCGCGACCTGAAGATCATCGAGGGGACGAGCGGTCCCTTCGTCGCCATGCCGAGTCGCAAGCTCACGGCCCACTGTCCCCAGTGTGGTTGCAAGAATCATCTGCGCGCGGCGCACTGCAATCAGTGTGGATTGCGTTTGAAAGACGACCGCGCGATTCGCGACGAAGAAGGGCGGGCCAAGCTCTACGCCGACATTGCCCATCCGATCAATAGCGCCTGTCGCGAGATGATCCAGCAACGCGTGATCGAGGAGTACGACAACGAGCTGGAGCGGGCCAAGGAACCGGGATACGTATCTCGTTACGACGAATACGATTACGATCCGCCCGAGCCCCACATCAAGCCGTTCGCCAAGCCTGCCTCGCCGAACTCCGCCGAATCGAACAGCGGGGGGCAGATCGACGCCGGCCGCAGCGGACCGCCGCAGCCCCACGACACAGGAGGTTCGGCCCCGGTCGACCCGCGCAACCGGGCGAAGACGCGTGGCTCGTTCGGCGAAGGCATTCTCTAGCTCCCCGCCCGCCGAGTACAATCGGGCGGCGGTCAGTGGGATCGGGGGCTCGGGATCGGGGGGCTTGGGATCGGGGTCGAGCGAAGATGCAAACGGGCACGTACTACAGCGACGACGGGGCGGCCCAGTCGGTGCTGTCTTGGATGTTCGAGTCGCTGGGGTCGTTTCACGCTTTCTTGCTGACCTTCGTCAGCTTCGTCCTGTTCGTTGCCGCCTGCGTGCTGGTCTGCAGCGTACGACGCCCGTCGGTGATCGCGGCGTTCCTGGTGTTCGTGCCGCTCCCTTTGTTGCTTGGCCTGGCGGGAACGTTGCACCAACTGATCGACAGCTTTCGCCTCGCCGGCATCGTCGATCCGACGGACCCCTTCGGGCCCGAGGTGACGATCAACGTTGCAGCGACGCTGGTCAGCACGTTTGTCGGCCTGATGCTGACCTTCCCTAGTCTGATCGTACTGGGTCTCGGCTTGCTGCTGCGGACGGCCCTGTGGAAGCCGCCGTCAGACGACTAGCAATCTTGCTATCAGGGCTCGATGTCTTCGAGGTGCAGCTCGGCATGGGTGACCGTGGCGCCATCTTCCATGTAGGTCGCGCTCGAGAATCCGTGCACGACGCGGACCACGGAGAACCAGAATTCGATCTGTTCCGTGACGTCGAGGGCTTCGTTGAACTCGTCATCGAAATCGCCGAAGTCGCCGAGGTCGCCGCCCATTTGCATTTGCATGATCACGGTTTCCTCAACCCAGGGCCGGACCGCGTCGGACAGGGCGTGCAAATCGAAGTAGGTCGCCGCCGCCAGCGGACGTGACAGGTCCTTCAAGGGGACGCTATCGGCGACCAACGGCGTGGGCTTGGCCAGTCGCTTCAGTTGCTCGGGCAACAGACCCATCAGGGCGAACTTCTCGTGGATGCCCAGCGTCACCGTCACCTTTTCGTCGACGCCCAATTCCATTGGCAGGGCATACGAGTAGAAATCCACCGCCTCGTGGGTCTCCTGCTGCGCTTCCGGCACGTCGAGCGGGGGAAACTCTTCGGGCTCGAGTTCGCGCAGCTTCTCGTAGGTTTCCACGAAGAGACGCTTGTACTCTCCCAGCGCCTTGGCGAATTGCTCCGAATCGCTCAGCCCCGTGACCAGCGCCGGCATCGCCATCGGCATGTCCCGACCGAAATCGGGAATCGCCACGTGCCACAGCGGGCTCGTCGCTTCCGCGTCGATGACGAAGGCGAACTGACCATCGGCCATCGAGGGAATCAACATCTCGCGAGTCACCTTGTCGGCCTGGCGAAGCGCCGGGTAGGCAACCTCGACCACCTGGGCATAGGCTTCCTGGTCATCGTCGTCCATCGTCGGCACGACGTGCTTCTCGAAGAATTTGCTCGTCCGGGTGAGCCACTTGACGACCATCTCATAGTCCTGCGGGCGGTGGACACCGCGCCCGGCGAAGGCGAGGATCGGCTTGCCGCCTAGATGATTGAGCAGCGACAACGGCTGCGAGCCGTCGAGCAGCTTGTTGGTGCCCCAGTCATAGGACATCATTTCGTAGCCGCGGCCGTTCAAGAAACCGACCGTCAGCCGGTCGCCCATATCCGGCATCATCGAGGCCAGATCCTTCTTGATTTCCGGAATCTCGGCGAGCACGGCTTGCTGTGCGTCGTCATCGAGTTCGGACATCATCAAGAACGACTTGGCCATATCGGCGAAGGCGTCCAGGTCGCCTTCGCTCCAACCCAAGGCCGCGTTCATCGCCGCGTCGCTGTAGGAAACCAGGGTGAATCGCTTCTCGCCCATCGCGGCCACGGGCGCCAGGCGTGGCGAATCGGCGAGCGAAGTGCCGCTACCGAGTTTCTCGACGTGTGCCAGCGAGGGGCCGACCGACAGCATGACGTATCCTTTGTGCACACCGATCGCGATGACGAGCTCGCTGGCCGTGATCTTGTCGACGACCTCGTCGAATTCGCTGGGCTTGTCGGAGAGACGATCCCACGGAGCCTGATCCCAGGGAATCATCGCGCCGTCGAGCGTGAGGACGAGAAATTCGCCCTCGCCGATTTCCTGGCGATCGACACGACCGCGTAGCATGGCGGCGTCGGGCTCGTTCTCGAGAATCACGGTCACGTAGGCTTCCAGGCGGCGCAGCTGACGCTCCGCCTCGTCCGTGTCGTCCGTCTTGAAGCCGAGGAGCATTTCGGGAACCGCGACCCGATCGGTATCCTCCGCGAGCGTTTGCAAGACAGCACGCATCAAGTTGATCCCCGGATCGGGATACTCGAGATTTCCAAAGTCGTCCGCGTTCTCCAGCTGTCGCTGAAACTCGGCGGTGGCCTCCAGGCTCGCCGCGTTATTCGCGTTGTTGATCCGCTGCATCAGCTCGAAGGCCTCGGCCGCATTCGCGCCCGTGTACATGAAGACCTCGTCCGACACCATTCCCTTTAGCAGCTCGTAGAGCTTGGCGTTGTCGGGATTCTTGAGGGCCTCCTGCAGTTCTCCGGCGGGACTGCCCGGATTGGAGGCCATCATCTCCCACATCATCATGGCTCCCTTGTATTTGTCCGACTCCGAGATCTTGGTCCACCAGTTGCTGTTGGCGACCAGGTCGAACTGTTCGCGGAGCCGCAGGAACGCGGTATAGGCCGAGGCATCTTCCGGCACCAACTTCAGCGAGGCGGCGGCCGGCTCGGCCGCGCGAAGCTGTCCCGCGGGAAGCAGCAGCGACGCCAGCAACGTCAACGCCAGGCAGAGTGGCAGAAAGCCTGAGCCGATCAGGAGACGGAAGTTCGTGCGACGCAGCGGCGCGATGATCATAGCCGGAAGCCCTTTGCGGATAGAAGCGAGTAGGAAGTGAAGCCGTCGAGCACGGAGGCGTTCGGGCGAGACGTTTCCGCCCGAAGTCGACGCATCCTCGCAGCGGCGGTTTCAGCCGAACGCAGAAACGACGAAATCCGCCGGCATCGCCTGCCCACCGGCGGAGTGCAGTATTTTAGGAAAGTCGTTGCCGGCGGCACAACTAGCCGGCCATTTCGACGAAAACTCGCGGGAGGCTGCCCCCAGAGGACCCCAGATGCAAGCAAGCGGCCTCAATTCGCCCCGCAGCTCGGTGCACGTGAGCGATGGGGACGAACGAGGCCGCCGCTGACAAGAAAGGGAGATAGGAGTACTTCGTTCTCCCGCTCCCAATATTGGCGGCGGCCGCTCCACAGAAGTCTAGCTCAGGGCCGGCCTGAAAGAGTCGCCGCCCGCCCGCTCCGGCGATAGGTCCCCCGCTCGGGCGCTAGATCTTAACGCCCAGCCGTTCCGCCTGCACGCGCATGGCCCGCTCGAAGTAAGGAAATGGCCGTGCATTGCGTCGACGGGCCCAGATAAACGTCTGCTGCACCAGGCTCCGGGGCAGCTCACCCTCGATGACCAGCTCGCAGACGCGGTCGATGAAGCGAAACTCGACCGGTCGCCGCGCCTTCAGTCCCGCCTCCAGGAGCGTCTGCAGCGAAGGCTGGCCGTCGCCGGGTGGTTCTTCGTCAGCGGCCACCGGTGCCGCGGATCCGAATGCCAGGACCAGTAGCAGTGCCAGCCCGGCGGCGGCGATTGCGAGTCGAGTCGATCGTCGTGTGGCGGCGGGCATGGAAGTTCCAGCAGACGAAGTTCCAGCAGACAAGGAGCAGACAGGGGAAGTTACGGCCAGCGCCAGACCATTCCGCCCATTTCGCGTGTCGCGCAGCGAGGATGGAGACCGTGACGCTGAGAATTTGCCGCCGGCTTGTAGCCAATTGGGCCCGCAGCGGCAAGGTCGATCACGGCGTTCGCGAACGACGCGTTGCGCTGGCCAGCAAGATATTGACCCGGGCGGAAACATCCTATACTTAGAAGGGCCGCGCGATCTCGAGGGCAGACCTACCAGGCTGTCGCGCGGCCCGCCGCTCGTCGCCCGAGCGTCGACCCATCCCGTCTGAGCACGTATGCCCCGTCTGAGCATGTATGCAGGAGTCCTTCGCCATGCGTATCGTCCGAGCTGTCGTTTGTGGTTTCGTCGTCGCCCTGATTCCCTTTTCCATGGTCCTTCTGGCCACGGCCGAAGAACCGCCGACAGGAGAACCGGCCACCGAGAGTGAAGCGGCCGACGCCGAAGCCCTGGTGCGACAGCTCGACGACAATCAATTCGCACGTCGCGAGGAGGCCAGCCGGGCGATTGAACGGCTGGGATTGCCGACGATCGCGGCCCTGTCTCGCGTGGCCGAGCGCGGCTCGGTGGAGGCCAGCCGCCGCGCGTTTCAACTTCTCGAACGATTTGCCAACAGTGCGGACGTGGCACTGCGAGGCGCCGCGCGAACGGCCTTGGAAACAATCTCCGTCGGTGCGAGCTCGGCTGCGGCCGAGCGGGCCAAAGACCTCCTGGCGACAATCGCAGGTCGGGGAGAGGACGCCGCGCAGCAGCAGGCCCAACAAGATCGACCCCGCGCCGGTGGCCGTTTTCCGTTTCTGGAACTGCTTCCCCAACTGGAACAGCGCGGAGGTGTTTTGCTGCGTGGCGGAGTACCGGGCGTGAATTCGCGAACGGTGGTCCGTAACAACGACTCGCTCCAGATTGTCGTTACGGAGAACGACCGCAAGGTGAGCATTACGGAAGATCCCACGAACGGCATCACCGTCGAGGTGACCGAACCGCAGGCGGACGCGCAAGCCGACGATCCGGCGGAAAACGCGCGGGCGGACGGCCAGGAGAATGCCGCCGTTCAGGACGCCGGACAGAACGACGCCGAGCCGGCCAGTACGATCACGCGTCGCTACGTGGCGAAGGACGCCGCCGAGCTGGAAGCGAATCACCCCGAGGCGTTTGAACTGTATCAGCGCTATGCGGCACAAAACGAGGTGGCCGCGCCACTGTTGCCCGAGGGCCTCTTCCCCCGCGACCTCTTTCCCGAAGATTTCTTCCAGGGTGGGCAGCTCGGCGAGGGTTTCTTCCCGCCCGGATTCGATGAAGAGTTCTTACAGCGATTTCGTGACGGCTTGCCGCTGGAGCTGGGCGAGCCGGAAGATTGGCCCCGGCTGTTCGAGCAAGAGCCGGGCGAGCTGCAGCAGCAACTGCGCGAGCGGATGCAACAGCGCATGCAGCAGCTCCAGCGTCGTTTCAAAGAACTGCAGCGGCCCACGCCTGGGCAGCGGCAGCAGCAAGATCAGCCACCTGAGGGTCAGCAGCGGGACGACCCGCCGAAGGTCGAGCAGGAAGTCGTCGACCGGCAGGACGTGATCGACGTGTAGCGGAATTGAGGTGTCGCGGACCTCGCATCGCCCGCGATCGCCGCTCGATCGAGCGGCGCTGGCAGCCCGATTGGCGGCCCAGCACCCGGGACCGCCTTCTCACCACGCGACAAAGCCCAATTGGGGCAAGAGTTTGCGCCGCGGGGTCTTTCCCTTCGCGCGGTCCGGCCTGGCCGCAAAGAGGCACGGATTCGTTTTTGACAGCATCGCGCTAAAGTCGCTATAGTAACGGTTTAGGTGAACTTACGGACTCCGCGCGCCGATCCCGGTGAGAAGACCACCGCGCGATGCGGCCCACCTGACCCCGCCGATGTCTGCTTGACGAGTTGCCGCCGCGCGTGCTGGCCTCTCGGCGAGCCGTCCCTTAGCTGGCAAGGAAATACCATGCTGATTGTCCCTGGGCGTCCCGGAAAAGACGTTTGTGATAAAGAGCTCGGTTACTCGCGGCGCGACGTGTTGCGTGTGGGTGGCTCGGCCATGTTGGGCATCACGCTCGGACAGATCTTGCAGCTGCAGGAGGCGACCGCCGCCACGGAGAAGGATCCCCATCATCCCTTCTTCGGCAGCGGCCCCGGCTGGAACAAGGCCAAGAGCGTCGTGCTCATCTACCTGCAGGGCGGACCGTCCCACCTCGACCTGTGGGATCCGAAGGACAACGTGCCGGACAACGTCCGCAGCGCCTTCAAGCGCATCAACAGCGTCGTGCCGGGCATCGACCTGACCGAGAATCTTCCCAAATTTGCCAAGCAGACTGACAAGACGACGCTGCTCCGCTCGGTCAGCTACACGCCCAACGGGCTGTTCAACCACACCGCCGCCATCTACCAGATGATGACCGGCTACACGGCCGACAAGGTCAGTCCCTCGGGTCAGTTGGAACCGCCCACGCCCAAGGACTTCCCCAACTTCGGCGCGAACATCATCCGACTCAAGCCGCCGACGGTGCCGATGTTGCCGTTGGTGATGACGCCTCGCCCGCTGCAGGAAAGCGGCGTGGTGAACAAGGGCGGCACCGCGGGCTTCCTCGGCCGTGGCTTCGACCCCTACTTCCTCTTCCCGCCGGGCGACGACATGGACATGGAGAAGATGGAGCGCATCAAGGTCAACGACCTGGCGCTGCGTCCCGAGGTCTCCAAGTCGCGACTGGCCCGCCGCGAACAGCTCCGCCAGCTGATCAACAACGGCATGCCCGAGCTCGACAAGGCGGTCTCGAACTACGATCTCGACAAGTACTACGAGCAGGCGATCAGCCTGATTTCCAGCGGCCGCGCCCGCGAGGCCTTCAACCTGAAGGCCGAAAGTGACGAGACTCGTGACAAATACGGCCGCAACACGTTTGGCCAGAGCTGTCTGTTGGCCCGGCGCTTGGTCGAGGCCGGTACTCGTGTGGTCGAGGTCGTCTGGCCGAAGGTCGCCAACAGCGACAACCACTCCTGGGATCATCACGTCGATCTGACCAAGCGGATGAAGAACCAGTCGGCTCCCATGCTCGACGCGGGCCTGTCCAGCTTCATTGAGGACATGGACCAGCTGGGTCTCTTGGAAGACACCTTGGTCGTGGCCGTTGGAGAGTTCGGACGCAGTCCGCAACGCGGTGTCTCGACCTCGGGCAACAGCAACAGCGCCGATGGACGCGATCACTGGCCCTACTGCTATACGGCCGTGCTGGCCGGGGCCGGCATCAAGCGCGGTGTGGTTTATGGCGAGTCGGACAAGACGGGCTCCGCCCCGGTCGACAAGCCGGTTCACCCCATCGAGCTGTTGGCGACGATCTACCACGCCGTGGGCATCAACCCGGCGTCGATCGTCTACAACCACCTCAACCAGCCCCGCGAGCTGGTCAAGGCCGAGGCGGTCACCGCCCTGTATGGCTAGACGGCCTGACTAGACAGACGGCCTGACTAGACAGACGGCCTGACTAGACAGATGGCCTGACTAGACAGATGGCCTGACTAGACGGCCGGTCGCGTTGGGCATGCTAGCGGTCTCTCTAACAGCGGTGCTGGCACCGAGTTGCCCCCGGTCTGTTCCGCCGCGCCGCCGGTAGGCTATTCTTGAGGTAGGCGCCTCGCCGGAGAGGTGCCCCGAAAGGAAGCCCCTGCCATGATCTCCCGAGCCGTGTCCGAAACGCGTGAAGAGCGGCTAGCCCGCATCCGGCAGGAAATCGCCGCCGGCACCTACGAGACGCCCGAGAAGCTCGAGGCGGCCGTCGATGCCTTTCTGCAGCGACAGGCCGACGACGAGGCCGCATCGCGTCCTGGTCAGCCACGCTGAGACGGCGTGTCTTCTCGCGGGCGAGACGACCGGCAAAATCCGGATCATGGGGCCAGTTCTCCGCGGTGGCGTATCCTCGGTTCGCCTTAGCAATTTCCGGACCGAAATCGGGTCCGAATCTTCCGCAAAAAACCCCTTTTCGTGGGAGTTGCGCGGCGCGATTGCCGATGCTATTTGCGGCGCGAACGAACGATGCTGGGCGGACGTTTGGCACGCGATTTTCTTGGCCGCCGCCTCCCACACAACTTGCGATCGTTCGCTAGAATTGCTAATAGAGAGTCTTACGAAAAAAAGTTCAAACGATTCGGTCACCTATTCCGTCGGAGGGACTAACCTTTAGCGTTGGCCGGGGTCAATCATGGCTAGTGCATAGCGCGGCCGACCCTCGCTTTTCTCGCAGCGACCTCCCCGTCGCAATGGACCGATCGTTTGCTTTTGATAGGCTGCACTTGCTCTCGAGTGAGATGTGGCCTTTTTTCTTGCGCGGTGCACATCTCGACCCATCACGGTACGATGCACGAATGAGCGACTCGCGACCCGACAAGATCCGTTAGCAAGTTGCGCGTCGCGGGACAGGACATCGCCGCATGACCCGGCTCAGCCACGACACACACGATGAAGCTGCCTGCGTTCAGCGGCAGGTCCTGCGCGAGATGACAGCGGAGCAGCGCGGTGAGCTGGCCCTGCAGTGGTCGGAGACGATGCGCGCCACGATGCTCGACGGGATTCGCGCACGGCATCCCGACTATGACGAGCGGCGGGTCGTGGTCGAGTACGCGCGGTTGACCCTCGAGCCGGAGCTGTTCGAGGCGGCCTTCGGCGAGGAAGCGGCAGGGTACGCATGATCTATGACGTCGGGCTTTCTTGAGCCGTCCTAGATCATCTGCAGCGACACCTGCAACAGCGTGACCAGGTCGAGCGCGTTGTGGTGCAAGATGTCGGCCATCTGCCGGGCATCGCCGCTGCGGACGAACTCATGATAGGCCGCCGGAATTTCTCCGCCCGGGATGTCTCCGTGCCGGGCCCGGCCACAGAGAAACCGCTCCAGCGTCTGCAACTTGCAGTTCGGCAGCCGATCCTTCCAGCGGCGACGGCTGTGATGCAAGAGATCGAAGTGCACCGGGTTGGGCCGCGGGTCGTGACGCTCGAGAACCTCGAACGGTGCCGGTGCCGGAGTCGGTGTCTTCGCCTCGCGCATGTCGCGCCCCTGGTGGTGGCGCGTGCTGCGGTCGTGGACCACCGGCCAGTCGAAGGTCTTGCCGTTGAAAGTCGCGAGCACCGGGTTCCTGGCCGTCTCGCGCCACAGCGCCGCGAGCATAGCCGCCTCTTCGGCGTAGCTACGGGCCAGCAACTGGCGGAGGGTCAACTCGCCGTCGACTTCGCACAAGAGGCCCACCAAGAACACGACCGACCCGGCAAAGCCACACGTTTCCAAATCGAGAAACATCACCCCGCCGGGAAAATGAGTCACAAAGGCGGCGAACTCGTCGTGCAGCGGCTCGGGCGAAGAATCGAGCTCGGCAATTCGCCGGGCGGCCGCGGTCAGAATCGCTTCGCTCTGTGGCCAGACGCCGGTCAGCGGCCGATCGATGCGATAGTAGGTGCCGGCCGCACCTTCGATCACCTCGCCCGGGGCGACGTCCTCGAGCGCCGCCGGTTCGTAGACCTTCAGTTTGGAGAGGACACGAACGACCTCGTCGGGAGGGCGAAGCTCCTGCTGAGCCGCGGCAGAATCAATTACATCTACATCGGGCGGGCCCGACTCTTGCGACGCCGTCGTGTCCGAAGCGGCACTCGGCTCGCCCAAAGACTCACTCTGCCAGCCGGCGCCCGGGCTCGCCTGAGGTTCGTCGACCACGTCGCGCTTCGGCAACGGGCTGCGATTGAGCTGTTCGAGGCGACGACGGACGTGTTCAGAGAGCATCGTGTAGCGTTCCCACGCGGTGCGAGCAGGCCGGGCCGATTGGGCCAACCGGCTAGACCGAGACCGTCTCGCGGCCGATCGACTGCCGCAGCAATTCTAACAGGCGAATCGTCGCCCGTTTGTTCGGCATCGGATAGCCGCGCGACAGGTCCGGATCGCTGTGGATGGCGGGTCGCAAATTGGGCAGGCCGACGCAACTCGGACAACCGTCTTCGCAGTCGCATTCGGCCACCATCTCGTGACACAGCTTGAGCAACTCTTCGACGTGCTCGAAGCCCTTTTCGCAATAGCCGAGCCCGCCGGGATAGCGATCGTAGAGAATCACCGTGCTGTGACCGAGGTTCTTGCTATCCACGGCCCCGCCCAAGTCGCGGGCGTCGCACATGGCCAACATCGGCATCGCGGTGACCGCCAGATTGCGCAGTCCACAAACGCCCTCGCCGGCGCGCAGCTTCTCGGCCTTCATCGCCGCGCGAATCTCGTCGTTCGGCGCGATCCAACAGGCGGTCGTCGAGAGCGTCTGCGAGGGGATGTCGACCGGACCCATGCCGATGTTCTCGCGGGTGTTGAACTTGATCTTCTTGAAGGCGACCGTCTTCCATTCCACGTCGACATCGCCGTAGCCGAGCGTACTGCCGGCCAGGGCCGCGCTTGACTTGCGCTCGCCGCGTATCTGCACCTGGCTCTCCAGCACGGCCTGGGTGTAGTAGTCCATCTCGTGCCGCTCGACATAGGCGACTTTGCCTTCGAGATCGAGCTCGCGGACGAAGTACGACTCGCCATTGTGCAGATAAACCGCCTCGGGATAGATCAACTCGGGCGCGCTGATCGCGTCGACGTTGGCGATCACCTCGTGCTGGCCCGGCTTGGTCTTGGCGGCAAAGTTCGGATCGTCCGTCTCGCTGCGGAGCACGATGCTGAATGTGTTGTCGCTCATGTGACGCAGACTGACGCCGACGGCCGGGTTGTTGCCGCCGGCAAAGTAGTACTTCGCATCGACGACGTTCAGCTCCTCGGCCTCGCAGAGCAACTCCGCGATCGGCGCCGCCAGGGGACCGAACGTGTTCAGGTCGGCGTCGGCCAGCGGCAGCTCGAACGCCGCCGACTTCAGGTGCCGGGCCACCACGTACGGATTGTCCGGATCGACGACGGCATGCTCGGGCGACTGGCTGAAGAAATAGTCGGGATGCCGCAGCAGAAAGTGATCGACCGGGTCGTTGCCCGCGACGAACACGACCAGGCTGTCGTCGTGGCGGCGCCCGCTTCGTCCGGCCTGTTGCCAGGTGCTGGCGATCGTGCCGGGGTAGCCGACCAGAATGGCCACGTCGAGCGAGCCGATGTCGACGCCCAGCTCCAGGGCATTGGTACTGGCCACGCCGCGGAGCTTGCCCGCGAACAGATCCTGCTCGATCTGGCGGCGCTCGTTCGGCAAGTATCCGCCGCGATAGGCCCGGACCGACTTGGCGAACGGCGACCGCCGTTGCTGCAGAGACTCGGTCACGTAGCGGTGGATCAACTCGGCCGCCTGACGCGTGCGGGTAAAGGCCAAAGCCTGAGCGTCCGCGTCGATCGCCTCGACCATCACCGCGACCGCGTCCTCGGCGGGGCTGGCATGGGCCAGGCGATCGTTGCCCAACGGTGACGGATTCCAGAAGGCGAAATACTTGCGCCCCCGCGGCGCGCCGTCTTCGGCCACCACGGCCACGTCCCGCCCGAGCAGCCGCGAGACCAGCTCGCCGGGGTTGGCGATCGTGGCACTGGCCGCGAGAAACACGGGCCGCGATCCGTAATGCTCGCAAACGCGTACCAATCGCCGCAGCACGCAGGCCACGTGGGCGCCCAGGATGCCGCGATAGGTATGCACTTCGTCGAGCACGACGTAGCGCAGGTCGCTGTAGAACTGTCCCCACTTGGGATGATGCGGCAGGATCGACGCGTGCAGCATGTCGGGATTCGACAGCACCAGGTTCGCTTCGGCCTTGATGCGCCGTCGCTGGGCGGTGGGCGTATCGCCATCGAACACGCCAGGCGTGATCTGACGATGAATCGCCTCGCTCGTCGAAAGCAACTCGAGCAGGCCCTTCAGCTGATCCTGGGCCAGGGCCTTGGTCGGATAGAGATAGAGGGCCCGCGTTTGCGGCTCTTCGAGGACTCGCTCGAGAATCGGCAGGTTGTAGCAGAGCGTCTTGCCACTGGCGGTGCCGCTGACGACCACCGCATCGCGTCCCTGGCGCGCATGCTCGAGTGAGGCGACCTGGTGCGAATAGAGTTGTTCAATGCCGCGGGCGGCGAGTAACGCACGCAGCGGATCGGGCAGCGGGCGCGTCGGCGAAGCGAACGTGCCTTCGCGCTGCGGCAGCACTTCCACGTGTTCGATCTGACCACCGTAGCGCGATTGAGATCGCAGCGAATCGAGAAAGGCAGCGACATCCATGTTGCCAGGCTCCTGCTCACAAGACGATCGCACGGGGAAGCGCCCCGGCCTGCTAGGCTTTGTCTCAAAACGCGTTTCCAAACGTCCGTCGGGAGGGCGAAGCGCCTGCTGAGCCGCAGAATCTCTTGAGACAAAGCCTAGTACTAAACAGACGTCTAGTGTAGGAGTCGCGCGTCGAGCGAGCAAGACCAAGTCGCTGATCACGGCCCTTTACCCGGCCCGCTACGAGTCGAGCAACGCCAGGTTGACTTTGCTTTTCACCGTGCGGCGATCGAGCTTCAGCTGGCGGGCCGTCGCCTCGTAACTTCCCGCGGTGGCGTAGACGAGCGTGCAGTAGTGCTGCAGCAACTCTTCGGCGGTCAGGCGGGCATGGGCCATCTCGTCGGCGATACGTCTGGCCAGCGAAGCGGCGGCTTCGTGATGCCCCGTGTCCGCCGCTGCACCATTTCCTGGGCGGACCGCGGGCGGCGACCCTCCCTGCGACCCGTCGCCGGTCGCGGCGAGCGGACAATACTCCTTGTGTACGAGGATATTCCGCACGCACTGTTCCAGTTCGCGAATGTTGCCCGGCCAGGCGTAGTCCGCACCCAGGTTTGCCGTCACCCACTCGACGACCTCGTCCGCCAGGGCGTCCGCTTCGTCGGGGCAGATGCGCTGCGCCAGATAGCGGACCAGGTTGGGCAAGTCGTCGGGCGCCTCGGCCAATTGCTCGGCCAGACTCGGCGTCGTGATCAGGTCAGAGCAGAGTCGATAGTAGAGGTCTTCGCGAAACCGCCCCGCCAGCATCTCGTGGGCGAGGTCGCGATTCGTGGCCGCCACGATCTTGCCTTCGAAGTGGCGTTCGGTCGTATCGCCGAGTCGTTGGAAAGCGCGGTCCTGAAGCACCCGCAGCAGCTTCACCTGAATCGACGCGTCGAGTTCGCCGATCTCGTCGAGAAAGACGGTCCCCAGCGGCGGACACGCTTCCAACCAGCCGGTGCGATCTTCGGTCGCTCCGGTAAACGCGCCGCGACGATGACCGAACAATTCGGACTCGATCAACGAAGGCGAGAGGGCCGACAGATTGACGGCCGAAAACAGTCCGTGCGGATCGGCGTCGAACCGCTGCTGCCGCGGGTCGAAGGGAAGAAACCGCGACAGGCCGATCGCCCGCGCGACCAGCTCCTTGCCCGTGCCCGAAGGTCCGGTGATGAGCGTCGTGATGTCGCCCATCTTGTCGAACAGCGAACGACGATAACGACGCACGTCGTGTGTGAAGATCGATTGCCAGATGCGGGCCCGCAGCCGCGCGGCCGACGGCGACGCGCCGACGATGAAGTTGAAGGTGTGATGAAACGCCCGTCGCAGTTGGAACAGGCAGGCAAACAGATGGCGGGCTTCGCGGGCCGCCGTGTCAGGACCGAGCACCGGGGCGAGCAGGTGGACGAAGTCGCGGCGAAAGTCCTCCCAGAAGGGTACCTTCTGGTCGCGCGGGTCGCTGGCCGAGATCGCTGCCGAAAACGAGGCCCAGTAGCGGTAGTAGAGCACGTAGTGGACGAGGTCCTGATAGAGCGTCCGATCCGGCTCTGCGATCGCGTCGCGCCGCGCGTCTTGTGCTTTGAGACGGCCATGCGTCTTGTCGACTACCGCGTCGACCCGCTCGCGGATCTTCAGCACGTTCGGCCGTGTCTGCTCCTCCTCGACCCGCCGGCTCCACACCGAACGGGGCTCGTTGAACTGCCGACCGAGAACGGCCTTTTCCCGTTCGATTCGTTCGGGCAGGAACGGGTTGGTGTAGGCGAGCTGCGAAACCGCTTCGCTAAACCGACGATCGGCATCGGAGAAGAGCTGCATGGCGAGACCCCGGGGAGATGTACAGCCAATGTACGGACGTCGGCTAGCAATGTCCATTCGGTGCACGTGCCGATGCGACTGTCGATTGTGCCGTCCGCTGCCGGTGCGAATCTAAGTGCCCCACGCGTGTCGAGTTACAAAGCTCCGCGCGAGAATTGGCACTCGCTTTGCAAATCACGGCGTTTGAGCTGTCGCCGGGGCAGACGGTCGAGCCAAGAGCGACGGTTGTTGGCCCGACCGGAAGCGACAGGTCACCGAGACCGAGAGCGGCTGCTGGTGGGGCAGCAGAAGGGATGTCACGTCACGGTGACACCGCGGTGGCGGAGCTGTCCGTCGGGGCACTCCGCCGCCGCCCGCTTTCGTAGGCAGACTTTCTGACAGCAGGGCAGGCGGCTAGCGCGGCACTCTGCGAAGAAGCTTAGCCGCCGGCAACTACTCGTGCAGATGGCCTTGGCAGAGCTGCGATTCGTAGATCAAGTTGCGCCGGCCGCCGTCGTGCTTGCCCAGCAACTCGACAAATTCGTGGTAGCTCTGTTCGAGTCCCCGTTGTGCGGCGACACCCTCGTCGGAGCGGGCGGCTCGCTCGCGGAGCGTCTCCAGGACACGTAGCAACTCAACGTGCTCGTGGCGAAGCGCCTCGGCGAAACCGGTTAGCCAGGGTGCCTGAAACACCGCCTCGGCCAGCAGATCGTCGTCGTAGCGAATGAAACGCGTCCGCAGCTTCGCTCGCAGGGTATCGACGAGGTCGACCAATGTGCCGCGATGCTGGGGAGCTTCCGCAACGAGCTCCCCCAACTGCGCCACCATCTCGGCGATCGTGCTTCCCGAGCAATCGTCAGCCCAAGGTCGACTGGCCGTACCGCTATGAGCCATCGGACGCCTCCAAAGTTCGGTGAACGAGAGGCCGGGCGGTCGTGGTGCGTGCTTCGAAGTGCTTGCCGGCGACGCAAAGATTGGCGACCTATTGCCGAACGGCATCTCGCAACCTCTCCTCAAATGTAGCATTTCCCTGAGAATCGTCAAATTTGGTGGGCTCCGATTGGTCATCAAGGTTTGCCGCGTTGACGATGCGAAATGCCGGCGGCTCGCCAAACCACTGTCACAGCCACGCCTTAGAACGCATCCATCGAGACCGTGCTTGGGTGGCTCGTATCGTGGTCGACTGATAGCATGTCCGGCGGGACGGTCCGGCGGCCCAGCATGCCGCGCGGGACGGTCACGAACTCATCATGCAGATCGCGATTGTTCACTATCACCTGAATCGAGGCGGCGTAACGCAGGTGATTGCCAATCACCTCCGCAGCCTGAGCCGTGCGATCGACGAGGGCGATCGCTGGCGGGTGTTGCTGATCTATGGCGGGCGTCGCGAGGGCTGGCCGGAGGACTTGCCGCGCGCGTGTCCCCAACTGGAAATCGCCCGCGCGGAGATTCCGGGTCTCGACTATGACGATGGAGACGGCGGAGAGGGCGGCAGACCCGATCCGAGTGCGACCGCCGCGCAGCTGGCGAGCGAGCTGCTCGCCGCCTTGCGTCATCACGGCTTCACGCCCGGCGAAACGATCCTGCACGTGCACAATCACGCCCTGGGCAAGAACGTCGCGCTGCCGCGGCTGATCGAGCTGTTGGCTCCCGAGCTGGGCGGCACGCTCTTGCAGATTCACGATTTTGCCGAGGACTTTCGTCCCGAGCTCTACCTGCGGCTGCAGACGGCGCTAACGCCCGATCATCCCGAGCGGCTGCCGGCCGTGCTCTATCCGCAAGGCAGCGGCGTTCACTACGGGGTGCTCAACGGCCGCGATCGCAGCATCTTGTCGAAGGCGGGCGTGGCGGCGACCCGACTGCACTGGCTGCCCAACCCGGTGGCGCCGTTCGACGGTCTGCCGCCGCGGAACGTGGCTCGCCGCAAGCTGGCCGACCACTGTCAGATCGCCGCAGACACTCCGCTGTTGCTCTATCCCGTGCGGGGCATTCGTCGCAAGAATCTGGGCGAGTTGCTGCTCTGGTCGGCGCTCGCGGACGGCGCGGCCACGCTGGCCGTGACGCTCTCTCCTCTGAATCCGACGGAGCGCGGCGACTACGAGGCCTGGCGACAGCTGGCCGCCGAGTTGGACTTGAACTGCCGCTTTGGCATCGGCGATTCCGGCGGTCTCGGTTTTGCCGAGAATGTGGCGGCCGCCGATGCGCTGATGACGACCAGCGTGGCCGAAGGTTTCGGCATGGTCTTTCTCGAGGCATGGCTCGCCGGGCGACCCTTGGTCGGCCGCAACCTGCCGGAGATTACCGGCGACTTCACCGAGCAGGGACTCCGCCTCGACGACATGTACGACCGCCTTGCGATTCCGCTCGATTGGATCGGCCACGACACCTTTCGCCAGTCACTGGCCACGACGTACGCCGGCGTCTTGCGACAATACGGCCGTCGAGAGGCGATGCCGGCGCGTTTCGACGAGGCCTTTGCCGAACTCGTCGCCGGCGACGATGTCGACTTTGGTTCGCTCGACATCCCCTTGCAGCGACAGGTGCTCGCCTCGATTTGCCAGTCGGCAGTCCGCCGCAGTGAGTTGATCGAGCGAAATGCCTGGTTCGCCGAGGCGCTCACGGCTAATGACGAGAATCATCGCGAGCTGGTACAGCAGAATCGCCAGGTGATCGAGAACAATTACTCACTCGAACGCTTTGGGGGAAGATTGCGAGATCTCTACGTACAGATTCTCGCCGAGCCCCGCGCGTCGGGGCCGCTGCAGCCGCCGCCCGCCGGCGAGCAGATTCTCGAATCGTTCTTGCAGCTGAAGCGGCTGCGACCCTTGCGAATGAACCATCTTTCCGCGTGAATGGACGCGACGCCCGCACCCTGTCACCCTTATCGCGAGCCGCCAGGCGGTCCGTTACCATGTGCCAGTCCCCCGCCGTCCTCCGCATCCGCAGCAATCGCCTCCCGATGGACACCAAGTTTTCCGAGATGATCCGCCGCCACAGTCGGCCGCTCGCGCCCCTGGCGACCGACGTCGCCCCGCACCACGCGGTCCTGCCGGGAATTCGCTGTGTGCTGTTCGACGTTTACGGCACGCTCCTGATCAGCGGCAGCGGCGAGGTGGGCACGCTCTTGCCCGAGGCGGCCGAGACCGCCTTCGTCGAATCGGTCACGCTCCTTGGCATCGAAACCGAGATCACCGAGAGCGAGGGTCGCGAGGCGCTCACCGCGGCCATCGAGGCGTCTCACACCGAGAGTCGCGGTCGCGGGGTGGAATATCCGGAGGTCGATATCGTCGCCATCTGGCAGTCGGCCCTGGCGTCGCTTGCGGAAACCGGTCGGCTCCACCTGCCCGAGGCCATCGATTACCAGCGGCTGGCCCTGGAGTACGAATTGCGGACCAACCCGACCTGGCCGATGCCGGGAGCGGCCGAATGCCTGGGCCAGCTTCGCGCGGCGGGGCTGTCGTTGGGGTTGATCAGCAACGCCCAGTTCTTCACGCCAATGCTGCTGGAAACCCTGCTGCCAACGGCCTTTGGCGACGAGATTGCCCGCGACGATCGGAACTATTTTTCCTATCAGCAGGGCGAGGCCAAGCCGGGCTCGAGCCTGTTCGAGCTGGCCCGTGGCGACCTCGAGCAGGACGGAATCGCGCCCCACGAGGTGCTCTATGTGGGCAACGACATGCTCAACGACGTGCTGCCGGCTGCGGCGGTCGGCTTTCAAACGGCGCTGTTCGCGGGCGATCGTCGCAGCCTGCGGATGCGCGAGGGCGATTCGCGGATGACGGCCCTGCGGCCTGGAGCTCCCGACCTCGTCCTCGTCGAGCTTGAATCTCTGCCGACGTGTATGGAAGCGGCTCGGCGCGAGCTAGAATAGAGCAGCACCCCCACCGGCCCCACCCGCCTCGACGATCTGCCGCCCCGCGTCGCATGTCCAGTCCCAACATTGGCTTTCTGTCGACTCGTTTTGCCGGCAACGACGGCGTCTCGCTGGAGGCCGCCAAGTGGGCCAAGATTCTCTGGGACCATCGGATCGTCAGCCACTGGTATGCCGGTAAGCTCGATCGCGACCCGAACGTGAGCATGCTGGTGCCGGAGGCCTACTTCTACGATCGCGACAACGTCTGGATCAACGAGCAGATCTACGGGGTACGGCAGCGCGGCACCGAAGTCACCAAGAAGATCTATGAGCTGGCCGAGTATCTCAAGGAGACGATCTACGAGTTCGTCGATCGCTTCGGCATCGATATCCTGATCGTGCAGAACGCCCTCTGCATTCCGATGCACGTGCCGCTCGGCATCGCCCTGACGCACTACATTGCCGAGACCGGCATCCCCACCATCGCCCATCACCACGACTTCTATTGGGAGCGGAGTCGCTTTGCGGTGAACGCGATCGGCGACATGCTGGCGATGGCCTTTCCCCCGTCGCTGCCCGCGATTCAACACGTCACGATCAACTCGTTCGCACAGCAGGACCTTTCCTGGCGGAAAGGGGAGTCGTCGGTGTTGGTTCCCAACGTGCTCGATTTTGAAGGCACTCCGCCGGTGGCCGACGAATACAGCCAGCAGCTGCGCCACGAGATCGGACTGGCGGAAGATGACATCCTCATACTGCAGCCGACTCGGGTCGTTCCTCGCAAGGGCATCGAACACTCGATTTCGCTGGTGGCCCAGCTCCGCACTCCGAAGTGCAAGTTGGTCGTCTCGCACGAGTCGGGCGACGAAGGCGATGAGTATCTCCAGGCGCTCACCGACCTGGCGGAACAGGAGGGGGTCGAGCTCCACTTCATTCATACCCGCATGGGCGAGGTTCGCACGACCGACGCCGAGGGCCGCAAGACCTACACGCTGGCCGACGCCTACGCGGTGGCCGACTTCATCACCTATCCGAGCCTTTACGAAGGCTTCGGCAACGCGCTGTTGGAAGCCTTCTTCTTCCGCAAGCCGGTGTTGGTGAATCGCTACTCGATCTTCGTGGCCGACATTGAGCCGAAGGGGTTCGAGGTCATCAAGATGGACGGCTATCTCACCCGCGATGTCGTCGACGAAGTTCAGAAGGTGCTCAACGACGCCGGTTATCGCGAGGCAATGGTCGAGCATAACTACGAGTTGTGTAAGGCCTTCTTCAGCTATTCCGTGTTGCGGCGCAAGCTTCGCGCGCTGGTCACCAACTTTACGGGTCTGGAGGAACTGTGACGGATCGTCGACAATGGCGTGCGTGATTGCACGGCTGCCAGGAGGGCCTTCGCTTGACGGACACGACGAATCCCAGCCAGAGCGGCGCGCGAATCGCGAGCCGACTTGGCGACATCTACGGCGAACGGGGAATGGCACTCGCCGGACCGATCGCCGAGCTGGCGGCCCGCTACCGCGGCGAGCTGGCGCCCCGCGTGTCGTCGTGGAGCCAGCGCGACGCGGTCCTCATCACCTATGGCGACCAGGTCGCGACGCCGGGCGAGATGCCCCTGGCCACGCTCCATCACTTTCTCCTCGATCATCACCTCGACGAGCAGCTCTCGGCGGTCCACATCCTGCCGTTCTTCCCTTACTCGTCGGACGACGGCTTTTCGGTGATCGACTATCGCCAGGTCGACCCCGCCCTGGGCGACTGGGACGACGTGGCCCGCCTGGGCGAGAGTTTCGATTTGATGTTCGATCTGGTGATCAATCACATCTCTCAGCAGAGTGAATGGTTCCAAAGTTATCTTGCGGGCGAAGAGCCGTACACGCGCTACTTCATCGAGGTCGATCCGGCGACCGACCTGACCCAGGTGACCCGTCCGCGGAGTCTGCCGTTGTTGACCCCTCAGCAAACGTCGCGCGGCGAGCGGCACGTCTGGACGACCTTCAGCGACGATCAGATCGACCTCAACTTCGCCGAGCCGGCCGTGATGCTCGAGATGCTCGACGTGCTGCTCTCGTACGTCGCCCGCGGGGCGCGGATCATTCGGCTCGACGCGATCGCCTATCTCTGGAAAGAGATCGGCACGCCCTGCATCCACCTGCCGCAAACCCACGCCGCGGTGAAGCTGATGCGCGAGCTGCTCGACGCCGCGGCGCCCGGCACGCTGCTGCTGACCGAGACGAACGTGCCGCACGAGGAGAACGTCAGCTACTTTGGCGACGGCGACGAAGCCCAGATGGTCTATCAGTTTCCGTTGGCCCCGCTGCTGCTCGACGCCTTGCTCAGCGAAGATGCTACGCCGCTGGCCGACTGGCTCCGCCAGCTCGACCCACCTCCGCCGGGCACGACGTACTTCAACTTCACCGCGTCGCACGACGGCATCGGCGTCCGTCCCGCGGAAGGCTTGCTGTCGGCCGAGCGCTTCGCCCAGCTTGTCGAGGCGGTCCGCCGTCGCGGCGCGCGGATCAACACCCGTCGCAAGCCCGACGGGACCGACTCGCCCTATGAGCTGAACATCACCTACTTTTCGGCCCTCGGGTTTGCCGACGAGGAGACCGCGCCCGGCGACGGGTCGTCGGCCGAGGATGTCCGCGCGCTGCACGTGCGGCGATTCCTCACCTCGCAGGCGATCATGCTGAGTCTGCAGGGCATTCCCGGCATCTACTTTCACAGCCTGGTCGGCACGCCCAACGACGAAGCGGGCGTGGCCCGCACGGGACGCAATCGCTCGATCAATCGTCGCAAGTACCAGCGCGGCGAACTGGAGGAGTTGCTCGCCGACGACGCCTGTCCGCAATCGCAGGTGTTTCGCGATTACCGTCGCTTGCTCGAGGTCCGCGGTTCCTGCGCTGCCTTTCACCCCGACGCGACTCAGCAGATTCTCGATGTGGGCGGCGACACGAACCGTGACGTCACCGTGGTGCTGGCGATCTTGCGGACCAGTCCCAGCGGCGACGAGCAGGTGCTTGTGCTGGCGAACGTCACCGGCCAGCGCCAATCGGTAACGCCCACCGACGCGGACGGCGAACGCTTCGATTTCGATGCCGATCTGCTTTGCGAGACCCGCTTGTTGGGTGGCGCGATCGCGCTGGCACCCTACGACGTTGCCTGGCTGCGCGTCGCGTCTGCCTGAGCAGCAACGCGGAAACGACGCGTGAGCGACGTCTTGTGACACAACGTGGACCCGCGGCCCGGTTTCTTGGCCATTGCGGGACGCAGTGTTCCGCGGGACTGGCCGCGATTTCCACGTCGCCACACGCTGGCAGGGCCCGGTGCGCACCTGTTCTCCCGCCGTTCGGCGCGTTAGCATGATCCGGTTTGGCAGACCAAGCAGGAAGAACACGCCCATTAGGACCAGGTCATTAGGACCAGGCCCGTGGGACCAGGCCGGTGGAACCAGGGAGGAACTGACGCATGGCCGATTTCTCGCAGAGCGGACAGATCACCACCCTTCACGACCTCGGCTCGATCGGTCGTGGCCATCTCGAAGAGTTGCTCGTCGAGTCGACCGTCGAGAACAAGCTGGGACTCGTTCTGCCGGTCACCGCTTCCGACATGCGGGCGGCTCCCTTCGACCGCATCGTCGAACAATTGAAGGGCGTCGAGTACATCGATCAGATCGTGGTCGTGCTCGGCATCGCGCCGGACGACGAAGACTATCTCGAGACCCAGCGGAAGATCGCACCGCTCGGTTCCCGTGCCCAAATCCTTTGGACTGACGGCACGCGGGTCGCGGCGCTCTACGACGAGTTGAACGCGGCAGGCTTCAACCTCGCGATTGCCGGCAAAGGGCGCAGCGTGTGGACCGCCTTCGGCTACTTGCTCGCCGACCCCGAGTTGAGCGCCTTTGTGCTGCACGACTGCGACATCGTCACCTACGATCGCGAACTGCTCGCGCGGCTTTGCCTGCCGATGGCCCATCCGAGTCTCGACTTCGAATTCTGTAAGGCCTACTACGCGCGGCGTACCGATCGCATGCATGGACGTACGGTACGGCTGCTGGTTTGGCCGCTGCTGCGATCGTTGATTTCGGTGCTCGGCCCCGATCCCTTCCTGGTCTACATGGACAGCTTCCGCTATCCGCTGGCCGGCGAGTTTGCGGTGACCGCCCGCCTGGCCCGTTCGAATCGCATACCGAGCGACTGGGGCTTGGAAGTCGGCACCTTGGCCGAGGTCTTTCGCAACACCTCGGTCAAGCGCGTCTGCCAGGTCGACATCACCTCGGAGTACGAGCACAAGCACCAGTCCCTCTCGCTCGACGACCCCAACAAGGGACTGATGCGGATGGCGGGCGACATTCTGACTTCGATCTTCCGGACGCTCGCCAGTCGCGGCACGGTGATGACCGCGGGCCATTTCGTCACGCTGCGATCGGCCTACCTGCGGGCGGCCCAGGACGCGATTCGGCAGTATCACGCCGACGCCTTGATGAACGGCCTCGAGTTCGATCGTCATGCCGAGGAAATCGCGGTCGAAGGCTTTGCCCAACAGGTCACCACGGCCGGCGAGGTCTTCCAGCAAGACCCGGCTGGCGGCGAGGCGATCGCCAATTGGGCCCGCGTGCTGGCGGCCTTGCCCGATTTTCCGCAGCGTTTGCGGGCCGCGGCATGCGACGATGCCCGTCAATTCTCACCCGACGGGAGCGGACGCCTGCAATCGCAGACCTAGTCCTCGACCGCAGGAGGCCGACCGGGCAAGCTGCGCGTCGACGTCGACTCGGGCGGCGGCCTTCGCGGCGACAGCCGACATCGTCGCACCCCAGCGACTGGCCGGACGTCCGACTTGGAACATTTTTCAAAAGGCAATCTCAGTTTTCGGAACGACAAGATGCACGCTCAAGTGGTGGTTCTCGGTGGCGGGCCGGGCGGTTACGCGGCCGCCTTTTCAGCGGCCGATCGCGGACTCGATGTCGCCATCGTCGACGAGCAGGGTCAGCTCGGCGGCGAGTGCCTGTTGCGAGGCTGCATTCCCTCGAAGGCCCTCTTGCACGTCGCCAAGGTGATTGCCGAGTCGCGGCACGTCTCCGAGTGGGGCGTCGCCATGACGCCCGCCGAGATCGATATCGACATGATGCGGGCACGCAAGGAGAAGCTGATCGCCACGCTCACCGGCGGCCTCGCCCAACTGGCCAAGCGTCGCAAGACCCGCGTCATCGTGGCCCGCGGCCAGCTGCAAGACAGCAAGACGCTGCGACTCTCGGGCGGCGATCCGGCCACCTACGACGACGAGACGCTCACCTTCGATCACCTGATCCTGGCCACCGGCTCGCAGCCGGTCGTGCCGGCGGCGTTGGCCTGCGATTCACCGCGGGTGATGACCTCGGCCGGCGCGCTCGACCTGCCGGACGTGCCCGCATCGCTCTTGGTGATCGGCGGCGGCTACATCGGCCTGGAGATGGCCACCGTCTATGCCCAGCTCGGCTCCGCGGTGAGCATCGTCGAAATGACCGACGAGCTGTTGCCGGGTGTCGATCGCGATCTGATCAAGCCGCTGGCCAAGAATCTCGAATCGCTCTGCGACGGCCGCATCTTTTTGGAAACCGAGGTGACCGGCCTGGCCGATCGAGGCGACCACATTGAGGTGAGCTTCGCCGGCGCGAAGTCGGGCAGCGAGTCGTACGCCCGCGTGTTGGTGGCCGTCGGTCGACGACCGAACAGTGCCCAGCTGGGACTCGAGAACACCGGAGTCGTGGTCAACGAACGGGGCTTTGTCGAGGTCGACGCCCAGCGCCGCACCGCCGAGCCGAACATCTTCGCCATCGGCGACCTGGCCGGCGAACCGATGTTGGCCCACAAGGCCGCGCACGAAGGCAAGGTCGCCGCGGCGGTCATCGCCGGCGAGACCGACGAGTTCGACAAGCTGGCCATTCCCGCCGTCGTGTTCACCGATCCTGAAGTCGCCACCGCCGGCTACTCCGAGGTGCAAGCCAAGGCCCAAGGCATCCCCTATGAAGTGGCGCTGTTCCCCTGGGCGGCCAGCGGACGTGCCCAGGCGGTCGGGGCCACCGCCGGACTGACGAAGCTGTTGGTCGACCCCGAAAGCGGCCAGATCCTGGGCGCGGGCCTGGTCGGCAGCGGGGCCGGCGAGTTGATTGCCGAGGTCGTGCTGGCCATCGAGACTGGCTCGACCGCCTACGATCTTTCCGAGACGATTCACCCGCACCCGACGCTGAGCGAGACCGTTGCCTTTGCCGGCGAGGTCCAGCTTGGCACGGCCACCGAAATCTACAAGCCGAAGCGGCAACGCACCCGGAGCTGAGTCCCGCTCGCCGCACTCAGGCGGCCAACACTTCCAGCATCGCGCGACAGAAGTCGGGCAGGTCGTCCGGCTTGCGACTGGAGACGAAGTGTCGATCGACCACCACCGGGGCGTCTTCCCACACGGCACCCGCGTTGACCAGGTCGTCCTTGATGCCCGGCGAGCCGGTGACCCGCACGCCTTTGTAGACGCCGGCGGAGATGGGAATCCAACCGCCGTGGCAAATGGCCGCCACGAGCTTGCCCGTCTCGGCGAAGTCGCGGACCAGTTGCAGGACCTTCGAGTCGCGGCGGAGTTTGTCGGGCATGAACCCGCCCGGCACGACCAATCCCTGGAAGTCCTGCACCTCCATCTCGGCGATCGCCGCATCGCTTTGGCAAGGATAGCCGTGCTTGCCGCGATAGACGGTCTCGGCCTCGGGGCCTGCCACGGTGACGCCGGCGCCGGCCTCGAGCAGTCGCAGTTTCGGATACCAAAGCTCCAGGTCTTCGTAAACGTCGCCCACGAAGATGAGCACGTGTCTTCCCGCTAAAGGTCCCGCCATAACGGCCTCCTCGTGGCTCGCATGCAGAGCCTGGAAATGGTGAGTAGGTACAGAGCGCAAATACATACAAAGTGCCGCTGCGGCGCGAGCCGCGCTACTCGGTTCTTTGTATCGCAGCGGTGCGGGGGCGAACAAGTGGCAGGCCGACGCTTCCGCGCGTCGTCAGGAGGCCGCCAGGAAGGGCAGCGAGCGGTTAGGCACCAACGCGGGCGCCCTGCAACGATTCGACCGCATCGGCCGCCAACCGCAGCGCGTCGACGTCGTCGATTCGTGCGGATACGCGCGCGCAGGCGGCCGCCACCTCGCGATCGTTGAGCAAGTCGTCGAGCACCTCGGCGACGCGGCTGCCGGTGAATCGCTTCGGCGCCACGCTCGCGCCGACGCCCAGTCGCGTCACCCGGGCCGCGTTGTCGGGCTGGTCGTGCGCCATCGGCATGATCAGCTGCGGTCGCCCCGCGGCCAGCCCTTGCGACATGGTGCCGACGCCGCCGTGATGCACCAGCGCGGCCGCCAGCGGCATCAGCGTACGCAGCGGCACGTAGTCGAAGTGGGCCACACGGTCCGGCAGGTTTTCGGGAAGCTGTTCGGTGTGCCGTGTGAGTAGGATGCCGCGCCGGTCGAGTCGCTCGCAGGCCTCGATGGCGGCCTCGAAGAACTCCCGCGCGTGCTGCACCGCCGAGCCGGGCGTCCACACGATCGGCGGACTACCGCGCTCGAGAAACTGCGCGACCGGTTCGGCGAGAGCCGCGTCGTTGTCAGGATCCCACAACGGAAAGCCCGTCAACGTGGTGTTGGCCGGCCAGTCGGGCTGGGGCGGGGCGAACCACTCGGGGAACAGGCCGAGATTCAGGTGGCGCGCGTACCACCAGCCGGCCAGCGGTCGCGTGATCGACTCCAGGCCGAGCCGCCGGCGAAAGTCGTTCAGCTCGCGGACCATCATCGGGTCGACGACGAGTTTGTCGGCCAGATAGTATTGCAGCCGTTTCAGCCAGCGCGGTGTTCGCGGGCCGCTGAGCATCGGCGGCAAGTGCGGCGTTTCGTAGACGCTGCGAAACACGCTCGGCTGCAAGTGCACGGAGACGAGCGGGAAGCCCAGCTTCTCGCTGGCCACTCGGGCTCCAAAGGCGGTTACCTGCGCCGCCACGATGGTCTCGCCCGGCACGTGCAGCTGCGCCAGTGCTTCGTAGATCGGCTCCATCGTGCCCACAATGGCCCAACGCGCGATGAGCTTGAACGCCTGGGCCCCGTCCCACAAGTCCGGGTTGGCCGCCAACCGGTCGAACTCCTCGGCGGTGCCCAGCGGCACGAAATCGAAACCCCGCCGCTCGACGACGTCGGCGAACTTCGGGTTGGTGAGAATCGTGATGTGGTGCCCACGCTGGGCGAGTACCTCGCCCAATCCAGTGAAAGGATAGACGTCACCCGCACTTCCCACGGGGATCAGAATCACGCGCACCGGCAGCTCTCCTCGCTCCGTCACCCCGACAGGTTGCCAGACTTGAGTATGCCAGAGTTTCCTTCCATATTGTAGAGATCGGGTTGGCGGTGGGGTTTTTCAGAGGGAGCCCCCGGCCGAGCGTCGCGGTTCTGCCCTGGCAGCGCGCCCCGAACGACCTTCCACACCTTCCCACCCGTATTCGCGGCCGATGCACAACGCGATCGAAGTTGAATTGTTCGGCATTCCCCGCAGTCGCGCGGGTGTGGCCAAAACGACCGCTCAGGGCGAACGCCTGGGCGAGGTGCTGGGCGATTTGGAAGCCCGCTTTCCCGGGCTCGCCGAGAGCTGTATCGAGGGCGGGCAACTCAAGCCGGGCTACGTTTGCAACGTCGGCGGGCAGCGCTTCGTTACCGATCCGCAGTTGCCGCTGGCCGCGGGCGACGTCGTGCTGCTGCTCTCGGCCGATGCAGGCGGGTAGGAAAGCGGCGACCGGCGGCGCGATCGGTCGCGTCCCGCCTCGACGATCGGAACGATCTTGCGGAGATCTTTGAAGCGTGTCCAACACTCCCGGCTATCACGGCAGCTATCTCCGCATCGACCTCTCGGCCGGCACGATGACCAACGTGCCGCTGGCCGCAGAGACACTTCGCAATTTCCTCGGGGGCGTGGGTCTCGGCACCTATTTGCTGCTGGCCGAAGGGGTGGCCGAGCACGATGCCCTGGCGGCCGAGGCCCCGCTGATCTATGTGTTCAGCCCCCTGGTCGGCAGTCCGCTGACCACGTCGGCCAAGTTTGCCGTGGTTTCGAAGAGCCCGCTGACCGAGCGAATCAACGACTCGCTGGCCAGCAGCGCCTTTGCCATCGCGGGCAAGAAGTGCGGCTGCGACGCCATCGTCGTGGTCGGTCGCGCGGCTGCCCCGTCGGTGGCCGTGATCGAAGACGACCAGCTGCGCATCGAGCCGGCCGGCGACGTGTGGGGACTCAGCTCGCGGGCCACCGAAGACGCGCTTCGCGAGCGGCTCGGCGGCGACTATCAGATCGCCAGTATCGGACCGGCCGGCGAGCGGCAGGTACACTACGCCACCATCTCTCACGACGGTCGCCATGCCGGACGTGGTGGAAGCGGGGCCGTCATGGGGGCCAAGCAGCTCA
The DNA here is from genome assembly GCA_003389215.1 of Planctomycetota bacterium. Lineage (GTDB taxonomy): Bacteria > Planctomycetota > Planctomycetia > Pirellulales > UBA7805 > MB-PLM-2. The sequence goes on along the minus strand of QQVP01000068.1, from coordinate 17,907 downwards.
AGGCGATTGCCGTGCGCGGCACGCGTCGCGTCGCCTGGCACGACTCGAAGGCCCTGATCGCGCTCTCCAAGGACCTTTCCCAGCGATCGTTCGGACCGGCGACCGCCAAGTATCGCGAACTCGGCACGGCCAGTAACCTGTTGACCTTCAATCGACTCGGCACGTTGCCGACGCGGAATTTCCAACAGGCGACGTTCGAACATGCCGCCGCCATCTCGCCCGAGCAACTGACGGCGACGCGGGAGAAGACCCGTGCTTCGTGTGCGGCCTGTACGATTGGCTGCGAGCACATCTATGCCTTTGGCGGCAGCGGAGCGTCGTCCGACGGGCTGCTGCAGAAGGATGCCGGCGTTCGCCTCGAGTACGAGAACCTCTTCGCACTCGGCTCGCTCTGTGGCGTGAGTGATCCGGATCAGGTCCTGGCCGCTTCCCGGCGCTGCGACGAACTGGGGCTCGACACGATCAGTGCCGGCGGCACGATCGCCTTTGCCGCGGAGTGCGTCGAGCGGGGGTTGCTCGATGTGCCGTGGCTCGTCTTCGGCGACGGCGACGCGGTGCTCCGCGCCCTCGACGAGATCGTCGCGGGGACGCCGCTGGGCCAGCAGCTGGCCCTGGGAAGTCGCCGCCTGGCCGAGCAGATCGGTCACGATGCCATCGACTTTGCGCCGCAGGTGAAGGGGTTGGAGATTCCCGGCTACGAACCACGGACGTTGCAGACGATGGCCCTCGGCTTTGCCGTGGGGACCCGCGGTGCCGATCACAACCGCTCGAGTGCCTACGAAGTCGATTTCTCCGAGGCGGTCGACCGGCGCGACGTGCAACCGCACGAAGCCCGTCTCGCGGTCGATATCGAGAATCGCGCCGCGCTGCTCGACTCGCTGGTGCTCTGCAAGTTTCTGCGCCGCGCGCTCGAAGACTTCTACGGCGAAGCGGCCGAAATGTTGCAGGCCGTCACGGGGTGGGACATCACGGCCGCCGAGCTGGAGGCCACCGCCGCGCGGATTGTGGCCGCCAAGAAGCTGTTCAACATCCGTGCCGGCTGGCGTCCGGAAGAAGACACACTGCCCCGCCGCTTCCTCGAGCAGCCGCTGCCTGACGACGAGCAAACCACGCTCGGCGCGGAACGACTGGCCCAATTGGTGACCGCCTACAATTCGGCCCGCGGCTGGACGAGCGAGGGCTGGATCGAACCGGTACAGCAGGCGTCGCTGGGTCTGTCGGAGCTCTAGCAGAACGCCGCCAGACTCCGGCGGGGCTCTGGCGCTAACTAAGACGCCAGCAGCTCGTGCAGCTTGAAGTGATACTTGCCGAGCTTGCCGCCATAGTTGCCGGCGCCGATGGCCAGCACACCATCACCCGCGGCGGCCCGAAGCGCCGCCCGCATGGCGTCGGCCACGGCCGTTTCGCTGACGCCGTCGATGACGATTTCCAACGCCGCGCGACAGCCGTCGACCAATTGCGTCTCGACGCGACCGATGAGCGTGGGGCAGTAGCCGTCGGACGTGCTGGCGACCAGACCTTTGTATCGCGATCCGACTTTGCTGCCGCTGCGGGCGACGCCGCCGGGGAAGGGCGTGATCGTGCCGGGCACGGTGGCGATGGCCTCGGTGGCCCGTCGGGCGGCGGCCAGGGCGGCCTCGACGGAGCTGGCCTGCAAGATGATGTTGCCGCCGGCGATGCCGTTGGCCACGGCCAGCGACTCTTCGATGAGGAACTCGCCGTCCATCACCGGAATTCGCCAATAGCGGCGGCCGGCAATCTGTTTGCTCTTTTGAAACCCGTCGCCGAAGTAGCGGATCTGTTTGCCCAGCGGAATGCGGCGCGGGCGGCCGTTCTTTTCGACCAGGTTGTCCGCCGCCAGGTCGGCCCCGTCGAACACCGCCGTGGTGGGGCAGGTCATCACGCACTGGCCGACACGATTGGGCACCGCTTTGGCCAGCCCGTCGGTCGAAAAGGCAAAGGCCAAGAGCGCCGCGCCGACGCGGCCGTCAGGCGTTTCTTCCGGCGAGAGCCGTCGCTCCAGACCGGTTTCGGCGTCGCAGGCAATCACCGACGAGCTATAGCCGGTGAACTCGGCCAGGGCGGCGTCGAGCCAGTACTCGTCGTGAGCCGTGACGATCGGCCGGACATAGCGCATGCCGAAGGCTTCGGCAAAGGTATCGAGAATCTGGGTGTCGGCGATCTGCACGGGCGGCGCGTCGTGCTCCATGTCGAGGGCGGACGGGCAATTTCGAGCCTTCCATAATGACAGCCGGCGCCGTCGATGCAAGGGGCGGGCCGCGCGGCCCTCGTCGTCCAGATCCGCAGTCCCTGCGGCCTAGTCCAGCAGCGGCAAGGTCCGCTTCTGCTGCGCGCTGGCCACCGCGGTGTCGACAATCTGCTGGCCGATGCGCGAGGTCTCGACCGAAAGCGGACCGAGAATCGGCGCCGCTCGCTCCAGGCAGTCGAGCACGTACTGCACCGGGTTTTGCTCGGGCGGGGCGAGTCGATCGACCGCCACGTCGCGTCCCTCGGGACAATCTTCGGTCTGCAACCGCACGGTCTCTTCGAAGTCGTAGCTGGCAATCGTGCCGGCGGTGCCGACGACCACGAAGCCGCACTTCGGCTGCGGCTGGTGCGTCCAGCAATCGGTAAAGGTGCCCCAGCGGGTTTCGAACTTCGAGAGACCCGACTCGTAGCGGGCCACGACCACGGCATGTTCGTCGACTTCCAAGTCGGCCGGCTCGTCGACCGTGCAGGTCACCTCCAGCGGCTTGCGTCCGTCGAGAAACCAGGTGCCCAACGTCGTGCCGTAGCCGAGATAATCGAGCAGCGAACCGCCGCCGTGTTCCTTCTTGTAGAACCAACTCTGCGGTTTCTCCGCGGCGACCTCGGCGGCCGTGCGTTCGATCTTGTCGGCCACATGCCACAGCGGGCCGCGGTTGCCGTCGTAGAAGTGCACCTCGATGACGGTGCCGATCGTGCCTTTGTCGATCAGGCGTTTCGTCGTGCGATGCGCCGGATACCAGGCCAGCGGCCAGTTGATCGCCAGCTCTTTGCCCGATTCGCGCATCGCGGCGATCATCCGATCGGCCTCGGCCAGCGACGCCGCAAACGGCTTTTCCATAATCACGTGCACGCCCGATGGAGCGACCCGTTCGACCCACTCCGCGTGATGTGCGGTCGCCGGACAGAGCAAGGCTACATCAGGTGAGGTCTCTTCCAAACAGCGGCGATAGTCGGCGTAGACCCGCTCCGGAGGAATCGCGAAGTTGCGGGCCGCATCGGCCATCCGCTGCGGCTCGTCGTCGGCGATGCCGACGATCTCCACGTCCGGATGATCGTGGGCGAAGCGCAGATTGTCGCCCATGTGGAAGTGATCGAAGTTGATGCCGACCAGTTTCCAACGTGCCATGGCGGAGATGCTCCTTGTCGTGCCGTTACTGCACGTTCAAATGCGGGTATTTCATGCCCAGTCGCCAGCGTCCGAAGCGGCCCACGCGGGTGCCTCCGAGCCCCAACACGCGGAGCTTGGGCAACTTGGCGAGCACCTTCAGTCCCCGCATCGAAATGGCCGTGTTTCGCAAATCGAGCAAGCGCAAGGCCGGAAAGCTGCCCAAGTGAGCCAGCCCTTCGTTGCTCACCTCGGTGTTGGCCAGCGAGAGCTTGTGCAAGCCCGAGAGCTTGGCTTCATGTTCTTTGAGCCAGGCCAGGTCGTCATCGCCGATCGTCGCCCCGTGGAAATCGATGCCGCCGATCGAGTCGGCGACCTGGGCGAAGTCGTCGCCGAAGGAGACCTTGATCCAATCGATCGATTCGGTTTCGACTTTGCCGCCCCGCGACTCGATCTCGGCGATGAACATCTCCTGTTCGACGTAACGCTCGACCTGTTTCGAGAGCCACTTTCGCCGGCTCGACTGCAGCCCGTCGAACTTCCTGGCCTGCTCGTAGCAGGTCTTCAGCTCCTTTTTCTTCTGCTCCGTGGCCGATTGGGCGTCGAGCTCGGCCAGCTTCGTCTTGTAGGCCTCTTCGACGTCCTCTTCGCTGGCCGGCGGAGAAAGACCGAGCGCGGTCATGTACTCGGGCCAGGGGTGAAGCCGCATGTAGGCTTCTTCAGGAGTGAGATGCTCGTGCGGGTCGGGTTGCGTTGCCATGAAGAGGAAATCCGTCGACCTGAAATCGGAAGGAAGGGTTGCCACCGAGCCGGGATTGGCCAGCGCTCTTATTCTACTCTCGCAACGCCGCCAGTTGTGCTCGCCCCAGCTCCGCGACGCGCTCGTCCGCCCAGCGCTCCAGCGGCGTATAGAACGGGTGTCGCGACTCGGTGAAAGGCGAGTTGCTGCGGGTATTGTAGCAACAGATGAGCGACCAGCGCGGCTGCTCGCTCCGATTGGCGTCCGAGCGGTGCATCAGGTTGCCGTGAAAGAAAAGTGCGTCGCCCGGCTCCAGTTCGACATACTCCAGCGGAAAGTGCTCCTGCATGACCGCCACCCGCCGTGGATCGGCCCCGGTCTGCTTGCCGGTTTGCTGATGGTCGACGCGACCACAGTGGTGCGAGCCGCGGAGCACCTGCAAACAGCCGTTCTCGCGGGTCGCCCGATCGATGGCGATCGAGCAGCTCAGCAGCGTCGGCTTCAGACAGGCGTCGTTGTACCAATAGCCGTAATCCTGGTGCCATTCCCAGGCACCCCCCTCGCGGGCATCTTTCTGAATCACCTTGTAGTGCCAGTGGTAGACCTCCTCGCCCAACAGACGCTCGGCCGTATCGGCCACACGTCGCGAGCGGACGATCGCGCTGAAGATATCGTCGTCGCTCAGCTCGCCGACGACGCGGAGCTTCATGCTCTGGCCCGAGGCGTCGACGCGATCGCTCACGTTCTCTTGGAGACGTCGATCCGCGCGGGCAATCTGCTGCAACAATTGCGTCTCTTCCTCGTCGAAGAGCTTTCGCAATAGCAGATAGCCGTCCGCCTCGTAGCGGGCGACGTCGTCATCGCGAAGCGGGTTCGTCGCGCCAGCGGCGAAGGCCATGAGAGCGTCTCGGTTTGGTACGGAAGGCAGCGGCGTTTTGCCGCACGACGGGATGCCGGCCGAAGGAAGCGGCCGACGGGTCCAACCGTCGCCATTTTCGCCCTTCCGCCGCGGCTACGCAACGGCCGGATCGCCCACCGGGCGCGGCGCAGCCGGCTCGTCACCCAGCTCGCCCGTGCCTTCGATGGCACGCGGACCGGAGCGGTCGCGATCGACGTCGATGTCCGCGCCGCCTGGCAGCTTGTCATCGGTCGTCAACAAGTCGGGCTCGATCACGCGCATCGAGCGCCATCCCCCCTGCCAGAAGCGCAGCATGAACACGAGTCCGCCGACCACGACCCAGATCGTGATCACGATCCAGCACCAGATCAGGCCGCCGCCGAAATAGCGCACCCCGACAAAGCCCAGCGCCAGCCACAAAGGAGGCAGGATCAGGTTCACGACCAGTACGAAGAAGGTGTCGCCCGCGCCCTTGATGGCGCTCGAGAAGATGATCGCCAGCATGTCGAACAGGCAGAACACGGCCACGAAGCGCAGCAGCACAATCGTCGTTTCGCGCAGGGGCTCGAAATCGACCTCGGACGTTCCCACCGCGTGTGGAAACAGGAACAGATCGGGCGTGGCGACATAGGCAATCACCAGCGGACTTGCGTAGATGGCCGTCAGCCACAGCGCGGTATAGGTCGCCCTGGCCGCCAGGTCATCGCGATTGCGACCCAACTGCTGACCGACAATCGTGCTCACGGCCAGGCCCATGCCCAGCATCGGCAGGAAAGCCACGCTGTTGACGTTGAAGGCCAGGTTGGTCGCCGTCAGCTCGTCGCGACCCAGTCGACCGACCAGAAAGATGAACAGCGTGATCGCACCCATCTCGACGAGCATCTGCAAGCCGTTCGGGCCGCCGTAGCGAAAGAGCCGACGAATCACGGTCCAATCGATCTGGCGACCGCGCTCGAAGTGATACTCGCGGCGGTGCGAGCTGGAACTCATCAGGGCGAGAAAGATCCCCACCTTCAGCCATTGGCTGAGCGTGGTGGCCCAGGCCGCGCCGGCGATCCCCCATTCCGGAAATCCCCACAGCCCGAAGATCCACGCGTAGTCGAGCACGATGTTCACACCGTTGGCCACGATATCGACGATCATCACCACGCCCGTCTGTCCGCGACCGGTGTAGAACGCCGAGAGGGCCGCACCCATGATCACGGCGCCGCTGCTGATGCAGAGAATCTGCAAATAGAGCGTCTCCAAGGGGCGCACCGCCTCGTCGTGCCCGGCAAAGTCGAAGGCCGCAGGTGCCAGGGGAATCGCCAGCAGGAACAGCGGGGTGCAATAGAGGCCCAGTCGCACGCCTTGCCAGACGGCGGCCCCGATCCGATCGGGCCGACCCGCGCCGTGGTACTGCGCGACGAAGGTGTTCACGTAGCTGGCCAGTCCGAGCGGAAAGCAGAGCAACGTGAAGTAGAGCAGCCCCGCCGGCATGGCGGCCGCCATCTCCAGCGGCGAATGCCAGAGCAGGAACATCCGGTCGACGAAGTTCATCACCGTCATCGACGCCGTCGAGGCGATCAGCGGCAGCGCAATGGCCAGCACCGCGCGGGGTCCGCTGGGGTTCGAAGATTCGGCGCGGGTCGGCCGTGACGCCGCCCCGTCCGGTTCGACCGACGACTGCGGTTCGCGGACGGAATCTTCCTGGTGCATCGCGCGGACCGGCCAAACTGAGAGAAGGGTGAGAAACGAGAGAGCGGGGGCTGGACGACAGGAGACGCCGGAAGCGGCCGAGGTTCGCGCCCCGATGCGTTCCCGCGTGGTGATCTCGCGACCCGCGAGCCCCCATTATGCCCGATTCGCGAGAATTGGCCAGCGACGTGACGCATCGATCGACACGTGCCAGCAGTCCTCGATCGCCCGGCAAGCCTTTATTGAGCCCTGCGCAGCCAATGAACCAGGCCGACCAGCGGGAGGCCGGCATTCCAGCGATCACCGCCGCGGCGAAGAGCTCATTAACAACGCAGCCATCAACAAGCCCGCGGATCGGTGGCCCGAATGATCTGGCTGATGCCGGTCTGGTTAAAGCCCTTGTAGCCGTCGTTGCGTTCCAGAATCTCGAGGTGCGAGCCGAGCGCCCCCGAGGCTTGAAACTGGGCCGCCTGGGAGTCGTCGATCCATCCCGCCACGCGGGCCGCGTTGATCCGCGTATCGGCCACGGTCCAGACTTCCGCGGCGGTGAAGGCCTGTTTCAAGTGCGGCAGATCGGTGAAGGGCGCCATCGTCTCGATGCCAATGCTGGCCAGCTGTTCGCGGGCCGCGTCGAAGTCGAACTGACATTCGAGATGATGCATGCCCGCCTCGAGAAACGCTTCGCCGTGCAAGGTACACCAGAGGCCGATGGTGCCGAGCGCCGCTAGCGGCGGCAACGGCGCGTGGGCAAAGTCGCGGGCCAGCTCGTCGGGCTCGAGATCGACGTCGGCAAACACGGTGATCTGGCAGACCGGTTGTTCGAGCACCTGCGCCCCCCAGCCCGCCTCGGCCCCGGCGTAGAAGCGCTCGCGGCAGCGCATGCCGAGTTGTTGCAGCACCGCGATCAACCGGGTGAAGTGGTCGCGACTCGAGCGGTAGGTGTGGTGATCGTGATTTCCCCAGCCCAGGCCGAGGGCGTCCTGCCGCGACTTCTGGGCCTGGCCCGCGCGATTGCGCGATTGCCAATAGTTGCGCTCCGCGGCAAAGAACAAGTCGCAGGTCCAATCGACGCCCAGATCGACAATCGACTGGGCGATCAGGCGACTGGCATGATCGAAGCCGAGGGCTTCGGGGTCGAACTGCCGCGCCCGCGACTCGAAGGCCGCGCGATGTTCGGCCGCCGCCGCGATTCGTGCCTCGTCATGTTCGGGCGGCACGAATCCGGAATAGCCTTTGCGTTCCACGACCGCCAGCTCCGTGTCGCCTTCACGGGCAAACACGGTGAGGCGAAACTGTCCTCCTTCAGCACCCTCGACCGAGAAATCGCCCAGTCGCTGCGCGGCGACGAACTCGTCGACCGCGTCGACCTTGATGGCCAGCCGTCGCGGCGACGCTTCCGTAAGCACGATGGCCGGGAAGATACCGTCCAGGTGGCGCCAGACATCGGGTTCTTCCCGCGGATGCGATGCGAAGCCGGCCGCCTGTAGCTCTTCAGCCAACTTCGCCGCGTCGGCTCCACGTCCCAGCACGAGATGATCGACCCAATCGATCAGCCGCGTTCCCGTCTCGTTGACCAGCCGCGAGGCGAGTTTGACCAGTGCCGGCGACGACTCGGCCAGGCTGGCAATCTCACGCCGCACCAGTCCCGCGGCCGCCGTTTGCGGTTGCCAGAGGAACTTGTCGGTCGAGGAGCCACTCTTGCGCGTCATGTCACTTCCAGCGAGCTCGGCGAAATGGGGTGGGAACGCGTCGCACCCCGCTCGTGCGCCCGACGAAACGGCGCGACACCCGACTTGCCACGGCCGGCACATTGGCGTTTTCGCTTGTTGTCCCATCCGTAATAATTTACGGCGCGGCGGTCGGCCGCGCGGCGAAATCTCTCTCCTCCATTATATCTATCTGCGGCTTCCTGCACGTCGCTCTGCGGCAAAGACACACGGTTCGAACACCCCATGGCCAAGACAGCTCCACATCGCGTATTGCTGTTGGGGGCCGGCAAGATCGGCCGCATGATTGCCAAGCTGCTGCACGAATGCGGCGACTACGAAGTCGCCGTGGCCGATGCGGACGCGGGGACGCTGGAGCGCCTCGCAGAGCAGACGCCCGTCGAGACGATCTCGCTCGATGCCGACCATCCGCAGCAACTCGCCGCGGCGATCGAGGGCCGCCAGAGCGTCCTCTCCGCGCTCAGCTTTCATCACAATCCGCGGGTGGCCGAAACCGCGCTGACGGCGGGGGCCAGCTACTTCGACCTGACCGAAGACATCGAGACGACTCGCCGCGTCCGCTCCATCGCCGAGCGGGCCGCCGAAGGACAGATCTTCATGCCCCAGTGCGGACTCGCGCCCGGGTTTATCTCGATCGCTGCCTACGACCTGGCCCGTCAGTTCGAGAAGCTCGACACGGTGCGGATGCGGGTCGGCGCGCTGCCGCAGTTTCCCTCGAACCAGTTGAAGTACAACCTCACCTGGTCGACCGACGGGCTGATCAACGAGTACTGCAATCCATGCGAGGCGATTCACGAAGGTCGCCGCGTCGAGGTCTTGCCGCTCGAAGGACTGGAGAGCTTTTCGCTCGACGGCGTGCGCTACGAGGCGTTCAACACCTCCGGCGGCCTCGGCACGCTATGCGAAACGCTCGACGGCCAGGTCCGCGAGCTCAACTACCGCACGATTCGCTATGTCGGTCATCGCGATCAGGCGGCCTTGTTGGTCAACGAGTTGCGGCTCAGCCAGGATCGCGACCTGCTGAAGCAATTACTGGAACGGGCGCTGCCGATCACGGTGCAGGACGTGGTGATCACGTTTTGTGTCGTGACCGGCTGGCGCAAGGGACAACTCGTGCAGATCACCGATGCCCGCAAGATCTATCAGGAAACGATCGACGGCGAGCCGTGGAGCGCGATTCAGCTCACCACGGCCGCCGGCATCTGCGCGGTACTCGATTTGCACGTGGCGGGCCGGCTGCCCCGCGCCGGCTTCGTGAAGCAAGAACAGGTTACGCTGGACGACTTTCTGCAGAACCGCTTCGGCGCCCGATATCAGAGCAGGGTGGCCACGCGGTTCAGCGCCGCGGCTCCGGACGAATAGTCGAGACGACGCGAAGACAAACAAAAGAATCTTTCACCCGCTGCAAACGATGCCCCATGAACGACGCCCTCGCCATCGCCGCCCGACTGGGACTGGCCGCGCCGCAAGCCGTCGCGGTTGGTGACCGCTGGAGCGCGGGCAGTGGCGCGCCGCTGTCCGTGACTTCGCCCATCGACAACGCGCCGCTGGCGGAGTTTGCCGCGGCCACCGCGGCCGACGTCGAGGCGGTGGTGGCCGCCGCGCACGAGGCCTTCCTGCAGTGGCGGGCCGTGCCGGCCCCGGTGCGGGGCGAACTTGTGCGGCGCATCGGCGAGAAGCTGCGTGAGCACAAGAACGATCTGGCCGCGCTCGTCACGCTCGAGGCCGGCAAGATCACGCAGGAGTCGCGCGGCGAAGTGCAGGAGATGATCGACATCTGCGATTTTGCCGTCGGCCAGAGCCGGCAGCTGTACGGACTCTCGATTGCCAGCGAGCGACCCGAGCATCGTCTCGCCGAGCAGTGGCATCCGCTGGGGGCGATTGGCGTGATTAGTGCCTTCAATTTTCCCGTGGCGGTCTGGGCCTGGAATGCGATGCTGGCCCTGGTGTGCGGCGACGCCGTCGTCTGGAAACCCTCGGAAAAGACGCCGCTGGCGGCGATGGCCACCCACGCACTCGTCGCGCAGGTCGTTGTCGCGATGGACGAAGCGCCGCCGGGAATCGTGGGACTTGTCATCGGCGACGCGAAGGTCGGCGATGCCTTGGCCCGCCATCGTCGGCTACCGCTGATCTCCGCGACCGGCAGCGTGCCGATGGGTCGAGCGGTGGGCAGCACCGTGGCGGCCCGTCTCGGTCGCGCCCTGTTGGAGCTGGGTGGCAACAACGCAATGATCGTCGCCCCTTCGGCCGATTTGGAAGCGGCCGTGCGGGCGATCGTCTTCAGCGCCGTCGGCACCTGCGGACAGCGCTGCACCACGTTGCGACGTCTGATCGTGCATGAGTCGATTGCCGACGAGCTGCTGGCGCGGCTCGTGCGGGTTTACGAGGGCTTGCCGATCGGCGACCCGCGGGACGAGGGCGTGTTGGTCGGACCGCTGATCGACGCGGCAGCCGGCGAGGCGATGGAGACGGCGCTGGCAACCGCGAAGGAGCAGGGGGGGCGCGTGCTTGCCCTGGGTAAGGACGCCTCGCCGCGCGTTGCCGAGACGGTTCCCGCAGGCGGCGTCTACGTCCGTCCGGTCATCGTCGAGATCGAGCCCGACGCGGCGATCCTGCAGCAGGAAACGTTCGCGCCGATTCTCTACGTGCTCCGTTACGCCGAACTGGACGAGGCGATCGCCCTGCAGAACGACGTTCCGCAGGGGCTTTCCTCGGCCATCTTCACGGGCGACGTACGCGAGGCGGAACGCTTCTGCGCGCCGACCGGCAGCGACTGCGGCATCGCCAACGTGAACATCGGCACCAGCGGTGCGGAGATCGGCGGCGCCTTTGGCGGCGAGAAGGAGACCGGCGGCGGCCGCGAGTCGGGCAGCGACACCTGGCGAACCTACATGCGGCGCCAGACGAACACGATCAACTACGGCCGCGACCTGCCGCTCGCCCAGGGGATTCGGTTCGACATTTATTGATGGCTGCGTTGTCAATGAGCCCTTCGCCGCGGCGATGATCGCTGGAATGCCGGCCTCCCCGCTGGTCGGCCTGGTTCATTGGCTGCGCAGGGCTCAATAGTTTCAGCGCCTCCGGCGGAGAAGAGTCGATTTCGGGATCACCGACGACCGGTTAACGAATTGACGGATTCCGCCGCGTGGCCTACACTTACGTGGACTAATCGTTTTTGAGAAAACGACTTAGGACATCAGCAGTGCCCGAACTTGAGTCAGCCCACATCACTCTGTTTGGCAATTTCAATCCTTATCTCATCTCGCCAGAATGGTTGGACGAGCAGGAGATTTGGAATGCCAGAGACGTTAAGCTGGCCTTGGGAGCTGTGAAGTCGGACGGGGTGCTCTTTAATGGCGAGGGAACGGAGTGGTTCGTTTCGTCTGATCGCCTTGTTATTGCGTCGACGGTTCTCGATTGCGGCGAGATGGCGCTCAAGGTTCTTAAGGAGCTTCCCCACACGCCGATGACCGCCGTCGGTGCGAATTTCGAGTTTCAGGACAATACGGACGAGAGAACTTATCCCGTCTTCGAGGCAATTCGCGAGACGATTCCGACGAAAGTGAATCCGCAGCTGCTGCGTTGGGGAGTGGTGTTACACGAAGGTGGTGCAAGAATCGAAGTGATGCTGATTCAGGGTGATCACGGAACAACTCTGGCGTTTAATCACAATCGAACGACAGCGTCGCATGCGGACGCGTGCAAGGCAGTCAGCCTATTCTCTGAGGACCACGATCGAAGTGTTTCACTCATGAAGCAGTTTCTTAGCTAGAGGACAAGCAATGTCGGGTTACGGTATCAAGTACACGTCAACGAGTGGAATAGAGAAGGCGTATTCCCCAATCGTTGGCGAGCGTACTCGTTTTCGGAGCATACTCGAGCGCCATGCGTCATCGCATGCAAGCGCACGGAAGCAGTTGCGCGAGGTATTGCTTGATTATCTTCGCTTTAGTCCTGAGTCCCACGACCTGATCAACGAACTCATAACGTTCTGTGTCGATCTAAGAACTCCCGATCGATTGGACTTGGCGATCGATCTGCTATCCAGTCTTGATCAGGCCATCTACCACTACGCCTTTGGATTTCTCGTGCGGGATCTGTCCAGGTGGTCGCACTTGTATGTCAGCGGTCGTGCGTATGAGCCCAACGACGACTACTGGCACATCTTGTTGCGTTCCGTTGCCCAGTCCGAGATTCGAGACGAATTGAAGCTCAAATTTGTAACAATGTGTCAGGGTGCGGCTAGCCCAGGCGTTATGGAGGGAGTCGTCGAGGCGTTGGCGGACATCGATACGGAAGCATCACGAGACGCCTTGCGCAGGCTTGCGGAGCACTCCGATCCGTTCATTGCGGATCTTGCCAAAGAAAACCTAGGGTAAGGCTTCTTGATCGTGCATGCACATGGTGGCGGATACGCATTGCAATCGATTTGGCACGGATGGCTATCCGATTCTTGTTCGAAAACTCGATAAGAAGAGTACGTGGGGAGACGTGTCCGATGTATCGGGGGATCGCATTGAGCACATAGCGTCGCACGTATTTCCAGCGGCCGAGAGTCAATTCAGTCTTTATCAGGTCAATTCGGACGACGAATTGAAGCGAGTGGTTGTTGGCTTGAACAGCTATCGCCAGAGACTCAGGGACAAAATCGACTTTGTCGCCTTTACGCATGCCGAGATAACAACGGCTGGCCTGTCAATTGTCGATAGCCCAGGGAATACGCTGTGTGACGCTGCGAATCGGCTTCACGTCGACATAGTCGCCCCAAGTCCGGGTCACGCAGCTTTTCGTCGACTATGTGCAAAGGTCGTCGAGGCGCACCGACCAACCTTCCGGATTTCGAGAGTGAAAGCTCGAGAAATGGTGGGTGAGCTCAAGCAGTACGGTTGCCACGTCTTTGAAGCCAATACGGATTGCCCGTGTAACTCTGGCTAGCGTCTCGCGCTGACAACGCGCGCATTCTACTTCTTGCGGCGGAACTAGCGCGTAGCCGTAGCTTACTACGAGCCGGTAAGCGTTCTCGGTGCGGACCGTGCGCCGCGTTCCCGCTTGCGTCGACCGTGATCTCACTTTCCGGCGAGACTGTCCGAGCCAACCTGTCCAAGTCCGGGCAGTTTCGGCGGTCGCGGCCGCCTGTCAGGCCGTCAACTGTCCGGACTCGGACAGTCTGTTTTGGGGGCAATTTGCCGTCGAATTTAGAATCTAAGAAAGAGTCGCTTGCTACGTTAGGACTTGAGGACATCTAGCGAGATTGCGACGCACGGGCACAGAAAGTGCATCGATCTTCTCGGTGGTCCAACCAATTTTGGCCACGAGTCATCGCCCGCAGGCAAGAAACAAAGAAACGGGGTCGACGATGCGAGTACCACGACACACGACTTACCGTGCAAGTCTGACGGCGGCCACGCTGATCGTGCTCCTGGCGGCGGCCTCTACCGCCAGAGCGACGACCTTTCAGGTGACCCAGCTGACGAACGACTTCGAAAACGACTTCGGCGTGCAAGTATCGGGCAGCAACCTGGTCTGGTCCCGGGCGCAATTCTCCCAGTTCGAATTGGACATCGCCCTGTTCGACGGCAACACGCTGACGACGCTGACCAACGATTCGTCGGACGATTTGTTTCCCGTGATTTCCGGCAACAACGTAGCCTGGAGGAAGGGCGGCGGCAGTGGTGCCGAGATCTATTACTACGACGGAAGTTCGACAACGCAGCTGACCAATAACGGCGCCTTCGACGGCGATCCGCAGGTATCGGGCAACAATGTCGTCTGGCGGGGCGACGACGGCAACGACTTCGAGATCTTTCTCTATGACGGCACGAGCACGACTCAGCTGACCAACAACTCGGGAAGTGAATCTCCGCCGGACATCTCCGGCAACAATGTCGTCTGGTCGGAAGCCAACGAGATCTACCTCTACGACGGCAATTCGACAACGCAGCTAACCAACAACCTTCTCGTCGATATCGGCCCCCAGGTTTCCGGCAACAACGTCGTTTGGAGCGGCTTCGACGGCAACGACTTCGAGATCTATCTTTACGACGGCACGACCACGACGCAGTTGACCAACAACACCGTCGACGACGAAGATCCGCAGATCTCCGGCAACAACGTCGTCTGGCGGGCCAGCGACGGCAACGATCTCGAGCTGTTCCTCTACGACGGCACCTCGACGACCCAGATTACCAACAACAATTACGACGACCTCGATCAAAAGATATCGGGCACGAACATCGTTTGGGAAGCCGATGACGACGGGACGTCGGAGTTCGACATTCATTTCTACGACGGAAGTCAGATCATCGAAATCACCGACGATGCGAACCTCGACACGGACCCGGCCATCTCGGGCGACGTCATCGGTTGGAATCGGCGTCGGGACTTTGCCACGTCGGAAATCGCCATGGCCACCGTCATCGACGCCGCCGCAAACGCCTCCTTCGCCGCTGGTTCGGACGTCGACGTCGTCAATTTTGACCTGGGTACCTTCAACTATCTCGCCTCGCCGGGCCCGACCGACCTCTCCTTCACCAACCTCGTCCCGGCGGGACTCACCTCGGTCGAAGTCGCGCGACTCGACCTGCTGAGTATCGCCAGCTCAGGCGATACGGGCACGTTGGAGATCAACCTACAGCCCACTTCGGCTGACCTGGCGGGTGGCGACTTTCGCGATTTTGAGGCCACCATCGATACCGGTGTCCCGGGGCTGTTTGCCGCCACGTACGAGTTGAGCTTTACCGACGTGCTCGGCACCGATCAGACGCTTACGCTCAATCTCTCGGGCGAAGTCGTGCTCACCGACGATCCGAACATTCCCGATCTGGTTTACAACGCCGCCACTGGCGAGGTCGTGCTCGACCCCGACAACAGTTCGATCATTGGCTACTCGCTGCAGAATCTCACCAACAGCTTTCTGCCGGGCAATCACACGCCGATTCTCGTCGGGCTGACCACCGCCACGACCGCACAGATCGAAGAGGCGGCCCTGGCCCCGGGCTCGGGCTCGATCGGCGCGGTCTTTCCCACAGAGCTGACGCAGATCGATCTGTTCAATCTGCTCAGCGTGAACCAGGTGAGCCGCTCGCTCGGCGCGCCGTTGGTGCCGTTCGATCTGATCGTGCTCCCCGCCCCCGTGCCCGAGCCGTCGACCTATGCTCTGGCCGCCCTCGGTCTGGCGATGCTGCTCACCCGCGCCCGGCGGCTCACGGGCCCCCGGCGGCTGCGGAAATCGTAGGAATTCGCGGCCCTTGCTCGCCGCTTGGGCCCGCTCTCCAGGGCCACTTAGCGTGGTATACTAGGTAAACTGGCCGGTTCCGGGCGAGTTCCTGCCCCCTGCCGGGGTGGCCGCCGAGAACCGAGCTCCTGCCCTGCGGACGCGGACTGCCCCCGACGAGGATCGCGCGGACTGCGATCGTCCCGGCCGACCGTGTCTGACACGCGGCGCGAACCGAACCACCGCGCCGCCACGTAGTGAAGAGAGAAGATCGCCCGCCGTCGCTCCCGCCCGACCGCGCGGATCCAACCCCCACCACGCCCACGGAATCGAACCACCGATGAAACTGTCTCGCCGTCCGCTCTCGCTTTGCCTTTGCCTGATCCTGCTGACTTCGCTGACGACCCTGCCGGGTGGCGACGCGAGCCTCTGGGCCGACTCGCATGAGAAGCCGACCGCGAAAGACTGGATGCGCTATCCGGCCATCTCGCCCGACGGCAAGCAGATCGCCTTTTCGTTCCGCGGCGACCTGTGGCTGGTCGATGCCGCCGGCGGTCGGGCCCGGCATCTGACGACGCACGATCTGTATGAGCGTTCGCCCGTCTGGTCGCCCGATGGCAAGCAGATTGCCTTCGCCTCGGATCGGCACGGCAACTTCGACGTCTTCTTGATGTCCGCCAGCGGCGGCAAGGCACAGCGGCTGACCTACCACTCCGCCGCCGATACGCCCACGGCGTTCACGCCCGACGGCAGGGAGATTCTCTTTACCAGCTACCGGCTCGACGCCCCGCAGGCGGTGATCGGCACGCGGCGGATGGGCGAACTCTACAAGATCGGCGTCGAAGGAGGTCGTCCGCGCCAGGTGCTGACCACCACGGCCGAGTATGCCAACTACAATCCCGATTCCACGAAGCTCTTGTTCCACGACTACAAGGGCACGGAAGATCCCTGGCGAAAGCACCACACCTCGTCGATTACCCGCGATGTTTGGACCGTCGACGCCGAGACGGGTAAGTACACCCGGCTGACCAGCTACGCGGGTGAAGATCGCAATCCGGTCTGGAGCGCCGACGGCTCGCGGTTCTACTACCTCAGCGAAGAGAAGTCCGGCAGCTTCAACGTGTGGACGATGGACCCGGCCAACCCGGACGGTCGCACTCAAGTCACGGAGCACGAGACCCATCCGGTGCGTTTCCTAACGGTGGCCGACGACGGCACGCTTTGCTACGGCTACAACGGCGAGATCTGGACCAAGCGACCGGGCCAGGAGCCGAAGCAGGTCGAAATCGAAGCGCTGGCCGACGAGCGTTCCAACGATTACACCTACAACACGCGTTCCGGCGGGGCTTCGTACATGGCGGTTTCGCCCAACGAGGAAGAGATCGCCTTCATCCTGCGGGGCGAGGTCTACGTCACCTCGGTCGAGTTCGACACCACGCGGCGGATCACCAGCACGCCCGAGCAGGAACGGACCGTCACCTGGGGCAAGGACAACCGCACGCTCTACTACGACGGCGAGCGGAACGGCTCGTGGAACCTTTACCAGGCGGTGATCGCCCTGGAGGACGACGACTCGTTCGCCAACGCGGCGATCGTCACCGAGACGCCCCTGCTGGAGACCGAAGACGAGACCTTCCAGCCGGTCGCCTCGCCCGACGGCAAGAAGCTGGCCTATCTGAAGAATCGCTACGAGATCATGGTGCTCGACCTGGAGACGAAGAAGTCCCAGTCGCTGATTCCCGCGCGGAAGAATCACTCCTACGCCGACGGCGACATCTCGTATGCCTGGTCGCCCGACAGTCGCTGGCTGACCGCGACCTATCACGGGCATCGCATTTGGACGCCGGAGGTGGCGGCCGTCAAACTCGCCACCGGCGACATCGTCAACGTCACCGAGAGCGGCTACGCCGAAGGCGGGCCGATGTTCAGCTCCAACGGCAAGGTGCTGCTCTATGTCTCCAGCCGTTACGGCCTGCGGGCGCACGGCGGCTTCGGCGGCGCCCAGGGCGACATCTTCGGGCTTTACTTGAACCAGGACGCCTATGACGAGGCGGTGCTCAGCAAGGCGGAACTGGCCCTGAAGAAGAAGCGCGAAAAGAAGCGGAAAGAGAAGGAAAAGGAAAAGGACAAGAAGAAGGATAGCGAGGCCGCGCCGGTCGCAGAGACGGACGAGTCGACGGTACCGCAAAAGGCGACCCCCGACGACGCCGGCGCGCCGCCTGCCGAGGGTGACCATCACGAGGACGACGAAGACGAGGACGACGAAGACGAGGACGACGA
>QQVP01000128.1 GCA_003389215.1 Planctomycetota bacterium | reverse complement strand
ATAGGTGTTTATTGGTTGGCGAGGCGCTTTGACATCAGGTTGATCATGGCGATGTAGGTGAAGGCTTCGGCGGAGGCGGTGGTCTTCTCGTAGTCTTTGCTGTGGCGGCGGTAGCGAGCCAGCCAGGCAAAAGTGCGTTCGACGATCCATCGCTTCGGCAGCACGAGGAACCCATGGACGCCCACCGGTCGCAACAACGTTTGCAATGTCCAACCGAAAGTTTGTTTCACCCAATCGGGAAAACTTGATCGACCATAGGCAACATCCCCGAAGATGACTTTCAGCCGACGGAATTGTTCACCAAGTTTATCCATTACCCACTCCGCGCCGTGCTGATCTTGCCAGCCCGCGCCATGCACGACCACCGCCAACACCAGTCCGAGGGTGTCGACCGCGATGTGCCGCTTGCGGCCGGTAATCTTTTTGCCTGCATCGTAGCCCCGTTCTTCGCCTCCTTCGGCGGTGCGAATCGACTGGCTGTCGATAATTGCCGCCGTGGGCTTCGGCTTCTTGCCGGCCGACTTGCGAACCTTGGCTCGCAATGTGTTGTGGACGCGCTCCCAGGTTCCGTCGTTTCGCCAGTTCCAAAAGATGTTGTAAACCGTTTTCCAGTGGGGAAAGTCGTGCGGTAGCTGTCGCCACTGACAGCCCGTGCGAGCGACATACAGAATCGCGTTGATCACTCGCCGCCGGCAGATCGGCCGCCGGCCCCATCCGCTCCACTTCGGTAGCAGCCGCTCGATAATTCGCCATTGCCCGTCCGACAGATCGCTGGGATACTTACCATCCGTTTCCATGCTGCGGCTCCTCCGTCCTTGGATCCGAAAACCAAAGGGGGAGCCGTAGCAGTTTTTCTCATTTCACGCTATTCGGGACACGTTCTTAGGGGCGATATGCCGTTGAAGGAGTTTGAGTCGTGGGCTTACGAACAGCCTCGGATCGAGGAAGTGATGGGAGAGGATCTCTACTACGAACTCATCTCGACATCGTATCGGTCACCGACTGAGGTCGAACGGCTCAAGGGCTTGCTCCAAGCGTTTGCAGAAGCTGAGGACGATTCTCCGTGTCGGTGCGTCCGCGTCGCGAATCTCGACGTGATCGACATGGGACATCACGAAGAAGAATTTCGTACGCTCGAACTCGTCCAAGATCGCGGCGACACTTACTGGTGGTTGTCGGTGTATCGCTGCCAAGTATGTGGTCAGGGCTGGATGGTGGCGTCGGAGGAGCGACAGAACGATGTGTTCTGTCTTCGACGACTCTCGGACCAAGAGTTCGATAGAGTACTGAATGAAGGTGCCTGGCCCACGGATTTCGACCGGTATGAAGACCTCCTGAGGATCGGACTCACTGCCGGAAAGCGCGTGAGGTTCGTCGAACCATACACGTCGTCGTTGCGTTGGACTATTGCCGACCTGGCGCGTGAACGACCGGGAATCGGTGTTTCGGAGTTGGCACAGTTGCTGAATCTGGACTGCCCATTGTGCCGTGACCTCGCGCGGCTGGCCGTCGAGGAAGAGGGAGTCGACGTCGACTTCGAAGAATAGGGCCAGCTGTTGACTGGAGAAGTCGAGATGTGCTGGATGATGTTGCCGACCGAGAAGCGGAACTTCGACGAGCTGCGGAGCCAGGTGAATCGACTCGTCGAACGGGCGATTTGTGACATGGAAGAGGATCAGCAGCTGTTCGACCTGTGAAGCAGCAGCGTACGATGCCAGTGAAGTCGAACGACGCATCGCCCGCGGCGGGCCGGGTCGCGGCGCGGAGCCCATGGAAGTGGGTCGCCGTCTGCGCGCTGGGGCTGACCGCCGTCGCAAGTCTCGCGGGGGCGTGCGTCGTTGTGCGGGAGTACGGCGGCGGCTTGTTTCCCTGCCTGTTGGTCGGCGGTGGCGGCGTATCGCTCTTGGCCGCCGTGGCGGTCTTGTTTCCTCGCGTTCGATCGGCCATCGCTTGTCTCGCGGTGCACAGTCTGGAGCTCTGTCTCGAACTGTTGTTTTCCGTTTGAGCGTCCACACGGTCGGGAGAAGTGCCAGCGAGTACGTTGCCTCCCACTCGTCCCGCCCGTCGCCTGCGGCTGTGGCCGTTGGCCTGCTAAAATGAGGCCGGGTCGTATCGAAGTGGGCCGCCCTGTCGCGGCCCCATGTCCCTCGGGCGCGCGAGCCGATGGGTAGGAACAAGTCAAAGAAGTCGTCGCCCGCCGCGCGTCGCCCGGCAGCTTCCACCGGCGAGGCGTCTTTACGGCGGTGGCTGCCGCTGATCGTGGCGCTGGTGGCCATCGGGTCCTTTACGACTTGGGTCCTCTGGCCGCAGGGCAATGACGATCTGGCAACGACGGCAACGGCCGGCTCTCCCCCCGAGACATCGCTGCCCGCGACATCGCCGCGCCGGACATCGCCACGAGCGAGCGGGCACGGCGGCGCGACGTCGGGTCCAGGGCAGAGAATTCCCGCAGGGACGTCAGGGTCGCCCTCGTCGACGCCGAGTGCCGCTGCGTCGCCCGAGTCGGTCATCCCCGCGCAGGTCACGTTTGCCGCACCACTGGGGCTGACGCGGCCGGACAGACCCGAGGGCCGCTACGTCGGCTCGGCGGTGTGTGCCGAGTGCCACGACGACGTGGCGGACGAGTATCGCGGTCACCCGATGGGCATGGACAACTTTACCAAGATCGCGGCGGCCAGCGCGGTCGAGGATTACACGCAGGTCGAGTGTGCCATTGCCGGTCCGCGGCGCTATCGCGTCGAGCGTCAGGGCGATGATGTCTACCATCGCGAGTTGCTCGTCGACGCCGCCGGCGAAACGATCTTCGAGCGGGCCCATCGCATCGACTACGTGGTCGGCTCGGGGCAGCAGGGGCGTTCCTACTTGATCGACCACGGCGGCATCCTGCACCAGTCGCCGATCACCTGGTACGTCCACGATCACGAGTGGGCCTTCTCGCCCGGCTATCGGCCCCTGACGCCGTATCAATTCGATCGGCGGATCCAGGAGGGCTGCTTGCGGTGCCACGTCGGCTTGGCCAACGAGGAGGTGCCCGGCAGCAGCCGCTACCGCGACCCCGTGCATCGCGAGACGTTCATCAGCTGCGAGCGGTGTCACGGGCCGGGCGAAGTACATGTCCGGCTGAACGAAGAGGAGTCGACCGCCGAGGGCATCGTCAATCCCGACGAACTAGCGCCGCGGCAGCGGGACAGCGTTTGTTACCAATGTCACTTGAGTTCGAAGACGGCCCTGGCGCGTTACGGCTACGAGCTGCGGGACTTTCGGCCGGGCCAAAGCCTGGAAGACGTGCTGCTGGTGTTCGTCGACAAGCGGGACGCCTCGGCCGAACAGAATCGCATCGCCAGCCAGGCGGAACAGATGGAATCGAGCCGTTGTTATCAGGCCAGCGGGGGCCAGATGGGCTGCACCTCGTGTCACGATCCGCATGCCCGACCGGCGCCGGCCGAACGCGAGGCGTTTTACCAGGCGAGCTGCCTGGCCTGTCACGAAGGGGGGCACGACGACTGCGGGCTCGACGTGGCCGAGCAGATGGCCGAACCGGCGACCGGCTCGTGTGTTCATTGCCACATGCCGACCGCCCCCTCGCGGAGCGTCGGTCATATTACGCTGTCCGATCATCGCATCCTGAAGCGACCCGAGGCGCTGGCCCTTTCCGACGAGACGATTGCCCAGGCCGAGCGCGAGGGCCACGACTCGGTCGCGGATCTGGTCATCTTTGCGACCGACGAGGCAAGCCTGCCGCCGCGGGAACGGGCGCGGGCCTATGGGCGACTCTACACGGCCGAGGCCGCGCGGCGGGGCGACCGCGCACTGTTACAAAAGGCCCTGGCGCAGCTGATCCCGAGCGAGGTTCGCGCCAGCCGCGATATCGAGGTGGTGCTCGACGCGCTCGGCGACGACAAGGCCGTGATCGGCGAGCTGGCTTTCATTTACGTGATGCTGGGCGATCTGGACCGGGCCTTGGCGTGTTATCGTCGTGGTCTGGCCATCGATCCACGTGACGATAGGCTGCTGACGGGGCTTGTCGACTGCTACGCACGGAGAGGTGAACCGCAAAAGGCCCTGGCGGCGTTGGCGGCACTTCGCGCGGTCAGTCCGTTCCTGGCCGACACGCACAAACATCGTACACGCTTGCTCAACCAGGTGGGTCGGGTGAGTGAGGCGCGGCAGGTGGCCGAAGAGCGGCTGGCCCGCGATCCGTTGAACGGACCGTTGCGGACGTTCTTGATTCGCTCCTACGCCCGCACGGGGGAGCGGGAGAAGAGCGAGCAGCATCGGCGGCTGGCCGAACGAATTCGCGCGGCGCTTACGGCTGCGGGGTCGCCGGCCTCGAGTCCGTAGCGGCTACGGTTGCGGTGGCGGCGGGCGTTTCGCTGCCGAGTGACCTGGCGCGCGGCGCTTCGTCGTCGGCTGCTGGGGCGTCGAAGTTCCAGCAGCGGGTGAAATGCCGGACCGGCTTGGCCGTGTCGGTCGTGCGGAAGGAGGTCGGCCGCCAGCGGGGACGTTCTTCGACGCGACCTGGCCGGGTCGAAGCAGCGGACTGCGTGGCGACCGGCTCGTTCCGGTAGATCACCTCGCCCCCGTAAAAGTCGCCCTGAGGCTGGGCGTAGGCACCGCCGTAAGATTGAGGATAGTAGCCGCCGAACTGGGGGCTGCAACCGCCGATGCCTCAGCCACCCGGGGCGGGGGCGGGAAACAGCAATGGGAGCAGCAGCGTGGCGGTCGCGATCGACAAGCGGGTCATGATTTCCTCCTGGGTTCCCGAAGCGAGCCTGGCGGGGACGACTCGGCTTCCAGGGCTGGGGAGCTAGCAGGCGTGCACATGGCGCGCCGCGGGCGGACGATTTGCCGGGTGGCGGCGCAAGTCGCGGCCTCGGCAGCGGCTAGGCGCGGCTCGACGGGCCCGCGGATCACGGGCGGCCTGGCGAGGACGCAAAGTCTACACGCCCGCTGCACCATTTACCGCTAGCGGTGGCGGCGTTGCCAGCGACGGAGCGAACGAGTGGCCGCAAGTGGCACTGGCTGCTTGTCAGCCAGTGCTTCGACAGGATTGCAGGGATCCTAGGATGGGGGCCACAAAGGGTTCAGGTCCAAGTTTTCGGTCGGTGCGCTTTCCCAGAGGAGGAATCGAGCGGCCGAAAATTGGATGGCGCTGGCTCTGGCGTCTGTGTGCCATCTGGCTGCTTGTCAGCCAGTGCTGCGAAGACGCATGAGCTTGATCAGGTATGGCCACGCGAGCGTGGACATGACACCCCGATGAGATTGTCGGGCAGAGAATTGGGCCAGGATTACAGGATCGCAGGATTGAAGGACCAAAGGGTCCGCAGAAGGACAATTCGATCCCGTCGATCCTGTTCATCCTGTCTAAAGACCGTGTCGATTCGGTTCATCCTGTCTCGACCCCGTGCGATGAGTGCGGGCGACGAAGGGGTCCGGTCCAAGTTTTCGGTCAGATCGCTTTCCCAGAGGAACAATCGAGCGGCCGAAAATTGGACCAGACCCCGGGATGGCGCCGGGCGGCACTGGCTCCGCCAGTGCTGGGGCTGTGGTTGCTCTCGCATGCGCATGGCCACGCCAGCGTGACCATGGCACCCGGCACAAGAGGTCGCAACCGTGCGCCTGCGCTTGCCCGGTGACTTTCCGCGACGTCGGGCTGACCTGTCCCCGCGGGTGATACCCGGGTTAAGTTGACTTCTACTTCGGTCTTGCCCTTGGCTGTTGGTGCCGCGTTGCGGACCAAGCAGCTTGAAAGAAGACGCGTCGGGGACCGCCGCAAGTTTCAGGAAAGACAGAGTTGCTCGGGCCGCCACCGGTCGTGTGGATGCACCTACCAATCTGGCAAGGGTTGCTCGGCTGGAACGAACTCAATGTGGAGGCGGCATGGTGACGGATGCATCCCGTGGTTCATTCTGAGAAACGGTGGTATTTTGTCGTCGGCAAGAAACGCATGGGAAAGCCAGACAGCAAACGGCATTCGAGGGGGTGGCCCAACCAAAGAAAGGCCCCGTGGTGCCAGGCGAGGCTTGGTCGCTTCCGATCTTCGACCCGCGACCGCATGCCGCGTCGTCCATCTGCTATTCCGTAGACGCCGATGGGGAATTAGTAGAGTTCGGCTGCTTGGCGCGCTGTGATGATGGGCGCTCGCCAGGTTTGCGAGCCCAGCTGCATTGCGTCTTTCAGGTTGACATTGATCCGGCCGCGAAAATCCTTTTCCTTTTCGAGACGGATCAGCTTTGCCGTGAACAAGAAACAGTCGTCGGATTTCGCCTTCAGCCAATGGATGTTGTTGCGGTAATCCGAAATGCTCGACCAGGTGCCGGCGGCTGCCGATTTTTCGTCGACCGTTTGTCGAATGACCATGTCCTTGTCCGTTTGCTCGAGACGGTCGAAGAGCTGTACCTCGAACTCGCCGGAAACACAGAGAAATGCGGAGACCATGTTGCTGTGCCCGTGCGGAGGAATGCTACGACCTTTCTTCACATGGGCAATCTTCACAATCGCCGTTTCGTGCGGCTTGCCAGAAGTCCTGTCCCGCGCCGGAATCGGTCCCACAGAAATGTCGTGGAAAATCTCTCCCCGCGTACCAAGACCCCGGGACGCCAGTTGATCGCTCAATCGGTTGAAGTCGATCGTCTTCAACAATTCGGGGAGGGGCGCCGAACCGTAGATTTCGTCGAGCGCTTCCTGCCATTGAAGTCCGGAGATTTTGCCAGCCGCTAACTGCCTGGAAATGTTATCGAGCCGCGCGACCCATTTCTCTGCCTTGGCGGCACCTTGCTCCGAGGCGTACCCGGCACGGAGACAATGCTGCGACAGCGACACGGCGAGCAAGGTGCGTCCGCTCAGCTTCAGCAAATCGCGACGAGTCAGGCAAGTGCCTGGGGAATCCGCCATCATTTCGATCCTCCGTTATTGTTGCTAACCGGCGCCAGCGCCGGCCAGGAGCCAAGATCGTATCGGTGCAGCTTCGCGTTCGTTCAACGGCTCTTCGTCGTACGGCGATCTCCTCATCGGCATCTCCTCATCGGTGCCCACCATGCGCCACAACTTGGCCTGTGTTAAGTTGCGTGGTGCGACATCGGCGGGAACAACAAGCCGGTGGTGATCGGCGTGCAAAGCTTCGTGATTCAATAAATCGAAATTTGCCTCGCGATTGTTTGCATTGTGACACCGCAGACAGTGGATACGCAAGACAGGAAGTACGGCTGAGGCGGTGGCGTGTAGGCCCGTTCTGCATTTGGCTTGCTGCGCGAGCGGGTGATCTGCGCCCGCCAGCGCGCGTCGGTCGAGGTAACCTGAGCACCTTGGCGGCGGCGGATCGTGGCGATGGTGGATCACTGGCTCTGCCAGTACTGAGATCGAGCCTGCTCTCGAACCCGCATGGCCACGCCAGCGTGGCCATGGCATCCGGCTAACGTAGTCCCTCGCTCACGCGTCGGGCTACTATCGCGAGCGGCGATGCCACTGGCTGCTTGTCAGCCAGTGCTTCGACAGGATTACAGGGATCCTAGGATGGGGGCGACGAAGAGGTCAGGTCCAAGTTTTCGGTCAGATCGCTTTTGCAGAGGAACAATCGAGCGGCCGAAAATTGGACCAGACCCCGGGATGGCGCCGGGTGGCATCAGGCTCCGCCAGTGCTGGGCCTGTGGTTGCTCTCGCACCCGCATGGCCACGCGGGGCGTGGCCATGGCATCCTGCGTCTCAAGTCCGCTATGCCTCGGTCATCGTGACCAGGCAATCGCGCAGCGCGAGCACCAGCCGGGTCAGCCAGTCGAAGTCGATCTTGTCGACCGTGTCCTCGGGCGTGTGGTAGTGGGGATAACGGAAGTTGGCCGTGTCGGTGATCATCAGGGCCGGGTAGCCACACTTCCAAAACCCGGCGTGGTCGGAGCGGAAGATGTCCTTGAGCAGTCGCGGGGCGGCAATGCCCTCGGTTGGAAACGAGGCCCGGCGAAGTCCGCGGACGACGTCGTGAACCAAGCGCCGCGAAGCGATGTTGCCGACCACGGTGATGAAGTCGCCGGTCGTCGGGTAAAGGTACTCGATCCAGCGGGCCGGATAGCGCTGCGAGCCGGGCGCGGTCGATTGGTAGCCGATCGTCTCCAGGCAGATCATGCCGGCGACGTGTTCGCCCCGGCGACGGCAGTCTTCGGCGTAGCGGAGGCTGCCCATCGCGTCGGTCATGTAGTAGGGCGATTCTTCGTTGACGAAGAACACGAAGCGAATGGTGCGGCGGGGCTGTCGGTCGACGAACGCACGGGCCAGGGCCAATGCGGCGACGACGGCGCTGCCGTTGTCGTTGGCGCCGGGGCTCTCGGGAATCGTGTCGTAGTGGGCCCCGACCACGAGAATCTCGTCCGCAAGGTCGCGACCGCGGACTTCGACCTCCAGGTTCCAGACCGGTTTCTCGACGGCTGCGGCCTCGTCGTCGAGGTGCAGGCGGCGTGGTTCGTAGCCGGCGGCGGAGAGCGAGCGCTCGATCAGCTCGGCCGCGGCGACGAGCTGTTCGTAGCGGGTGGCGACGTCGCGAATGCCGATCTCCTCGGCCAGCTCCGTCAACTCGTACTGCAAAGCGGCGCGAACCTGAAGGGCTTCTTCGCCCAGCGGTGCGGGCGGCCGGCGGCGACGGTCACCAGGGCTCCAGACGATGAGCCGCCAGGCGGCGAAGGCGACCAGGGCGGGAATCGCCACGAGCACCGACAGGCCGACGAACAGATAGGTCATGGACTCGATGCGGTCGCGAACCAGGACCTGTCGCGGGGCCAGGGGCTACGTGTCGCCCTTGGCGGTCTTCGAACCGCGACCACGGCCACCCCGACCGCGGCCACCCCGACCGCCACGTCGACGTCCCTCTTTGCTGCCCGAGCCGTTCTTCGACTGTCGGCTACTACGATTCTCCATGTTGCGGTCGATGATCGTGCCGACCGCTTCGTCCCAGGTGGGAATGTTTCGATGGGAGGTCTTCTTCCCGGAAGACTCGCGTCGCTCGTCGCCCGTGGGGACGGCATCGGCATCGACGTCGTCTTCGTCGGCGTCGGTGGCGTCGAAGTCGATTTCGTCGTCGCGTTCCTCGTCAGCGGGCGCGGCGGCGCTCGACTCGGCGTCGTCGCCGCTGGAGGATCGAGAACCTCGACCGCGTCGACCTCCGCGACGTCGTCGTCGGCGTCGACCCGAGCCGCGTGACTCGTCGTCGTCACCCTCGCCGGGTTCGGCTTCCGGCTGCTCGCCGGACTCGTCGGATGTGGCTTCTTCTTCGTCGGAGAGGTCCTCGCCGCCGATGAATTCGACCGACGATTCCAACTCGGCCACCTCTTCGGCGAAGGGCGAACTGCTGGCGACTTCCTCGGCTTCCGCTTCCGCGGAGGACGAATCTTCACGCGATCTCGAACCGCGTCCGCGCCGTCTTCGTCGGCGCCGTCGGCGGTCGTCACCTTCGCGTTCCGTTTCGGTGTCACCTTCGCGCTGTGCTGCGGTGTCTGTCTCGCGCTCGGCTTGTGCTCGGTCGCCGGAATCGGCCGGTTCGACAATCTCGGCGATCACGATATCGTCGTCCTCGACCTCGTCGGCCGTCTCCAGGTCGGCCGTCTCCAGATCGGCCGCCAAAGTGCCGGCCGGTTCGTCCGCTTCCGCGACCACTTCTTGTTCCTGCTCCGCAGCAACCTCGGCGATGACCGCGTCGGTCGTCGCCTCGGTCGCACGACCCGCAGGCGGCTCGGCCGTCGGCTCGTCGGCGCGGGGAGGCAACTTGGCGGGCGTCTCGATGCCCAGCGAGGCGGTCAGATCGCCCCAGTCGGTCGCCGGTCGCTCCGGCATGGCCGACTTCGAAGGCGTTCCCTGGACCGTCTCTTCCGTCTCGGGCAACTCCTTGGCCTCAGGCTGAGCCAGCACCTCGGGGTCGATGTCGGCACCGAGTTCGTCGGCCAGGGAATCCCAGTGGCTGGTTTTTTTCGTTTCGTCGCCCATGGGTTTCCAATCTTTCCGAGATTCGCAACGTGGGTAAGGTGTGACCGCTTCGGTCCGCAAGTTAGCAGCCCGCCAAGCCGGCAGCGGCCGGCGTGGCAATTCGCAGCTGAAGGCGAACTCTCCGCAAGATCGCGGCATCGCCAAGCACCTTATTATAACGGTCGCGACGACCTCTTGAGAAGGTCGCCCCCGGCCGGCAACGTCGCCGGGTGAGGCGCCTGCGGACGGTCGACTATGCTAAAGAAACGAGTCTGCGAGACAACCGGAGGCGGCCGCGGGTCGCCACCCGATGCTGCCCCCAACGCCCGGAGTGCTGCCTTGGCCCGTCCACGAACGTCGCGTCCGCAAATGCCCCCTCGACGATTCCGATCCCAGCCGGGAATTCGCGGCCTGCTGGTGGCGATGTGTGTGCTGGCCCTGGGGGTCGACCTGGCGGCGGCGGGACCGTGGGGGCGTCGCCGGGGCCGAACTCGGCGGACCGCGTGTCGGGTGAATTCGGCGGCGGCCAATGTGCCGTCCCGCGTCGCGGCCCAGCAAGCTCGGGCAAACTCGCCGCGGTCGCTGTTCGATGGCCGCACGCTCGCCGGCTGGGAGATCGCCGACGAGGCGGACTTCGCCGCGCATGGCGAGGTGACGGTCCGCGACGGCCGCATCGAGTTGGAGATGGGAAGCCCGGCCACCGGCATTCGCCGCAGCGGCGCGACGCCGAAGCTCGATTACGAAATTTCGCTCGAGGCGATGCGGACCGGCGGTGGTGACTTCTTCTGTGGTTTGACCTTTCCCGTGGGCGAACAGTATTGCTCCTTGATCGTGGGTGGTTGGGGTGGCGGGGTCGTCGGACTGTCGAACATCGACAGCGTGCCGGCCAGCGACAACGAGTCGGCCAGCTGGCAGGACTTTCGCGAAGGGCAGTGGTACGCCATTCGGCTGCGCGTCACGGCGGAACAGATCTCGGTCTGGATCGACGACGAGCAACTGATCGACGTTGACACGGCCGGGCATGACTTCGACATCTGGTGGGAACAGGAGCCGATGCGTCCGTTGGGCATCGCGACCTGGTACACGTCGGCTGCCTTGCGGAATGTGAAGCTGGTCAAGCCGGCCCCCACCGCCGCGGCGACGGATGAGGCGGCTGGCGACGCCACGGCTGACGAAGAGACCGCTCGTGAAGAAGCCGTTCCAGGCGACCGCCACCGCGAAAGCCGCTAGACAGTCGTTGAACGTAGCGGCGCGGCCTAGAGCGCTTCTCATTTCCCTGTTGGGTCTCGGCGGGCTACGACCGCGTTTGACGTTGTCGACCTGCATCGACGAATCTCCTGGATTCGCCTGCTTCGGTCTCCTTGTCAAACTTGCCTCGCGGGCGCCGAAGACCCTACATCGATCTGAAAAACGCTCTAGTGCCTGTGTGGGGCGAGCCAGCTGTCGGTCATTGCCGCTCCGTTTGTCGGCGGGGTAGAATTTTGGCTTTTCGTGTCCCGATCGTCCGCCGCTGCATTGACGGTGGTTCCGGTGCCGGCGGATCAGGCGGCCGCCCCGCACCGAGCGGACGGCGCCGACGTCAACGCGACGTCTGGGCAGGTTTGCCCCGGGAGTTTGGGCCAGGCGCAGGAAGAGCTGCGTAGGAAGTTCCGTAGGAAAAGGAGTAGGAAATCGATGTCGTCAGCCGCCTCGGAGCCGTCCAAGTCGCTTCCGTTTGTCGAGGAAGTGGAAGTTAGCGGCCACATTATCGACAGCCTGCTGTTGCCGAAGATCCTCGACGCGGTGACTGGCGGCGGCGGGGCCTTTCGCATCAAACAGATTAACGTCGGCCAGGGGCGCCACGAGCCGAGCTACGCCGTGATCGACGTCATGGCCGAATCGGAAGACGCGCTCGCCGATCTCTTGGGCCAAATCAGCGATCACGGGGCGGCACCGACCCACGCCCAGGATTGTCGTCGCGAGGAGGCCGACCTGGACGGGGCCTTTCCCGAGGGCTTCTACAGCACGACCAATCAGAAGACGGAAGTTCGCGTCGACGGTAAGTGGATCGAGGTTCGCGAGCAGGAAATGGACTGCGGCATCGTCGTCGAAGGGGAGGGGGCCGCGGCGGTGCCGCGCTGCGTGCCGATGCTCAACGTGAAGCAGGGCATGTCGATCGTGATCGGACACGCCGGCGTCCGTGTGATTCCGCATCAACGCGACCACGAAGGTCAGGTGTTCGAGTTTATGAACAGCAACGTCTCGACGGAAAAGCCCAAGGGGGCGGCCGTCCGCGAGATTGCCCACGAGATGTACCGAAATCGCAAGGAGGGCGGCAAGACGCTTATCGTCGGCGGTCCGGCAATCGTGCACACCGGCAGCGGTCATCATCTCTGCGGGCTCATCGAGCAAGGCTACGTCGACTTGCTCTTCGCTGGCAATGCCCTGGCCACGCACGACATCGAGCAGTCGCTGTTCGGCACGAGTCTGGGCGTGCATGTCGATCGGGGGCACCTGGCCGAGGCAGGCCACGAACACCATCTACGCGCGATCAATCGTATGCGTCGCGTCGGCGGCATCGCCGAGGCAGTTCGCAGCGGGGTGCTTACCTCGGGCATCATGCACGCCTGCGTCAAGAACGACGTCGACTTTCTTCTGGCGGGCAGCATTCGTGACGACGGTCCACTGCCCGAGGTCATCACCGACGCGGTGGCGGCCCAGGAGCAGATGCGCGCCAAGGTCCGCGACGTCGACTTCTGTTTGATGATCGCCACCACGTTGCACTCGGTGGCGGTGGGCAATCTGCTGCCGGCCTGGGTCAAGGTCGTCTGCGTCGACATCAACCCCTCGACGGTGATCAAGCTGAGCGATCGTGGTTCCTTCCAGACGATCGGTCTGGTGACGGACGTCGAACCATTTCTGCGCGTGCTGGTACAGGAGCTCGAGTCGCTCGAGGCGGCTGGCGCCGACTAGTCGTCCGGCGGCAGCTGCCGAGGTCGATGGCGGAGTAAGGGAAGGCGGAGTAAGGGAAATCTTGCATTGAGTTCGCCACAGCCGCACATCCTGATGTGTCCGCCGGACCACTTTCGTATTCAATACGAAATCAATCCCTGGATGGACCGTACGCACCCGGTCAGCCATACCCGCGCCGCGCAGCAATGGAACGATCTGCGGGCGCTGTTGGAGAAGCTGGGGGCGCAGGTCTCAACGCTCGATCCGGTCGAAGAGCTGCCCGATCTGGTCTTCACCGCCAACGCCGGAATGGTGTTTCAGAATCGCGTCGTCATGGCCCACTTCCGCCACGCGGAACGCCAGGGTGAAGTCGCGCACACGACCGCCTGGTTCGAGGGCCAAGGCTGGCAGATCGAGACGCTGCCCGAAGGTTGCTACTTCGAGGGGGCGGGCGACGCCTTGTTCTGCGGCGACACGCTTTTTGCCGGCTACCGGCTACGCAGCGACGTCGGCGGTCTGCAGGACTTGGGCCAGATGCTGGGCGTGCGAGTGATTCCACTCGAGCTGGTCGACCCGTACTTCTACCACATCGATACCTGCTTCTGCCCGCTCGATGAGAAGACGGCGCTGTACTATCCCGAGGCGCTCGACGATTATGGTCGTCGCGTGATGGAGGAGCTGGTCGGCGACCTGATCGCGGTGACCGAGGAGGAAGCCCGGCGGCTGTGTTGCAACGCGGTGGTCGTGGGGCGCGACGTGGTGATGAACGGGGCCTCGCCGCGGCTCGTAGAAGCGTTGCGAGCCCGCAACTTCCAGACGCACGCGACGCCGCTTGACGAATTCCTCAAAGCGGGCGGCAGCGCGAAGTGTTTAACGCTGCGGCTCGATGGAGAAGAAGCGGCCAGCTGGAAGCGGAGCGAGTAGGCGCCGTCGCCGGACGTCTTGCCGGCGTGGGCAGACCAAGCTAGCTGGCGTCGTTCTGCCGTACGCCCTGGACCGCGGCCCCCGCGCCAATCACGGCACCCAGGGCGATCATCGATCGCCACTCTTCGGCGCGGAAGACGCCGTCGGTGATGCCGCCGAAGTTGCCCCGGACGGTCTGCCTGTCGGCGACCAGGAGTAAGCCGTTGCGAGCATGGGGCGGAGCGGTGCCCGCCCGCCAGGCCCGGACGAGTCGGCTGGCCTGTGCCGTGCGGACCTGATAGAGCCCGCCGGAGAGACCGGCGAAGCGGAAATTGCCTTCGGCGTCGAT
The DNA here is from genome assembly GCA_003389215.1 of Planctomycetota bacterium. Lineage (GTDB taxonomy): Bacteria > Planctomycetota > Planctomycetia > Pirellulales > UBA7805 > MB-PLM-2. The sequence goes on along the minus strand of QQVP01000128.1, from coordinate 48,639 downwards.
GGTCGAGGCGGCGACCACGTCTCCGCGCTGCACGAGTTCCACGCGGGTACCGGCCTTTGCGGCGCTATGTTGGTCGAGCAGCTGCCCTCGCAGGCTGCCGTCCTGGTCGAGCGTGACGTCGCGAATCGAGTTGGTCGACGGTCGCGTTGTCGACGGTGGCGTGGTCGACGGTGGCGTGGTCGACAGACCTGAACTCGAGGCGGGCGTTGCGTCGGCGGCCGTTTGCGTGCGGGCCAAAAGCGTCACGGTGCCGGCACTCGGGTCGGCGGCCAGCGTCGCACTGCCGGCACTCGGGTCGGCGGCCAGCGTCGCCGTGCCGGCCGGGCCGCAAAGGCCCAGGCAGCAGAGACCGGTCACGCACAGCCGTAGCGGCTTGGACTCGAACATCTTGTTCCCCCCTCAGAGACGACGCGGGTGGTCGTCGAAAGTCGAACGCGGATCGTGGAAGTTCTTCTGCGCTCAGGCCAAAGTTGTCGTGGCATTGGACGTGACGGTCTCTGGGCCGCCCGCTCCGAAACGGATTATGCCGTCGACTGGTTTATTCGACCCGCGTGAAAAAGGTGTTGTTGTTCGCCACGTCGAACAAGGGCCGGAAGGGATTCTTCGCCGCCGAGCGGGCACTGCAGCGCGGGTGCCACACCAGGTTGATGGACACGCCGTAGGAGTCCTGCTCTTGAGCAAAGGGTGTCTCGCCCTCGGCAAAGAGGTAGTTGAAACCGGCGTTGACGGCCAGGCTCGACGTGATGGGCATGCGGAGATCGCCGCCGACGATTCCGCCGTCGTCGCCCGAGACACCACCCCAAAGGCGGCCTTCGCCACAATTGTCGAACTGACGTCGGATAAAGAACAGGTACTGATTCTGCGCTTCGAGAGTCAGCAGCATATTGGTCGAGATCAAGGTGTCGGTCTGGTCCTGTTCGTCGACCTTCTGCATCACGAGCACACCCAGCTCATTGCCCCAACAGGCCTTGCGGCTAAGTTCGATGCGGACCTGCGAGAGGTCGGCGTCGTAGTGGTAGCGATCGTGCAGATAGTCGTAGGCGATGCCCCACTGCCAGGGGCAGCAATGGCGAGCTCGACGAAAGATACCGGCCGTGAAGAACGACTGGGAACGCGTGTCGTCGAGGAACGTGGTGCCGAACTGGGCGCCGTTGAAGTTGCTACCGACGTAGCGGTAACCGATTTGGTAGCCGATCTTGTGGCACGGGAAGATCGCGCCGCCGGCGTTGATGCCGACGCCGAATCCGAAGTCGCCGTTTTCGCCGAGGTCGCCGGGACCCTTGAAGGCCTCGGGACCGCCGAAGATCGTGATGTTATCGAGTCGCGGCAGGATGAACGGGAAGCAGCACGAGGTGTCGCCGCAATTGCCGCAGTCGCCGCACGAGCCGCCACTGCAGGAACCACAGCAACCGGCGTCGCCACACGATCCACAGCAACTTCCGTCGCCGAACGAACCGGAATCGCCATAGATGTCGCCCATGCCGTGCATCGTTTCCGGTTCGACGACGATCTCGCCCTGGGGCACGACTTCGTCATCGCTGATCAGCGTTCGCGAAGTGCGGGCCGCCGTGCGAATGCCCGGCATGCCGTAGGCCGCGGCACCCCGTTGCCAGGGAGCCAGCAGCTTCGACGAGGGCGTGTAGGCCGAGGCCTGACGCACGCCCTTCGACTTCTTTGTCTGGGCGACGCGTGGAGCCGGTTCCTGGCCCGCTGACTTGGCGACGCGGGTGGCTCGCTTCTTGGCGGGTGCCGTCGCGGCGGCCTTCTTCACGCGACGCGTGGTCGACTTCGTCTTGGTCGATTCCGTATGGGCGATTTGCCGCGTCTTGTTGCTCGTCGTCGGACGGCGCGACTTGGCGGGGGCGCGCTTCTGGTCCTGCTCGGACTTCTCCTCCGCGGCGGCCTTCTTCGACTCTTCCTCCGACGTGACGGCTTCGTTGGCCACGAGCCGTTGCGGCGGCGAGTGCAATCGCGTGCCGCGGATCTTGTCGTTCTGCGGCGGAGCCATGCGCTGCGACGTCGTCGGGCCGGCAGCGCGCCAGTTTAGTTCTGCGGCGGATCCCGCGGTCGTTGCCAGCAGCAGAGACAAGCCGAAGCTGCCCAGCGCGATCTTCGTGAGCAAACGTGGCAGGACGTTCATCGTGTCACCTTCCTAGATATTAGGCTTTGCGGAAGCGAAGGCTTCGCACCCCCTGTGCTCGCCCAATCGTGATTCCGAAATCGCCGATGTCCCGGTCGAATTTGCTCTGCGTCGGCCCCTGCAACCTTGGACCTCAGTCCCCCAGAGCCAAGGCGTACGCAGATTCGGTATCGTTATTCGCACCCTAGGTATCGGAACCGCGATGATCCGAACTTCCGCCAAAATCGTTTCGACTCGCAAAGTTCTCCCAAATCGCCAAACGCCCGGACCCGGGCCGCTAGCAAACGAGATGCGGTGGCGATCAGGTGCTCGCAAAGCGTGGCCGCGGGGCGACCGCGCGGAGGGCGTGCACAAAGAGTCGGCAGGCGGTGCCCCGAATCGAGGCGTCCGCGGGTGAAGGTCCGCTTGCTTGGGCAGGGCGCGCAGCCGCCGCTAGCGGACCGGCGTCGCTGTCGCGGCCACTTGGCGTTCGCCCACGACGACGGCTGCCCGTGTCGCCGCCGGCAATGCCTGCGCCAGGTCGTCGATCAAATCGCGTGGGTTCTCGATGCCACAGGCCAGCCGAATCATGTTGTCGCCGATGCCGTAGCTGGCACGCTCCGCCGGCGTGCAGCGGTAGTAGCTCATTACCAGCGGCTGCTCGATCAGCGATTCCACGCCGCCCAGGCTGGGGGCGATCCGCGGAATTCGCACCGCGTCGACCACCGCGGCGGTCTGCCGCCAATCGGCGTCCCGCAGGGTAAACGTGACCAGGCCGCCATAGCCCCGCATCGTCTGTCGGGCCACCGCGTGATAGGGGTGATCCGCCAGACCGGGGTAGTAGACCCGCTCGACCTGCGGATGATCGGCCAGAAAGCGGGCCACGGCGAGTCCGTTCTCATTGTGTCGCTGCATGCGAAGCTCAAACGTCTTCAGCCCGCGGCTGAGCAGGTAGACGTTCTGCGGCGAAGAGACCGCCCCCATCACGCCGCGCAGCTGGCGGACCGGTTCGAGGTCTTTGCGGCGGCCGACCAGCACGCCTGCCAAGAGGTCGTTGTGGCCACCGAGATATTTGGTCGCCGAGTGCAGGACATAGTCGACGCCCGCGTCGATTGGACGCAGGTTGTACGGCGAGGCCAAGGTGGCGTCGATCAACGTTTCCACCCCGTGGCGGCGGCCGAGCGCGACGAAGCGATCGAGATCGACGACACTCATGTGGGGATTCGTCGGCGACTCGCTGATGAGCAGCTTCGTGCGAGGCGTGATGGCGGCGGCCATCGCCTCGTAGTCGCCCGTGGTCACCTGGCGCGTCACGACGCCAAAGCGGCCCAGCTGCTTGACGCAGAACTCGCGGCTGCGGTGGTAGCACTCGTCGAAGAAGATGATCTCATCGCCGGCCGAAAGCTTGGCCATGACCAGGCCGACCAGAGCGGCCATGCCGCTGGCGTAGAGCAAGGCCCTTTCCCCTCCCTCGAGCGCGGCCAGTTTCCCCTCGACGTACTTTTCGCCCGGGTTGCCATAGCGGCCGTATTCTTCGCGGGGCTGATCCTGCTCGATGAAGTCGATCACCGCCTGGGTATCGGCAAAGGTATAGGTCGACGTGCAGAAGATCGGATCGGTGAGCGAGTTGCCCGGCTTCTGCCGTAGTTCGCCCGCGTGTACCGCGAGTGTCGAAAGCCCCCACGCGTCCGCGTCGAGATCTGCGAGGCCGAGATGTTCGCGCTGGTCCATGGTTCGTTCCCCTCATCACGTGGTTCGAGGTGGTGAAGACTTACGACCATCCACAAAAAAAACCGCGATCGGAACCAAAGTTCCGCGCGGCTTGCAACGTTTCTGATTGATCCGACGTCCTTCGAGGAAACCGTGCCGCAAAGGACACGTCCTCGGCAGGACTCGTCGCGCGGATGACACGTGACCGGGAAGTTCCCGCAATCGCTGCGAGAGACCCGACGGGGCACTGTCCGATGACGCGACGTTGGCTCTTTAGCAGATTCTGGCTGCAAGCGGCCGCAAATCCCAGTAGTTCGACAATCGTAGACCGGATCGGGGTCCACGACAAGCCTACCTCAATTTTCGGCCTCGTGCGTCCGCCTCGTCGCGCGAGGCGGGAAACAGGGGAAAGCGAAACCGTGTGGACGTTTGCCGGTCGGTCGCCATAATTGAGCGGTCGTGGCAGCTTCGCCGTCGGGCGTGGCCTCGCCACGGCATTCGCCACCAACACCTCCGTTCGCCTCGATTTCGTGCCCTCAGCCGCTGGGGGCCCTCAATAGCTGGGGAAGCAACCTTCATGAACGACTCTCCCGCCAGTTCCGGGGTTGCGCCCGACACGCCGGCGACATCCGTGCGGCTCCGGCCTGCCTTCGCAGTCGTCGTGGTCGCCGCGGCGGTGATCGTGGCCCTGTTTCGGCTCCCGCTGGACGAGCCGATCGAGGGCTGGCAGATCGAGGGCTGGCAGCGGGTCGTCTTCTCGGGCGTCGTGCTGATTACGGCCGGCGTGGCCCTGCTGATCTGGTTGTTTCGCCACTCGGGCATCCCGGTCCGCTGGTCGCTCAGAATCGTGGCGGTCGGGATCGCGCTGGTCGTGTTGGCGTTTGCCACGCTCCGCGTCCGCTACGACGGCAACATGCGCCCCATTGTCGGCTGGAACGACTGGGTTCTATCGCTGTTCGGCCTGATGCCGACGGCGACCGAGGGGCCCTGGGGTGAATTGGCCGAGCGCGAACGAAGGGGACGCGAGTTGGCCGCCGCCGGCGATCGGGCTCGCGATTCGCTTGGCTTCTTGGGATCGAGCCGACGACCGGAATACGAACTGCAGCTCGTCGCCGATTGGCAGGCCCATCCGCCTGAAGAACTATGGCGCCGTCCGGCGGGCGAGGCCTTCAGCAGCTTCGCCGTGGTGGGCGACCTGGCCGTGACCCAGGAACAGTTCGGCGAAGAGGAGACGACCGTCGCGTTCGAGCTGGCTAGCGGGGAGGTGCTGTGGAATCACGCCGACACCGCGCGGTTCGCCTCCGGCTTGGGCGGAAACGGCCCCCGGGCCACGCCGACCATCGAGGGCGAACGGGTCTATGTGATGGGGGCGACGGGCTTGTTGACCTGTTTGAATCTGTTTACCGGCGAGCTGATCTGGCAGCGCAACGTGATCGAGGACAACGCCGCCAGCGTCCCGCAGTGGGGGATGAGTGGATCGCCGCTGATCGTGGGTGACAACGTGGTGGTCGCCGGCGGAGATCAAGGCGACGGAGCAGCCGCGGGCGAAGCGGCCGGCAGTGGTCGACCGCACGCGGTGTTGTTGGCCTACGACAAACAGACCGGCAAGCCGGCGTGGCGCGGCGAAGATGCCGAAGATGCGAGCTACGGATCGCCCCAGTTGGCCACGGTGGCGGGCCGGCCGCAGATTCTCATCTTCACCGCCAGCAAGATCGTGGGCCACGACGCCGCCACCGGCGCGCAGCTCTGGAGTCACCCCTGGCCCGGCAACATGCCGAACGTTGCCCAGGTCGTTGCCCTCGACGAGCGGCGGGTGTTTGCCGCCAAGGGCTATGCGACCGGCTCGGTCGTACTGGAGATTGTCGACAACGGAGCCGGCGGCATGCAGGTCGAAGAAGTTTGGCGCGATCGCAAGTTGATGAAGACCAAGTTCACCAACGCCGCCATTCGTGGCGACTATGCCTACGGCCTGAGCGACGGGCAGCTCGAGTGCGTCGACCTGGCCAAGGGCAAGCGGGTGTGGAAGGTGCGATCGGACTACGGCCACGGCCAGGTTGTGCTGGTCGGCGAGCATCTCTTGATTCAGGCCGAGTCGGGCGACGTGGCCCTGGTCAAGGCGACGACCGAGGGGCACGAAGAGGTGGCCCGCTTCTCGCCGCTGTCCGATCGGACTTGGAACTATCCGGTGCTGGTGGGCGATCGTTTGCTGGTTCGCAACGACCAGGAGATGGCCTGTTATCGAGTCCAGCTGGCGGAGTAGGGCGGGGCGGTCTGAGTCGCGTCCCCGCAAGTGCGGCGTCAGCGAAATCGCGCGCCCTGGCAACGCGGCCCGACCTTACTGCAGGTAGCGATCGATGTCCATCGCCCCGTGGTAGATGCCCAGAATCTGGATCCGGGTTTCGCTTTGCAAGAGATACGCGATGCGGTAGTGTCCGTAGAGAATCTCGCGGACCTCGCGATCGACGATCGCTTCGTAGCGCTGGCCCAACCGTGGACTGCCTTGGAGCAGTTGAATCTTCGTGTCGATTCCCACGACGACGCGGTGAGCCGCCGACGGGCTGTCTGCGGCGATGTAGTCAAAGATGCCCTGCAAACACTCGACGGCCGTGTTGGTCCAGATTATTTCTGCCACGAGTCGATCTTGTTGCGGAGTTCGTCGCTGGAGACTCCCCGACCTGCGTCCACGTCGTCGAGGCCCCGCTGCACCATTCGCGCATAGGCCAACTCGCGGAGGATCTCGTCGTAGCTGCTGTCATCGGGCTGCTGCGAGATGATCTCGATCATGGCATTCTTGACACTCGACATGCTTTCGCTCCGCAAATGATCGCTGGGAAATGAAATCGGCCTCTTGCCGATCCACGCACTCGGCCCCGTCTATTTTCTCCAGGGTCGACTGGCTTGGCAAGCAAGGCGTGCCCCGAAACGGTCTTCGATTACGGTGCCTGCTCGAGCAGCCAGTCCTCGAGCACCACGTGCTGCAGAAACGGCGCGCGCAATAGGGCCGTGTGCGAGGGCAGCAGCGCGGTCAGCCAGGGACGCCGCGCCATACCGGAGACGACCCGCAGGCCAAGACTCGAAGGTGAAGTGCCGCTAAGCTGTGCCTGCACGTTTTCGCTCAATCGGCGGTAGGTGGCCGGAAACAGGTTGGGTTCCGGGCCGACGTGCACGACCGTTTCGATGCCTTCGCCGAGCGTGCGTTCGACCGCGTCCCAGACCCGCTGCGGGTGATCGATCCAGCGGATCAGCATTTCGCGCGAGTTGAAGTCGTTGTAGCTTTCCTTGCCGGTCACCAGCGAGAGCACCGGTGGCTGGGGCGCCACCAGACCGCCGCCGACCGCGTGCATCTGCACGGCCGCGCGATTGGGAATGCTTCGCTGCCACATGATCGGCGTATGCAGCGGTGGCCAGTAATAGCGGTTCTTGCGAACGTGGACTTCCTTGGGCAGCGTCTTGCCGATGGCCACCTTGAGCCGATCGACGGTGTCGCCTTGGCCGAGTACGAGCAAGCTATTCGGCGAGAGATAGGTCGAGCTGCCGATGAAGCCCCGCCCCTGGCAGTTGATTTCGACGCAAAGCCGGTGCACGGCGTCGAAGTCGAGCGCGGCGGCCCGCGAAAAAACAATGCCCATGCGGACGTTGCGGCCCAACTCCGCGCAGTCGTCGGCCAGCAAAAGGGGCAGTTTCAGCGCGGTGGCGAAGTCGAACACCCCGCTGGCCACCACGGCGCTGGCCTCGCCCAGGCTATAGCCGATGCCCATGCGGACGTTGCGATACTCGACGCCGAAGAATTGCTGCAGCAGCGCGAGGTGGGCACGTTCGACCGCCATGATCAAGGCCACCGCGTCGGCGAACGAGTCGAGATCGGTCTCTTCGCCGCGGCGCACGCGATCGACCAGGTCGATTCGCCGCTTCAGTGCGTCGGCGGCGATCTCTTCGGCCTCGGCCAGGATCGGTTCCACCACCGGACCGTAGGCGTCGTGGGCCAAGAGCTCGGCCGTCCTGCCCAGGTTCGTAACGTTGTAGCCGCGAAAGATAAACGCGGTCTTGTCGAGATGGTTGCGAAAGTCGCCGTTCACGTTCCCCTCACATCGCGGGTTCCAGCGGGCCGGACACCCTGCTGCGCGTTGGCCGCCCGCCGCTGGATCATAGCGAAAGCTCGCTCGACGTGCCTGCGCCAGTTGCCCGTGCCGCGTCGTCGCGATAAAAACCAAGGGTACGGCGACGAGGTTCCTCCGCGAGCGAAACGAGCAATGACGGCCATCGACGACCTGACAGCAAGTTGGAATCTTCGCGGCCGCGCCGCTGTCGTGACCGGCTCATCGAGTGGCATCGGTCGGGCGATTCTGCTCCGCCTGGCGGCTGCCGGGGCCGACTGCCTGGTGCATGCCGGACGGAACCGCGGCGGGGCCGAAGCGGTGGCCGCCGAGGCGAGTGCCGCGGGCGTGGGGACGCAAGTCGTCGTGGCCGATCTGGCCACGTCGGCGGGACGCACCGAGTTGCTCGAAAAGGCTCGCGATTGGCGCGGCGAGTTCGACATCTGGGTCAACAACGCGGGCGTTGACGTGCTCACGGGCGAGGCAGCCGACTGGCCCTTTGCGCGAAAGCTGGCGGCGCTGTGGGAGGTCGATGTCGAAGCGACGATCGAACTGGCCCGCGCGGTCGGGGCACGGATGAAGCAGGTCGGCCGCGGCGTGATCTTGAACATGGGTTGGGATCAGGCAGGGCAGGGCATGGCCGGCGACAGCGCCGAGATGTTCGCGGCCACGAAAGGCGCAGTGATGGCCTTTACCAAGTGCCTGGCCCAATCGCTCGCGCCCGAGGTGCGGGTGAACTGCGTCGCGCCCGGCTGGATTCGGACCTCGTGGGGGGAAGAGGCGTCGGAGTATTGGCAAAAGCGGGCCGAGCAGGAGTCGCTGGTCGGTCGCTGGGGAACGCCTGAAGACGTCGCCGCGATGGCCCACTTCCTCTGCTGCGACGCCGCCAGCTTCATCACCGGCCAGGTGGTCCCGGTCAACGGCGGATTTCGAGCTCGTTAACGTGCGAGGTGAATCTTGACGAGTCGCGAACCGCGGGCCGCGCTGACGAGTTATGCCGGCGAGAAGATCCACGTCGTTACCGGACGGCTGGCCGAGTTTTCGCTGCGGGCGATGCTCAACGAGTTGTCGCGAAAGTTGGAGTTCACCTACACGCTCGACGTGTTGGGCATCACCGTTGCCGCGCTGATGACGCCCGAGTGGGTCGCCCGCAAGATTCAGATTCCCAGCGATGCCACGCGGATCTTGTTGCCGGGCTACTGCGAGGGCGATTTGGCTCCGCTGGCGGCCATTACGCAGCTGCCGATCGAACGGGGGCCCCACGATTTGCGAAAGTTGCCCCGCTTCTTCTCGCAGGAAGCGGGCACCTCTGAGTACGGCGCCTACGACATCGAGATTCTTGCCGAGATCAATCACGCCCCGCGACTGGAGCTGGCCGCGATTTTGGCCGAAGCGGCCCGACTGCAAAGTGACGGGGCCGACCTGATCGACGTCGGCTGCGTGCCGGGCGAAACGTGGGTCGAAGTCGGCACCGTTGTACGGGCACTTCGCGAGGCGGGACATCGCGTCTCGATCGACAGTCTGAACGTCCGCGAGATCGCCGACGCAACGGCCGCTGGGGCCGAACTGGTGCTGTCGGTCAATTCCGACAACCGGCACGCGGCGGCCGACTGGGGGTGCGAGGTCGTAGTAATTCCCGACGATCCGGCGTCGGGCGCGGGCCTCGAAGAGTCGATCGAAATGTTGGCCACCGCCGGGGTGCCGTTGCGGATCGATCCGGTGCTCTCGCCCATCGGGTTTGGTTTCGCCGAGAGCCTGAACGGCTACCTCGAAGTTCGCCGCCGCTATCCCGACGCGGAAATGATGATGGGTATCGGTAACCTCAGCGAATTGACCGACGTCGACTCGGCCGGGGTGAACGTGATGTTGCTCGGCATCTGTCAGGAGCTCGGCATTCGCAGCGTGCTGACGACGCAAGTCATCAACTGGGCCCGCTCGTCGGTGCGGGAATGCGATCTGGCCCGTCGGCTGGTCTACCACGCGGTGCGAAACCAGGTCTTGCCGAAGCACCTTGAGTCGGGTCTGGTCATGCTGCGCGATACGGAGTTGCCCGAGTATGGCGACGAAGAGCTGCGACGGCTGGCCGAAGAGATCAAGGACACGAACTATCGCATCTTTGCCGAGCGCGACCAGCTGCACCTGATCAACCGCGCGACGCACATCACGGGCCGCGATCCGTTCGCGATGTTCGACCAGTTGCTCTCCAGCGAGCCGAAGAACCTGGACGCCGGCCACGCCTTTTACTTGGGATTCGAACTGGCCAAGGCCCTGACGGCCCTGACGCTGGGCAAGAATTATTGTCAGGATGAAGCCCTCGATTGGGGCCATTTGACGATCGCCGAGAAGCACCACCGGCTCGCCCGCGGTCGCCCGGCCGCCGATCGTTCGCAGCAGCCAGAAGACTAACCAGACCCGGCACGAGCCCGAGCGTGAGCATCGAGTCGATCGAACCGCAGACGACCGCACGAGTGGCCCCGCTGGTGGTCCCGCTCGACGCGGCACCCGAGCCGGTAGAGGCGTTTTGCCGCCTGGCGCGGCTACCGCACTGCGTCTTCTTCGACAGCGCGCAGCGTCATGAAAAGTTGGGCCGCTTTTCGTTTGTGGCGGCCGATCCGTACGATTTCCTCGAGGTGCCGGCCGCTGACGTTGAGGGTGAAGGTGCTGCGGCGTTGTTGCCGCTGCGGCGGCAGTTGTCCGCCTCCGCGGTCGAGACGATTCCCGAGCTGCCGCCGTTTCAGGGCGGGGCGGCCGGTCTGTTGGGCTACGATCTGTCGCGAGCGATTGAGAGCGTGCCGCGCTGCCGGTTCGACGAGTTCCAGGTGCCCGCCCTGGCGGTCGGACTCTACGACGTCGTGCTCGCCTACGATCATCGGCAGCAGCGGGCCTGGCTGATTTCGCACGGCCTGCCGGAGGCCGCCCCGGACCGCCGTCGCGAACGTGCTGCGGCCCGCGCCGCGAAGTTTCGCGCGCTCCTGGAGCCAGGTTTCGTCCGCGAAGAAGCGGAATCGGTCGCCGCCGCTTCCCTGTCTTCTTCCTCTTCGCGCGCGGTCGCCGCCGCCGAGCTTTGCCCGCAGTTCGCCACCATGGCCGGCGAGTCGGTCACCAGCAACTTCACGCGCGATGGCTACCTCCGCGCGGTCGAGCGGATCATCGAGTACATCTACGCCGGCGACATCTTTCAGGCGAACTTTGCCCAGCGGCTGCTCGCCCCGGCCAGCGATTCGTCGCTCGATCTCTATCTGCGACTGCGCGAGCGCAACGCGGCGCCTTTTGCGGGCTATTTCGACTTGGGAGAGTTTCAGATCGTCAGCGCCTCGCCCGAGCGCTTCCTGCAACTGCGCGACGGCGAGGTCGAGGCCCGGCCGATCAAAGGCACGCGACGGCGGCTCGCCCTGCCGGAGGCCGACTTCTACGCCGGCGACGACCTGCAGCAGAGCGAAAAGGATCGGGCCGAGAACGTCATGATCGTCGACCTATTGCGCAACGATCTGGCGCGGGTTTGCGCGCCCGACAGCGTCCGCGTGACGCAGCTCTGCCACTTGGAGAGTTACGCCTATGTGCAGCACCTGGTCTCGGCCATCGTCGGACGTTTGGAAGGAAGTTGCGACGCAATCGACCTACTGCGGGCGAGCTTTCCGGGCGGATCGATCACCGGCGCGCCGAAGGTGCGGGCGATGGAGATTATCGCCGAGTTGGAGCCGACGGCCCGCGGGCCTTACTGCGGGGCGTTGGGCTACGTTGGCTTTGATGGCTCGATGGATACGAGTATCCTGATCAGAACGATCGTCGCCGGACGCGGTTGGTGGCAAGCCGGTGTCGGCGGTGGCATCGTCGCCCAAAGCGATCCGGCCGCGGAATACGAAGAGACCTGGCACAAGGCCGAAGGCCTGCTGCGAGCCCTGAGTTGACGGGACCAATGGTGTGGCCGTGAACCAGCCGAAGAACGAAGTGGCATGATTCTGCTAATCGACAACTACGACAGCTTTGTGCACAACCTGGCCCGGCACTTTCGCCGGCTGGGTCAAACGACGCACGTCGTTCGCAATGACGCGGTAACGGTCGCGGAAATCGAACGCGAGACGCCCGCGGCGATTGTGATTTCGCCCGGACCCTGCACGCCGCGCGAGGCAGGTTGTTCGGTCGAGGTGGTGCGGCACTTCGCCGCGCGGGTGCCGATGCTCGGTGTCTGTCTGGGACATCAGGCGATTGCCGCGGCGCTCGGCGCGGAGATCGTGCGAGCACCCCGGCCGATGCACGGTCGCACTTCGCCGATCGACCACGACGGCCGCGGTGTGTTTGTCGAGGTGCCGTCGCCGCTGGAGGTGTGCCGGTATCATTCGCTCGTGGTCGATGAAGGCACGTTGCCCGCGGAGCTGGAAGTGACGGCCCGCGACCGCGAAGGCGTGGTGATGGCGCTGCAACATCGTGAGTGGCCGCTCGTCGGTTTGCAGTTCCATCCCGAGGCGATCCTGACCGCTTCGGGCTATCGCCTGTTGGCGAACTTTCTCCGCATGGCGGGTGTCGAGGTGCCCGTCGACTTGCCGCCTGAAGAGTATCAGCGGCCCGAGCCCATGGCGGTGGGAGATGTGCCGGGCACCGGCGTAACGTTTTGACCGGTGTGACATTTGGAGCCGTGGTCGCAGACATTCGGCAGGCCGAACCGATGAGGATTCATCAAGCGTATGCAAGCGAATCAGCGAATTCTCGAAGGCCTCATGACGACGACGTCGGCGGACGGCTCGGCGAACATCTCGCCGATGGGCCCCATCGTCGACGACTCGATGGGGACACTGCGGCTGCGGCCGTATCGCACTTCGACCACCTATGCGAATCTGAAGCGGCGTGGCACCGGCGTGTTTCACGTCACCGACGACGTCCTATTGCTGGCCCGCGCGGCCGTCGGGGCCGTCGATCCACCACCCGAGCTGCTGCCGTGTCCCGCGGTTGATGAGCCGATGCTGGCCGGAGCGTGTCGTTGGTACGCGGTTCGGGTCCGCTCGCTCGACGATTCGCAAGAGCGGACGGAGATTGTCGTCGACGTCGTCGATCGCGGGCGGCTGCGCGACTTCTTCGGACTCAATCGCGCCAAGCACGCGGTTGTCGAGGCGGCCATCCTGGCCACGCGGGTCGAGTTCCTGCCGCACGAAGAGATTCTGGCCGACTACGAGCGGCTGCGGGTGATGGTCGAGAAGACGGGGGCCGCCGACGAGCACGCGGCATTCGAGTTCTTGTTGAACTACGTTCAGACCGCGACGGCGGGGAGCCAGCAGCAGCATGTCTGAGGCCGGATCGGATCTCGAAGTGATCGTGGAAACCGGGGCCCGGCTTCACTTCGGGCTGCTCGCTTTCGGTCAGCAGCACGGTCGACAGTTTGGCGGCGTGGGAGCGATGATCGACGGCGTGGGGTTTCGCCTCGCCGTTTCACCGGCCGAGTCGCTGCAGGTTGTCGATCGTTCCGAGACGGGCAGTTGGTCGCCGCGCATTGAGAGCACCGTCGCGCGGTATGTCGCGGCTGAATCGCTGACGGCGCCGCCGCCGTGTCGGATCGAGGTGATCGCCGCGCCGCGACCCCACACCGGTCTGGGAAGCGGCACGCAGCTTGGCCTGGCGGTTGCTGCGGCGCTCGATCGCTATCGTGGTTGTCCCGTGCGCGACATTGAGGAGCTGGCCGCGGTCAGCGGTCGCGGTCAGCGTTCGGCCGTGGGTGCGCATGGGTTCGTGCAGGGCGGATTGCTGTTCGAAGAGGGCAAGCTGCCGGGCGAGATGCTCTCGCCGCTGGCCGAACGGGTCGCCTTGCCCGACGAATGGCGGTTCGTATTGTTTTCCAGAGACGCCGTCGAGGGGCAATCGGGAACGGCCGAGCAGGAGAGCTTTGCTCGCTTGCCGCCGATCTCGGGCGAGGTGACCGCGCGGCTCCGCAGCGAGATTGTCGAGTCGATGCTGCCGGCGGCGCGGCAGGGTGACCGCGCGGCGTTTGGCGAGAGTCTCGACCGCTATGGTTCGACCGCGGGCGCCTGCTTTGCCGCGGCGCAGGGGGGCGTCTATGCTTCGGCGGAGTCCGCGCGACTGGTCGAGCGTCTGCGCACCGCGGGCGTGGTCGGCGTCGGGCAGAGCAGTTGGGGTCCGACAATCTTCGCACTCGCGGCCAATGCCGGCGAAGCGGAGACGATTGTCGAGCTCGTCGAGCGCGAGGCTGCAAAGGATACGTCCCTTGCCGTGTGGCGCACGTCGCTTGTTTCGGTCCGCAATCACGGCGCGCTCATCGAGTCGCGCTCGCCGACAACGCTCAAGACCACCAGTTGACGCGCTTCGTTGCCCGTGAGCTGCTTCAGGCGGCCGCCTGCCAAACGCGTTGCAGGCGCCACTCGGGGCGCGGTATCGGTGAACGCATGGAGTTCTGCTTGTATCTCGCTAGCTTGTCCAAGCAACCTATTGCAGGGTGTAGCGAAAACGCGCAGCGCGGTCTTAAGCCGTTTCGGCGTCAATGGTAATCCCTTGCACATGGTGGTCGTGGTCCCTCGCCAGCGGTGCCATCTTGCCGGTCGTTCGTCGGGGCGGCCGGGCAAACTTGTTTGACACACTCTGGCCAGGTTATTACGTTCAAGGATGTAGAGACGGTCGGACAGGTTTCACATCCTTTGCCTATTCACAACGGGCGACCACGGCGAGCGATCGGTTTCTCTGCAGTGTTTTGCTCGTAGTGTGCGACGCGTGTTCTGTGCGTCGGCGAGCGTCGCGTGCCCCTGGCGGTGCGACACGGGACAGCGAAGAGGCAAGACTCGTCTGGGCGAGTTGATCGAGCAAGTTCCTGTGGCCAGATGCGAGGGATGAGTATGGCTATCGTTACCCGAGCGCTTACGCTCAATGCCGCCTTCCTGCAGGAGATCAAAGAGGACAATCGTCTGCTCCGCGAGTTGCTCGCTCAGACGTCATCGGTCTTCGAAGATCTCGGCGAGGGCTTTCCTCCGCATCGCGATGTGGTCGACCTGCTGTGGCGACTGCGCGATCAGCTGGCCATGCACTTTGCCTTAGAGGATGCCTACGGCTACTTCGACGACGCGATTGCCGAGGCACCTCGATTGAGCCAGCAGGCCGAGCAGTTGCGTCGTCAGCACGACGATCTGTTCCTGCAGATCTGCGAGCTGGTGGAAGAGGCCGAGCAATTGCTCTACGGCGAACGTGCCGAACAGAATCGGGCCACGCTGGCGGCCAGCTACCGATCGTTTCACGTCACCTTCCACGAACACGAGAGTCACGAGAATCGTCTGATTCTCGAGGCCTTCGACGACGACATCGGCGTGGGCGACTAGGTCGCCCCAGGCTGTGGTCGAGGAAGATTCGTGATTCGCGGCTGCGGCCAGAGCGGCACCCGCTAGAGCGCGTCTCGTTTATCTCTAGCGTCTTGGCTAGCTGCGGCTGTGCTTGGCTACGTCGACCTGCATCGACGAATTTACCAATTCGTCTGCTTCGGTCTCCTTGCCAAACTTGCCTCGCCTACGCCAATGACGCTACACCTATCCTAGACACGCTCTAGAAGTCGGTCGGCAGGTCGGAGACGACGTCGAGGAACCAGTAGCCGGTGTCGTCGAGTTCCCGACTTAGCTGCGGTCGGCGGGTGACCGGATCGAGCGAGAGGAACTTCATGTCGCTGGTGCCGAGTTCCGCGACGGTCTGCACGACGAAGGCGTCGTAGCCGTTATGCTTGCCGGCATAGCGAATCCGCCACTTCGAAGACCAATTCTCACGGTGCGGAACCAATCGTAGCTGTTGCGTCTCTTCGTCGACGGCCAGGTACCAGCTGTTGAACACCCCGTTGCCGCGCTGCTGCAGCGAATAGACACGTCCGTAATCGCGATGGCGGTGGACCAGTTCGAACTGCCAGTAGGAACCGCTGTTGTTCTCGTCGCGATCGAGGTTGAGCGAGAACTCGCCCGTGTCGGGGTCGGCCTGAAAGTAGTGTCCGAAGACGCCGTCAATCGTATAGGCCAGGCTTTGCAGGCTGCGTACGCGGCGCAAACCGGGCAGGTCGCCGAGGGCCGGCGCGACGAACAGCATCGAGACGAAGAGACCCAGGGCGGCAAGGCCCAAGCGGCCGCGGAATCGGGTGGACAAGCAGGACATGGCGCGGGCTCCGATCGCAGGTTGACAGGCTTCACAACTCGAGGCGCTTTCTCATCCCCGTGAAGCCATGTCCCATTCTGGTTGGAGCGAGGAGCGCAATCAAATCGAGCCGGTGGCTCCCGCGAAACTGGCCCGAAGGTCCGGCCGATCGGGCGCACGGTATCCGCGGCGAGTGCCGGGAAAAGCAGGCCAGCGCGCGGGCCGTACCTGGCCCGACGCGGGGCGAAAGAGGGATCTGCCGCGGGGAGCATTGCTGCTCACGTGGCGAGGACGCCCAGCGCCACGGCGGCGCTGGGCCGCCCGCGACTAGAGCGGGTTGGCTTGCAGTCCGCCTCGAATTCGGTTGCCGCCGTTCCGATCATTGAAGGCCTGGGCCATCTCTTGATATTTATTGTTCGCCTGCTGGCGACGTTCGTCCGCCTCGACGCGATCTTCAAAGCGGCCCACCAGCACGTACTTGCCCTGCGGCGGCGGTGGCGCGTTCGCGAGGCGGCGTTTCGGCTGTTTGCGTTTGATCTTGGCCAGAAACTCGAGCACGGAGACGGCGGCGGCGCGGCGGCCGTCAAACACCTCGACTTCGTAGCCTCGCGTCGGGGTCGCGCGGCCCCGATCGCCTTTGTGATACTTGGTGGTCTCAAAGGCGAGCACGAAGTACCCCGTTTCCTTCTTGCGGCTAAGCCGTTTTTCCATAGCGGCGATCAGTCGCTCGCGGGCCTTCTCCTGCTTCTCCTTGGCCTTTTGCGCGGCGCGTTCTTCGCGAGTGAGCGGACGGTCACCTTCGTCTTCAGCGGCTTCGTCCGCCTCTTCCGTTGCTGTCTCGTCGGCCTCGTCGTCCGCCCAGACGGGACCTGCATTCATCGAGAGCACACCGCACAACAGTCCGCCCAAGAGAATCGCCAAACACCAACGCCAGAATTCGCTTGCTGCAAGCGCCATGCTGATTTCCTTTCTATCGGATTCGCCGCCGCCGCGTTGCCCTGACACGCACCGATCGCAAGACGCGAACCATCAACCAATCTATTGTACGAGCGAAACGCGGGCAACGTCAACGGATTAAGTTGTCCGGTCTGAGGAGCTTCGCTTGCGGTCCGATGCTGTCCCCGCCACGGCCCGCGACGCCGTTCAGCGAGGTGCCGACTCCCCGCAGCCCTTGGCTGCCAGGGCCTGGCGATAATGCTCGATCAGACCGGCCGCCGCGCGACGATGATCAAAAGCGTCGCCAATCCGCCGACGAGCCGCGGCGGCTAGTCGGTCTCGCAACGCGGGATCTCGGAGCAGTCGAGTGATGGCGGCGGCCAGTTCGTGGGGCGCGTCGGGCGGTACCAGTAGCGCCGCCTCAGCTTCTTGCGGAAAGATCTCCCGCGTGCCGCCGACGTCGGCGGCGACCATCGGGCAGCCGGCCGCGGCGGCCTCGAGCAACACCCGGCCCAACGGCTCCTGACGCGCAGGGTGCACTAGCAGCGTAAGTTCCGGGAGCAGACGCGGCAGATCGTCGCGCCAGCCGAGAAAGTGAACGTGACCTGCCAGCGGTGGCGCGGCGGCCGCGTCGTGCAGATCGTGCTCGAACTGTCGGCTCTCGTCCTTCTGCGAATGGCGGGCCCCGACGATGAGGAAGTGGGGTGCGGCGCCTGGCGAGCCACCTCCCGCACCTTCGCCCAAGACGCGCCGCGCTGCCTCGAGTAGCACGTCGAAACCCTTACGCAGACCGACTTGTCCAACGCTGCCCACGAGCGGGGCGGCGACGGGGATTTTCAACTCCTCGTGGAGGTAGCCACAAGCATCACGCGGCCGAAATGCTTCCAGATCGACTCCGTTGTGGCAGACCTCAACCCGTGCGGCGTCGAGACCCTGGGCCACGTGAAAGTCGCGCGTCGCCTGGGAGACGGCCAGCAGTCGGGGGTGGCAATTCAGATCGGCGATCGCCGCGGCACGGAGTTTGAGAATATCGCGAAGGTGCCCGAGGCTGGCGACACCCAACTCGCGGGCCACGGGTCCGGCAAGTCGCGCGGTACTCAGGCTGTTGGCGTGAAGCAGTTGAGTCTCGTGCCGTGCGACGATCTGGGCCAGTGAATCGCGCAGCGCCGCGAGATCGTGCCGCCCGCCCGATTCGTCAAATACGTCGAACGGCCAAATGGGCACTTCGCGGCGGCCAAGCTCGTCGGCCAGCGGCCCGCGGGACGGCGCGGCAGCGGCGACCTCGAAGCCCGCGCGACGACTGTCATCGAGCGACGCCAGCCAGGAGCGCTCGCCGCCGTTGAGCGTGGGATATTCGAAGACGACCAGCAGACGGATCATTGTCGCGGCGACGCAAGGCAAAAGAGTCAGGTGCCGCGATGCGCTAGAGCAGCCCGTAGCCGACGAGCGTATCGCGGAGCGCCGCCTCGGCCGCCGCGGTGAGCGGGGTCATCGGCATCCGCAGCTCGCCCGAATCGCGGCCGAGCAGTTTCATGGCGGCCTTGATCGGAATCGGATTCGTATCGAGCGACAACAGATCGCGGCAGAGCGGAAACAGTTTCTGGTGGCGGGCGATCGCCGTGGGCAAGTCGCCGTCGTCGACGGCGCGGGTCAGGGCGATCATGTCGCGGGGCACAATATTGCCGACCACCGAGATCACGCCGCGACCGCCGACGGCCATCAGCGGCAGCGTCATGCTGTCGTCGCCGGAAAGCACCGTCAGGTTGGTCTCGGCCAGAATGTGTGAGGCCTGGTCCATGCTGCCGGTGGCTTCCTTGACCATCGTGATGTTCGGCAATTCGGCGAGACGGACGATCGTCTCGGGCTCGATGTTCTTGGCCGTTCGGCCCGGAATGTTGTAAACGCAGATCGGAATCTCGACGGCCTCGGCCAGCGCCTTGAAGTGGGCGAACATGCCCTCCTGATTCGGCTTGTTGTAGTAGGGTGCCACGACGAGCGCGGCGTCGGCTCCCGCACTGGCCGCCCAACGCGTCAGCCGCAGGGCTTCGTCGGTGCTGTTCGAGCCGGTGCCAGCCATGACCTTGATGCGTCCGGCGGCCGCCTCGACCACCACGGAAATCACCCGCTCGTGTTCTTCGTGCGAGAGGGTCGGACTCTCGCCCGTCGTGCCAACCGGGCAGACGCAGGTCGTGCCGGCTTCGACTTGGAACTCGACTTGCTCGGCGAGGCGTTGCTCGTCGACCTGGCCGTCGGCAAACGGGGTGACGAGCGCGACGCTCAAACCGGCAAAGGCTTCGCCCTTGGTGCTCATGACTTGGCTTCCTTCTTTCCTTGCTTTCCTTGGTCGCGTGCGGCGTCGTGCCCGGCGGCGTGACGCCTGCTTAGCGCGTGATCAGGTCCTTCATTTCGCGAACCGCCTGTTGCATGCCGACCATGACCGCGCGGGCGACGATGCTGTGTCCGATGTTCAGCTCGCACATTCCTTCAATGCTCGCCACGGGGCAGACGTTCTGATAGTTCAGTCCGTGTCCGGCGTGCAGAACCAGCTCGGCCTGGCGGACCAGTCGTCCGGCGCTGCTGAGCTTGACGAGCTCCGCCTCCTGCGCCGCGGGGTCGACAGCTTCGCCGTACTGACCGGTGTGCAGTTCGACCGCCTCGGCACCCGTTTCGGCTGCGGCCTCGATTTGCGACGCCTCGGCATCGATGAACAGGCTTACCACGATGCCCGCGTCCTGGAGCTTGCGCACGTAGTCGGTGACCGTGCCCGGCTGCCCGGCGACGTCGAGTCCGCCTTCGGTGGTGATTTCCTCACGCTTCTCCGGCACCAGGGTGACTTGCTGCGGTCGCAGGCGGCAAGCCAGCTCGGCGATCTCGTCGACGCAGGCCATTTCCAGGTTGAGCTTCACGCGTGTCGTTTCCCGCAGCACCTGCACGTCGCGATCCTGGATGTGGCGACGATCTTCGCGGAGATGGACCGTGATGCCGTCGGCCCCGCCAAGTTCCGCGAGTGCCGCCGCCCAAACCGGATCGGGTTCGGCGGCGCGGCGGGCCTGCCGCACCGTGGCGACGTGATCGACGTTGACACCCAGTTCCGCCATGTTGGCCTCAAACAAGAATCCGACCGCTCGCCCGGTCCGCTGCCTGACATGTTGGCACCGGGCCGCCGCCACGGCCCTGCGCGCCGCATGCCTCGGCAAACCAAGGGTCGAATTATACCGGTGCTTCCGATGCGAGGGAATGTGCCGACGGCGGTAAGCACGATGCGGAAACCGCGAGCCGCGGCGACTTCGTGGGGTGCGGTTCTGCAGGGACTATGTGTTGCGCCGCCACACCAAAAAAACTAAGGAAGCCGAGACGCTCATCCGAGGCGCAGAATTCGGCGTGCTAGACTTCCTTTGTGTAGCGAACGACTCGCCGGCAGCGGCCACGTCACGCGCCGCCATTGGGGGTTTCCTTCCCCAGCGAGTGTTCACTCGCCCACGCGGCTCCCGCGAATTCGAAACGGCAACTTTGATCGAGGAACTTGAGATGGACTGTCAACAACTGGCCCAACGAATCCAGCAGATTCAGCCCGACGCGGCACCGCTCGACGTGGCCCGTCTCTGTCTGCTGCTCACCAACGCTGTCGACGCCGTCGAAGAGCTGGATGACGAGCATCGTTTGGCGGATGCCTGGCAGGAGACCAATCTCAAGCTGCAGGCGGCTACCGATCAGCACGCCGCCATGACGGCCGAGTTGGAAGCGCTCGCCAGCAGCGACCCGCAGGAGTTCAGTCCCGAACAGGTGTGGGTGTTGATTCGGGCGATCAAAGTGCAGAGCCAGGTGCTGCAGCTCTACGTGGGCAGCGGCTTGCTCGACGTGTAATTCCGACGTGTAAATCCGTCGAGATTCGCGCTCCGCGACGGCCGTCGTCACGCGTCTTACGCCGCCAGCAAGCGGCTCGCGACCGTCATGTAGATGACGATGCCGACCAGGTCGATGATGCCGGCCACGAACGGCGTGCTCATGATCGCCGGGTCGAAGCCCAAGCGACGAAACAGCAGCGGCAGCAGGGAGCCGGTCAGCGTGCCGCAGAGCACGACCAGTAGGAGCGTGATCGGCACGACGGCCGCGTCGAACGAGGCCACGCCCAGCATGCGGGCGGCCCCGTAACCGATCAGACCGAGAAACGCGCCGAGTAGGATTCCCTGCACCAGTTCGCGGACCACGATCCGTGACCAGTCGGTCAGCGAGATGTGCCCGGCCGCCAGCGCAGAGATAATCAGCGTGGCCGACTGGCTGCCGGAGTTGCCGCCGCTGGAGATCACCAGCGGAATGAAGAGCACCAACCAGGCCCACTGGGCGAGTCGATCTTCGTAGCCGCGGAGCGCGATGGCGGTCAGCAGCGCGCCGAAGAAGAGGATGATCAGCCAGATGCCGCGCTTCCAGGTGAGCGTCAAGAGCGACGTTTCCAGGTAGGTCTCCTCGAGCGGATCGACAGCACCGATTCGCTGGGCGTCTTCGACGGCCTCTTCACGCACCACGTCGATGACGTCGTCGTGGGTGATCACGCCGAGCATGTGGTGTTCCGCGTCGACGACGGGAATCGCGGCAAAGTCGTAGCGAGCCACTTCCGCCGCGACCTTCTCCTGGTCGGCGTCGACATCGACCGACACCACCGATTGATTCATGATGTCGCCGATTTGCATCGCGGGCTTGGCCAAGGCCGAGAGCAACTGGGCCACCGAGACGACGCCCCGCAAGTGGTCCGCTTTGTCGACGACGTAAAGATAGTTGATCGTTTGCAGGTCGCCCTCGCGAAGACTCCTGGTAATCGCCTCGACCGCCGCGTCGATCGTGTCGTCCTCGTTGAGCCGGGCATACTCCGAGGTCATAATCGCCCCGGCCGTGTCCTCGGGATAGGCACTCAGCCGCAGAATGTCGCGCCGCTCTTCATCGGGCACCAGCGGCAGCAGTTCTTCGACCGTCTGCGGCTCGGCATCCTGCAGGATGTCGACGCGGTCGTCGTGGGCCAGGTCGGCGACCAACTCGGCCATCTCCTGCGGGTCGAGCGTCTCGAGCATTTCGACCTGACGCGGCTGCTCGAGGAAGCTGAATATCTCGGCCCGCCGCATCGGCTCGGCGTGTCGCAGCACCTCCCAAACTTCGGCCGCGTCGAGCCCTTCCATGAACTCGGCGGTTCGCGCCGGGTGAATCGCGGTGCAGAACTCACCCAGTCCGGCGGCATCGCCCTCGGCGAGCATCTCGCGAAGCTCCGGCAGATAAAGCGTATTGCGGATCATCGGAAGCGCTCGCGGCAAGCGGCCAACGTGGGAACATCACGACGAGGGCAGGGAGAAGGCAGGAGATGCGGGGGCGGCCAACGTGCCGGCGGCCGACGAGCCCGCGCGTTCGCGCACCTCCCATTCTACTTGAGGCGAGCACCACGGATACCCGGCCCGCGCTCGCGCCGACGAGCCACGTTCAAGACACGACCGACTGCGACGGTCGCGGCCCCGTCAGGAGCGACCGGCTATCAGCTGCGCCTGGATAATCGTGAAGATGCCGCGGGCGACCTCTTCCTTCGGCCCGGCAAAGGTCCCCAGGACGTTGCCGGCGGCGTCGAGCACTTCGACGTGGTTTTCCAGCGAGTGCATCGCCTCGGGTCCGTTGAGGACCATCAGATCGCAGCTCTTGCGTTCCAGCTTGGCCAGGGCCCGGAGCCGATGATCCTCCGTCTCCAGGGCGAAGCCGACGACCCATTTGCCGCCCTTGTTTTCGGCCAACGTGGCGACGATGTCGTCGGTCTCGATCAGTTGCAAGGCGAGCGGCTCGCCCGTCTTGGCGATCTTGCCCTCTTCTACGCGGACCGGTCGATAGTCGCAGGGGGCCGCCGCGCCGATCATTCCGTCGCAGCTGGCAAAGGCCTCGCGCGCGGCGGCGAGCATCTCTTCGGTCGACACGACACGGAGCGTCTCCACATCCTCGGGATACTCGATGTCGACCGGGCCGGTCACCAACACGACCTCGTGGCCCCGCTGCTGTGCGGCCTCGACCAGCGCCCGACCCATGCGACCGCTCGAGGCGTTGGTCAGATAGCGGACCGGGTCGAGGTACTGTCGCGTTGGCCCGGAGGTGATGAGGATGCGTGCCATGGCGACCGATCTTCTGGCGAGCGGGGCCGACCGTTTAGCCGAGTTTCGCGAACTCCGCGGCGATGGCGGCGTGGATCGTCTCGGGCGAGGCCATTCGGCCCGTGCCAGTCTTGCGACAACTGAGCCAGCCCGACTCGGGATCGACGATGATCGCCCCGTCCTCGCGCAGCTGAGCGAGATTTCGCTGGACCGCGGGTTTCTCCCACATGTCGGAGTTCATCGCGGGGGCCAGCAGCAGCGGACCGGGGTTGGTCAGGTAAAGCGTGCTCAACAGATCGTCGGCCAGACCGCCGGCCGCCTTGGCCATGAAGTTGGCGGTCGCGGGGGCCACGCACATCAGTTCCGCCCGTTCGGCGAGTTCGATGTGGGCGCCCAGCGGGCAGTCGACGGGGTCGAACATGTCGCGATGCACAGGGCGTCCGGTGAGGGCCTCGAACGTCGCCCGACCGATGAAGTGTTGGGCCGCGGCCGTCATGACGACGGTGACACGGGCCCCGCTTTGCACGAGTTGGCTGGTCAGGGCGGCCGCCTTGAAGGCAGCCACGCCGCCCGCGACACCCAGCAGCAGCTCGCGACCTTGCATCAAGAGGTTTGCCTCGAGGTGTTGTCGACTAGAGATTCTCGAGGTCGAGCTCGGGCGGTCCACCGGCATCGGCCGTCTCTTCGGCCATCCGCAGATTGGAGGAAGAATCGAGATAGATCTTGTCTTGGATGATTTCCTGGATGACGATCTCGATGTTGCTGGCGCCGTCGAGCTGCACGAGCGGCCGGCTGCCGCCGTTGAGCGCCACGAGCCGCTTCTGGATGAGCGTCGAGAGCTTGAAACGACCGCCGACCTTGTTCACGATTTCTTCTTCACGCAATTCGTCGAGCATGCGACTTATTCTCCTGCTCCGCTGAGAATCTGGCAGATTTCCTCGGCGGCCCGGTCGACGTCGTCGTTGATGACCAGGTGCCGGTATCGGTGTTCGAGGGAAATTTCGTGGCGGGCAACTTCCAGCCGGCGGGCCAATTGCTCCGCGGTTTCCGTGCCTCTTTCCTGCAGTCGACGGCGCAGTTCGTCGAGCGATCGAGGCCGGATAAAGATCGAGATCGCGGCGGGATACTGCTCCAGGACCGACATCGCGCCGTCGACATCGATTTCTAAGACTACCCATTTTCCTGCCGCGAGGCCAGGGGTTACCGCCTTGCGAAGTGTCCCGTACCAGTAGCCGCGGCCGAACACCTCGAAGCACTCGAGAAACTCGCCGGCCGCACGACGGCGTTGGAATTCCTCGTCCGTCAGGAAATGGTAGTCGCGGCCATCGACCTCGCCCTGGCGCGGCGGACGCGTGGTGGCCGAAACACTGGCCACCAGCGGGACCTGGGCCTGGTCGAAGACCCGCCGCAACACAGTCGTCTTGCCCGCGCCGGAGGGACCGGAGATCACGACCAGCTTGCCGGGCGTTTGCGATGCGGGGGGCGTTTCCATGGCGTCGACCGACTCGTCTCGACGTTACTCGACGTTTTGAATCATCTCGCGAATTCGCTCGATGGCCCCTTTGATTTCGATCACGTGCTTCGAGATTTGCGCGTCGTTGGCCTTCGAGCCGATCGTGTTCGTCTCGCGGAACATTTCCTGGGTGACGAATTCGAGCTTTCGTCCGGGGTTCTCTTCGCCGTCGGTCGTCTCGCGAAATTGCTCGGTGTGGCTGCGCAGGCGAACGATCTCTTCCGAGATGTCGCTCCGCTCGGCGAACAGTCCGACTTCGCGAATCACATCGGCCGGCTCGACCGCGATGTCGTAATCCGCAAGTAGCTTCTTGAGTCGCTCGGTCAGCCGTTGTTGATAGGCCTCGGCGACCTGAGGGGCTCGGGCCGAGATGGCATCGAGCTCGGTATCGATCTGTCCGAGGTTGGCCAGCAGATCGGCCTGCATCGAATCGCCCTCGCGTCGCCGCATGGCGGCCAGGTCGGCCAGGGCCGCCGTGAGCACCGACTCGATCAGCGGCCAGTCCTCAGCCGGCTGGGCGACGGCAGCCGCTTGTTGGATGACGCCCGGCAGCATGAGTAGGTTGTCCAAGGAAATGGGCGCGGCGTTTTCCGAAAGCCGTCCGTCGCTGGTCAGTTTCTCGAGCTGCTGCCAGTAGGCGGCCAGCACGTCCTCGTTGAAGCGATAGTTTTCGGCCGCTTCGTCACGCCGAACGTGGACGGTCACCTGCGCGGTGCCCCGGTGAACCTGTCGGCGGACGACCGCCTCGACCTGCGACTCGAGCGAACCGTAGCCGTCGCTCAGTCGGGTACTGACCTTCAGATAGCGGCTGTTGAGCGTCCGCAGCTCAACCGACACGGTGACGCCGTCGGCGGTCTCTTGCGCCTCGCCATGACCGGTCATGCTCAACAACAAACCAGGACTCCCTTCCGCCCAGGGGACGTTGTCGCGCACGCGTGCGGCGCGTTAGCTGCCGGCATCGTTCTCGCCGCCCGGGGCGGGCGTGGTCGGCGACGCCGGGGTCGAACCGTCGGGACTGGCCGGTGCGACCGTCCGCGGCGCGTTCATGCCCGCTGGCTGGTTTCCCAGTTGGTCCGACTCGCCCCCGGCATTGACCGCCAGCACGGTTCCCACACAGAGCAGGATCCACGCCGCCGAGGCCCACATGGTAATGCGGGTGAAGGTGTCGCCGGCCTTGGCTCCGAAAGCGCTCTGGCCGCCCATGCCGCCGAGGGCCCCGGCCAATCCGCCGCCGCGACCGCGCTGCACCAGCACCAGTAGAATCATGAACAGCGCCGCGACAATCAGCAGCAGCATAAAAAACGTGAGCATTTTTGTTTCCCAAATTGGTTGTCAGCGGCGGCGGGGGCGATCTCGCGACTCGACCTAGACAGGCGTCTGGCTTCCCGCGGCAGCGGCGACAATGGCGAGAAAGTCGTCCGCCTTTAGGCTGGCCCCCCCGACCAACGCGCCGTCGACGTTCGCCTGGGCGAGCAACTCGGACGCGTTGTCCGGCTTCACGCTACCGCCGTATTGAATGCGGACCGCCTCGGCCGTGGCCTCATTGTATCGCCCGGTGAGCATCTTGCGAAGATCGAGATGCACCTCCTCGGCCTGGTCGGGGGTGGCCACTTTGCCGGTGCCGATGGCCCAGACCGGTTCGTAGGCGATCACGATCCCGGCCGCCTGCTCGTCGGACAGACCAGCCAGAGAGCCGTCGAATTGCCGGCTGATGACGGTCGTCGTGTCGCCCGCCTCGCGCTCGTCGAGCGTCTCGCCGACGCAGACGATGGGCGTCAGTCCGGCCGCCAGCGCGGCGTGGACTTTGCGATTCACGTCCTCGTCGGTTTCGCCGAGGATGTGCCGGCGTTCGCTGTGGCCGAGAATCACGAACTGGCAGCCGAGATCGAGCAGCATGCCGGCGCTCAACTCGCCCGTGAAGGCTCCCTTGGCCTCGTGATACATGTTCTGAGCGCCGAGTCCCACGGTCACTTTGCCGATCGCCCCGGCGACCGCTTCGAGATAGACACTCGGGGGGCAAACCGCGACGTCCACGGCGGCGAACTCGCCGGCCCGCGCGACAATGGCCGTGGCCAGATCGACGGCGGCCGCGCGATCGAGGTTCATCTTCCAGTTACCGGCGATGAAGGGGCGTCTCATGAAGGTCTCCAGCAGAGGTCCAGGTCGTCGTCTCGTACTCTCTTCCGTCGGTCGAAGCCTCTATTGAGTCCTGCGCAGCCAATGAACCAGGCCGACCAGCGGGAGGCCGGCATTCCAGCTATCACTGCCGCCGCGAAGGGCTCATTAACAACGCAGCCATCAATAATATCCCAATATCCCGATCGCTCGGCGACCTGGCAATCCCCGCGCCGCTGCGCCACATTCCCGCGCGGTGTGTCACTTCACCGGCTCGGAACGGGCATAGGAACCGAGCGTCTCCAGCCGCGTCGTCTTGCCGGCGAGCGACTTCAGCGCCCGTCGCATCCGCAAATCGTCGGCGTGTCCTTCGAGTTCGATGAAGAACAGGTACTCGCCCCGCGCGCCGATGACCGGGAACGATTCGATCCAGGTCATGTTGATGCGGTTGCGTTTGAGAACGGTCAGGGCGTCGGCCAGGCTGCCCGGATGATGGGCCACCTGCAGCATGAGTGAGGTCTTATCGTTGCCGGTCCGCTCGCCGGAGGTGCTGCCGATCACGGCAAATCGGGTGAGATTGTCGGGATTGTCCTCGATGTCGGCGGCCAGCACGTCGAGGCCGTAATTCGTGCCCGCCTGCACGCTGGCCACGGCGGCGGCGCCTTTCTTGTCGTGGGCCAGCTGGGCCGCGGTGGCGGTGCTGGTCACTTCGATGGTGCGGGCCGACGGAACGTGCGTGGCCAGCCAGCGACGACACTGCGAGAGCGCCTGCGGACGACTGTAAACCTCGCGGACCTCGCTGCGCGCGCAGCGGCCGAGCAGATTATGGTGGATCTGCAGATTCACCTCGCCGCAGATCTTCACGTCGCAGCGGGTGAAGTTCTCCAGCGTGTCGGCAATGCGGCCGTCGGTCGAGTTGTCGACGGGCACGACCCCGTAATCGGCCTGACCGCGGGCGACTTCTTCGAACACGCTGCCGATGGTGCCCAGCGGCAAGAAGTCGACCGACTGACCAAAGCGATGAATCGTGGCCAGGTGCGAATAGCTAAAGGCGGGGCCGAGAAAGGCAACGCGAACGACCTTCTCGAGCGACTTGATGCCGCTGATGACCTCGCGCACCACCGCCCGTACGGCCGTCTCGGGCAGGGGACCGGCACTGGCCGACACGGCCCGCTCGATCGATTGCAGGTTGCGACTGGAACTGGTCTCGCGGGCAATCGTGCTGTTCTCGCCGGCGGTCAGATCGAGAACGCAGCGAGCCCGTTCGTTGATCTTGTCGATGATCTCGCGATCGAGGCGATCGAGCTGGCGCCGTAAGGTGGCTGGCGATGGCGCGCTGGAATCAGGGCTCGACGATGTCGTCGCACCGCCACGCTTCTTCTTCGCCTTCTTCTTGACGGGGTTTTTCTCTGTGGCCTTCTTTTTGGCGGGGCTCTTCTTGGCCTTGGCGGGCGCTGAGGAGGACTTGGCGGGCCCCGACGAGCCCTTCGCGGTCGTGGGGGCGGCCGTTTTCGCCGACGCTCTTCGTTGTTTGCGTTTTGCCATGGAAAGCCCGAGCGAGCTGCGTCGAGCGGCTCATCGGCGAGCCTGCGATGGGAGCGCTCGGCCGACTGAAGTGCAGGTTGTGGAAACCGGAAGATTAGCGGTTACTTGCGGCGGTTGGCAGTCCGGCGAGGCTGTCAATTTGGCAGGTGCGGGAGAGGCGGAGGGGACGCGGTGTCAACTTGGCAGTCGAAAGGGGCTTTGGACGGCCATTTTGGTACGATTTATCGATGCATAAGTTCTTTATTTGAATGGTGTTGTGACTTCTTTGTCACGTGCGCCGACCGCGGCATGGCCTTTGCGTTACTTACAACGGCAGCCGCGATGGACCGCCGTTTTGGCGGGGCGGGTCGCGTCTGCGCGGGGCCGATCAAAGGTGCAAGTGTGTACCTGTTGGTGAGGAGAAGAGGTGACGGTCCCGCTTCGAAGCTGCAAATGAATCGCCAAGGACCGGAGTTGCCCGCTGGCCGGGTGCGAGGTCGCCGGCGTTATTGAAGGAGAAAGGAGCACGGTATGGCTCAGGGTGAAAAGATCATCGGCATCGACTTAGGAACGACCAACAGCGTTGTTGCCATCATGGAAGGTAGCGACGCCAAGGTGATTCCGAATCCGGAAGGCCATCGCATCACGCCGAGTGTGGTTGCGTTTACCGACAAGGGCGAGACGCTCGTCGGGGAGCCGGCCCGTCGCCAGGCGGTGACCAATCCGCAGCGGACGATCTACTCGATCAAGCGTTTCATGGGTCGTCGTCACAGCGAGGTCGAGTCGGAAGAAAAGATGGTGCCGTACGGCGTCACCGGCGGGGCGCAGGACTTCGTCAAGGTGAAGGTCGGCGACGAAGAGTTCACGCCGCCGGAAATCTCCGCCAAGGTGCTCCGCAAGCTCAAGGAGTCGGCCGAGGCCTACTTGGGTCACAAGGTCAACAAGGCCGTGATTACGGTGCCGGCTTACTTCAACGACTCGCAGCGACAGGCCACCAAGGACGCCGGGCAGATTGCCGGCCTGGAAGTCGCGCGCATCATCAACGAGCCGACCGCGGCCGCCTTGGCCTATGGGCTCGATAAACAGAAGCAAGAGAAGATCGTGGTCTTCGATCTCGGTGGCGGGACGTTCGACGTGTCGATTCTCGAAGTGGCCGACGGCGTGTTTCGCGTGATCAGCACCAGCGGCGATACGCACCTCGGTGGTGACGACTTCGACGAAATCTTGATCAATCACGTGGCCGACGCCTTCAAGAGCGAGCAGGGGATCGACCTGCGCGAGGATCCGATGGCCCTGCAGCGTTTGCAGGAAGCTTGTGAAAAGGCGAAGAAGGAACTCAGCTCGGCCCAGTCGACCGATGTGAACTTGCCCTTCATTACGGCCGACGCCAGCGGGCCGAAGCACCTGCAGATGTCGATCAGCCGCGCCGAGTTCGAGAAGCTCGTCGATCCGCTCGTCGAGCGAACCCGCGGGCCGGTCGAGCAAGCGCTGAAGGATGCCAAGCTCAATCCGGGCGACATTGACGAGGTCGTGCTGGTCGGTGGTTCGACGCGTATCCCCAAGGTGCAAGAACTGGTCAAGAAGATCTTCGGCAAGGATCCGCACAAGGGGGTCAATCCCGACGAGGTCGTGGCCGTAGGCGCCGCGATTCAGGGTGGCGTGTTGGCCGGCGAGGTCGACGACGTGCTTTTGCTCGACGTGACCCCGTTGTCGCTCGGCATTGAGACGCTCGGCGGGGTGTTTACCAAGCTCGTCGAGCGGAACACGACCGTGCCGACCGAGCGGAAGCAGGTCTTCAGCACGGCCGACGACAACCAGACGGCGGTCACGGTGCGGGTCTTTCAGGGCGAACGGGAGATGGCGGCCGACAACCGGCTGCTGGCCCAGTTCAATCTCGAAGGCATCAATCCCGCGCCTCGCGGCATGCCGCAGATCGAAGTGAAGTTCGACATCGACGCCGACGGCATCTTGAACGTCGCCGCGAAGGATCAAGGCACCGGCAAGGAGCACTCGGTGAAGATCGAGCAGTCGGGCGGCCTGTCCGAGGCGGACATCGAGCAGATGAAGAAGGATGCCAGCGAGCACGCCGAGGAAGATAAGCGGAAGCGCGAACTGGCCGAAGCCCGCAACGTGGCCGAGGCGAAATGTCACGAGTTGGAGAAGCTGATCCAGGAGAACGACGACAAGCTCTCCTCGGCCGACAAGGAGCCGCTCGAGGCCGCCATCAAGAAGGTGCGCGAGGTGGCCGCCGGCGAAGACGTCAACGCGATCAACAGTTCGGTTACCGAGCTGGAGCAGGCTTCGCACGCGTTGTCGAAGACGCTCTACGAGGCGGGTGCCGCCACGGCGCAGGCCGGGGCGACCGCGGCCAGCGAGCCGGCGGAAGATTCACCCGGCGACGACGAGGCGATCGACGCGGAGTTCGAAGTCAAGGATTCTTAAGCCGGCGACGGCCAAGGGCGGTAAGTTGCCTTGGCAACTCGCTGGTGCGCCCGCGATGCGTGCGGCGATCGCTGCTGCGCACTCTCGGGACTCTTCAGGCACGAACCCAAGGTAGTACGGGAAGTAGAAACCCAATACTCAGGCAGAACGGACCATGGCATTTCGAGCCGACAAATTGACGATCAAGGCCGGCGAGGCGGTGCAACGGGCCCAGGCGATGGCCGCCGATGCGGGCAATCCGCAGGTCGACACGCTCCACTTGCTCGCCGCGCTGCTGGCCGAGTCGGACGGCATCATTGCGCCGCTGTTGGACAAGATCGGCGCCGATCGCGGTCAGCTCGAGCAAATCGTTCAGTCCGAGCTGGGGCACTTTCCCCAGGCCAGCGGGGCAGGGCAGCCGGCCATCGACGCCGCGCTGATGAAGACCCTGGAACAGGCTCAGGACGAAGCCGACCGCATGAAGGACGAGTTCGTCTCGACCGAGCATCTGTTGCTCGCCATGACCAAGGTCGAGTCGAAGGCCCAACGCGTGCTCAACCTTTGCGCCCTGTCGGAAGAAGAGATCGTCAAAGGGCTGCAGGCGGTCCGCGGCAGCGCGCGGGTTACCGATCAGTCGCCCGAGGGAAAGTTCCAGGCCCTGGAGCGGTACGGCATCGACCTGGTCGAGATGGCCCGTCGTGGCAAGCTCGATCCGGTGATCGGTCGCGACAGCGAGATTCGCCGCGTCATTCAGGTCCTCTCGCGGCGCACCAAGAACAATCCGGTACTCATCGGCGAGCCGGGCGTCGGCAAGACGGCCATCGCCGAAGGGCTTGCGCTACGAATCGTGCACGGCGACGTGCCGCAGAGCCTGAAGGACAAGCGGGTCGTGGCCCTCGACATGGGTGCGTTGATCGCGGGCACCAAGTTCCGCGGCGAATTCGAAGAGCGACTCAAGGCGGTCCTAAAAGAGGTGCAAGACTCCGACGGTTCGATCGTGCTGTTCATCGACGAGCTCCACACAGTCATCGGGGCCGGGGCGGCCGAAGGCGGTAGCGACGCGGCGAACCTGCTCAAGCCGGCGCTGGCCCGTGGCGAGTTGCGCTGCGTCGGCGCGACGACGCTCGCCGAGTATCGCAAGTACATCGAAAAGGACGCGGCCCTGGAGCGGCGTTTTCAGCCGATCTATGTCGGCGAGCCGAACGTGGAAGACACGATCGCCATCTTGCGCGGGCTGAAGCCGCGTTACGAAGCGCACCACAAGGGCGTGAAGATCAAGGACTCGGCCCTGGTGGCCGCGGCCGAGCTTTCGCACCGCTACATTGCCGATCGTTTCTTGCCCGACAAGGCGATCGACCTGATCGATGAGGCCGCCAGTAAACTGGCCATGGAATTGGAAAGCGTGCCGCTGGAGATCGACGAGGTGCAGCGGCGGCTTACCCAGCTCGAGTTGGCCCAGCGTCAACTGGCCGAGGAGACGGAAGAGCACGCCAAGGAACGTCTGGCCAACATCGAGGCCGAGATGGCCCAGCTGCGCACGAAGCTGGCCGCGCTGCGCGAGCAGTGGGAGCGCGAGAAGCTGGGGCTGGGCGACGTGCAAAAGGTCCGCCAGGAGCTGGCCGAGGTCGAGCTGCAGTTCGATCAGCTCGACACCGCGATCAAGGAGAAACAGGCCGTCGGCGCGGCGATTGGCGAAGACGAGTATCAGCGACTCTACGAACTCGACGTGCGCAAGAAGCAGCTCGCCGAGCAGCTCGAGGCCGAAACGGCCGAAGACACTGCGGCGGACGAGGGTGACGGCGACGAGTCGTCAAAGGACGGTCGCCGTCTGTTGCGACAGGAAGTGACCGAAGACGAAGTGGCCGACGTCGTGAGTGCCTGGACCGGCATCCCCGTCAGCCGCATGCTCGAGACCGAGCGGGCCAAGCTGCTGGTGCTCGAGGAGCGACTGCATCAACGTCTGATCGGTCAAGACGAGGCGGTCGAAGCGGTTGCCAACGCGATTCGCCGTAGCCGCAGTGGACTGCAAGACACCAACCGCCCGATCGGATCGTTCATGTTTCTCGGCCCCACCGGTGTCGGCAAGACCGAGCTGTGCAAGGCGCTGGCCGAAGTGCTCTTCGACGACGAGAACGCCATGGTACGGCTCGACATGAGCGAGTTCATGGAACGCCACACGGTGAGCCGGTTGATCGGCGCGCCTCCGGGCTATGTCGGTTACGAAGAGGGCGGCAAGCTCACCGAGGCGGTGCGTCGTCGGCCCTACTGTGTGTTGTTGCTCGACGAAATCGAAAAGGCCCACCGCGACGTGTTCAACGTGTTGTTGCAACTGTTGGACGACGGCCGCTTGACCGATAATCATGGGCACACGGTCGACTTTACGAACACGCTTGTGGTGATGACCTCGAACACCGGCAGCCAGGCGATTCAGGAGATTGCGGCCGACGGCGGCAGCGAGTCGCAGATGCGCGAAGCGGTCGAGGAGGCCCTCCGCGTGCGGTTCCTGCCCGAGTTCCTCAACCGCATCGACGAGACGATCATCTTTCATCCGCTCAACCGCGAGCAGATTCGCCAGATCGTCAACTTGCAGATTCACCACCTGGCCGAACAGCTGGAGCAGCGCGGACTCTCGCTCGAGGTCAGCGAGGCCGCGGCGGACGAGTTGGCCAACCGCGGTTACGATCCGACCTACGGAGCGCGGCCGCTGAAGCGGCTCATCCAGCAGCGGTTGCAAAACCCGCTGGCCACCGAACTGCTCAAGGGCGAGTTTCCGCCGGGCGCGGGCGTGCGGATCGACTTCGACGGCGAGCAATTCACCTTCGCCCGCCATGACGAGGTCGCCGCGGCCACCTCATAAGAATGGGGCCGGGTCCCCGCCGGCGCGAGCGCGAACTGAACGACGTGACGACGCGCGTCGCGTTACGCGGTTGGTGAAGCCGCGGGCGGACTGCCGTTCTTGCCGCTGCCGCCTGGAGCTGCGGTGAGGGCCTTTGGCTCGTCGCCAACGGCCGCGACGGTCGGAGGCACGATTTCCGGGACCTGACTGGCCTGCACCATGTCGCCGTCGTAGAAGCAGATGCGATTGCGGCCCGTCTCTTTGGCCGCGTAGAGCGCGGCATCGGCACGGCTGAGTAGTTGTTTGCCGTTCTGACACGATTCGGCCGCGGCCACACCACCGCTGACGGTGACCGAAAGCCGTTCGGCAATCTTGCTCCGCACGCGCTCGGCGAAGAGCAACGCCCCCTGCAGCGGCGTGCCGGGCAGCAGCACCACGAATTCCTCGCCGCCGTAACGAGTCACCACGTCGGTGTCGCGGGAAAGTTCGCCGATGACGCTCACCACGTCCTTGAGAATCTGGTCGCCGACCAGGTGTCCGTGCATGTCGTTCACCTGCTTGAAGTGGTCGACGTCGACCAGCAGGAGTGAGAAGCAATAGCCGTAGCGGGCCTTCATCGAGAACATCGAGTCGAGCGATTCATTGAGCGCCCGCCGATTGTGGGCGCCGGTCAGCGGATCGGTACGGGCCTCGCTGAAGGCCATCAGGTGATTCGTCTGCTGGCGAAGCTCGTCGTAGGCGCAGGAGATCTGGTTCGAGAGTCGCATCGTGGGTCGCAGGATCTCTTCGGCCTCGCGGCAGAGATCCTGCAAGGTGGCCTCGCTCGGCGAGGCCTGAATGTTCGCCACTCGTTCCTTGAAGCGATCGACCCGACCACGATGGCTGGCCAGGTCGGCCCGCAGCGCCTCGGCGATCTTCTCCAGCTCGCGGGCGACGTGCGCGGCGCGGCGGGCTTCGCGGCGGGTTGCCTCACTGTCGCTGGAGACGATCAGCGGACTGCGGCGGCAGAACAGATAGGCGAGCAGACAAACGGCTGTCAGGGCGACCGGTGCCGGCACCTGAACATTCCAGCCGTCCCAAAACGCGAAGAGGGAGAGTCCCAGGAGGCAGCTTTCCACGGCGGGGTCTTTCTTGGTGGTTCGTCGGAGCCGTCGAGGTCGTGTCAGGGGTCGTGGGCGG
The DNA here is from genome assembly GCA_003389215.1 of Planctomycetota bacterium. Lineage (GTDB taxonomy): Bacteria > Planctomycetota > Planctomycetia > Pirellulales > UBA7805 > MB-PLM-2. Next base: position 13,979 of record QQVP01000128.1, on the reverse strand, counting down.
TTGTGGTGCCGGCGGTTGTCCGGCACCGGCGCGACCGCTAGTAACCCGAGCGGGAGCCGAAGCCACGCAGCGCGAAGATCCCCACCACGAAGGCCGCACCCAGCAGTAGGAACCACTGGGTCTTGTCGAGGCCTCCGGCCCAGTACATCATCGATTTGTAGACGTCATGGAGCATGCGAAACCTGCCTGAGGTAATGGCGATCGTCGCACGACGACGTGGCGAGCGATGCGACGCGCCGGGTCGTGTTCCGTCCGCCAGCAGACGGGGTTCTTCGGTTGCACTGCCGCGGCGTGCCGATCGCGGAAGCGCGGTCGTCGGCGCACAGCCTGTCACCCAAAGTCTAGGTCACGCGAAGGGACGGTGCGCGACCGCATAATCGCGCCAGACGGCATACGCGGCGCGGTGTCGGCGGTTGGCGTGTGGGCGAATGCCGTGGTGGCCTGGCTCGTGCCGTGCCGGGGTCTGCTTGGCGGTGACGATGTGGGTGTCGATTGCGGCGCGCGACGTCGTCGCGAGAGACGCGGGCATGCCGCCCGTGGTGCGGCGGCGTGCTCTTGCTGAGGTGCCGGGCGTCGATATAATCTACGGTCTTCCCCGCGTACCCCGCCTGGCGAGAAGGGAGTGCGACGTTCCGGGGCCGTAGCTCAATTGGTTAGAGTACCGGACTGTCGATCCGGTGGTTGCGGGTTCGAGTCCCGTCGGCCTCGCTTTTTGATAAGATTTGCCGAACGCTATACTTAGCGTACCTGTCCTCGGCGGGCAGTGCGGCCATGAAGTCCAAAGAAACGTAGTACATGTACTACTTTGGACCGAAAGGAACCGCGCATGCCTACTATCAAAAGGCGAATACCAAAGTATCGCCACTTCAAGCCCAGGAATCTGGGCGTCGTCCGAATCGACGGCCGAGACCATTACCTCGGCGTTCATGATTCTCCCGAGAGCAGGGAGAAGTATCACCGGATGGTCGCCGAATGGATTTCTGATGGCACTGTCAGAGGCATCAAGACGGAGCCGCCCCAGTTCTCGGATATCAGCGTCAACCAAGTTCTGCTGGCCTACGTGAAGTATGCCCGCACCTACTACGTTCGTGACGGTGAGATAACCTCCGAGGTCGAGAACATCGCGTACTCGCTCCGCCCCGTGCGAAAGCTCTACGGTCGCACGCCGGCCATGGACTTTGGCCCCCGGCGTCTCAAGACCGTTCGCGACTACATGATCGACGAGGAGGATCTCTGTCGCCGCGAGATCAACAAGCGGGTGGGTCGGATCAAGCGGGGCGGTGAGCGAGGAGCTGGTTCCGCCCAGCGTATCCCACGGGCACGATTCGGTTGTTGGCCTACGACGGGGGCGCTGTCGGGCTCGTGAGACAGAACGAGTGAAGCCGGTCGATGACGAGCATGTGAATGCCATCTTGCCGTTCCTGCCGCCGCCGATCGTGGCCATGATCAAGCTCCAGCGGCTCCGCATTGGTGGCGATCTCTGGCATGACGCTTGGTCATTCCCGCTGAAATATGGGATTTGGGCCTGGCTGGCTATTTTAGATGAGGCCTCTTTGCTAAAATAAGGCTCCGCTTCAAGCCGGTGTGTCAAAGCCTACTGAAACAACGTCTATGCGGCCCTAACCACAATGAGAGCTGGAAAATACGTCAATCAGGCCACCGGTTATCGGGCCTTCTTGCCGGCAGAACTGCCCCCCGACCCACCCGTCAAGGTGGACGGTGACCTGCCCCGCCTGCTCTCCGACGCCGACAGGGCCCTGGGGCGGCTCGATGGGGTGGCGTCCGTCCTACCGAACCCAGATCTATTCGTGGCAATGTACGTTCGCCATGAAGCCGTCCTCAGCTCCCAGATCGAAGGCACCCAGAGCACGCTGGAAGACGTGCTTGAGTTCGAGCTGGAAGGCAAGGCCAGCGAACGTGCCAAAGATGTCGAAGAGGTCGTCAACTATGTCGGGGCGATGAACCATGGTCTACGACGACTGGAAGAGTTGCCACTCTGTCTACGACTACTTCGGGAAATCCACGGCGAGCTGCTCCAGGGCGTCCGGGGCTCCGAGCGGTCGCCTGGTGAGTTCCGGACAAGTCAGAACTGGATCGGACCAACCGGCTGTACGCTCAAGAACGCTGCCTTTGTGCCACCACCACCCGCCGAGATGCGAGAGGCCTTGAATGACCTCGAAAGATTCCTTCACGACCGAACATCGCTGCCAGTTCTCATTCACTGCGCACTGGCACACGCACAGTTCGAGACGATTCATCCCTTTCTCGATGGCAATGGACGAGTTGGGCGTTTGTTAATCACGCTGTTGCTCTGCGAACGGGAAATCCTACACCAGCCGTTGCTTTACCTGAGCTACTACCTCAAAGCGCATCGTGCTCAGTATTACGACCGGCTCATGGCGATTCGCAATGATGGTGACTGGGAGGGATGGGTCCGTTTCTTTCTGCGTGGAGTGTTCGAGGTTAGTCAGGGAGCCACGGAGACCGCCCGCGCAATCTTGGATCTTCGCGAGAAGCACCGAAAGACTATCAGCGAGCGAGGATCGGGCAGTGCGAACGGGCACCGCCTGCTGGACTTTCTTTTTGAACGGCCGATCATTTCCGTTCGCATGGCCGAAGAGCATCTGGCTTGCTCGTACGTGACGGCGGCCAATGTTGTCGATGAGATGGCGCGTCTTGGAATCTTGCGAGAAATCACAGGGCAACAGCGCAATAGAAAGTATCGCTACGATCCCTTCATGGAATTGTTCGATCGCCAGATCTTGCCACTCCCTGACGATGAAGCGACGCGAGACATTCCGACGACGGAGAGCTAATTCGATTCAGCGCTCGTTCGACATCGAAGGAACTCAAACGTGCGATGATTCACCTTAATCGATGACAAGGAATTGTCGCGCGTTTAGGTACGAACGGTACTATCTGGAGGCGAAATTACTACGATCGTTTAATGACTTACGTCAAGAAATTTGGCTCCTTGCAAATACGGCGGGATCGCGATAACCTTCGTGAAACCAAACGACTTCGTGGCCGTTTTGGCTTGAGACACCGCTTGACTGTCGATCCGGTGGTTGCGGGTTCGAGCGAGCGTCGGCCTCGCTTTTTTCTGGGGCCGCTGTTGGCAGTAAGCAGCGGCCTTCTTGTTCCGCTGGCTACGATTGGGGCGAGCCTGCCCAGGCGAGCGTGGGCAGGGCACCGGTATCCGGAACCTTCGTCAGTATGACAAGTACGATCTGCGAATACGCCTACCGTCCGCGCTGGACGACGATCGTCCTCGTCACGATCTCCTTCGGCGGCTGCGCTGCGATTCTGGGCAACGTCGATTCTGGGCAACGTCGCCGCCAAGAACGATCGCGAACTCGTTATCAACGGACTGATTCACCTCACGCCGTTCGGCGCTAGCGTCTTCTACTGGGTCCTCTCTATTCTCAGTATTGGATTCGTTGCCATCGCGGTCTTGATGACGATCCACCGTCTCACCGTCTACAAGCGAATTACGGTGACGGATCGCGCGATTACCCTCCCCACCTCGCGTTGGCTGTCCGGCGAAACGGCGATTGCACTTGCGGAAATCGAGTCGCTCTCCGAAACAGACGCTTATGGCCAACGGTTCTTGTACATCTACCGATACGACAGGATGAGGTTCACGGTCGCCGCTTCCCTGATGCCTTCGAACGACGCGTTTGACGAATTGCGCGACCTATTGCGGCAGGCACTCGAACGTGGACGCGAACCGCAGTAAACGAGCGCGGGTGAACGACGCAAGAGTCCCCCGCGCGGCCGTCGGCCCCGACAAGCCGCTCTCGAAACACGATCTAGGACTGTCCGCATCTGGACAGTTTCCACAGTGGGTTGTCCGATTCCGTACACCTGGGGCCTGCGGTCGCCCCAGTCCGGACAGCCGGCGGACAGAGCACCTCATGCGGCAGTTCATGCTGCGTAACGGGTTGCGCTCGCAGGTTGCATTCTTCGACCGCGTGGCATGCACGATCGCCGCCAGCCGCGCCGGTCGATATGCGGAAGAGCTTCGTCGGCCAGAATCTGATCGACCGCATTAGCATCTTCACCTTCGACGACACCGGCTTGACCGGGAGCGGTTTGGAGTTTGCGGTCCCGGTCGGCACCTTTCCGCAACGGGTGAGCACCGAGACATCTTGCCACACCGGGTGGGCTACCTCCGCGCGCGGCAGGTCGCCGTCCGCCACCACCTCGCTGGTGGTGGTCCGCGGCCGGTGAGAATGCCGGTATGATGGATGATACGGCAATTCGCTCCGCGAGCCGCCCCCGCCAGCCCTAACACGATTCCCGTCCGCCAGCGTTCGGTCCGAATCATCCTATCGATCCATCCCGAGGAGGCCCCACCTTGATTACCCGGAAGCTCTCGTCGTTTATCGTTGGCGGGCTGTTGCTTGCCGCCGCGCTGGGATGGCCCGCACGCAGCGCCTGGGCGATCGTCGCCCACGACCCGTTGGGAGTTGCGGGCGCGACGGACCTCGGCACCCCGCACACCAATGTGGTGTCGCTCTTCGTGCCGGCGGGCTTCTGCAGCGGCACCTTGATTGACTCCACGCATATTCTCACGGCGAAGCACTGCACCGCCGGGGCGGCGCCGAGCAGCATGAGCGTGCAGTTCTACCTCGACAACGACGGGGTGGCCGATGCCACCTATGGGGTGACCGCCAAGGCGGAAGCGGCCGGGAGCTTCAGTCTGCTCGATGGCACGGACATTGCCGTGCTGACGCTCGATGCGCCGGCACCCGCCGGGGTGATGCCGGCACGGATCGGCTTCGGCGATGCTGTGGGTCACACGGCGGAGCTCGTCGGTTTCGGGTTCAGCGGCATCGGCAGCACGGGGACCACCATTGGCTTCGACGGCCAGCGCAAGGCGGTCGACAACATTGTCGACTTCTACGGCGCGCCGCAGGGCTCGGGCGCCGGTGGCGCCAACATCTTCAGCACCGACTTCGACAGCGGCAGCAGCAACACGCTCGGTTTCTTGGGCAGCAGCCCCACCCCTTTGGACCACGAAGGCACCACCGCCGGTGGCGACAGCGGCGGGCCCCTGCTCATCGACGGCAAGATCTACGGCGTCGTCTCCAGCGGGTCGACCTCGAACAGTCCCTACGGTGACATCTCCTGGTGGACAGGAGCCGGACAACACTATAGTTTCATTCGCGATCATGCCCCAGGAGTTCAGCTGGGAGTCATTCCCACCGTCAGTTCGGATGCCTCGTTCAGTGATCTCTCCAACGTCGATGTCCTGAATCTCGATTTTGGGACGGTCGCGGTCGACGATGTGGTCGCTCCTCTCCCATTTTCCATCAGCAATCTGCCGGATCAGCTCACGGTCGCCTCGCTCGACTTCCTGAGTGACACCGGCAGCGGCGATACCGGCATCCTGACCACCGATCTGATGCGGTTCGTGAATCTTGATCGGGGCGCGACGAGATCGTTCGAAGCCCTATTGGACACCAGTACCGCGGGAAGCTTCTCGGCCAGTTACGACCTGAGCTTCTCGGACTACCTGGGCAACGACCAGACGCTGACGCTCAATCTGAGCGGGATCGTGCAGAGCCTCTGCGCGATCGGCGATGCCGACTGCGATGGGGATGTCGACATCAACGGCGATATCCTGCCCGCGTTTTCCAACTTCACGGGTCCGGGTACGGCTGGCACCAACAAGACCCGTGCCCAAGGCGATGTGCATGGTGACGGCACCGGGGCCACGACCGATCCCGCGGGCCACGATAGCGACGTCGACGTGAGTGATCTGTTGACCATGCTCAGCTCCTTCACTGGGCCGCTCGACGAAGGTGGCGTCGGCCCTGGTGGTGGACTAATGGGACCCGCAGAAGCAGGCGATCCGGCCATTCCCGATCTGATTTACGATGCCGCCACCGGCGAGGTCGTGCTCGACCCCGATGGCTCGTCGATCATCGGCTACTCTTTGCAAAACGCGACGAACAGCTTTCTGCCTGGCAATCATACGCCGATCCTGGTCGGCGTGGCGACGGCGCTCACTTCGCAGTTGGAAGAGGCGGCCCTGGCGCCAGGCAGCGGTTCGATCGGCCTGGTCTTCCCGACCGGTTTGGATCTGGCTGGCCTGCAGGCCCTGTTGACGGTCAACCAGGTGAGCCGTTCGCTCGGCGCGCCGCTGGTGCCGTTCGATTTGGTGGTGCTCAGCAGCGGTCCCGTGGTGCCGGAACCGTCAACCTACACGATGACCGCCCTCGCAATTCTTGTGCTTGGCCTCTACGGCTGCGGACGTCGACGGGCTGACTCGCCCGCCCGGGCGAGGCGCCTTGGCCGTTAGAGCCTCTCGGTAGGAGCGGCGAGCGGGCGCGAGGTGCTTCGCGACGGGTCACGGCGTCGCGTCACCATCGCCGCGAAGAACGGCCTGCACGCGCTCGAGATAGGCCCGGGCCTGGGCGAAGTCGGGCTGAATTGCCAGCGCGGCTTGCAGGTGCTCGGCGGCCTGTTGCCATTGCCCAATCTTGGCATGGGCCACCCCCAGGTTGTAGTGCGCCCCGGCGTTCTTGGGTCGTCGCGCCAAGACGATCTCGAATTGCTTGACCGCCTGCGACCAGCGTTCGAGTTTTGCAAGGAACTTACCAAAGCGTTCCTGCACCTCGGTCAATTTCGGATCGACGCGAATCGCTTCGAGGTAGTGGCGCTCCGCCAGGGCGTCGTCGCCGAGCTGTTCGCCGACCTGGGCCAGCTTGAAGTGCACCCCGGCGTCGTCGGGATTGAGTTCGACGGACTTGGCGAGTGACTGCCTGGCTTGCGGCCAGCGGCCGAGATCGGCCAACAGCGAGCCGAGCTTTCCGTGGGCGTCGGCCGGATCGGAGAGCAGTTCGGTGGCCCTTTCATAGGCGGCCACGGCCTCTTCGAAGCGCCGCAAGCGGCGATAGACTTCTCCCAGCAGTTGCTGCATCTCGCCATCATCCGCGGGCCCGGCAAGCGCCTCCTGCAAATAGGCGAGCGCCTCTTCGTTTCGCTGCTCACGAAGCAGGAGCCGGACGAGATACTTGCGAGCGGGTGCGAACGCCTTGTGGCGATTAACGAGGTCCTCCGTTACGACGATCGCATCTGCGGTCCAGCGCAATCGCTGCAGCCCCCGCGCGCAGTCCATGTGCGCCTTGAGTTCCGCCACCAGCAGCGTGCTCCGGGTGACGGGATGATCGATGTCGGTGCCGTCGAAGTAGGCCGCCGCGCGAAATCGCTCGGCCGATGTCCGCGACGCATGCGCGACGTCCTCGATCAACTGATCCACTGCGACCGGACCCTTGTAGATGACCGAGAGTCTGCCCGTCTCATCGATCAGAAAGCTCGTCGGCACGGACAACGGCCGCGCGGTGGCGATCATCGAGTTGTGCAGCAGGCTGAGAATCTTCATCAGGTCGTCGTTCGCGCGCCCGGCGGCGAAGGGAAAACCGAGCGAATCGAGCAGTTCATAGTCTCCGTCACCGACGGCTCCGCCCGGTCCGAGATTGTCGAGCGAGAGAGCCAGGACTTCGATTCCCGCGTCCCGAATCGCATCGGCCCGCTCGCTGAACTCCTTGAGCTCCGCGATACAGGGGCGGCAGGTCGTCGACCAGCAGTTGATCAGCAGCGATTTACCGCGGTTTGCCCGCGTCGACCTGGGGCTTCCCGTTCGATCGGTGTACGAGAGGTTCGGCAGGGGAACGAGCGCGATGAGCGGAATCCGTGCTCGTCCTTCGACCTCGTGCGGCGAAGGTGTTGACTTGGCAAGCCTGGCCGGGGGTCGGATCGCGGGCACTTCGCCCGCCCGCCCGGTTCCCTGCACGAGCTCGTACTTCCGATCGAGCTCGAGCTCGACAAATTCCTCGACGGCTGCGTCGGGCCAGCGGACGATGACTTTGACGGTATCGTCGATGTCGCCGAGGCCGTAGTGGAGCCAGCGGCTCGATTGCGCCAAGAAACCGTGGCCAGCGCGGACGGTTCGAATCGACTTCCGACGCTCGGCCGCCGACGCCGCTTCACGGACGGTGGAAGCGACGGTGGTCGGGACGACCTCGACACGGGCCCCGACGGCATCGCGATTCGTCGTGGTTCCATTGCCGACGAGTCGAAGCTGCAGATAGCGGGCGTCGGCGGTCGGCGTGTCGTTGCGCATGAAGCGCACCCGGGGGGCCGTACGATTGGTGATCCAGAGGTCCTGATCTCCGTCGTGGTCCCAATCGGCGACCGCGATGGCGCGACCGTCGTCGATCAGATCGAGCCCGGACGAGGCGGACACACAGGCGAACCGCCCCTCGCTGCGCGGATCGGCGCCCGTATTGAGAAAGACACAATGCGGTTCTCGGCCGCTGAGCGAACGGCCAAAGTTGAGCATGTATTCGAAGTTTTCTCGGGCGTCCCGGTTATCTTCCTGGGCACGCACTTCGACTCGACCTCGCGACACGACCTGTCGCCACATGAAACTTCACAAGTCGGCCGGGTCTTCGCCCGTGATGAACCCGTTGGCGACGATCAGATCTTCCCAGCCGTCGTTGTTGATGTCGACGAAGTTGGAACTCCAGGCCCAACGGCCGACCTCGATGGCCGCCTTGGAACTGGTATCGACGAACACTCCGTCGGGGCGGCCCTGTAAGAGCGTGTTGCCGCGCGCCATGCGCTGAACGCGGCGTTTCATGGCCGGCGAGGCGGAGGCCTTGAATTCGGGCTGGAAGGCGATGCGATTGCCGGCGGACGACCACATGTTGCTGACGTGCACGTCCATCCAGCCGTCGCGATTGTAGTCTGCCCAGGTCACCCCCATGCCGGTCGCGGCGTTCTCGACGCGAGCGACCTCCGCCACGTCGACGAACTTCCCGCCTTCATTGCGGTAGAGATTGTCGCGGCCGTAGTCGTTGGCCACGTAGAGATCCTGATCGCCGTCGTTGTCGTAGTCTTCCCAGGCGGCGGCCAGGCTGAAGCGGCTATTGTTCTGATCGAGTCCAACTTCGGCGGTGACGTCGGTGAAGCCGTGCTCGCCGTCGTTGCGCAACAGGGAATTGGGGCCGCCATTGTTGGCGTCGTGGAAGACGAAGTCGGCACCGCTGGCCGGGATTCCGCTGACTCGGACCTGCTCCGGACCGAGTCCGGCACCGGAGTAGTAGCTGCAGACAAAGATGTCGAGATCGCCGTCGGCGTCGTAATCCGCGGCGGCGAGCGACATGACGTCGTCGTTCGTCGAAACGACTTCGCGAACGACAAACTTCTTCTGCTGCTCATTGGTCGCGAGAATGACGCCGCCGAGGAACGCAACCGCCAGATCCTGATCGCCATCGTTGTCCCAGTCGATGAGCAACGCGCTGCGGCAGTCGTAAATCCAGTCGACGCCCCACTCGCCCGACATCTCGACGGCCGTGCCATCCGCCTGATGGAGGAACAGCTTGTTGGGAAGCCCGTTCTCCTGGCAGAGATAGATGTCCTCGAGCCCGTCGCCATTGACGTCCGCCACGGCGATTCCCGGGGTGCCAAGTCGCAAGAAGAGTCGCCGCTGCTGGCTCCGTTCGAGCCAATGGTTCAATCCGCGGAGCAACTGATCTTGGAAGCAAGGGTTGGCCGCCAGAACCGCTTCCGTGCAATCGCTGAACAGGTGGTCGCTCTGCTCTGGCAAGTGCGTCATTTCAAAGTCGTCGACCACCACCTCGCGCAGCCGCGGCGGCTCTTCCCCGTCGGGTCGCGTCCAGCGAATGACCCAGGTGGCATTCTGTTCGACCAGGCCTCGTTCGGTCTTTGCCGAACAGGCGACGTACTGAGTCGTGGTGACTTCGTCTTCGCCGAGCTCGACGCGAAAAACCTTGAACTTGCACTTCAACTTCTGCGCCGCGGGAAAAGTCGCCAGCAAGTCGTTCAGCGCCGCGGCCAGGCCCGCAGCGCCCGAGTAGGGCGGTTCCGGTTCGCCGTCTGGTGTCTGCGTCGCATCGCGACGGAATCTCTGCACGTGGAGCAGGTCGTCCTCGAGCACCGTGGTTCGCTGCGGCGGCAGTAACGGGTCGCAGCGAAAACGTTCGTCCGTGAGCGAGGCGACCTTGTCGACCTTGACCGGCTTTGCCCGCTTCAGGAGTTTGGCGATCCGATCGAGCTGTTCGCCCGCTCGCCGCGCGAAGTCCTCGGTCGGCCAGCCGTCGCGGCTCGGATCGTCAACCTCGTCCCAGGAGACCTCTCCAATGACGGCCCCACCCGACGGAGCACCATCTGCGGTCGGGGAACCAGAGTCGGCGGCCGCGGGATCGTTCGGAGACTCGGGCAGGTTCCCCTGCGACCAACGCCCCTGTGACCAACCATAGAGACCCCAGGCGGCCAAACCGACCACCGCCGCGATCAGCAGCCCGCGGGCAAGGCCACGATCTGCGGACGCCTGCGGGCTGCGGGCGTCCGAGTCCGCGGAGGGCGGTTCGCGATGGGCATCGTCCTTCATGGTGGGCAAGGCGAATCGACGCGAAAGGAAAACTCGACTGGCGATCGATGCGGCGGGCGTTCGCAGCCACCGTGACTCGTGAGGAGCGGTCGTACGCGGCAAGGGGAGAATCGACTTCCCGTTGCTTACTGCGATTATAGCCGAACGCTCAACTAGCGTGGAATCGCGAGGTTGTTGCTGTCGCGGCAGCCGTGCTGTTGCCCGCCGAGCCCTTGTGAATCCCGGCGGCTTTCCTGGGACCTGGCCGGGGCGGAGTCTTGAACGCCCGGCAAGCACGGCTCGCGCAACCACGGGACTCTTGTCGCGACCGCAAAGCTGGCGTAAGAATTCGACTATGAAGTCAACCGCCGAACTCGTGTGGACGTGGCAGCTTGGGCTGGTGCTTCTTCTGTCCGCTTGCCAGGACGCCGATCCGCCCCCTGCCGATGCAGCTGCTACCGATAGGTCTGGCGTTTCACAAGGGAGAGTCGAACCGCCCGACGTTCCCGGACATTGGCGGATGGTCCGTTTGCCGAATCAGACCCAAGATTCGAGCGTCGAAGAGTCCCGCGATGTGGCGAGGCTGCGAACGCTCGGGTATGTCGCCGGTTCGCGAGCGCCGGGGTCCTTCGACGCGGTTACCGTGTACGATCCGGCGCAGAGTTACGCGGGACTGAACTTCTACGTTTCCGCGCATGCTCCCGTGGCGATTCTGATGGACATGAAGGGTGAGGTGTTGCATCGCTGGGAATTGCCGGTGACGCGTGCCTGGCCCGACATGCCTGCGGACCAGTTTCAGGGAGAAACCAAGGAGTTCTGGCGGCGAGCCTATTTGTTCGAAAATGGCGACGTCCTGGCGATCTTTGCGGGCATCGGTTTGATCAAGGTCGACCGGAACTCGAATCTCATCTGGGCGGCGCGCAACGGAGCGCACCACGACCTGGAAGTCCTGCCCAGCGGCGACATCTATGTGCTGACGCGCCGGACGCGGCTCGTGCCGGAGATCCATCCCGAGACGCCGATACGGATGGACTACATCTCGTTGTTGGATTCGCAGGGGCAGACGAAACGCGAGTATTCCGTGCTCGATTTGCTGGAGCGACGACCAGGTGGTGAGCTTGCGAAGATCGAGTTCCGGCCGGAGGACGTGGTCTTGGTCGAAGGCGATCTGCTCCACACCAACACCTTGTGCGTTCTGGATGATCGAGCCGCCCATCTGTCGCCCGCGTTTGCCCCCGGGAATATCCTCGTGTCGATGCGCAACATCAGTATGATCGCGGTGCTTGACCTGGAGAACGAACAGGCCGTCTGGGGCCTGCGTTCGCCGCGCGGAGATTCTCCGCAAGGCGCCAATCGAGCGGAGCTGGTGTTCGAGCTCCAACACGATCCACAAATCGTCGCGGGCGGCAACCTGCTGCTCTTCGACAACCTCGGTCAGGAAGGCCGATCGACCATCTGGGAGTTTCATCCCTTGACGCGTGAGGTGGCGTGGTTCTACCGCGGTACGGAGGAGCGACCCTTCTTCACGGAATTCTGTGGAACGGTGCAGCGGTTGCCGAACGGCAATACGTTGATCACCGAGTCAGAAAATGGCCGGGCGTTCGAGGTCTCGCCGGAAAAGGAAATCGTTTGGGAATTTTACAATCCCGAGCGCGCGGGTGAGGACGGTCAATTCATCGCCATGATTCCTGAGCTCTGGCGACTGCCGCCGGACTTTCCACACGATTGGGCCGACTCGGCGCCGGCGGCGGAGACATCCGTCGAGTAGCCGGACGCTTCCGATTCGCGTCCGCTCAGCGCCCCCCGTCTCGGTAACTTGACCGACGCGTGCCGTTTCGATGCGTCAGACCGCGTCCCCAGCTTGGGCAGGGTCAGCGGTAGCGACCGATCCGTCCGAACTGACGAGGCGACCGATGAGACGGACCGGATGGGAGACGGGGCATGCCCGCAACCCAAAGAAAAAGGCCTCCGTGGAGGGACCAACAACCACGGAGGCGCAATGCTCTGTACGAAAACGCCGCAAACGTCTTCGCACCGCATGACGAGGGCGCCGCAAACGCCCACGCAGGATGCGGGATCTGACACCACTCAGGGGCCCCGCAACGCTCCTAAATTAGGGCATTTATTGAAGCCGTCAACCCGTTCGCCCGGCGGTGGCGCATCCCCACATCGGGGCTAGCCCCCCCGGACGGCGCGATACCGTGTCGAAGCCACGAGATTTCCGTGACCTTGCCGGGAGATTTGGGAGAAAGCCGGGCGGGAACTCGCCGGGGTACCGGGAGACGGAAGCGGCCTAGGTGGGCAGGTAAGTAACATCTGGCCTGTGGTACGACCAAAATTTGAGAAATTTTTCCCAAAGACTTGATTTTGAGTGGGGCGAGGGGTAGGTTGCGGCTTCGACCCGGTTTATAGGCAAGGCACAAACCGGGTCGACTCTTCCGCGCAGCGGGCCGAAGAACGGCAAGAAGGAGCGTTGTTGAGGGATCTGCGGTTGGCGTTGGGCGACGAAGGTCGGCTCTAGGAAGCCTTTGTAGCTCGGTAGATTTGGTTTTGGATCACTCAACGATAGGCTCTCCCTCCTACCTAAACTCCCTCCAAGTGTGGCCGTGCGATCGGCCCAAACTCCACGGTCTCTGAATTCCACGCGCCCGTGTGGACGCTTCAGGACGTGCGATGGGTTGCCCCGGCAACCGCTCAGTTGCGGTGATCGCCCGCTCAGCACACAAGACATACCGCCTCATTAATAGTCATAGGCAACTCGATAGCAAAGGACAGTCCTCTATGAAAACGTTTGCTCAGCGTCGACGCCGCAAGAAGGAACGGAAGCAACTCAACCGACGGATCGAAGGTCACCGTCCTCATCTCGAGGCCCTAGAAGATCGTTCGATGCTGACCCTGCTCGGAGTCACGCCCGACTTCCCGATTACGACGTACGATTCCGTCGGCACCGTCGATTACGACGCCACGGCTCAGACGTTCGATCTGACGGCGTCGCCATTGGTGTTCCTCGCCGGTCCCCCGTCGCCCACGAATCTCCCGCGTCCGGTGCTGCCGCCGAACGGCTTTGACATCAACATCGAGGTCGACAACTCCGGCAACCTGATCGGCGGCGTGGCCGGCGACGATCTCACCCTTTCGGGAACGATCGACATCGACGGCGACTCGATTCCCGACGTCAGCGGAACCCTGCTCACCGGCGAAGTGACCGGCTTCGGCTTCCTCGATACCGGATCGACGACCGATCAGTTCGACTTCACCTTCACTCCGACCGGGGGCGCGTTTGTAACGGGCGGAACGCTCTCGGGCGGCGGTACCTTCGGTCCCTACTTCGACGGCAAAGACATCGCGGTTACCACGAGTAGCGAAGCGTCCAACTTTGTCGGCGACTTCACCGTCGACTTCACCGGCGGAGCCAAGGGCAACATTGGAACGACGCCGGGCGAGGATCCGGTCAATCCGGACATCGACGTCGAGAAGCACGTTTGCGTTCTTGAGCCGGGCGATCCGGTGATGCATGTGGTGAACTTCGACGCGGACGCCGATGGCAATGCCCTGCCGGCCGGTACGATCGTCG
>QQVP01000035.1 GCA_003389215.1 Planctomycetota bacterium | reverse complement strand
GACGTGACGCCGGAGCAGTTCGACAGCTGGCTCAAGCAGGCCATCGAGTTCCTGCGGGCAAAGCGCGCCTCCGAGCCGGGCTGATCGCCAAGTTCGCTGGACGATCGGCGCGAATCGGAACTTCGGCATAGCGGAACTGCGGCATAGCGGAACTGCGGCATAGCGAGGCATCGCGACACAAAGATGAACATCGACAATCCTTACGTGCCGCCGACGCTCGAGGCCAGCTCCGAGGCCGTTCCCAATGCGGCGCCGGCGTCCGACTTCTCGGCGGCTGACTTCTCGACGGTGGCCCGGAGCACCTTTCTGGCCTGGGAGAAGATGCGGATTCTTTTCAACGCTATCTTGGTCGTCATCTCGCTGGCGACGGCCGCGCTGATGGGACCGAGTTCCTTTCAACTGTTCAAGTTCTGGGGACTGGCGATCTTCGGGGCGATCGTGGCCAATCTGTGCTACTTCGCCGGACCGTTGCTGGACACTTACGTCTCCTGGCTCGGCTACCCGTCGCGGCGACTACGCTGGTTGCTATTCGCCGCGGGGGCCTTTGTCGGTTCGCTGCTGGCGATGGTGAGCATTTTCGCGGTGCTTTTCGAGCTGCCTGGACCGCTATGAGCAGCACCTCCGCACCGTTCCGCTTCACGGTCGAGCGGACCGACCGCGATACCGCCGCCCGCTTGAGCACGTTCGAAACGCCGCACGGCGCGGTCGAGATGCCCGCCTTCATGCCGGTTGGTACACTCGGCACGGTCAAAGGCCTGCCCCCCGCCGCGATCCGTGAAACCGGTGCCCAGATGGTGCTCGCCAACGCCTATCACCTGGCGCGGCGACCGGGTGAAGAGATCGTGCGGCAGCTCGGCGGACTGCACCGCTTCATGAACTGGGACGGTCCGATCCTGACCGACAGCGGCGGCTTTCAGATTTTCAGCCTGGCCGCGATGACCACAATCGACGATCGCGGCGCCACGTTTCGTTCGCACATCGACGGGTCGGAACACCACGTCACCCCGGAGCGGGCCATCGCGATCCAAGAGGCCCTCGGGCCCGACGTCGCCATGGTGCTCGATCATGTGGTCGCCCTGCCGAATGAACGTGCCGTGATTGAAGAGGCCATGCAGCGGAGCGTTCGCTGGGCGGCTCGATCGATCGAAGCACGCAGCCGAGCGGACCAGGCCGTCTTCGCCATCGTGCAGGGCGGACTCGATCCGCAGCTCCGTCGCCACTGTGCCGCGGAGCTGCGGGCCATGCCCTTCGACGGCTACGCGATCGGCGGCCTGAGCGTCGGCGAAGAAATGGACGACATGCTCGCCACGCTCGACGTCACCGTGCCCCAGCTGCCGGATGATCGCCCCCGCTATCTGATGGGCGTGGGCCGACCCGAGGACCTGCTCGAGGCGATTGCCCGAGGGGTCGACCTGTTCGACTGCGTGCTGCCGACGCGGAATGGCCGCAACGCATTCGCGTTCACTGATGCAGGTTCGATCCGGCTTCGCAACGAGCAGTTCAAGCTCGACGAACGACCGCTGGACGAGGCCTGCCCCTGCCCGGCGTGTCGGCACAGCCGCGGCTACTTGCGGCATCTCTTCGCGGCCGACGAGATGCTCGGGCCGATCCTGGTTTCGATACACAACCTGACCTACTACCAGCGGCTCTTGGCCGAGGCCCGCGAGGCGATTGGCCAGGGGCAACTCGGCGAGCTGTTGGCCGCCAAGCGAGCGGGCTGGTCGGCGGCGGCTCGCTGAGCGAACCGCCTGGAAACGTCCGCCGGCGCGGCCGAACGCACTTGCCCCTTGCCGGGCAAAGATTTATGCTGACACGCTTGATTTTCCGGGCACGGACTCACTTGGCGCCGCGTACGCGCCAGGGCGGTTCTCGCGTCGGCGCGACGCCTTCGAGAGCGAAGAGATGCTATGAGTTTTTCCGTGCTTGCGGCCTGGGTGTTGCTGGCCCAACAAGCCGGAGACGCCACGCCGCCACCGATTTGGTGGGTCCTTGGGCCGCCTCTGCTGATCCTCGTTCCGCTCTACTGGCTGATGGTGATTCAGCCGGAAAAGAAGCGACAGGCCGAGCGAAAGGCGAAGCTTGACGGCATCGAGAAGTACGATCGCGTCGTGACCGCCGGGGGGATCAAGGGCGTCGTCGAGGCGGTCGATCGGAAGCAACAGGAAGTCACCCTGGTGATCGACGAGAAGACCGGGACAACAATGCGAGTGACGCTGGCCTCGGTGGTCGACATGGATCTTCCAGAGGACGCGGAAGCAGGCGAGAAGCACGAGAAGAAGAAGTAGCTCTCGGCGCACGAGCCGGCCCGGTGATTGCCGAAGCTCGCCGAGATCGAACAACGTCGAGATCAAGTCACGAAATCGCTGAGAACACGGAGTCCGTTACGAATTAACTAGCAGCGCGGACGTCGCGGCCAACCGGTTTCCGCGACGACGCTCTCGCCCCGAGGGGCCCCAGTGCGACCCCGTCGCGGCCACGCCGCCGACAACGTCGCCGCAGAGAGGCTCAGCCAAGGGCTGCCGTGGAGGTGGATTCAGGAATGTCAATGTTGCCGTCGCTGGTTTCAAATCTCGTGCTCACCGGCCAGCCCGCCGTTGCGGCCGCTGCCGAGGCCGAGACGCCCTGGTACGAGTATCAGATCGTCAAGCTCGCCCTCGTTGCCGGGGTCTTCCTCGTTCCGCTGGTGCTGGCCCAGATGCTGGCTGGCATGACCAAGATGCGGGACTACATGAGCAAGTTCTACGCGATCTTCTTCGCGATCACGGCGGGTCTGTTCGTGGTGTTGACCGGACAGTTTCGACTCGATATCGACCTCGCCGGCGGCACGATCCTGATCTACGAGCTCGATCAGTCGGAGCTGACCGCCGAAAAACAGATCGACATGACGAAAATGATCGCCGCGCTCCGGCAGCGGATCGATCCGGCGGGCGTGAAGCAGACGCGGCTGCGCCCCTACGGCACAAACCAGGTCGAGATCATCGTTCCGGAAGTCGATCAGACGGAGATCGATCAGCTGAAACGGCAGATCAGCTCGGCCGGCGAGCTCGTCTTTCGCATCACGGCCGACGTCGCCAAAGACAATCGGCTGATCGAGCGGGCCTATGCGCTGCCGAAGTCGCAAACGGACATCCGTGACCGGCCCACGCTGGCCGTACGCGGAGACACCTTCGCCGATCCGCTCATCGAGCTGGCCGAGGAATTGCCTCCCAGCCAGTCGCGGGTGCGCCGCGAATCGGACGGGACCGTCGCCGAATGGGTTCCCCGTAAGGAACTCGACCTGGCCCAGCAGGAACGCTTGAAAGACGACAAAGACCTCGTCTTCCGCAACGGGAAAGAGGAGGTGCTGCTCATCAAAGATCGCCTGCGGGCCCGCTGGGTTCCGGTGGGCGTGGCCGAAGACCCCGTCACGGGCGAGAAGTCACTGCGCATCCCGGAAACGGATGCCTATGTCTTTCGCCATCACGGGCCCCTGGAAGCCGATGCCCTGGTGGTCATGGACCCCATGAACGTCACGGGCGAGTACCTCACCAGCGCGCTGGCGCAGCCCGATCCCCAGGGCGGCTGGCAGGTGAACTTCAGTTTCAACGCCCCCGGTGCCGAGCGATTTGGCCGGCTGACCGCGGCGAATCAGGAAGACCCGGAAACGGGGCGGAAACGCAACCTGGCGATTATCCTCGACGACGAACTCCTCTCGGCGCCGTCGCTCAACGCGATCATTACCGATAGCGGTCAGATCACCGGCAACTTCAGCGACGCCGACGCGCAGTGGCTGGCCAGCGTTCTCGATGCCGGCAGCCTGCCGGCGGCATTGGCGGAAAAACCCATTCGCGAAGAGCGCATCAGCAATCTGCTCGGTCAGGAGACAATTGAAAAGGGCACCACGGCCATTGCGGTCTCCTTCGGCCTGGTGCTGGTGTTCATGATCGTCTACTACCGCTTTTGCGGTTTGGTGGCCTGCTTTGCCGTCACGTTGAACCTGCTGCTGGTCGTGGCGATCATGATGCTGTTCAAGGCCCGCTTCTCCTTGCCGGGCCTGGCCGGCTTGGTACTCACGGTCGGCATGGCGGTCGACGCCAACGTGCTGATCTTCGAGCGCATCCGCGAAGAACTGAACCGCGGCGCGACGCTGCGGATGGCCATCCGCAACGGTTTCGATCGGGCCACGCGGACGATTGTCGACGCCAACGTGACCACGCTGATCACCGGCCTGGTGCTGTACGTGATCGGCAGCGAACAGATTCGCGGCTTTGCCGTGACCCTGATTCTCGGCATCGCCATGAGTATGTTCGCCGCCATCTTCTGCTCGCGGGTGATCTTCGAAGTGGCCGAGAAGCGTCGCTGGATTCAAAGCCTGAAGATGATGCGGTTGTTCGGCGAGACGAACTTCGATTTCCTGGGGCGTCGTCGCCTGGCGGCCGTCGCCTCGATCGCCCTGATCGTGCTGGGCCTGGTCGCCGTGTTCGATCGCGGCGCCGACATGCTGGCAATCGACTTCACCGGCGGCACCAAGGTGCAGGTCGTGGCCAAGGAACAACTCGAGGAAGGTACGGCCCGCGAAATGCTGATGGCCGCTTCGCAGGAGTACGCGGAGGCCAATTCGCCCAAGGACGTGCGCATCAGCGAATTTACCCAGCTGGAAACGGCCAACGACGACGGCCATCGCACCACGCTCGTACTCACCTCGACATCCCATCCCCGAGCCGCCTTGGGCGTCGCCCGGCAGGCCTTCCCCGAGGCCAGCGATATCAAGTCGCGCCAAGACAACAGCGTACGGGTCGCCCTGACCGAGTCGCTCAGCCGCGAAGACGCCGATCGGCAACTTGCGGTCGGCATGCAGGCCTACCAAAGCAGTATTACCCTGGACCCGAACAATACGCAGGTGCGGGTGCCCTCTCAAGAAGAACAGCACGTCGTCGATGGCGAGACGACCACGGTGACGGTGCATCTGATCGAAGTCGAGACCGGACTGCCGGACATTCAGGTCGTCCGCGAGACGGTTGAACAGGCCTTCCCCGGCGGGCTGAAAAGTAATCAGCTCCATTACGATCCCGCAGCCCTGGAGACGATTGCCGCCGCAACACCGGATGACGAGGCGACGGACGTCGACGCGCCGCTCGATGCCGGACCGGACACCGGGGTGCCCGGCGACGATGCCGCGCCCGGGACCGACGAAACGTCGCAGCTTGTGCCGCGGCGGAATCTCGATCCCGCGGCCATCAAGCCGCCATCGGTCGCCCGTCTGACGGCGGCGCCGGTCCTCGCGCAGCCGGCCCCTGACGATACGCCCGAAGAGACCGCACCCGAAGAGACCGCGCCGGAAGAAGCATCACCAGAGGAAACGGCGCCCGCCGCAGAGCCCACCTCGCCGCCGGCCGACGATCTCGTTCCGCAGCCGGAATCGGCCGGCGGTGTCGATTCGGATCCGCCCTTGGGCGGAGCGGCAGGCGCAGATCCGCTCTCAGGCGGCGCGGGCGCCGAAACGACGCCGGACGTTGTTCCCTTTGCCGGGGGTACGCGTGCCGAATTGACGTTCGACATCGCCCTGAATCAGCAAACGCTGACCGAGTACATCCAGGACGTCATGCGGTCGCTCGACCTCGGTGAAGATTCGCGAGCCTTTCTCGTCTCGACCGAAGACGTCGAGGCCGGCCAGAGTAACGTGTCGGTCAACTGGCGCTTCGAGAGCGGACTGAACAAGGAGCGGACGCAGACGCTGCTCGACGCCGTGGCCGCCAAGATGCAGACGGAGCCCGTATTCCGCTCCGCCGATTCGTTTGGCAGCCAGGTCGCCGGCGATCAGCAGAAGCGGGCCTTCGGCGCCTTGGCCGCCAGCCTGATCTTCATCGTCGGTTACATCTGGATCCGCTTTCAGCGCGTCGTGTTCGGATTTGCCGCGGTGGTGGCTCTCGTACACGACGTACTCATCACGCTCGGCGTGCTGGCACTCAGCGGCTACGTGGCGCAGATCGGCTTCTTCCACAACTTCCTGTTGATCGATCGCTTCAAGATCAGCCTCGAGATTCTGGCCGCCTTCCTCACGATCATCGGCTATTCGCTCAACGACACGATCGTGGTCTTCGACCGCATTCGGGAAGTCCGCGGCAAGAGTCCCGATCTGACGGCGGGCATGATCAACAAGAGCATCAACCAAACGCTCAGCCGTACGGTGCTCACGTCGCTCACGACGCTAATCGTGGTCGCGATTCTCTACGCCGGCGGCGGCTCGGGCATTCACGGCTTCGCCTTTGCCCTGGTGACCGGCGTGTTGGTGGGTACCTATAGCTCGATCTTCGTGGCCTCGCCGGTTCTCCTGTGGCTGAGCCGTACTTCGCTCAGCGTGTCGGAGGAGCTGGCTGAGAAGTACCCCGCCGGTGCTGCGGCAACGTAGGCTTTGCCCCGAGCACGGCGGCATCGCGGGGGCTTTTCGCCCTCTTCTTGGCGATTGGACGCGGCTGCCTGCGCTGCTTTCACTCCCATCGCCGGCAGAGTTTTGCTAGCGATCACCACGCGCACGCGCGGCAAAGTTTAACAATCGCGCGATTCAAGCGCGCCGGCGTGTCGTTCGTTGCGCGCGACAATCGGACAAGTCGACAAAAACGAACCGCGCACGGCGACTCGCGCCGTTATCTGAGACCGCGCGTGTTGGCTCGCGACCGTTCGCGGGGAATAATTTCTTTGCGGCGCGGGCAGGCCGCATGGTGGCGCGACAGTTCTCGACGTTTGGGGCGCCCGCGCTGCTGGCGAACGGACCCTTCGATGCCAGCACTTCGACATGAGGACGGACAAGAGCATGCCAAGACTATTGCTAGTCGCCATCGTACTCGGCACGGGCGTCGCCCTGGCCGTGATGTATCGTAAGCCGACCACCGACGACGGAGCCGCCACTCCGCGTCCATCCGCCAGCGCGCTGCTGCTTCGCGACCGCGACGGCGAACTTCCCGTCACGATCGCCGGGGCCGACGCCCGCGCGGCGCAACTGGAAGGTCCCGCGTCGGACGCCCTCACGTCTGCGGAGTCGAAGCGCGGCTGGGAACCGCCGGTGCTGGCCGCCGCCGGCGACGGCATCCAAGATCCGCCGGGGTTGCCTTCGTCGATGCACGAGACGCGGCGCCCGCCGCTGCCAGAGCTGTCTCGCCCGGCTGGCCACGCCCCGCCGGCAGCCGCGTTCGATGGAGACCGTAGTCGGGACATGGAGCCGGTCGACAACCCCCGTGGTTGGTCGCCTTCGCCCGATGGCTTTTCGTCTGCCGAGAGTTTGCCGCCTCGACCGCTGCGAACGCATGTCATTCGCGACGGTGACACCCTCGAGCGCATCGCCCTGCGCTATCTCGACGACGCTGCACGGGCCGGCGAAATCTTTGCCATGAATCGCACGTTGCTGTCCAGCCCGGGACTGTTGCCGATTGGCGGCGAACTGAAGATCCCGCCGCGGCAAACGGCACCGAACGGCAACTCGTTTTCCGGCGGTACGGTGACCCCCCTGCCCACCTTGCCGGCGTCGCCTTGGCGGCCGGTGGCGCCTGCGGACTCGGCTCGGGAGGCGGCGAGCGAAGTCGCCCCCGCGGCACCGCGCGAGGCGACCCCGCCGCTCGTGCCGCTTCCGCCCGCGTCAGAATTTCGCTCGCTCCGCGACGCTTAGTATGTCAGCCCGTGTCGCGTCCGGTGGCGTCACATCCGCCACCGTCACTCGATCGAGCCGCAGCTTTACTCGACGGCCGCGGTCGTGCTCAGGGAGAACGGCGGTCCCGCCACTTGTAGTCTTGGCTGACCACGCGGGCCTTCACGAAGAGTTCGATACCTCGTATCCCCTTGAACTCAGGCGCGTTCAGGAGCTGTTCGCCCTGCAATTCGGTATCGGGCTTGAACAAGAACAGCTTCTTGCTCCGGGCCGACTCATTCTCGTCCGGCTCCGGATAGTAGCGGGTGAGCTGCTTGTGAATTCGGCTGACTTCATTAAATTTCCGCCGATCTTCCTGGCCCACCATCAGCAGCAAAGAGATGTCCCCGGCCGTATCGTCACGGGCCAGGTCGTTGAGAAAGGAAAGAAAGGAATTGATATTCAGTCGCTTGCCGCGTGCTCGCGGGGGCGAGATCAGCACGAGCGCCTTGACGTCTTTACCCTGCTTCTTCTGAGCCAGATCTTCCCAGGTCCAATCGACGATCGTGAAACTCGTCGCGATCAGTGCCCCGACCCCCGAGCCGACGATGGTAAGACTCTCGATGTTGAGTTTCTTGTCGTTATTCTTTTCGAGCAGGAATCCCCGCATGGCCGCCATGTCGGAAAGCACGATCGACCGCAGGTGTCGATCGTTGAGATTCGGCCCGATCTTGGTCGCTCGTCGCCCGGAGCGCTCGATTTCCGTACTCTTGCCGTGACCGCGCAGGTCGGGCACCAGAACCGCATGACCTTGCTTCTGCAAGGCAACGGCCAGGGCGTAGTAGTCCTCGCCGCTTTCGCCCAGGTCGTGCAGGACGATGACCGGCACCGTCTCTCTACCGTTGTTACCGGGGAAATAGACGACGAACAGATTCAGCCCGTCGCTCGTCTGAAGCGTGATCTCCTCCGGTTCGGCGAGCTCCCTATCTTCGGCCAACAGTGTTCCGCACGGGCCGAAGAAGCCAATGCCAAGCACGAACGGGGCCACCAAGCAGGCGACAAGAGAACGCGCGTCGTTGAGTTTCCAGAAAGCTCGCATATGGCCTGCCTGCCCCCTATTCGTTCTCGTCGAATTTCCCGCGGTCATAGCACTTCCCCATTGCGCTGTCAGAGCACTTCCCCATCCCTTTGGTATCGTAGATACGTGCCGCGAGGCCGTCAATGTTCGCTTGGCAGCCGTCAACCGGTCGACGAATCGCCGACACATGTGCCTGTCTTGACGAGAATTCAGCGAAACGTCGGCGACTTTGCGGGGTTTGAACGTGCGGCGATTGGGCCGCCTGCCGGCGGTTTGCGACGCCACGCGGGAACCATCGATTTCACCAGGATGCTCGCCAAATCTTGCCAACGGGCTGCAAACCGGCGAGAATGACATAATTCACCGGGCAGGGAACCTTGGGAGGCAACGCCTTGAGTCTAACCAGGGCCTTACGTCGACGCTGGCAACATCTCACCGGCCAGCAGGAAACGCCGCTCGACGGCGACACGCCGGCTTGGATTCTGAGCCTCGTGTTTCACCTCGTGGTGATCGTCCTGCTCTCCGAGATTCTCAAGTTGCAGTTTGCCCCGCCCGTCGAGCCGCCGGTCGTGGTGGTTACGGTTCCTCTGGAGGCAGAAGAACCGCAGCTGGCCAAGGAGTTCTTCTTCTCTTACGAAGACCAGGAAGAGATCGGCTCCGATAGCGAGCTGGGCGAAACGATTGCCGACTCGCTGGCTCCCGTCGAGGAAGAGTCGGACATCTCGGAGCTCGAGGTGCCACCTCAGCTGATCGACCTGGTCTCGGACGACGCCCCCGTCGTCTTCTCCGAACCGTCGGAGACCACCGAAGCCCTGGAAGAGCACGAGCATCGCACGGTCAAGGGACGCGGTACCGTCGGCGTCTCGGGTGCCCCGGGCGCCATCGATCGCATCACCCAGGAGATTCTCGATTCGCTGAACCGGCAGAAGACGCTCGTCGTTTGGCTGTTCGACAGCTCGGTCAGCCTCTCGGCCCAGCGGGCCCAGATCAATGAACGAATCGATCGCATCTACGAGGAGCTCGGAGTCATCGAGGAGCGGGAACACCGCGCCTTCGCCCAGCACGACGATGCGCCGCTGTTGAGCGTGATCGCATCGTTTGGCGAGGACCTCGATATTCTCACACGGGATCCGACGGCGGACGTCGGCAAGATCAAGGAGGCCATCGGCCGTATCGAAAACGACGATACAGGGGTGGAGAACGTTTTCACGGCGGTCACCCGTCTGGCCAAACGCTATCGCGGCTATGCCCGCCGCAAAGATCCCCGCAAAGTGATGTTGGTGATGTTCACCGACGAGGCGGGCGACGACGCGGCGGAGATGCTCGATCCCGCGGTCTTGGCCTGTCAATCGGCCGCGGCCCCCGTGTATGTGGTCGGAATCCCGGCCCCCTTCGGTCGCGATCAGGTCGAGGTGAAGTGGATCGATCCAGACCCCGACTTCGACCAGACTCCCCAGTGGGCCCCGGTCACACAAGGACCTGAGAGCCTCGCGCCCGAGCGGATTCGCATCGCCTTTGCGACCGGACAGCGCCGCGAAGAGCCGCTCGACTCCGGTTTCGGGCCCTTTGCCCTCACGCGGCTGTCCGTGGCCACGGGCGGCATTTACTTCGCCGTCCATCCGAATCGGCACGTCGGTCGCCCGGTGAGCCGCCGCGAGACGGTTCATCTGTCGGCCTATCTGAAGTACTTCTTCGACCCCGACGTCATGCGTCGCTACCGCCCCGATTACGTCAGCGCCGCGCAGTACCGACGTTCACTCAACAAGAACAAGGCCAAGCTGTCGCTGGTCCGCGCCGCCCAGCTAAGCTGGCTGGAACCGATGGTCGAGCCGCGGCTCGAGTTTCCCAAGCGGAGCGAGGCCCAGTTCGCCGAACTGCTGACGGAGGCCCAGAAGCAGGCCGCCAAGCTGACCCCCAAGATCGACCGGCTTTACCAGGTGTTGAAGGAAGGCGAAAAGGCCCGCGATCAAATCGATCGTCCGCGCTGGCAGGCGGGCTACGACCTGGCCATGGGTCGCGCGATGGCGGCCAAGGTCCGCACGGTCGGTTACAACGTGAT
Organism: Planctomycetota bacterium; assembly: GCA_003389215.1. Classification (GTDB taxonomy): domain Bacteria; phylum Planctomycetota; class Planctomycetia; order Pirellulales; family UBA7805; genus MB-PLM-2. The sequence continues at coordinate 52,228 of QQVP01000035.1, read as the reverse complement.
GCTCGCCAAGGCAAAACGAGGAATGAAGTTCAGCCGGCAAGAAAACGATACTTGGATTCTGGAAGCGAGCGATGAGATCCACGCCGGCAGCTCCCTGGAGAAGGCGGCTGAGCGAGCCCTGATGTATCTGACCCGCGTGAAGGAATCGCACCCGGGGACACCCTGGGCCCTGCTGGCCGAGCAGGAATTGCGAAATCCGCTCGGCTGGGTTTGGACGGAACACGACAAGATGAAACCGCCGCCTCCGCGTCGTCCCCGACCGCCCGGCAATGCCAACCCGCGTCCCCGGCCGCCACGCGACGACCAACCGCGGTCGATTCCCAAGCCGAAACCGAAGCGACCGGTTCCCAAGATCTGAGCCAGGCGGACCGGCTCGACTTTCCTCTGGAAGACGACCCGGCGCTGGCCAGCGCCGGCAGAGCGCGTCTCGCACCCGCGATCAACGTGCTGTTTCGAGGCGATCCTAGCGGTTCGGGTAGAGCCGATCCTTCGATGCCACGATCGACTCGTGATCGTAGAAGCGGCGGCCGATGTCGGCGGCGAGGACTCTCAAATAACGTCGGCGGAACTGATTCTCTGACTCGGTCAGCTCCACGCCGGAGTGCGGCGGATACACCGACTCGAGCGGTTTGAGCTCGTAGGAATCTTCCGAGTCAACGTCATACACGACGAGTGTCGCCTCCGCATGCCCCTGGTAGAGGCTGGGACCGCGATACAGGTTGTAGTGTTCCAGCTCGATCGAGACGACCTTGTCGGCGTCCATCGCCTTGCCCAGCTCGGCCAGGCGAACCTCGTTGCTATCGACCCAGTCGTTCACCTCATCCGGGCTCACGACTTCGACCCGCCGGACGTGCTCATCGAGGTGCTGACCGACCAGTCGGGCCAGATCGCTGGGGACACCGGCGTCTTGATAGCCGAGTCCGCCCACGTCGTGGCAAATCACCACCACCCGCTCGCCCTTGAGGCCGTCGTATTCGGCCTCCACGTCGTTGGGCATGGTCAGATAGGCCGCGGTGGCGATCAACTTGCAGCCACCCGCCGAAACGACGCACGTCAACGCGATCGCGAACAGGAGCCATTCGCCGATCCGCAATCTCGATTGAGTCATGAACTTGCTCCTGCAAGGGCTCGGGAACCGTACGAAGCGGACGGAGCCCGCGATGCCAGGGGACGAGATGATCGGTCGGAACCAACGCTCACGCAAACGAATACGAAGGAGCGCGGAGCCGCGGTCGGAAACTCGGTGAAGCGCACCGTTTGCGACGAGGTGTCGCCAGGACAGGAGGCGGGAAAATAGCGAAAGGCCGCAAGAGCGACAAGCCGAATCTCGGCATCGTCCCGATCGTGCGCCGGCGCCGCTAGCAGTCTTGCCGACGATGTGCCGTCGCCCGGCGATTGCGGGCTATTGCGGTGGGGCGTGCTGATCGGCCAGCTCGGCCACCTCGTCTTCGCGGACGGTCAGTCGCCGAATGGCGGTCGCTTTGCCGGTCGCTTCGTCGATGTCGACGATCGTTCCCGAAAGCCGCACATCGTCGCTGGCCACGTCGAACGTCGTGGGGTTGAAGGTCTTGGTCGTCTCCAGCACCCGATCGATGCGACGTCCCAGAATACTCTCGTAGGGACCCGTCATCCCCACATCGCATTGAAAGGCGGTGCCGCCGGGCAAGATCGATTCGTCGGCGGTGGGGACGTGGGTGTGGGTGCCGAGCACCGCCGAAACGCGGCCGTCGAGATGCCGACCCATCAACTGCATGTCGCTGGTGGCTTCGGCGTGAAAGTCGACCAGAATCCGGTTCGTGCGTCCGGCGATCTTGGCCAGCACCCGATCGATCGCCTTGAAGGGACAGTCGACCGGTCGCATGAAGACGCGTCCCATCAGGCTGATGATGGCCACCTCCAGACCGCTTCGGGTGGCAATGAAGGCGACGTCGCGGCCCGGCGACTCGTCGGGATAGTTGGCCGGTTTGACGATGTTCTTCTTCGATTCCAACACGCGCATAATCGCGCGGCGTCGGTAGATGTGATCGCCCAGCGTGATTCCGTCGACCCCGCCCGCGATCAATTCGTCGTAGTTGGCCGGGGTCAGCCCCGACCCGCCGGCCGCGTTCTCCGCGTTGGCCACGACCAGGTCGAGCCCCTCACGCACGACCAGCCCCGGTACGGCGCGAACCACGATTCGCCGGCCCGGGCTGCCGACGATGTCGCCGATATGCAGCAGTCGCAACGGTCCACTCTTTCTACGTTCGCTCCCGCACCCGCGGGCGCGCTTCCGCACCAGGTGGGGACGAAACGACTGGCGGTTCGAATCAAGTCGCCGGCCGGAAGTTGCTTACTTGGCCAGCTCCGTCGCCCGCGTCTCGCGGAGCACGGTTACCTTGATCTCTCCGGGATAGGTTAGTCGCTCTTCGAATATCTTGGCAATGTCACGGCAAATCTTGGCCGCCGACTCGTCGGTCGTGTTCTTGGCGTCGGCGATGACGCGGACCTCGCGACCCGCCTGGATGGCGAAGGCCTGCTGCACCCCCGTAAACCCGACGGCCAGCGATTCGAGCTCTTCCATGCGCTTGATGTAGCGGTCGAGCGTTTCCCGTCGGGCGCCCGGTCGCGAAGCACTACAGGCGTCGGCCGTGGCCACGATCACCGTAAAGGGGTGTTCCAGTCGAATGTCGTCGTGGTGGCCGAGCGCGGCGTGAACCACCTCGGGCCCCTCGCCGTAACGCTTAAGCAAGTCGGCCCCGATCTTCGGATGGCCGCCTTCGGCCTCATGATCGGCCGCCTTGCCAATGTCGTGAAGCAGCCCGCAGCGCCGCGCCAGGGCCGGGTCGAGCCCCAGCTCGGACGCGATCTGTCCGGAAAGGAAGGCCACCTCGATCGAGTGTCGCAGGACGTTCTGGCTGTAACTGGTCCGCAATCGCAACCGGCCCAAGAGATCGATCGTCCGCTCGTTGAGCCCGTGCACCTGCACTTCCTGCGCGGCCTCTTCGCCCCAGCGACGAACATGCTCGTCCATCTCCTTTTGGGTTTCCTTGACGATCTCCTCGATTCTTCCCGGGTGAATGCGACCGTCGGTGATCAACTTGCTCAGGGCCAACCGGGCCACCTCGCGTCGTACCGGGTCAAACGCACTGACGATCACCACACCAGGCGTATCGTCGATGATTACGTCGACGCCGGTCTCCTTCTCGAAGGCTCGGATGTTCCGGCCCTCGCGACCGATCACGCGGCCCTTCATGTCATCGTTGGGAATGTCGACGGTGCTGGTCGTGGTCTCTGCTGTATGCGCGGCGGCATATCGCTGAATGGACGTCAGCAACAGCTCGCGCGATTTGACGTCGACGACCTCCGCGATCGCCTTTTCATGTTTGGCGATGATCGCGCCCGTTTCCTGGGTCATCTCCCGGTCGAGCATCTCCAAGAGCCGCGCGGCGGCCTCTTCCTTGCCCATCCCGGAGAGCTCGTGGAGCGTCTGTCGTTGCAGATCGAGCAGCTTTTTGAGCTCTTCGTCCCGGCGAGTTACCTCGTCGATCTTCTCGGCCAGCTTCCGCTGCGTACTCTCGACCATTCGCTCTTGCTTGCGAAGCTGGTCTTGTTGCTGCTCGACCGCGTCGTCGCGTTTATCGAGCTGCCGCTCGCGATCGTGAAGCTGCTTGCGGACTTCGGCGATTTCCTGTTCGGAATCGGCCTTCTGCTTGATGGCCGCCTCCTTGATTTCCAGCTCGGCCTCTTTTCGCCGCGTCTCGATTTCGTGCTCGGCCCGCTCCCGCATTGTGCGCGTCTCGCTCTCGACGTCCTTCTTCTTGAGTTTGTCGAGAAACTTGACCACCGCCACCGAGAGTACCGGCAACACCGCCAACAACAAGATGTAGGCCCAAGTCTTGATATCCATGGATGTCCGTCTCCCCGCGGACGTGAAACGCCGCGGAGCCTTTGCCTTGCCCGACGCCGGACCACGCGAGCAACGACACCCGCGCAGTTGTCGATTCGACGGGCCGGGCCGCCGTGGAACTCCGCAGCGACGCTCCGGTCAGCGCGACCGGTTGCGAGAACGTGCCCCGCAGGCGGGGCCGTAGGCCGAATTAGCGCACCGCTTAGCGGCGCCGAGATGTCAATCGCGCGAACGTCGAACGCGACCAGCCGTCAACGGGAGTCGAACTCATCCGCTGGCAGGCGTTCGCTGAAACATCTGGTCGGCGCAGCACGGCAACCGTCTGAGGTCGCCAATCGCCACACCACCAACACAACGCGACTTTCATCCAGTCCGACAAAGCGTTGACGAACCCGCGGCCCTCGATCCGCCAGCCCGTTTGGGAACGGGCCGCGATCTGGCTGCGGGTCGCTGCGGGACGATGCCGAATGCTCGACGGCAGAGACGCCGCCAAACGGTGCACGAGCCACCGCACGAAGATCAACAGGGAGTCCATCATGGCTGCTTTGCGGTCGTCAAACCCGTGGGGACGCCCCCCTGGGGTAACGGCAATGTCGGAGAGTCAAGCTAATTGACACTACGTAGTCGAGTACTCGCAATTTTCGTCGCCCGGGCACCAGCGGTCCGAAGCCGGAATCGCTCGACACCGAGGACTCACATTGAATGGTTTCGACACGCTCTCGACCACGCGAGCCCCGCTCGGTACGCGAGGGTACCACTGGGGTGGTGGCCGATAGCCATGTCATAATACCAATCGATGAAATCGTTGCCAACCGTTGGAGCCCCATCCGTCGGTCGGATAACACCTTGCAACGAACGGTCGGCCGCGGCCCGCACCATGAATCCGGTTGATTTGCTCGAGAATCGCCTCGCCCAGGCCTGGCCACCCCCGCGCTGGTCCCCAGTCGGCGTATTGCTGGCCGTCTCGGGCGGGGCCGATAGCGTGGCCCTGCTCCGCGCCGCCCTGGCACGCAAGGCCCCCGGTCCGGGTCGGCTCGTCGTGGCCCACGTTCATCATGGATTGCGCGGTGCGGAGGCCGACGCCGACGAGGCCTTCGTGCGTCAGTTGTGCGACGAGCTCGACGTTGCCTGCGAAGTCGGCCGAGCCGACGTGGCCCAGTTGGCCGCGACCGAGGGTGACGGGGTCGAAGCCGCGGCCCGCGCCGCCCGCTACGCCTTCTTACAGGAAACCGCAGGCCGGCTCGGCGCCCGTTACGTGGCCACCGCGCACACGGCCGATGACCAGGCCGAGACGATCTTGCATCGCATCGTCCGCGGCACCGGGCTGGCCGGTCTGTCGGGCATGGAGACTTCGCGCGAGCTCTGCGAGGGCGTGGCTCTCGTGCGACCGCTGCTGTTCGTCCGTCGCGTCGAAGTGATCGACTATCTGTCGGCGCTCGACCAGCCGTTTCGCGAAGACACCAGCAATCGCGACGAGTCCTTCACGCGGAATCGCCTGCGCCGAAGTCTGCTGCCGCAATTGGCGGCCGATTACAATCCCGGCGTCGTCGAGGCCCTGTTGCGGTTGGGACGATTGGCCGGCGACGCCCAGCGCTTGATCGCCGCCCAGGCCGAGCGGCTGCATACCGACGCCGTGCGTGAGGAAGGCTCCGCAACGGTCGTCGTCGATTGCCCGAGCCTGGCCGGCGTGGACGACTATCTGGTGCGCGAACTGCTGATGCTCATCTGGCGCAAGCGCCGCTGGCCGCAGCAAGTGATGGGACTCGCCCACTGGGAACAGCTCGCCGCCATGGTCGACCCTGGCGCGTCGGAGACACGCAAGTCGTTTCCCCACGGGGTCGACGCGCGCCGGACGGGCGAGCAACTGGTGCTGACGCGCCCGACGTGAGCCGCGACTCCGCGCGGCTGCGCCCTGTCGATGCTCTAGGCTTCGCCGCCGGCGACCAGGCCGTCGGCAATCGCCTCGTCGGCGCCGGAGACTTCGTGCGTGCCGCCGCCGAGTTCGACCGCCTTGTATCCCCCCTTCGACTTGAAGTAGAGGAACAGGGCGATGTAGCAGACGAGCATGAAGGTCGGGAAGAGGGCGATCATGGCCAGGGCGTCGAACTGCCCGGCCTTTTCCGCTTCTTCCAGGGCCGCTTGACCTTCAGCACTTGTGATCCCGCCCTTCTTGTTCGGGTCGATTGCCAGGTAGGCAACCTTGAAGTACTCCTTCTCGATGAGCACCTGTTCGGCGACGACCTCGTTAGATGCCTGGAGGGCGGCACTGGCCGTACGTTCCTGAATGGCGCCGATCAGCGGACTGCCGATGACGCCCACAAAAATCATGCCGATTCCCGAGATGGCATTGAGCGTGAGGGCGCCCCCCTTGGGACATTGCTCCGAGGTCACGCCCAACATCGTTGGCCAGAAGAAGGTCTTGCCAAAGGCATACAGCGTGGCCGCGGCAAAGATCACTGTCAGACCCGCGGAACCCGTCAGCGACAACGCATACAAGCCCGTGATCGCCAAGACCGAGCTCGCGATGAGCAGGCCGAGCGGCGACAGTTTATGTACGATCGGTCCCGCAAAGAACCGCAAGACCATCATGATCGCCGAGGTATAGACGAGCACCCAGCCGGGATTCTTACCGGCAGCCTCCATCGGCTTCTCCATCAGTCCGCTGATCCAGGCGTCGGTACCGATTTCGGTCGTCGCCAGTGGCATCATGATGACGATCAAGAGCGCCATCAACGGTCGACCCACACTTCCGGTGTACAGACCAAATGCGATCGTCACGGCAAGCGTCAGCCCAATCATGACGTAGACGTTCAGATTCAGCACGTCGGCCTGCCCCACGCGCCAGAAGATCAAGCCGAACGAGACGAATGCCCCGAAGGCCCCCAGTTCGCCGAGCATTTCGCGATAGCTCACGCCCGCGGACTGTCGCTCTTGAACCGGGAATCGCGCCCCGATCAACATCACGAAGAAGATCAGTGCCGGCACCGCGATAATTCCCAGCACGATCCGCCAGTCGCCGGTCGCGGCGTAGTCGGCAAGCATGATCGTGGCGATCCCCCCCAAGACGAGTCCTCCAGGCCAGCCAGCATGAAGAATGTTTAGCCACGTGGTCTTGTTCTTGTTGAACATCGTCGCCACGACGGGATTGATAAACGCCTCGACCGTTCCGTTGCCGAGCGCCAGGATGAAGCTGCCCCAAAACAAGTAGTCGTAGCCACGCGCTTGGGCGGCCTGGAGAGCTTCTCCCTCGACTCCCTGAATCGTCGCGTAGGCCATCGATGCCATGACCAGGTAAACCGCGTAGCACAAGAACGAGAAGACCATCGCCACCCGGTAGCCAATCTTGTCGATGACCAGGCTGAACAGAATGATCGAAATGCCGAAAGGCCAGATACCGGCTCCAATAAGGTCCCCGGACGCGACTTTATCGAGGTTGAAGTCGCTGGGAAAGCGCGTCGCGCACAGGTACATCCGACTGAAGAACGCGAACGACGTCGTGATCAGCGCAATGAAGCAACCCCAAAAAACAACCTGATCGTTCTTGCTATTCATGCGTGTAGAGTCTCCAAGGCCCGCCGCCGCGATGATACGTCGCCGCGGGTCATGGCCGCCTAGGGCACGGGGAAGCGAGGCTGCTGCACAACCTCGGAAGATGGGCTGCTAGCAGTGAAAGTGAAGCGTGGAGTATAGCGGTTGCGGAGGCCCATTCCAATCAACTCCGCGACGATTTGCCCGGTCCCGCTCGCGGCAGAAGTCTGCCCGTCGACGCCCTGGCCCCGCTGGTTCCGGCGTGTCGCCAACCCCCTGCTGGCAGTCGAGTCTGCCTTGTCGGCTTGCGGCGACCTTTCTACGATCCTCAGCCGTAGAAAAGGCGACGTCCGTATTGCCCCGCCCCACGGCGAATTTGCGGGCGCCTGAGCGTTGCTTTCTCGAATTGTCGGACAAGGAAGTCGAACATCGTTCGCGGCACGATCAACCTTTGCTGGTACCTCTTCAAATGGGGACTGTTGCTGCTCGTCGTGGGCGCGGCGGTCGCTGTGCCGCTGCTCTTGCGCCAGGTCGACGATGAAATTCGCCGGCAGGTGCTGCTCGTGTTTCGCGAGCACTATCCCGACTTCCGCGTGGAAGTCCGCAGCGCCCAGCGCATCGAGAACGAAGGCATCCGCATTCGCGGCCTGTCGATGACCGAACGCGAGGCCGACGGCCCCCTGGCCGAAGCGGTCTACGTCGACGAAATCCATCTCGCCTGCAGTACTGAACTGCCGGACCTCCTGTCGGGGCAGCTCGGCGTTTCGCAGATCACCTTGCGTCATCCGACGCTGCGGGCCACGCGGCGACCCGACGGAAAGTGGAGCGTGGAAAGTCTGCTCCCGCTGCCGAAGCTCAGCGACGAGCGGCCGACCATCAGTATCGAAAACGCCGTCGTCGAATTGTTCGATCCGCTCAAACATCCTTCCAGCACCTACACGCTCCGCGACATCAGCCTGCTGCTTCGTCCCGCCGAAAAGGTGCCTGAACTGGTTTCGCAGCCCGGGGCCACGGCGGTCGAAGGCTCGTTCGCGGGCGACTACCTGGAAGACGCGCGGCTGCAGGGCTGGTACGACCTGGCCAGTGGCCAGTGGCGCGTCGAAGCCCGCATCGAGGCAATCGAGCTCTCGCCCGAGCTGCGCCGTTCGCTTCCCGAAAAGGCGGCGGGCCCCTTGCGCCGCCTGGGCGATCTGCGGGGCCGCGTCGGCATCAGCCTGACGGCCGCCAGCGGCGCCACGTCGGCCGATCCGATCGAGTTTCGCGTCGACTGCGATCTGGCCGAAGGACGACTCGAAGATCGGCGACTGCCCTACCCGTTGACCGACATTCGCGCGCGTGCCGAATTCCATACCGACCGCGCCGAGCTGAAGCAACTGACGGCGCAGAGCGGCCGGACCAAGATCGAACTGCGGGCCGCCCGCTACGGCTATACCAGCGACAGCCACGCCTCGATAACCGCGGATGTCCGGCAGTTGATGCTCGATCCGCAACTGCGGCGCGGCTTGCCCGAAGAGTGGCAAACAATCTGGAACCAGTTCCAACCGGCAGGCGAGGTCGACGTCCACGCCCAGCTCGAATTCGACGGCCAGACGTGGGAACCGCAGGTTCACGTCGCCTGTCGCGATACGTCGTTCACCCACGAGAAGTTCCCGTATCGCATCACCCGTGCCAAGGGCACGCTCGACCTGAAGTACGGCAACCTGGTCGTGCGCCTGACCGGACTGGCCAGTGACAGTCCCGTGTCGATTGGCGGGACCTTGACCAACCCCGGGCCGAAGGCCGTGGGCCGTGTCGATGTTCTCGCTCCGCAATTGCCCATCGACGAGCAACTCCTCGCTGCCTTGCCGGGCAAGGCGCAGCCCGCCATTCGATCGCTGGGACCGCAGGGCGTGGTCGAGGCGCGCGGCCGCATCGAACGCCAAGATCCCGCGCACCGCTGGCAGCGGAGCGTCGACATGCGGCTGCAAGACATTACGGTCCGCTATGCGAAATTCCCCTACCTGCTGCGGAACGTCCGCGGCGAACTTCAGGAACGCGACCACCAATGGACCTTTCGCAACCTGGAGGGTCGCAGCGGCGCGGCGGTCGTACGTTGCCAAGGCTACTGGCGGCCGCTGGACCAGGGCAGCGAGCTGGCACTCAACTTCACGGGCTCGGACATCCCGCTCGATGAACAGTTGCGGGCGGCGCTCGCGCCGATGCAGCAGGATCTGTGGCACAAGTTGAAACCGCAAGGCACCGTCGGCATGGCCACTGAATTGCGATTTCTCTCCGCCACCCGCCAGCTCGACCTGACGATTCGCGCCGAGCCCTCGGGCAACGGCATCTCGCTGCAGCCGCAGTGGTTTCCCTATCGGCTCGAAAATCTGCGTGGGCCGATCGAGATTGGACGCGACTACCTGAGGTTTGGCCGGCAGGCGCAGGCGAGCGATGCTGCGGCCGCAGAGAACCAACCGCGGCGGATCACCGCCGAACACGGACGAACCAAGGTCGCCATGTCGGGACAATGTCGTCACTCCCAGGACGGGGCCTGGCACTTAACCTTCAATGAACTGGTCGCCGATCGCATTCAGGTCGACCGTGAACTGCTCGATGCGGTGCCCCCGCCCCTGCGACGTGGAATCGAGCGACTCGAATTCACCGGGCCGCTGAACCTGCGCGGAGCCGTTAGCTTCGCCGGCAATCACCACACGAAGACGCCGGTGCAGAGCGGCTGGAATGTCGAGTTGACCACGCAGAACGCCCGCATCTCGCCTGGGATGGTCCTGGAGAACATTCACGGCTCGGTGCGGCTCGAGGGCGGCGCCGACGGACAGAGATTTCGCTCCACCGGTTGGCTCGACCTCGACACGGTGATGTACAAGGGATATCAGCTCACCCAGGTCCGCGGGCCGCTCTCGCTGAGCGAGCGGGAACTGCGGCTGGGAAGCTCGGCGGGACGGCCCGACGCCAACGGACAACGTCAACGCGTCAATGCGAACTTCTACGACGGGGCGATCTACGGAGATGCCAGTGTCACCTTCGACCGCGCGCCGCGGTTCGAAGTCGACGGCGTGTTGGTTGGCGCGAATCTGCAGCGCTTGGCCGACGAAGCCATCCCCGGCAAATCGAAGATGAAGGGCAATCTGCAGGTGAACCTGCACCTGCAAGGCACGAGTGCCGGCACCCACACGCTGGTCGGATTGGGCGAGGCCCGGGTCACCGAGGCCGACATCGGCGAGCTTCCGCTGTTGGTCTCCCTGCTCAAGATTCTCAGCCTCACGGCCCCCAACGCGCAGGCCTTTACCGCCAGCGACATCCAGTTTCGCGTCCGCGGCGCCCACATCTACTTCGACAAGATCAACTTCTTCGGCGACGCGGTGAGTCTGTTCGGCAAGGGTGAGATGGATTTCGACCAGGAAGTGAAGATGATCTTCAACGCGATCGTCGGTCGCGACCAGATCGAAGTGCCGCTGGTGACCGCGCTCTTGAAGCAGGCCAGTCCGTTGTTGCTGTTGATTTATGTCGATGGCCCCCTGAGCAACCCGCGAACCACTCGCGAGCCGCTGCCCGGCGTCGCCCGCGCCGTGGAGGGTTTGCAGCAGGAATTGAGTCCCCATAAAGAGAAGCCGTTTCTTCGCCAGGCGACCGACTTCATGGAGTCGTTGATCCCGGGAAGAGGCGCTTCCAGATAACTACTTTGTCCGACCTCCGTATGCGAAGTATCCTTTCGATAGTTGAACGGAGAATAAGTCATGAGCGTTGGAGGAATGGGAGGCGTGCTCGGCGGTGCCGCCGGCTCGCCCCTTTCGCAAACCAAGGGTGCCGAAGCGGAGCGGGCGGCCCATGAAACGGCCGGCCAGAAGGGCCGCGACGTCAACAATGCCAAGGCCGATTCCGCCGCCGGCATCGGCGAAGCCGATGGCGAAGGCCACGAGTCGCACGACCGCGACGCCGACGGGCGACGCCTGTGGGAACGACCGCCGGGCGGCCAGGGCGAGGAACCGGAGTCGGAGGAGGCCGAGGCCAGCGACAAGACGCGACAGAGCAAGGACGTCAGCGGCGACAGCGGTGGACAACTCGATCTGACTGGCTAGGCCGCAGCGGCGCGGGCCGAGACCTGATTGTCCGCGAGCCGTCGCCGCGCTAGAATCGCAGCGTGCCTCCGTCGACACGGTTGACACGCCGTTAGCTGCAGGTCCGTCAGCGCGCAACCGCAACCGCGAAGACCACCCACGACGAAGACACCACGAGCGGCCTGGACACCAAGAGCGGCCAGAAAGTCCCCCATGCGATTCACCAAGATGCACGGCGCCGGCAACGACTATGTCTACGTCGATTGCATTTCCGCGCCGCCGCCCGAAAACCCAGAACAGCTGGCTCGTGCCATCGCCGATCGGCATTTCGGCGTCGGCGGCGACGGGTTGATCCTGATCCATCCCTCCTTGGTGGCCGATGCCCGGATGCAGATGTTCAACGCCGACGGCAGCGAGGCGGAGATGTGCGGCAACGGCATCCGCTGCGTGGCGAAGTACGTCTACGATCACGACCTGGCTCGCAAAGAGTCGCTGGCCATCGAGACCGCCTGCGGCACGCTCCAGCTCGAACTGGAAGTCGCCGACGGAAGGGCCGAACGGGTCCGCGTCGACATGGGTCGACCGATCCTCAACGCGGCCGACATCCCGACCACCCTCGCCGGGGAACGCGTCGTCGATCACGAGCTGCAAATCGGCGATCATCGCTTTCAGGTCACCTGCGTCTCGATGGGCAATCCGCATTGCGTGATCTTTGTGGACGAGGCCAGCGACGACCTGGTCCTCGGCGTCGGCCCGCAGATTGAACACGACGCCCGTTTTCCCAATCGGGTCAACGTCGAATTTGTCGAGGTCGTCTCACCCACCGAAGTCCGCCAGCGGACCTGGGAACGCGGCAGCGGCGAAACGCTGGCCTGTGGCACCGGAGCCTGTGCGGTCTGTGTGGCGGGAGTGCTATCAGGGCGAACCGAGCGACAGATTCTGAACCACCTGCGAGGTGGCGATTTGCTGCTCCAGTGGCACGAAAACGACCATGTCTTCATGACTGGCCCCGCCGCCGAGGTCTTCTCCGGCGACTGGCCCGACTGAACAGAAACCTCGATAGGACCCCAGCGGCCCCATCGGTTAACATACCGCTCGCAATTTCGACCACGTCGTCCAAGTGCCCCGGCCACACGTAGGTCGCTTCCCGGGTGACTTCTCCGACGCGACGGCAAGGACGCCATGAAACTACGTCATCCCTTCTGGACGCGACTGCTGGGATTCCTGGTCTATACGGTCGCCAAGATTTGGCTGCGGACCCTCGACACCCGCATCGCCACCTACGATCCGACTGTCGAACCGCATCGCCGCGACTGCACGCAGCGCAACATTTACCTGTTCTGGCACGAGAGCATCGCCGTGCCGCTCGACCTGGGCGGGGACTGCAACCTGGCGATGCTCACCAGTCGCCACGGCGACGCCGATCTGCTCTGCCGTCTGGCCTTGCACCTGGGCTACGACACAGTCCGCGGTTCGTCGCAACGCGGCGGCGATCAGGCGATCCGCGAATTGCTCGCCCGCAGCGACCAACAGCATCTGGCGATCACGCCCGACGGGCCGCAAGGTCCGCGTCGCAAGCTGGCGGTAGGCTGCCTGTTCCTGGCCTCGCGAACCGGTTTGCCATTGGTCTTCTACGCGGTCGGCTACGATCGTCCCTGGCGGGCCAACAGTTGGGATAAGTTTGCCGTGCCGCGCCCCTTCTCGCGGGCGCGAATCATCATCAGCCCGCGGATCTGGATTCCGCCCAACCTCGATCGAGCCGGCATCAAGTACTACCGGCGTCGCATCGAGGACATGATGAACTACCTCACCACGGCGGCCGAAGACTGGGCCGAATCGAAGTCGCGTCGCTTGACCGAACATGTCGCCCGGCCGCAGCCGGCACCCATCGGCCCCACGGCGAGCGAAACGATCGCCTGGCTCACCCCCTTCGGCCCGCACGAAGCACCCGCGGCCACGGGACCCTCGTCCAGCGCCGACGAAGAACAAGCCGTCCGCTGCGCGGCGTAGGCGTCGCTCCTCGCAGCACCAGCCATCTCCGGAGCCAGCTCTAATTACCTCGACGTGACGTGGCGGACGAAATGTACCGCTATGCATCGATTGGTTCTCATTATCGCCTTCCAGACAAGTCTCGTTGGCTGCTGGCGCTCCGATGCACCGCAGATCCCAGCGAAGGCACAAGCCGACTCGGGCGAAACGAAAACCGCGACAACCCCTTGGCCCAGAAGGATCTTTGCGGACCACCTGCCCAACGCGATTCAACTGCATACGAAGGTGATCTCCGGAGGTCTCCCGCATGGAGACGCCGCATTTCGGGAACTCGAGGAACTCGGCGTGAAAACGGTGATCAGCGTCGACGGTGCCAGACCCGACGTGACGACTGCCGCGAAGTACGGCCTTCGTTACGTTCATCTGCCGCACGGCTATGACGGGGTGCCCGAGGAGCGGGTTAAGCAACTTGCCAAGGCGGTTCGCCGGCTCGACGGACCGATCTACATCCACTGTCATCATGGCAAGCATCGCAGTCCGGCGGCGGCAAGTGTGGCCACGGTGTCGGCCGGACTGTTGCCGAAGTCGAAGAGCCTGGCCGTGCTCGAGCTGGCCGGCACAAGCCCGCACTACCGTGGGTTGGTTGAGTCGGCGCAAAATGCGACGCCGCTGGAAGAAGCGTTGCTCGACGAGTTCGAAGTCGAGTTTCGCGAATCGGTCGCCGTGCCACCACTGGCCGAGGCCATGGTCACGATCGAGCGGACGCACGACAACCTTAAGGCCGTCATGGCCGCCGACTGGCGTACACCGCCAAACCATCCGGATATCGATCCGGCCCACGAAGCGCTACTCCTGCGCGAGCATTTCACGGAGTTGCTGCGGACCGACCACACTGCCGACCAGCAGCCAGCTTATCAGCAGCTTCTCATAGACTCTGAGGTGGCCGCCCGGCAGTTGGAAACCACACTCCGCGGTTGGCAATCGCCCGCCGCCGAGACCGAGCCTCCCGCATTGCTGTCCCACCTTGCAGATCGCATCGACCGGAATTGTCGAGCCTGTCACCAGCGATTCCGCGACGTGCCGCTGAGCGAGAAGTAGCCATCAATAGTTCCTCACCAGCGGTGGCATCAGACTCCGCCAGTGCGCAGAGTTGCCGGTGCGCGGGGAGTTTTTTTCCGATATCGGCGAAAACGGGTTCGCCGGGCAAAAACTCGAAGCCGTTGGGCCGAAGCAAGTTAGCTCGGCATGAACCTGCGCAAACTTCGCACGCAACTCGCGCCCGGCAGCGGCTTTGCGTTTTTTGCCGGGGGCTCGGCACCCGAAGCGCAAAAACTCACCGCGATCGCGTTACCTGATGGGGCGATTAATCAGATTTTCAAAGAACGCGCGTGGCGGCCCTGCCGACGCGACCGCGCGAAAGTGGCGGCAACCTCCAGCGTAACGAGGCGCGCGAAAACCGCAATGACAAAATGTGACACGCGGTCACGCTTCTGTTTGCACAGCGTGACAGGATCGGCAGAATGGTCCGATGAGCGGCCGATCTGACCAACCGCTACCTGTGGGCCAACGCGGTCGATCAGATTCTGGCCGACGAGCAGGTCACCACGCTCAGCAGTGCCGGCGACGTCTACTGGCCCTTGACCGACCACCAGGGCACGGTCCGCCAGCTGGCCTTCTACGACTCGGGCAGCGGCGACACGACGATCCAAAGGTACTGGGAGTACGACTCGTTCGGCAACGTCACGAGCGAGACGGCCGCGGCGGTCGATCATCTGTTCGGCTACACGGGCCGGGCCTTCGACGACGAGACCGGTCTGCAGAACAATCTCCACCGCTGGTACGACCCCGTCGTGGGCCGCTGGGCCAGCGAAGACCCGATTGGCTTCGCCGCCGGTGATGCGAACTTGTATCGGTACGTGGGCAACGGTCCCACAAACGCGGTTGATCCAAGTGGCCTGGCGGACCCACAGTGGAATGAAGAAGAAGTAGGGGAATTTCTCACTGAGATTGACGATGACTTAGGAGCGTTCTGGAATAGGCCGAATAACGCAGCAGGTACCGAAGGACGACTAGGCAAGATAGAGAGCGCCGAAAAGAGTTTTTGGGGGGGACAGAGTTTTAGCATCGATGAGGAGCATACGAATGCCGGCTCCACGCGACTCCTTACCAGACTCAAAGTCAATGCGCCAGATGACATGACTTCTGCAGAATTGGCGTCGGCAATCGCGAACGAGTTGGTAAAAAACAATGATCTCGCTGGCGAGTTTGAGGAGTTCTTAGTTCTTTCTCGACATGAAGCAACTAAGGCTGCCAAACAACGGCGCGAGCGCATTCTTGCCCGCTTAGCAGAGCTCGGCGAGATTCTAGAAGATATGTGTGAGCTTGTTCCCGGTGGAGCGATCGTAATTGCCATCGATGATGTCGGCGAGGGCAGGTACTTTGCAGGTGGCTTCGGTTTTCTCCTCGCGGCTATCCCGGCTGACGAATTAGGCACCGCGCTCAAGGTCGGATACAAGTCCGCAAAAGGTGCAAAACTAGCCGTCACAATTTCCAAGTCTGCCTATGGCGCGATACAAGGCTTGCCAAGTCCGGTGCGGAGAAAGCTATTCCAAGCGCTAAGACAGGCAGACAAGTCAACGGATGCACAGAAACTCATCGACCTCGCCTGTGCCGGAAAGAAGATTCGCAAGGCCGGCGTGAAGGGGAAGGCTGGCGCAACTGACATTCCTAGCTGGGTCCGGCGTGGCGGCGAGATTCCCAATATCGGCGAGGCAGGTCGAGACTTTGCAAAGCGCCTGATGGATGAGAAGTACGGCGCAGGCAATTGGAAAAGAGGCGCAGGCACGGAGTTCAGCGAGATACAAAAATGGGCTGACCGCTCATTCCAGGATCCGTTCTAGGGAATGCCAGTACGGGCTAGGCAACAAGACCGGTGTAACGGTTGAAATGACACAACGATCCCGTTCGGCACGCACGTGGCGGTGTCGTCGCTCACGTGTTAACCTGTCATTCTTGGACACCGGTGGCATCGCGCGTAGATTCGTTTCAATAGTAGCTTGAGTCTTTCCATGTTCCTTAAGCAGGTGAGATTTGGCCCGATTCCACTCGGCCTCGATTTGGAGGCGATCTACGACCGACTGGACGAATATCTGGTGCTGCTACAAAGAAATGGACAAATATGTGGCGACCCAGTTCGCTCGGTCTTTGGTGGATACGCCGTCGCCTACGTTTATGCGGTACGGCCAGACTCCACGCAACTGCGGTTTCACTCGAGTTATGGAATCGACGAGCTGAATGTGCTCCGCAGTTTGTTCGGGTGCGATCCCTCGTGGCAGCTGATGGCGGACGATGTTCCCGGGACTTTCGCAGAGTTGCACGAGGACTCAGAATTATGCTTGGTCTCGTCCGACTACGATGGCGCGTCACCTATCTGCTTCATGAGCACTGGCGATCGTTTTCCAACTTACTTGGTATCAATCGATGATGACGAGCGCGAGAGACTGTTCTTCTGGTCGCGCGAATACAGTCGACTGCAGGGCATATGGCTATCGTCCGGAGAACTAGAGGCTTCAGCATACGAGCAGCTGGCGTCGCCTACGTCACTCCTCGCACGGCAGGGTCGCCAGCTCGCTGAGACTGTCGAGAATGCTCTCGAAAGACCTGTCTTCTATTTCCTGATGCGGCACTACGGCCGGGGCGACCACGAGCGTGATCGGCGATGTCCGAGCTGCGGGGGCGAGTGGTATAGAGACCTAAGCAGGTCTGAAGCATCGAATTTCTGGATTTTTCCATTTCGTTGCGACGACTGTCGATTGGTTTCGCACTTTGCAAACGCCGATTACGATGATTCCTATGCGCACATCGGTGAGTATCAAGAGGAGTAGCTGCAGCTGCCGCATGTGTTGATGTCAGCAGGCCGCGGTGGATCATCTCTTCGGCTACACCGGCCGGGCCTTCGACGACGAGACCGGTCTGCAGAACAATCTCCACCGCTGGTTCGATCCCGTCACGGGCCGCTGGGCCAGCGAAGACCCGATTGGTTTTGCCGCGGGCGACGCGAATCTCTATCGCTACGTGGGCAATGGCCCCACGAATGGCGTCGATCCGGACGGATTAGCGGCCATCGGCGAGCTCAAACAGCTTGCAAAGGAATCAGATCCTTTGTCGTCGTCCGGCGAGTCTTCTGACCTTCCTCCCGTTACGTTTGACTTCGGGTTCATGGGGGCGACAACCGGCCAAGATCAAGGTGGCCAACCCTTGTGGCCGCTTACGGAAGACGGATACAAGAAATGGGGATATCGGCATAGACACGATCCGCTCACCGAAGAAGATGCTGAAGCGACGAGAAAGTTACTTGCTGCATGGCCTGAGAACGGGGATCCTGCTCTTCGTCAAATTCTCGAGTATGGACTAGCGCACGGGCTTCCACGCCACCACACAAATGCCGATCGGAACAAGGACCAAGATCTGCTCGCAACCGATCGAGAGACGCTCGAGCCGCAAGCGTATCTGGCGGCCGCGATTCTGGCCCTTCGCGACGGAGCGTCGGTCGAGCCCTGTAAAGCTGGAGAATTGGCCATCGTTGCGCATGAGATCGCATACGGCGCTCTGTTGGCTGACTTCTGGGAACCCTTCTTGGCAAAGGGTCTCACGGGCAAGGACTGGGACGACTCCCAGTTTGTCATGGAGCTGGCCAAGAAAACTAAGGAAGTACTCGACAGCGCCACGGACGAGGAGTTGGCGCAAGGCAGGGCGTATCTAGAAAACCGCGGCAAGATCCGCCGGGACGTGCAGGCCGGCGCCGCCCTGCCCGGGCCGGCAATGTGTAGAATTCCGAGAAAGCCAAGGCAAATCTCGGTGATACACAATACGAAGAAAGCTGCCAAAGACACCGCTGCACATGCGCATGGAGGAAAACCAAGGCCGACACCTCCCAAGTCTGACAAAGCGAAGCGAAAAGCGTACGAGGAACAGCAAAAGTATAAGAAGCCAGAGTCTCACCCCAATTCGGATTACCCGGAGACGCATTATCACGATAGCAATAAATCGACGCAGATAAAGCGACACGGAGTTAATCGACATCACAAGTTCAAAGAGTAGTGAAAATGGACTGTAGCAGCGTTTTCGTGATCCTGGCCGAACTAAGACCGCTCGAAGGTTGTGAGATCGATCCGTGCGAGGTCGCAGGAGCGGCGGTGCGATTCTACATTTGCGGGCGCTCGGCGGAAGCTGCGAATCGGAAGCTAAGCGAGTGGGTCGTCGAAAATCATTTCGAGATCGTCGAAATCGACTGGTGCGTTGATGAAGCCAACGTGGAGTGGGAATATCCCGATGACAAGATCGCGGAGGAGTTGATTTCTGAAGCACGAAATTCTGGCGACGTCGTATACGGTGAGTTTCACGCATGGCGACACGATGCGCCAGACGCGTAGCGGCGACACGACGATCCAAAGGTACTGGGAGTACGACTCGTTCGGCAACGTGACCAGCGAGACCAACGCGGCCGTCGATCACTTGTTCGGCTACACCGGCCGGGCCTTCGACGACGAGACCGGTCTGCAGAACAATCTCCACCGCTGGTACGACCCGGTCACCGGCCGCTGGGCCAGCGAAGACCCCATCGGCTTCGCCGCCGGCGATGCGAATCTCTATCGGTATGTGGGCAACTTCTCCACCGGAGCGACCGACCCAGAGGGCGAATTCTGGGGAACGATTGGTGGTGCTATCGTCGGTGGAATCGTCGGCGGGGCAGTATCGATCGGGTCCTCACTTCTCTTTGAAGGAGAACTGCCCTCCGGAGCCGATCTTGCCGGTGCCGTCACTGCGGGCGCGGTTAGCGGCGCGATCGTTGGGGGTGTTCTTACGGCAGATCCAACCGTGGGAGCGGCGATTGCCGTCGGCGCCGTCGCAGGTGCTGCTGGGGGGGCAACGGGCAGCGTCGTTCGACAGTCTCTTGATGACAGACCTGGCATCGACGGCTACGAGGTACTTCGAGATACAGGTTACGGGGCCGCGGGCGGGGCCGCGGGTGGCGCGCTTGGCCATGTCCTGCGAAACGTTCCGACGCCCGGATTGGTGCCAACGTATTCCGGAACCGCTTCGTTGGCCGTGACCGGAACGACTGTTCTCGTCAACGTACCTCCGGCTGCTGCGATTGCCTCAGGATGTACCCTTGCCTTCTGTGCGGCGACGGGAGGGTCCGGCGGCGACTCCGGCAACTACGATCCAGTCCGCGAGGAATATGATTCGTTCGAGGATGCAGTTGGCGATTCTTCCTTGGAAGGTTCTTACAACAAGCAACAGATACCCACAGACAACCCCGGACTGGCCAAACAAGGTTTCACCGAAAAATGGATTGGCCAACGGGGAGTAGACGACGAATGGGCTTCTGCTTGCAGAAACCCGTCATCTGGAAAATGGACTGGAGGGAAACCGTCCTCCCACGTTGAATAGAGGTCTTTCCAAGAACGAGTAATTCGGAATCATAGCTTATTCGGTCCAAAACGCATCGGCCGCCCGGCGGCAGACGTTAGACGGAAAGGGGCTTAGACGGCAATCTGGATACGATGATTTGCCATTCTCGGTAGCGGCGGAGGAGTAAGAGAATTTGCGAAGCAAGGCAATCGGTTGGCGTCTATGCCTTCATCCACGACTTGAATAACGGTCCCGATGACGAAGGTTAAGGCCATTCTGAAGCGATTGGTCACAACGGCAATAACCTATCAACGACCGCGGGAATATCCCTGAACTACTTACCACGTCGCCTGCAACGTTTCTCGCTTTCTTGTCCAACCGCTGTATCACGTGTTACACTAGTTCGCTGCTAATCGCCGAACGCTTAGGCGGCGCGCGGCGAACAACCTACTTGTCATCGGGCACCCAAGTATTTCCGCATGACAAAACCAATTCCAGTCGATGTTTTTCCGATTCAGAAGACATACGGTTCATTCGGCGACGCCATCGAAGGCGCGAATAAACATCCGCGACAGAAACAGGCGAAGCGAGATTCTGAGCGACTCTCGGATACGTCTTTTGTAGACGCTCGCTGGTCAGATCGCGATTTTGTCCTTCAGTTTTCCAACGGAATGCACCTGCACGTCTACGTTCAAGCTCCGGACGTGCTGTGGCAACTGAGCGAGGCACCGCCTGACGTTGACACTCCGCACGGCGTTGGCTCGACTCCCAGTATTCTGCGATGGGGTGGCGACATTGGCGATCTCATGATGGATTGTTCGTCACTAATCGAAAAGCGTCGCGGTGCTCATTTCTGGCAACTGTTCGTCAACGAAACGGGTTTTTTTGTCTATTTGCATTCGCAGTTGATTCTGAGTTTTACAGCGCTTCGAAGAACGGATTCAAATCGGTGCATTTTACACGTATGTGAAGAAGTGTGACCAATCCGTCGTCACTGTCCAACAGCAGGATGCGCCGCTTTTTTCAACTATTCAAGAACACGACTTCTGACAATACCTCCTCTTCGGGGAAGGCCCACGACTCAGTTCGAGATCGCATATGAACGCCTATGCCAAAAGGCATACCTATGTGCTTACGGACATCTCGGATGTAACCAAAACCCAATGAATGTTGGGCAATGCTAGTGGACCGTTACGAACGTCGATAATGGTCTCAAAGACGGACTGGTCTTCTCCATCACGTGTCAGAATGGTTTCGTCAATCGATGCTTTTCCACCGAGATTGTCGACCAATTCTCGCAGGAATTGAAAACCATCGTGCCGACGATGTCGTGTATGAAAAACACATTCGTACATGTCCGTGAACTTCGGATAATCGCGGACCTTCACTTTTTGTGGTGCAATGTCAAGAAGCTGCGCGATGGAATCCAGAACCGCCGTCGCCTCGGATTCGGAAGTGGCCATGACTTTGAAATCCCAATAGACTCTCATCCCGATCCTTTCTCATGGCGTCATCATATCGGTCACATTCTTACGATTCATCCGCAACGAGACTGAGCCACTCGGAAGCCCGATGAACATCAATCCCTGCCAAGCACTCCTGCACGAAAGGATGCGTTATATCTCGCGCGAACTGAAATTCTGGGCGAGACGTCGGCCCGGTGAGCTGGATCTGCAATTTCAAGTCGAGGGTTCCTAAGTACGTGGGCACTGAGTTGGCTAACGTGCCGTCAAATGGCGGCTCACACGCTTGATCTGGATTCGACCAAAGTTCCAAAACGCGGCTGAACACGTCCTCCGCCACCTCTGCCCACAGCCCCCAGGCAACGCCATCCGAGTGACCCTCGACGTCGACAGGCATTGTTCCGCGAACAAAGTATCGTGGCGCGCATTCGGGCAGCGTAATGCGACATAGATTGTCGTCCGCCTGAGCATGCTGTTCTTGGGAATCGCGAGAAAGTTGAACGTACGCTTCAGGGCGGCGAAATATGGGGTCGAGTATTTCGTGCTCAGCACCACATGTTGGGCAAATAAGCATGTCTTGTACCCTTCGTCGAGCGCTATTTGATTTGGTTTCTTGCTACAAGACGGTGCCGCAGCGCCTTGCCGCCTAACTTTTGGAGTGAAACTCACACTGCCTGATTACGCTTTCGGAAGTGCAGCCAGGCCAACCTCAACCATGGCAAAGAAAGTCCCAGCCAGAACCCGATACCGCCACCGCCTAGAGCCATGTTTAGTGCGACGATGCGACGGACGTTCGTCGAATAACCGGTGCCGTAGTCACCGCGGTAAACGTCATCAGAGTAGTACGAGGGAAAGCCGTCGTATGCCAAGACGCCAACAAAATGCCCGGCGACTAGACCTAGCACCCCGCCGGCGACTGCCAGGACGATTGATACGACGATCAGTTTAAGACAGCGAACCGTGCCCGCACTCTGCGGCCCCTTCGCCGAAGGCGCTTTAGCCGGTGAGATATATGGATTCGTCATAGCCTGCAAGACACAAATCAAGGAGCCGCACACGGAAAATATCTCGGCCGCCGAGAGGCGCCTCGTAAATTGTTAGAAAGACTGACGCCATCGTCTCCACGTCATCATCAAACCGCACGTCAAGTGCATCGATCGCAACGATATTCGCAAGGATCGTGTCCGACGCACGAAACTTGGTCAACTCGGCGAGTTTCTCGCCCGGTGAACGGGGCAGTCTAGGAGTCATCTCGTGTGTTTATCGCTTGGCGTCAACGGCAGTCTCGGCGTCTGGTTCTGCTTCTTGTCCTGACGACCTGTCAACAAGTATGGGAAATCCCCAGCCGCCGGCAAATCCTCCAGTGAACAACAGCACGCGTCCCGCGGCCAACTTCGTTCCGTCAGGAGAATGGGCGAGCGCCGTGTACAAAAAGGGGAACTGCTCGGGCGTTTCTTGCTCAACATCCTTAATGGTGTCCTCAAGCAAATGGCCCGCGTAGTTCTCGGTCGCCCCACCGTCAAGGAAGTACCAGTCCTTCAGGGAATGAAAGCCGATCGTTACTGCCCTGCTATCCGGGGTAAATGCAATTTCCCAAATTCGCTCCTGCTCTCGCTTGTGTTGCTTCTCTCCATCGCGCGATACGACGCATACGACATTTTTTTTGTAGACCGTCGGGCCTGTAATCGCGATCCACTGCTCGTCGGGCGAAACGACCAATGAAGTCACGCCGCCGCGATAGTTCCGAACGTCAATCTGTCGGACGCGTTGGCCGATCCCGGCATCGTAGAAGTCGAGCGACCCGGTAGTGCTGTTGTATGTGACAAGCGACTTACCCTGCTCACAAAAGCGTACAGGTCCTCGCACTCCACTTAGTTCCAGCAATAATTTGCCAGCCTGAACATTCCAGACCCTTGTGTCCTTGTAGCTCGCCGCAAGAGAATTGCCGTCGGGCGACCACGAAATCGAGAATGCGCGAGGGTTGCAGCTTTCGAATGGGAAGACGTCTGACCGGAGAGAGCGGACCTTCTTCAGAGTATGGCCATCGAATATCTCGACGTGAATGCCAGTTATATTTGCCACGCCGTTGGTAGCATGCGGATCGACGCCTATGCCCGCCAAGTACTGTCCGTCGGGCGAAAAGGCAACGTCCATCACATGACCCGAAAATGCTATCGGCGTCACTTCTAGGATCGCATCCTCGTTCACAATAACGCCGTTCTTGATGGCCCCAATAATCTCAGAATGCCAGGCAAACGATCCACCTCCACCGGCCACGACAACCCTCCGGCCGTCTGGTGAAAAAGCCGCACAATCGGGGAATAGGACGTCACCATCGCCGACGCGCGGGCAAAAGGGGAACGCCGAATAATGCTTTGTAACGACTGGTCTACGATAATCCGACCGCTCATTTGATCTGGCTCGGTCATCTGTCCCGCTCGCCGTCGCGACAGATTCGAGACCCTCCCCGCTTATCGCTCGCTCGGTGTCCGGTTCCTCCGTCTCTGATCGCACCGATGCAAGAACAACGCTCACGCCGAAAACCAGCGTCACGGCGACGAAAAGCCCCATAGTCGTTTGACGACGACGGCACTGTGTGTTGCTAAGGATGCTGCGTACCCGACCTTCAATCATGGACCGGCGCACGATCGTCATCGCGTTGTTTATTTCCAGCCGACGAGACGGTATGGCGGAGGTGATGTCGAGCAACTGCTGGGCATAGTCGGCGGGATTTCGTCCAACTCCCAAGACCAAGTCATCGCAAGCGAGCTCACTCTCTATGTCTATGCGCCTCACGGCGAACCAAGCCAACGGGTTGAACCAATACACCGCGCGCGCTAGCTGGGCCAGCATTTTGAAGAGGATATCCCAACGTTTCACGTGAGCTAATTCGTGCATTAGCACGATTTCACATCGATCATCGGACCAACCCTTTCGATCGCTGGGAAACAGCAGTACGGGACGACGTATACCCCACACCATCGGAATCGTGCATCGGTCACTTTCGAGAAGCGTAACTCGGCGACTAAGAGCGAGCTGTTCGGAGGCTGTCGCTAGCATGCTTAAGCAAGTGGCGTCGGTGACAGGGTGAGAACTTCGCCGGAGCGAGGTGAGTCGCATCTGCCCCAGCAGTGCCGGAATTAGACATGCAACGACTCCCGCCATCCATATCGCGAGCAACCAAACAACAATTGGCTGCAACCGTGAGACTTGTGAGTCTATCTGTTGTCTGACTGCGAGTTGCTTGCCCGGCCCGACGATCTGATCGGCAGAAATTGACCGGTCGTCGATCTCATCGATGTCAGCCTGGCTCCGCAACTTGCTACTCACTTCATTTTTGGGTCGATCTTCCTGTCCGCTAACGGGAGGTGGTGCAGTGATAGGCGAGACTGAGGCCGAAGAGACTGTATGCCAAGCGGGTAAGATCAGCCAGCTTGGCATCGTCGCGCAAAAGAACGGAAGCGACAGCAGCGCGAAGATCGCTGTGGACCATGCGAGATGTCGTTCGGCTGCCGACAATCTGCGAATTAGTCCGATTACGATCGCCGTGAGTGCTAAGACGACGAATCCTTTTACAGACGCGTCAAGCAACAACCCTGCGCCAACTTCAATCACACTCGATGATGTGGGCGATGGTGCGGGCATTGCGTTTATTCCTTCTCGTCCCGGGCCTGCTGAATAAGTTTAGCGAGTTGCTTTTTCTGCTCGGCAGTGAGCCTAGCCCGCGGGTCGGAAATGTATGCTGCCACAGCGTGTTCGATAGAACCCTCGAAGAACGTGCTTAACACGCGACGAAGTGCTGATCGTCCTGCTTGTTTCCGACTCGCCGTGGGCCGGTAGACGAAGGCACGATTTTCGACGCGATGTTTCAATTGCCCCTTTTCCTCCAAGATTCGCATCATCGTGCGAACGGAGGTTCGCGTCGGCGAATCCTTCATGTCCGTCAGCACGTCGCTCACCGTCGCTTCGCCAAGGCGATAGACGATGTCCATTATTTGGCGTTCACGGCGGGAAAGGCTAGATTCCGTACTCATGCTTGTAACAGCCCAAAGACCCCGTTTCGGTTGACATTGCCAACCAGATAGGTTAAAAAAATAACCGACGAGCGGATAAAGATCAAGTCATTGCCTTCGGGTAGGACCATGGCGAAGGCTGGATCTGTGAGATGAGACCATGAAATTGCACGAGCCGAACTATATTTTGGGTTTCATCGGCGTACTGGTTGGTGTCGTCGCCTCGATTGCCTTGGACCTGTGGTCATCCTCCATCTTGAGCTATCTGATGGCGTTTCTGTTCGTCGTTTGTTCTGGGTGCTTGTTCGCAGCCTTGTGGATGCGTCGTGTCGAGTTTCACGATGGGGTGATCACGATTCAGCGATCCGTGCTGGGAGTGCCCGTCGGCTCCGAGCGAACCGTAGCGTATGATCGGCGCGAATTTGCGTGTCGTATTCGTGCTGCGAAGCGTTTGTGCCTGCGGATCAAGCGGTGTCGACCGTTGACGGCCGGTAGAGGATGGCAGTCAGATCATCTGGTTTCGACGGCATATGCTCGCTCGAATGATGCATTCGCTCGGTCGCATCATCAATCAGCCGCTGCATGGCCCGATCGAGTGGTCCGCGTCGAACGCGCTCCACGATTTCGTTGACGTGCAAGTTGTCGGCCAGTCCGTCCGTGGCCACAAGCAAGGTATCCCGCGGGGCGAGCTGCAGAGCCGGTCCAATCTCGATCCGCATGTTCGCCTCGCCAACGGTGTTGGATACAAGATGGCGGTCTTCATGTTGCATCGCATCGGCTTCGTCCAGGTGGCCCGCCTCAAGCAGATATCCGACTGGCGAATGAGAAACGCTCTGATACTTGATTTTGCCGCGGCCGCCGAGCAGCATGATGACAGAATCGCCGACGTGGTACGGGCGCATCGTCGATGCATCGAGTTCGACGACGGAAAGTGTGGTCGCGGCGCCGACGCCAAGCGCCTGGATCTTTTCGTTCGCTCGCTCGAAGCCATCAACAATCGCGACGCGGAGCGAGTGTTCGCCGGTGGCCACTTCACGTATCGCTAGCGCCGTTTCTGCAACGGCCAGCCGGGCGGCTTGATCCCCGGCCGGGGAACCACCGAGACCATCGGCGACAATCAGAACGCTCCGATGGTGATCGACGAGCACCACGCCGGCGGAATCTTCATTGCCCGTTTCCTTACCGGGACATCGCCGGCTGTAAACCGCCGCGGTCCCATTGCCTGCCGAAATCGTCTCGGCCACGTCCATGTCAAGACTCAAGAACAGGCGATCCTGATTGAAAGATCCAGCCATGCGTTGTCTTCGATGCTAATCGGCCTTCTTTCCACACCAGGGACAACAGGTCCAGTATCCCTCGACGACGCCCCAACCACACGATCGGCATTTCTTCGTCGATTTCGGGATGGGCCATTTGCGACGTACCTTACGGTGGCACCAAGGGCAGTATCGCATATACGGCATCAAGAGTTTGCGTTTGCATTTCGCGTTTGTACAGCGCGCGGAATAGTTTTTGTCGGTGAATTCGCGCGTTACCTGCACATGAAAACCTGGTCCAAAGCACCAGGGGCAATACTCCCAGTCCGACTTGAGGCCTCGATGGCAACGTGGGCAGTGCTGGGGAAATCTGGTGTCACCCTCGTGTTTGCTCCGTTTCAGTTTGCACCATGGGCAGTATTGCATGGCCTCGGACACAGGTCCGTCGCATCGTCGGCAAGCGTGGCGCGTATCGAGTGCCTTGCCGTACTGCCGCAGGAACTGCTTTCGTTGTAGAGAACGCCAATCCGCCTCACCTTGTTTCCGACTTGTCCGTGTCGAGGCGCCGGGCTGATAACGCAGCGCTCGCGGTTTGATGCGTTGAAACGCACGGTACATCTGGTCGGCATCCTTGAATCGCTTCCTCGGCTCGACCTCAATGGCGCGCCGAAGGAATTGAATCAGATCGGGATGCTGCCGTCCGCGGAGACGATCGTAGCCGAGTGGTGGCCATGTAAACGGCCAAGTTGGCAAGGTCCCTGTGAGCATCCGATAGAGCAGTAGTCCGATCGAAAAGACATCGGACCGGAATGATGGCTTGCCCATCGCCTGCTCGGGTGACATGTAACCGATGGTGCCAGAACCCGATGCCGCCACGGTGCGGTGCGAGATCTTGGCAATCCCGAAGTCCGTCAACATTAACGTATTGTCGGGAAAGATAATCAGATTCTCAGGCTTAATATCGCAGTGAATCACGCGGTGGCTATGAGCGAATGCCACGGCTTCAAGAGTCTGCTCGGCGTAGTCCAAGGCCGCGGCGCGCGCCATGCGATACATCAATCGGTCATCGAGCGTCTGCTCGCCGAGCGGCATCGCAATCACGAAGTGGCCGTTGATGAACTCCGCGTTCTTGACCGGCAGGATGCGGGGGTGCTTCAGCTTCGCCGCCAGACGCACCTCGTGGCGGAACGCTTCCAGAAACTCTCTGGTTGTGAACTGGGGATGCGGGATCTTCAACGCGACGCGAACACCCTCAATGGTGTCCAGGGCACGATAGACCATCGCGAAGCCACCTTCGCCCAGCTTCTTTTCAATCCGGTATTTGCCGAGCAGTTGACGCGTCTTCATGCGCGATTGGATCCCTTGCCTCCGCACCGGAGCGGGAGGTGAGAATAGAAGTGAACTGGGCTGACATTATCTCCTCATCTCCTCATCTCCTCATCCCCTCACTCCTCCTCGTCATAACGCAATTCCGTCCCGCATTCCGGGCATAAGAATGGGGTGACGGCGTTTGCCTCGCGGAGATGTCGTGGGAAGCACTCGTAACGGCATTGGCGACATCGCCAAACGCCGACAATTGGATTGCCGCAAGCGACATGCCCGCCATTGCCGCTACCGTCGTTGTCGTTTTCTGGTCTCACAGCGTTGCCATGTCGACGTTATTGAAGTTTCTCCGGTAGAAACTCATATATTGAACCTTGCGTTCCAACGCCGCTATGACGGCGGGTGAGAAAGTCACGCCCTCAAATTTCTGCGCACTGCCGAGTCCACCTGGGCTGAATACGTTGATTTCCATCAGCTTGTCGCCCACGATGTCGAGTCCGACCAGGAACATGCCATCCTCTACCAATTTGGGCCGCACGATTTCGGCGATCCGCAAGGCGGATTCGTCGACGACAGCTGATGCCTTCTTACCGCCGGCGTGAATGTTGCTGCGGATGTCATCTCCCGAGCGTAATCGTCGAAACGCGGCGTATTTGCCTCGATGACGCAGCGGAGCACCATTCATCATGAACAGGCGCATATCGCCCTCGGCCGCGGCGGGGAGGTATTCCTGGGCAACAATGTAGCCGTCACGCGAGATCGACTCGACCATTTGGTTCAGGTTGCCCAAGTCATTTCGCCGCACCAAGAACACGCCCGTGCCGCCGGAGCCCTGCAACGGCTTGATGACGATGTCGCCAACGTCCCGTGCGAAGGCTTTGATGTCGTCGCGATCTCGTGTAATGAGCGTCTGCGGACGAACTTCCTCCGGGAACAGCTGGAAGTACATCTTGTTGATGGCCTTTGCGAGCCCGTTGGGATCGTTCAGCACGATGACGCCATGCCGGAGCGCGACTCTTCCGAACACAATTCCCGCCGTCTGCGCCCACGCGCGACGACCTTTGTCCTCGGCCGGGTCGTTCCGGAGCATCAAGACATCGAGGTCGTCGACCGTGATTCGCTCCGAAATTCCCCTCGCGCCCCGAAGATCTTGCAGATACGTGCTTGTCGCCTTGTAGCTCGTTTTGCTCGCCCTTCGTCCCCGTGCGCGGATGTGTTCGTCCTTATCGTAGGCGATGTCGCCGGTTCCGATCAGCCACGACTCGTGACCCCGATTGTGGGCCGCCATCGCCAGACGCGTCGTCGTGTACTCAGGCTGCTCGGTTGCAATGTCGTTTACGACAAAACCGATCCTCATCGTTTCTTCCCTTCAACTAGTTCCTGAACGCTCAAGCCGCGACGGATGCTTTCCAGTCGTTCGGCGAACCGTGCGTCTTCAAGATACCGCGGCCGCAGAGGGGGGGCCGGCAGCACCTGACGCAGACGCAACTCACGAATCAATGGAATATGCTCGACCGCGATCTTTCCCAACCAAAGCGGGTCCAGGTCCCCGCCGTTTCCCAGATACGAAAGAATCTCCACGAGCCCGGAGAGATATACCATATCCTTGGTGAGCCCACCACCGCGATAGGTCCGCATCGTGATCGTGTAAGCGACTCGTTGGGAGAAGCTGTAGTGACGATCGAGCAGCCGGAAGGTCTCGACAAACGTCGCTCCACTGACGACCTGCGCGGCGGCTACGACGCGAGCCGCCAACAGCCGCATTCTCGGTCGAGAGAGCCCGTCGACGAGGTACTCACTTAACACCGCGAGGCCTTCCTGAAGCGCATCGTAGCCGGCGAATCCGCTGTGAAGCTGCTGAAATGGCGTAGCCCGACCGTTGTAGTAGGTCAACAAGTGGGTGCCGACCTCATGCTGCAAAAGGGCATGGGCTCGGCGGGCTGGGATCCTCGTGGATTTACCTATCAAAAGATCGCCGCCGGTGCACAGCAACCCGGAAAACATGTCATCTCGGATAATTGCCCGACCGCGAAAGTCAGCATGCTGGGATCGATAGTATTCGATCTCCTCCTGAGCTTGGGCAGCAAAGGCATTCGCGTCGATATAGCCGCCGGCGGAGTCGTCACGCGTCTGAGGTGGGATTCGAGCCAAAAGGTCCGTGGCCATGCTCATTTCCTGTCCACGCGGACTACCGTAGACCTGCAGGCTACCCATGAGGAAACGGGGCGTCCCCACATCCGATAGCATCGTGATCTTGCGGTCGAGCTCGTCTTGACGCTGTCGAAACAGATGGGCCAGCGTGGGGTCTTCGATCCGCTCGATCGGCACTTCGTAGAGCTGCCGTTTGAGCATGGCTGGCTCGACGGCCAGTGGCCGGTAGTAGAACCGCGGAATCTTGTCGAACTTTGAGCGACGGAACTCATGCCAGGCTGCCTCGGCATTAACGGGAGTCACCTGCAATAGGAAGTCGAAGCTGTCACTTATCTTGGCCAAGCGTCGATCGACCTCCCAAACGGCCTTTACCATCGCACGTCGTCCGAGCGAGAAGTAGTGCTGGGGTGTCGCGTTCGTGCATGTCTTGGCAAAGGTGAAGAAGGCTTGTTTCAGCGCGCGACCGACGCCGCGACGTAATGAGCGAATGACGTCGGGGAAGACTTCATGCGAATCTGCGTCGCGATAAATTGGGCGAACCGCCAGACCGATTGTCTGACACGAGAGTTTCTTGTAGCGCGCCGAAGGCAACAGCGGCGGCAGTCCAGGCGGATGGCCATCCGCCGTGTAGCTTACAACACAGCTTGCCTTCTGGCGCAGATAGCTAACCCTCGTCAAATTCGCGCGAAGCGCCTCGACAGCCCGTAACGGAGTATTCGGCCCCCGGGCACCGATCATGAACGTGGGTCGCAGCTCTGTGGGCTCGATCGCACTTTCCTCAACGGCTTCGGCCACCTCTTTGTCCGGGGCGGACCACACCTCGATGATCAGAAACGCTCCGAAACGCTCGGACATATCGGAAACGATGGCATCGATCAATTTGGTGAGACGCTTGTGCAACCGCTCGTCCGCGGGGGCAAATAGAAACGACGCTTCGCCCACGACCAGATCCCTCGTTCCGGCGTCGTCTCCCTTGGGCTCTCGATAGACGCATAAGAAGGGTAGCGGCCGATCGATGTGCAAGCGCCCGCCGGGCAAGGTCCGACGAACACGTTTCCCTTCCGCTAGTCGTGCACGCACCTTAGCGACAAGCGAATCCGGAATCGATTCACCCGTGATATCGAGCTTGTTCATAGTCGTTCCAGCTCCGCCAGCACGCCAGGGATCGTCGATTCGAGTGCTTTTCGGATCGCCTCGATTTGCTCAACATCCGCTTCGCCCGTCCACTCGTCCATGAAAAACTTCTTGAACTCAATCGACAAGACGCAGACGTTTGCAGGGAATGTGGCGTGCAGCCAGTGCGCAAAATTTCCGCCGCGAAATTTGACGTTCTCCCGGACGTCGAGCCGCCGACCGAGAAAATCGAAACTGGCAAGGTCGGCGATGAAGCGATCGATGACCTTTTCCCAACGACGTCGATCGGACATGGTCCCCGTGCCAACATTGACCTCGGGATGATCCTTCGCATCGGCCGCCGGTTCATTCGGTCCCTGGCGACGATGATTGTAGGAATGAAGATCGAACACGACCACGCGCTCGTTCGCTGCGCAGAGCTGAAGGAAGAGTTGCTCGACGGCGGCATAGAATTCGTCGTAGGCGGCGAGGGACCGCTCGACGAGTGCGTCCGAAGGGGTGTCCGACCAAACGGTAAGTCCCCAAGCGTCGAGCGGAGAAATGTAGACGGCCTTATCCCGCGGACGGTTGAGATCGACCTCGAATCGCGAATGGCGGCCGATTACCCGCGTTGGCGCAATCGATGTCCACTGGCCCGTGTAAGGATCTTCCTCACGACGTCGCTCAGCGTCGCCGAGAGCCATCAACTCGGCAACGTCCGGTCGCACATCGTGGCCGTCGTGTATCGCGGTGGCGACCAGAGGGCCGTCACCGACCTCGAGATGCCAAACGGGTGGTGCCATGCGTGCGTCTGTTGGTTGCCATCACATATTCGCGGCCTGTCACGATGCACGGCCGCCATGGGGTTACGGTCCGCTAAGGATCGATCACCCGCTGCTTAACGGCTGCCTCAATCAGCGACTGAATGGAATGGAAGGCTTTGCCACTATCGGTTATGAACGCGGTTACCGCTTGCGCCTCGGCGACGGTCAGCTTGCGACCACGTGTATCTCCCCAGATCCCCTTCGCTTCGCGACAAGGTTGACAGAGTGTGTGGGCGCGCTCATTCTCAATCAAGAACAGCACCTCACCGCGATAATCACAACAGGCACATTCCCCGGTGTATGTCTGCGATTGATCGAGTGCCTGGTAATACTGTTTCGAGAGAAAATCGTGTGCCGCAAGAATGTGATTTAGATAGTTGCGTGACGGAACCAGCCCGTCGGCAACCTTGTCCGGCTGCGCTTGGTAAGCCTGGCACTCCTCGAAACCAGACGGAGTTTCGACGGTGATCGTGATGCGTGTGTAATGGTCTGGATATCGCTCTGACTCATCGAGTCGGCAGACATGTTCGTCGACGACGTCATAAACAATGCCCTCGACCACGCCGTCGGGGTCGGCTTCGATATTGGCGAACCCGATGCCTTCAGGCAAGCGTTCGCGCAGTGCCTTCTTGTTGAACCGCATGCGATATCCACGCAGGGTACCGCGCGCTCGCGATTTGAATTCGACCCGCTTGTTCGCCAAGATCGCGGGATTGCAGTTCGAGCCATAGGCAAAGTACTTCATAAGATCCATGTTATTGCCAAGGCAACGGTTTGCAAACCTGCGTGCCTGCCTTGGTCCTATTGGCGTCGAACTGGGTGACTACGGTTCGCGTCGGCGGCCGTGACGGCGATCCGGCTACCGTGTTCGTGCCTGTAACCCGGGGCGCTATCGGCCCAGGCAGCCTCCGCAGCCCTCGATCTCTCAGGGCCTCCCGCAATTCCGTCGCCCCAGCCGACGGCGGCCGCACGACCATCAAGACTTCGTACTCCGTATTCTCGCGGAAGCGTGGGCTCGAGCCGCCGGAGCAACCTGCATCGCTCCATCACTTCCGACAAAGGATGACTTTCAGGGCGTCCGGAATCGCTCAAGCCACTGGTGAGCCGCCACGTCATACGCGACACTATCGGAGCAGGCATCAACGGGAAAGGGCTAGCCCGAGTTCTGTTAGCCACAGATCCAAGCCTTTAAGGATCATCTCGATGGCGATCGTTCCGATGATCAGTGCGGAAATTCGTCCCACGATCTCCGATATAACGATGCACATAGACCTCGAACCGCGCGTGAATCAAATCGTAGAGGAACTTCAGGCACACCAGGCACGTCATCGTCAGGAACAAGGCAAGAATACAAGAATAATGGAAAGGACGGCCCAGCCAACGGAGAGTCGCGATCCAGCGACGACGTTGGCGCTGATGGTGCCAGGGCCAATCATGAAGGGCAAGGCGATCGAGCCGGCAATGTGATCCGTGGAGCCCCGGTGGCTGCGGATGGCATCGACGCCGATCATGACATACCGAATTGCGATGATGAGAAAGAGGGTTCCGCCAAAGATCAGGAAGGACGCGAACCGCATTTGCAGTACGCGAGAAAAGATCGTGTCCCCGGCAACGGCAAACAGCACAAACACGGTTGTGCTGATGATCGAAGCCAGGACGAGTACGCGACGAAACGTCGACCGCTCCAGACTCTCGATCAAATCGAGGAGATACACGCTCATCAGGAACGGGTTCAAGAGCACAAGCAGGAGCAACGTCGACTCGACGAAAGTCGAGGTAGGCATGACTTGGCTGCTGATAGGCATTGGGGGTTCAGATAATCGAAAATGGACCGAATGGACAATGGACCGAATGGACAATGGACCGAATCGAAAATGGACCGGGTGTCGTCTCGTCTTGCCCATTGTCCAGGCTGACGCAGCCGACGACAATTAGGGGTTTCCCCCGACGCGTTCTCGCACGCGCAGGGGCTTCCTGCCATCAGTGAGCGCAACAGGAAGCTATCCATGAGCGGCGCCGCTGCTTCGCCAACCCTGTTAGTTGTGGATGACGACCCGTCGGTACGGCACGTGTTCGATCGTGTCTTCCGGGAGCGAGACTTTCGGTTGCTGACGGCAAAGTCCGCTGCGGACGCCCTCCACCTCGTCGGTTCCGAGGACGTGGACGTCGTCATTCTCGATCTCGTTCTGCCGGATGGGTCAGGCCTGGAATTGTTTCAGAAGTTCCGTGCTGCGGACCCCAGGATCGGAGTGATCTTCATTACCGCCGGTGGGGCCAGCGATACCGCGATCGAGGCCATGAAGCTGGGGGCCCTGGATTACCTGCTCAAGCCGCTGGACTACGGCAAGGTCAGGGCTCTCGTGGGGCGGGCGTTTGAAATACGTCGGCTCATGAGCGAGCCGGTCGCGGTCGCGCCCCCCGCCGGTTCCACAACGTCGAGCGGTGATGCCCTGATCGGCCGCTGCGCCGCCATGCAGGACGTATACAAAGCGATCGGCCGCGTTGCCTCGCAGAACGTGACCGTGTTGATTCGGGGCGAGAGCGGTACCGGCAAGGAATTGGTGGCCCGCGCCCTCTACCAGCACGGGAATCGAGCCGACGCCGCTTTCATGGTCGTCAACTGCGCGGCGATTCCGGAGACGTTGCTGGAGAGCGAATTGTTCGGGCATGAGAAGGGTTCGTTCACGGGGGCAGATCGACGCCGAATCGGAAGGTTCGAGCAGTGCAGCGGAGGCACGCTCTTCTTGGATGAAATCGGCGATATGTCGCCCATCCTGCAGAGCAAGATGTTGCGGGTACTCCAGGAGCAGACATTCGAGCGGGTTGGCGGAAATGACACGATCGCCACGGACGTTCGTGTCTTGGCCGCGACCAATCGAGACTTGGAGGCGATGGTCGCCAATAACGAGTTTCGGAGCGACCTCTACTATCGATTGAACGGCTATACCATCGCACTGCCTCCGCTTCGCCAGCGGAACGAGGATCTGGATCTGTTGGTGAGCCATTTCCTTGCGCGGGCAAATCACGAGTTGGGCAAGGAAGTGCAGCGTGTTGCCCAGGACGCCAGGGAAATCCTGGAAAAGTATTCCTGGCCGGGCAATGTTCGCGAATTGCAAAGTGTCATTCGGCAGGCCGTACTGCAGGCGGAGGGACCCGTTCTATTAAGAGATTTCCTCCCCGTCTCACTGCAGGAACCCGGCTGGTCTATGACTTCGATGCGTGGGGCGATCGTTGCTGAAAACGAATGGGACCGGTTTGTCGACGATCGGCTTCGTGAAGGTACCACAACGCTCTACGACGAGTCGCTCGACCGAATGGAAAGGCACCTTTTGAGCAGGGTGCTGCGTCACACGTCGGGAAACCAGGTCGAAGCAGCGCAGCTGCTTGGGATTACACGAACGACGCTGCGCACGAAATTGCAGAAGCTCGGAATTACGGTCGGACGTGTCATCCAGGAAGGCGACGCGCAACCATCGCCAGAAGCAGAGCCTGATGAGCGCTAGTTTGCCGCCAAGAACTGCCGCACCGCGTCGCTCACGTGGTCGAGCTCTTCTCCGAGACGGTTGCTCAAGGAGACCGTGCTGCCGCTGAAGTCACCCGTGTCGCTCTTATGTTTGAGCTGGCTCGCGAGCATCACGACGGCACTCGCATCAAAGCTGCTGGCCAAGCCCTTTAACCGGTGCGCGGCGAAAGCCAGTTGCCGGGAATCTCGACGTTGCATCGCACTCCGAATGCTGGCCATCAGACGAGGTGAATCCTCGAGGTAGTAGGCCATCTGTTCTTTGAGAATCTCGACGTCACCTTCGAGCCGTGCCAGTGCCGTCTCGAAGTTTACCCGTGGCACGGTCTCTCGGGTTGCGGTCGAGTTCAGTTCGGAACAGTCGGCGCCCGCGGCCAACGATTCCAAGAGGGCATACAGTTTCTGTGCTCCGAGCGGTTTGGCGATGTAGCCGTCCATGCCGGCGGCACGGCACTTCTCTTCGTCACCTTTCATTGCATGGGCCGTCACGGCGATGATGGGTACGTGGTCGCCGGTGCCCTCTTCTTGCTTGCGGATCGCGGCCGCCGTTTCCAGCCCGTCCATATCCGGCATTTGCACGTCAAGAAGAATCGCGTCGACTCGTTCTCGTTTCAGCTGGGAGAGCACCTCAAGGCCGCTGGTGACTTCGATGGGGACATGGCCTCGCTTCTCAAGCAGTCGCGATGCCAGCGTGCGGTTCGCCGCATGATC
Organism: Planctomycetota bacterium; assembly: GCA_003389215.1. Lineage (GTDB taxonomy): Bacteria > Planctomycetota > Planctomycetia > Pirellulales > UBA7805 > MB-PLM-2. Next base: position 15,982 of record QQVP01000035.1, on the reverse strand, counting down.
GTCGGCGACGACGACTTTCAGTGGGCGAAATGGCCGCGGCTTTGTTTCAAAACGCGTTTCCGAACGTCCGTCGGGGGGGCGAAGCGACTGCTGAGCCGCAGAATCATTCGTGGCTCTCGGCTCGCCGGGAGGCTCGCCCTCCCTGTTGATACAAAGCCTAGTATCCTGTTGGTCTTCCTGGCCTTCGACGGCGCTAGCGGGCGGCGGACGGAGCTCGAGAAGCAACGCATCTTTCAGTTCATTGGGCGAGATCGGCTTAATCAGATAGGTCGAAAGGCCAAGTTCCCGACAGCGGGCAGTGTCTCGCTCCAGCGACTCCGGCGTGAGCAACATGATTATCGTGCTGTGGTTGGAGGACCTCTCAAGAATTCGACGAGCCACGTCAAATCCGTTCCACGCCGGCATGGAAGCGTCCAAGAGAACAATTGAAAAGGGAGCGGAACCACGGTTCCCTTCGATCGTCGCCAGCGCCGCTCTTCCAGAATCGCAGGCGGTCGGTTGCATTCCCATCAGCTCGAGCTGATCGACGAGAAACTGACGATCGGCGTCACAGTCATCTACGATCAGCACGCGCTTCTCCGCCAATAGCAGCTCGCCAGGATCCGGCAGCCCAGACACCTCGGCCTCTGCAAGCAGGAACGGCAGAGTGACGTGAAACGTGCTGCCTTGGTCAACCTCGCTTTGCGCCCAGATGCGACCGCCCATCAGCTCGACGAGTTGTGAAGAGATCGCCAACCCAAGACCCGTGCCTCCGTACTTCCGCGTCGTCGATGTATCTGCCTGAGTAAACGCGTCGAAGATTTTCTGTAGTTTGTCAGTCGCAATTCCAATCCCCGTGTCCTGAACACGAAAATGCAAGCTGACCGCCTTCTCGGTTTGCCACTGCGACTCGACGCTCAGCGCGATGCCACCCTCCGCGGTGAAACGGATGGCGTTGTCGATGAGATTCAGCATGACCTGACGAAGACGAACGGGGTCGCCCACGAGCAACTCGGGTACGTCAGGATATACGTGCCAAGTAAATTCCACGCCTTTTTGACCGGCGCGGTGTGCAAGAGGTCGCGTCAGGTCTTGGATGAGCTGCGGCAGGCTGAAAGCGACCTGGTCTATGTCAAGTCTGCCCGCCTCGATTTTCGATAGATCGAGTATGTCGTTGAGGAGCTGCATCAGCGACTCCGCCGAATCTTTGACGGTGCCGAGGTACTCCCTCTGGTCGTTTGTTAGGTTCGTATCGAGTGCCAGCTCCGTCATCCCGATAATGGCATTCATCGGGGTCCGAATCTCGTGACTCATGTTGGCCAGAAAATCGCTCTTCGCCTGGCTGGCCGCCTCGGCGGATTGTTTCGCGTTTTCTAGAGCGTCTTGCGCTTGACGCTTCTTGGTAATGTCAGCGGCCAGGGCGATCCATCGAGTCGTACGCGCATCCTCACCAAAAACTGGGGTGATGCTGAGCGATGCCCAGTAGCTCTTGCCGTCCTTCCGGTATTGCAACACTTCCTGGTTCAGGCCGCGTCCGGACCGGATGGCGGTTTGAAGCTCCTGTGCGGCCGCCGGATCCGCCTGCGGACCGCCAAGAATGTCAAAAAGCCGTTTCCCGGCAACCTCGGACAAGTCGTACCCGGTCAGCCGCACAAATCCGTCGTTGACCCATTCGATCGATCCGTCGGCGTCGGCAACAAGAACGGCGTTGTCGATCTTGCTGGCCACGAGCGCCAGCAGTTCAAGCGTTTCATTGAGCGAGCGAATTTCCGCCAACTCCCGTTCCAGGTCCAGACCTCGACCTTCGACTTCCGACAACTTCTCGGCTAGTTCGCGAATCTGTTTCTGGCTAGCGGCCAGCGCGCTGGCGGCCGAACCTGCGGCGAGCGCCGTAGACCACTCTGAGACGACAACCTCGGTCATCGGAATCGCGTCCGAGGGTAGCTGCTGTGCTATTCGTATGACGCTTCGATTCTCCGGATCGGCGTAAATCTGGAACTCATCAACGCTCTCCGTAGCGATCCGCGTATGGAGGTTTTGCTTCTCGCGAACCGTGTTTTGCTCGAACTCGCGTAGGTTATCCTCTCCGGAACTGCGGTCACGAAGAACGGCCTCGATCATTTGCGGGCCGTCTTGCCCCGAGACTCCAAACTGGACGCTGGCATGGCCGGTGTAGCCAAGCACGTCCCTGGCAGTCAATTCAACGGCCTGACCGAACGCGTCTCGCTTCTTCGACGCGAGGCCCGCGAGCGAGCCGAGCAGTCGAGCGCGACTTGCCAGACGCGCGACATCGCGCTCCGTTTGAACTGCAAATTCCGCAACGGGAAGACCCATGGGACGGTTCCGTTGGTTGACTCTCGTGCCTCTCGCAGGCTCTCGGGCCTCACACTCGATTGGATCGTGGCCACGAGAGACGGTCAATCCCTGGACATCGTCAGGCAATCCCTGGACATCAACGGGCTGCAGTGTTTCTCGCAATGGTACGATCATGGTAAAGAAGTGAAGTTAGGGTTTTGAGAACGACCGATCGGCCGCCGTGTCAAGTCGGTCTGACGAGACTTGTCGAACCCCCGCCCCATTCCGCCGCTCGTGGAGCTGTTCGGCCAATCCGATGTGGTTGGACAGAATGCCATCGAACTCGGCTCCACAAATGGGACAAACCCCCGCGAGCGCGTCGATGAGCGCGACCTTGCACCGGCCGCAGCGAAGGTGTCGGAAATCCACGACGATGGGTGCCTTCGGCATCCGACGATCCTCCCGAAACACGTTGCTCAGGCGTCAAGCAATCCCATTTCACGGAAACGAAGGAGTGGCGGAACGTAGTCCGACGGTTTGACTGCCAGGACGGAGCAGGTGACTTGCCGCAGCACCGCGTCGGCCGTATTCCCCATTTGAAAAGCCGGGATGCCGGTATGCGTCAAAGTGCCTAGGATCAGCAGGTCGGCGGCAAACTCTTCGACACCATCGACGATGACTCTGGCCGCATGGCCACGCCGCAAGTGAACATGGTCGTCTGCGATCGGGGCATCCGCCGATCCTATGAATCGCGACAGCCCGAGTTTTGTATTCGCGATCGTCACCTCACCAAGTTGGGCGACGACCGATGCCGGCAATCGGGCTCTCAGGCGTGACTCCTTGTAGAGCGACCAGGCGCTGACGACATGTAGCTCCGCTGCTTCGGAGGAGGCAAGGCTCGTCGCCAGCCCCAGAATTCGCTTGTTCAATGCGCTGCCCGTCGTGGTGCTGGGCAAAGCGTCGATGGCCGCAACGATCGTGCTGATCGTTCTTTTTCCTCTTGGCCTGATAATCCACACCGGACACGGGTTTTGGCGCAGCAGCCGCATATCGGCCGGTCCGAAGAACAGTTGGTCTTCTTCGTTGCTCGATCCGACCTTCATGAGCAACTGGTGGCCTCCCGTGATCACCTCGTGACCTATCTCGACGTAGGGTCGACCACGTAGCAGCTTGCCGGAGGCGGCGACTCCCTCACCATGCAAAGCCTCCACCCATTTGTCCAAGTCTCGCTGCGCGTCCTCGATAAACACCCGTTGCAGATCGACGGCTGGCTTTCGAGTCAGCTTCATCGCCGCTTCGAGTTCCACAACCAGCGGTTGTGGCAGGTTTTCGATGACGTGAACCAACGTCAACTCGGCGTCATGCAACTTCGCCAGGCGACACGCCCGCTCGACGAGCCGTTCGCAGTCCGGGCCTGTTTCGACGTAAACGAGAATTTTCTTGAATCGTTCCATGACCGACTCCTCCTCCGCGGTGAATGCCGCGATCCACAACATGTCACCACAATCAATCGATCGTTCCCACGTCGTCACAGAACGCCCGCTGGATCAACCGATTCTTGTGCGACTCGTGACTCGCCAGCATCCAGGCGAATTGGAGGAACTTCTTGTCAATCTCCTGCCACTCCCTAAAGCTGTGTGAGGCAACCGGTGTCACGAGTTCCAGGATCCCTTCGAGTGTTTCGCGAACTTTGGCGTGCTCACGGTGAACGTCATTGGTCTCTTCGGCGAGCTCCGGAGTGTTGGCGAGTACGTCCGCCCAGTAACCGGCCCTCTCTTCCGCTTCGAATTGGTCTTTCAACAATTGCCGAAGTTGGGTCAGCTCACCGACGATAACGTTTGCCAGTTCAACGGTGGTTCCTACCGATGCGTCCGTCCGATCATCTGCGAGTGCCTCCAGTTGATCGTTGATAAGGGCAACCAAGTCGGTTACGTGGCGACGGGCTTCGCTGGCGCCCTCATTCGACATGTCCGCGCGACGGTTCTGATTCATCGTTCGACAAGACTATTGATGGCTGCGTTGTTAATGAGCCCTTCGCGGCGGCGGTGATGGCTAAAATGCCGGCCTCCCGCTGGTCGGCCTGGTTCATTGGCTGCGCAGGGCTCAATAGCAGCGTTATATGTCTTCGGCCTACGAGCACACTCTTTACCCTACGGAGCCTTCCATCCCTGCATCACGTCACAGGAGTACATGGACGATGTCACGTATCCTCCAAATTGCAACTGGACAACAACCACTCAACGCCCTCTATCGCGGCGGCGCCCCGATCCCTGTGTTGCTGTGGGCGTTGGTCGAAGAAGCGGACAAGACCACGCACCTTGTCGGCGTGGTCATGAGCCCGGAAACCAAACAGGTCGTCCGTGCAGACACTTTCGACGAGTTTCACGGTTACTCGCCGTGAAGCGCGCCCACCGCATGAAGGCCGCGTGGTTGCTCCAGCGGCGGCACGGTGGTGCCATCGCAAGTCGTGGAAGGAGTTCCGATCTGAATCTCGTAAACTTGCAATCCCACAACGAGCGTATCGCCGCTGTGCAATTCGGTTTCGCCGTCGACGCGCGCCCGATTTACGAAAGTCCCGTTCCGACTTCCCAAGTCGCGAACGACAACACGGTCGCCATCGGTCTTCAGTACGCAATGGTGACGGCTGGCAAAGGTGCAGTTAACGACATAATCGCAGTCGGCTGCTCGACCGATGAAGTAGTCAAGTGTCGTGACAACTGTATCGACCTCACCGTCGAGGGAGATGAGTTCTCGTAATGCAATGCGAGGCATATTGACGTTCTGCTTCTCGCTCCGGTCGACCAGCGGTATCGCCTGGATCATGACTCCGGCCTTCTGTATCCAATATCTCGAAATCGATCACCATCGTTTCCGTCACCTGGTGAGATTAACACTCATGTCTCGCGAGGGGCCTCCGCCCGCCGCACCTGTTGTCGACATCTGCGAAAGCAAGCCGATAGGGGACAACCGCTACTCTTGGACTAGCCGGACAATGCCGGTCGCACGTTTTTCCAAATCGACTTCTTCGACTTGAGGTCGAAATACGCTCGATACGTCTTCTCACAGCCCATGCACTGCCATTTCGGCACGTCCTTCCGATCCCCCGCATTCCGCAGTGGCAGCTCAAGACCGCAATTCTTGCAGGCGAAGTCCGCCATCATCAATCCGATTCGCTTGATACCTCCAGCTGGCGCCACTTGCTTGTTGAATTGTTGCCTCGGGGCCCGCGGGTCTCACGGTAGGCCAAGGACACACTACCTCCGTCTGGGCCCCAAGGCAGATCACTTCCGGACACGCGCACCCAGTGGCGCGCGTCCGGCTGGTGTTTGCTCATCGCTCCATCAACCCACAAGCCCGTCAGCGGTTTTGACCCGTTCTGGCGCAAGGGTCGCTTGCAGGATCTTCGTCTTCGTCAAATGCTCGATAATCCGTCGGTTTCCGATCGGTTGTCACTCCGTCGCGCACGTGCGTATGCCGTCGCCTTGTGTTGCTGGATTTCGTTGCTGAAGTCCATGTATCGGGAGATCCTCTTTGGACAGTCCCGCAATGACCGTTTCGCCGGTGTGCGTGACGTTGCTACCGGCGCGACGGAGCCAACCAACCTCGCTGTCAGGCTGCGTCTGGCGAGCCGTTACCGATCGCTGCCCATGGGCCATACTCCTTATCCTCAATGTCCCGGACGAACCAGGTCGCGGCTCGAACAGGCGAGCGGCGCCAGGTGCGTCCGCAACGACTGATGGCAAAACCTGTGCCAAATGCAATTGCCGGCCAGGCGGCGGAACCGCTACTGAAAGGGGACCCAGAAAATGCTCGGCGTTTCCGCTTCTCGATCGAGGTCGCCTACGCGAGACCTGGTCGACACGGACCACTGCCGGTGGATGAAAGTTGATCAGGCTGAGCAATATCTGATGCCGCATTGCAATCGGGGGCGGATGTCGACGGGCGCCGTGAACCCGCCCAGCTCCTAACGTTTGCGGTCGTGTTGTTTCAACCTCGCGGCCTAAACGCTGGCTGGAGTGGACCATCCAGAGAGCGCGGCCTCCTGCGGATGGATGCCAGAGGGTAGATGGCAATACACTCTGGCACGCAGCTTGCTACGACGGGCAACGGATCGTCGCAAAGCACCGCCGGTGCCATACGAGACGACCTACAATACTTAACACACGGACGCCAGCAGGAGCCATCAAGAATGCTCGTTCTTACCCGAAAACTTGGCGAAGAGATTGTCCTGCCGGGATGCAATATCTCGGTCACGATCCTGGGGATACGTGGCCGTGCGGTTCGCGTCGGCATCACCGCTCCGGCCGATATCAAGGTGCTCCGCCGGGAACTATTGAGCCCTGCGCAGCCAATGAACCAGGCCGATCAGCGGGAGGCCGGCATTTCCGCCATCAACGCCGCCGCGAAGGGCTCATTGACCACGCAGCCATCAATAATGCCCCACGCGGTACCGATTCCCGCACTTTCGCTTGCAGACCCACCTCCGCCGCAGCTAGACGCACGCGAGTCGCCGAGACAGCCTCGCTAAGTGGAAGGCAAGACCCATAAGTCGCATGAAGAAATGGCTTCTGATCGCACTAGCTAGCGGTGTCCTCCTGGGCGCAAGTGGCCTCGGAGTGCATCAAGTCGCGCGGGCAAAACGTGCCTCGGCCGTAGTGAATTCCAGCCTGGCTTCACATGAACCGACGGCACGATCAGTGGGCGCACGGAATCTCGTCCGCTCGACGGTCTTCACAGACCAACATCTCGGCGACGACGCTTTTGTGGAATCGTTTCGCGTTGATCGAATTCCCGCGGATTTCGAACCGCAGCGCGCGATCTTGCTCAGTGGTCAGCATTTGTTAAATGGGCATGCGGACACCTTCGCGAGCATCGTGGCGGCGACGCAAGGCCGTACCACGGTTGTCGCGCTGGTCGACAGCGATACTGAGGAGGAACAACTCGACGCGATCCTTCAGCAGCGCAACCTAGATGGCGATCATGTTCTGTACGTTGGCTTGCCCCACGATTCCCAGTGGATTCGCGATTTTGGACCGAGAATAGCGAAACGAAACGATGGTTCGATCGTCGTGATCGATGCCCCTTACGGTGAACAGGATCGAGCCAATGACGATGTCGTGCCAACGGCGCTGGCCAACTGTTTGAATCTGCCTGTCGTGCGCCCTCCGCTGGCGGTCGACGGCGGAAATCTGCTGACGAATGGGGAGGGGCTGCTCGTTACGACCCAAAGGTTGGTCGCAGAGAACGCCTTCGACGGCCACAACTCCGGCACGATTGCCGAGGTCCTGCGTGAATTCTATGGGGCGAAGGAATCGGTGATTCTGCTGCCACTTGTCGGAGAACCGACCGGTCACGTTGACGTCTTCGCGACTTTTTGTGATACTCGCACCATCATCGTGGGGGAATATGACCCTAAAGTCGATCCCGTTAATGCCGCAATCCTGGACCGCAATGCAGAGCGTCTCGCTCGAGTCATGACGCGGCAGGGTCCACTGCAGGTCGTACGAATTCCCATGCCGCCGCGCGACAACGAGTGCTGGCGCAGTTATACGAATGTCGTGTATGCCAACGGCGCCCTGTTGATGCCCACCTATTCCGATATGGATCGATCGGTGGAGAGATTGGTTATCCATACCTACAGGGAGTTGTTGCCCGACTGGCAGGTTGTAGGCATTGACGCCGAGGCACTGTGTGCGAAGGGCGGCGCCCTCCATTGCGCGACTGCGGACCTGAGCATGATCGACCGACTGCCGCTCTGCTGGAGCGCAAAGTCGTTTCTCAATGAGCGCGGCCGCTTGCCGCACTCTCTTCCATGGTCGGAACTGTGCGATTACCACAGGGACGATCTGCGTCGGCTTTACGGGTCGAGTTCGCGCTCACCGAATTTCGATACTCCTCGGCAGCGCGGTAGCCGTACTGCGATGTCGGCCGCCAGATGACAGGGACGACCGTACTCATCGCGACGACACTTCTGCTTGCTGCTGGAGGCCTCGCCGAGGCTCAGTTGCATCGCCGACGGTTGCGCAAGATCCCGATTCGCATTCACGTGAATGGTACGCGCGGCAAGTCGAGTGTGACGCGATTGATCGCCGCAGGGCTCCGCGAAGGCGGAATCCGCACCTGCGCGAAGACCACCGGGACCTTGCCACGGATGATCTTGCCCGATGGCTCGGAGTATCCCGTATTCCGACCGGCACGGGCGAACGTCATTGAACAACTTCGCATCGTCGATACGGCCATCGATTTCAATGCCGAGGCGCTCGTCATGGAATGCATGGCACTCATTCCGCATCTCCAATGGCTGAGCGAATCCAAGATGGTACAGGCAACCCATGGCGTTATCACCAATGCTCGCGAGGATCATCTTGATGTCATGGGCCCGAGTGAAGATGACGTCGCCCGCGCGCTGGCTGGCATGGTGCCGCGAGGTGGTAAGTTGTATACGGCGGAACAGCGACATCTCGCCGCGTTTCAAGATGCCGCCAACGACCGCAAAACGGAGCTCATTCATATCGGGGACGACGAAGCTGCTGCGGTCACGCCCTTGGATCTGGCCGGGTTTGCGTATGTCGAACATCCTGACAACCTGGCCACCGCCCTAAAAGTGTGTGCCGACCTGGGCGTCGACAAAGCGACAGCCCTGCGGGGAATGTGGAATGCCACGCCCGATCCCGGTGCGATGACCGCTCATGAACTCGACTTTTTTGGACGTCGCATATTTTTTGTTAACGGCTTTGCGGCGAATGATCCGGAATCGACGGAACAGGTCTGGCGAATCGCGTTGGAGCGCTATCCGGATGTTGATCGCCGCGTCGCGATCTTCAATTGTCGCGGTGACCGACCGGACCGTTCCAAGCAACTTGGTGAAGCGATCGCTTCCTGGCCCGAGGCGGACCGTTATCTCTTGATCGGCACGGGCACCTACATTTTTGCGCGTGCGGCAACCAAGTGCGGGGTCAATCCCATGAAGTTTGATTTCGCCGAAGGGCATCGCGTCGAGGAGATCTTCGAATCCGTCGTGGCCGCCGCTGGTGAATCGACTTTGGTCATGGGCATGGCAAACATCGGTGGCCCTGGTCTGGAGGTTGTCCGCTACTTTGCAAATCGAAGCACGATGAGGAAACCCCTGTGATTGACCTCTTAGCAGTAGCGATTGGAGTGGGACTTGCCGTCAGCCTGCTCTTCTCCGAGATGTTTGGACTCGCGGCAGGTGGCATGGTGGTACCCGGTTATTTTGCACTGCATTTGGGCGACCCGGCCGCGGTCGTCATGACACTCCTTGCCGCCTTGGCAACCTATTTCACCGTGCACTTACTTTCCATGGTGGTAATCATTTACGGCAAGCGACGCACGGTGCTCATGATCCTTGTGGGCTATATTCTGCGTATGTTCATCGACTACGTGGCGATTGACGCGTCTCCGGCCTTGGATGCCATCACCTCTTCCGATCTCGTCATCATCGGTTACATCATTCCCGGATTGATCGCCATCTGGATTGATCGGCAAGGGCTCGTCGAAACGATCAGCACACTCATGGCCGCCTCGGTGGTCGTGCGGTTACTCCTGATCATCATTTTCGGAACGGAGTTTCGCGTATGAAAAACGTCTACTGGCGGCCGCAGGCGGTCTCTCGAACCGCGCTCATTTTGGTAGGGCTGATTTCCTTGGGCGGCCTTTTCCTCGTGGAAAACTTTCGTGTCGGTGTGGAGAAACCACACTACGAGGAAAAGCTGGCGGCCAGTCAACTTGCCGAACAGGCCTTTGACGCGGTAAAGACCGCACGGCTGCGCCGTGGGATTTCCATTGATCCTGAGACCGATCCCACATACAGCGGACTGATCGGCATCGCGATGAGCCCGGCGACGACGAAGACGGGCGCGTTAACAGCCAAGCAAACGGCCATCAATCCGAACTTTGCTGCGGTTGTATTGGAGATGCTGAAGAATGCGGGTGTCAAACGAGGCGACGTGGTCGCGGTCGGCTGCTCGGGATCCTTCCCGGCCCTGAACATCTGTGTCTATGCGGCTCTCGAGACGCTCAAAGTCAGGCCGGTCATCATCAGCAGCGCGACGGCATCGCAATGGGGCGCGAACCATCCCAACTTTCTCTGGATGGACATGGAAAACGTCCTTTATGATTCCAATCTTGTTTCGTTCCGCTCCACTGCCACGTCGATCGGTGGTTACGAGGATCAGGCCATCGGGCTGCCGGATGAGGCCAGGAAAGTCATTGCCAATGCAGCCGAGCGAAATCGACTTATGCTGATTGAAGCGGACTCGCTGGAAAAAAACATTGAACAGCGCATGAAGATATACGCGAAGAACGCTGCCGGCTCACCCATCAGGGCGTATATCAACGTCGGCGGCGGGACGGTCTCGACCGGTGCGGCACGGGGCAAACGCGCCTTTAAGCCCGGACTGAACCTTCGACCACCGATAGGCATTCGACAGATCGAAGGCATCATGCCCCAGTTCAGCGTCAAAAGGATCCCCGCTATCCACCTGGTGCAAATCGCAGATCTGGCCGAGCAATATGGACTTCCGGTTCCGCCGATGGAAATGCCGACCGTCGGCGAAGGCGCGATTTTCTATGGTGTTGAGTACAACCGCTGGTTGGCTGTGGCTGTCCTCGCGGTGATCATGGCAGGTCTGTACGCCTTCGTGCGATCGAGTATTGGCTTTCGACTTTTGAACGCCAAAGGAGGTGCCGGTCGTGAAACGTCGCTGGAACCGATGGTTTAGGTGGTCGCTGCTCGGTGGACTGGACCCATCCGTCGACGGCAAGATGACGGCTACGCCGCTCACGACGCTGCGACCTTCCATTTCTTACTGCTCGTCACCTTCCTTGACAACTGTTGAAAGCCAGTTCATGTGTCGATTTGTTCTTTACAGTGGGCCGCCTATCACGCTCGACCTGTTGACCACCGAGCCGACGCACTCGATCATTCACCAGAGCTATCAGTCTCGACTTCGTGAAGTGCCGCTCAACGGCGATGGCTTCGGCATCGCCTGGTACGCGCCTGAGATCTCGCCGCAGCCGGCCCAGTTTCGCTCGATTCAACCGGCCTGGAATAACGTCAATCTGAAACACGTGGCCCGTGTGAGTCGAAGTGACATGATTCTGGCACACGTGCGTGCCGCCACGGAGGGCCTGGGCATTTCGGAATCGAATTGTCATCCGTTTGTCGCAGGGCCTTTTTCGTTCATGCACAACGGCGCGGTAGCCGGCTTTCTCGGTTTCAAACGATCTCTCCGCGAGAGCCTCTCGGATGAGTCGTACATGGGCATCCACGGTACGACGGACTCCGAGCACTTGTTCGCAAGGTTTCGGGATCATATCCAACGTGGTAGGAATCCGTGCGAGCTGGCGAGGATGACAGAAGCATTGGAGGCGACAATTCAGGATGTGATCGAGTATACCAAAGGTGCCACGATCCCTCGCTCGACGCTGAATCTTGCCGTTTGCGATGGGGGCCATGCGGTTGTGTCTCGCTGTGCCACTGACGGTGGTGAGCCGCCGAGTCTCTACGTATGCCAAGGGACTCGCTTCGTTTGCAACGATGGAGTCTGCCGCATGGAAACTGGCAGTGGTGATGGTGCCGCTGTCCTGATTGCCTCGGAACCACTAACGGACGACGAAGCCTGGCGGGAAGTGCCGGCCAATCATCTGGTGATGGTTGCTAAAGATCGCTCGATCACGATGCGTCCTATTGCTGCTGGCCTGCTGTTGAAAACCTGATCCATCGGTCAGGAAGGTCTCAGAGCCGTTTGGCAAGGAGACCCACTCGTGACAACGAAGCGACGACGAAGCCGCTTGGACGGGGCGGATGCGCGAGCTGGCTCGTCGGCGACCACGGTTCGGCTATCGCCGGTTCGCGGCGCTATAACGGGGCGAAAGCTGGCAGGCGAGCGACACGCGGATCCTGCGGCTGTGGCGAAAGGAAGGGCTGACCGTGCCGAACAAGAAGCGAAACGGCTTCGGTTCGGACACAGCCAAGACGCTTGTCATCGACGTCGGGCCGAGCACCCCGATCACGTCTGAACGTGGGACTTCGTGTTCGATCGCGCGAGCGGCGGCAGACCATCGAAATAGCTCTCGATCGTCGACGAGTACACGCGGGAGCGCCTGGCGCTCAAAGTCGCTCGGGGCATCACCAGCGAAGACGTAATCGATACACTCGCCGAGCTGTTCGCGATGCGGGGCGTGCCGCGGCACATTCGCAGCGACAACGGGCCGGAGTTCATTGCTCGGGCGATCCGGCGCTGGCTCGGCCAGGTCGACGTGGAGACGCTTTACATCATTGACCCAGTTGCCGCTGGGAATTGACGATGAAAACTAGGTGGAAGACAATGAGTACGGAACCGGTTTCGGTTCCTGGCCGCCAAGGGATCGCGAAACGGGTTGCCGCCCGGTGGCCCCTTGGTCTTTTTTTTGCGCATCGGGGCACAGTGATGCGCAAGAGAGAGTCGTGCACGGCAGACGCGTAACACAAACGAGAGGATGCATCATGATTCAGTTCCTTGCCCCAACGCAGGCCGGTTGCCGCCGGTCTTTCCCGCGTCACTTGCTACACAGAATTACGACACACGCCCTAACAGCCGCCGTAGTCATCCTTCTGCAACTGCATTATTCGAAATCAGTCAATGCTCATCCACGCCATCGTCCCAACATTATCGTCATGATGGCAGACGACATGGGCTTCAGCGACATCGGCTGTTATGGCGGCGAAGTCAAAACACCCACGCTCGATCGCCTCGCCGCCGGCGGCCTCCGCTTCACTCAGTTCTACAACACCGGTCGCTGTTGTCCCACGCGGGCATCGCTGATGACCGGGCTCTACTCGCACCAGGCCGGCATCGGACACATGGTCCGCCCGCACATTCGCGGCGAAGGTCCCCTGCCCGGCTATCTCGGCCACCTGAACGATGAGTGCGTCACCATTGCCGAGGTGCTCCGCCGCAGCGGCTATCGCACGATGCTCGCCGGCAAGTGGCACGTCACCCCCTTCGACTACGACTCGCTGGTCGCTTCGCACCGCGCCACCTGGCCGCTGCAGCGCGGCTTTCACGAGTTTTACGGCACCATCGCCGGCGCGGGCAGCTTCTTTTGGCCCGAGGGGCTGATGCGGCAGAACACCTTCATCGACCCCGACACCGAAAACTACTACTACACCGACGCCATCAGCGACAACGCCGCGCGATTTGTCCGCAGTCGCGAAAACGAACGACGGCCGTTCTTCCTCTACGTCGCCTACACCGCCCCGCATTGGCCGCTGCACGCCCTGCCCGAGGACATTGAAAAGTACGACGGCGTCTACGACAAAGGCTGGGATCGCGTCCGCGAAGAGCGGATGGCCCGCATGGTCGAGATGGGCATCCTCAAGCCAAGCTGGAAGATGTCGCCGCGAAATCCGTTCGTCAAGAGCTGGGAGGAAGCGCCCCACAAACATTGGGAAGCCTATCGCATGGCCGTCTATGCCGCCCAGATCGACCGCATGGACCAGGGCATCGGCAAGATCGTCACCGCGCTCGAGGAGACCGACCAACTGGAGAACACGCTGATCCTGTTTCTGGCCGACAACGGCGGCTGTCACGAACCGATCACCGGTCGCCAGGGCGGCGCCGGTTTTCACACCTTCGGCAAGACGCTGCCCGAAGGGGCCTTTCGCGGCGGCAACTTTCCCGACACCTATCCCGGACCGGCCGACACCTTTGCCAGCTATGGCATGGCCTGGGCCAACGCCTCGAACACCCCGTTCCGACTCTTCAAGCACTTCGTTCACGAGGGCGGCATCGCTTCGCCGTTGGTCGTTCACTGGCCGCATGAAATCCAACAGGGCGGAGCGCTGCGTCATCAGCCGGGCCACCTGATCGACATCATGGCCACCTGCGTCGACGTGGCCGGGGCCCGCTATCCGCAGAAGGTCCACGACCAGGAGATCCTTCCGCTCGAAGGCAAGAGCCTGGTGCCCGCCTTTGCCGACCAGCCGATCGAACGCGAGGCGATCTACTGGGAGCACGAAGGCAATCGCGCGGTCCGCCGCGGCAAGTGGAAGCTGGTGGCCCGCTACAAGCGACCCTGGGAGCTGTACGACATGGAGGCCGATCGGGCGGAGCTCGACAACCTGATCGAGTCGGAGCCGGAGCTGGCCCAAAGCATGATCGACGACTGGCACGCTTGGGCGTGGCGCTCCCGGGCATTGCCTTCGCCCTATCTGCACTGGCTCAAGGAGCCGGATCAGCGAGGCTATCAGCCGTAACCGTGCGCGTCGCGCGAATGAGTCGCGGGTGCCATGTCCACGCTGGCGTGGACATGCCTGGTTGGGAACTTGCCTGATCGAAGGAAGGCACTGGCTGGCAACCAGGTGGCACCCACTGGCGGATCCAGCGCCACCCGGTGGCACAGCTGGGGTCTGGTCCAATTTTCGGCCGATCGATTCTGCCTGCTGGAATTCACGCCGACCGAAAACTTGGACCTGCACCCCTTGGTCCTGCACCCTAACAAACGGCTGTCACATTCCGAAACAAATTGCGGGTGCCCGCAACAAATGCCGGCTAGCCGCAGCTTGAAATCTGCTTGATACCCCTCATATAAACGATATACTGAGGAACGGAGGCAACCAATTGATAAGGGAGTGTTTCGGACGCAACCTACGGTCATTGATGGGAAAACGGTCGGGGGACGACGAATGGCTGACCAAAAGAAGTGGTTTGTTCGGCTGGGCAGTAAGGTTCACGGTCCTTTCACGTCAAGGCAGCTCAAGCAACTCGCGGACGCAGCCAAGATAGGCCCAGAGACGGCAATTCGCCGAGGTGACAGTGGGAATTGGGTCGCCGCACACAACGTCAAGGGGCTCTTCGCGGCCGAACCTGCGGCACTCGTCGCGACCACTCCCGATCCTCCGCTACCCGCGGTTGCCGAACCCTCGGTCCCTGCACTTGTCGAATCGCATGCGGTTCCCGCAAACGTGCCATCCGGCGTAATTGTCGAAGGTACATCCGCGCCAGGTATCGCTCGCGTACCCTGTCCAATTTGCGGTGAGGAGATCGCCGAGTCAGCGGTGAAGTGTCGACATTGCAATGAGTTCTTGGATGGACGACCACGGGAACAACCGTCGACGCCACAGATTGTTGCAGCCGGACCGGTGGCGCAGCCGAACGTCAACGTCGTGGTGAACCAACAGACAAACGTGGGCATGGCGCATCGTCGCTGGAGTCCGTTAGTCGCGATGCTACTGAGTTTTCTGATCCCTGGTGTTGGTCAGATGTATAAAGGACAAGTCGTCAATGGCATCGTATGGCTGCTTGTCGTCGTTGTTGGTTACTTCTTTCTGATCATTCCCGGACTCGTTCTGCATCTCTTCTGCATTGTGGGGGCCGGAATGGGTGATCCCTACCGCTGAGACGAGCGGTCGTAGACGTTTACATCATTGCCGGCCACCGCGGGTTCGGTGTTGATGCTAGCAGTCAATCCAACTTTCCGCTCTCGCCCCCTGCTAGCTTCGCTCGCTCGGCTCGGGCGGCCCGGTTTCGCTCTTGTGCCGGGTGGGCCATTTCACGACACTACGCCGCCGCCCGCGCTGCGCGGACCGCTTCCGTTCGTTACCCGGCCGTTCGGCCACGCAACATCGCCATGTCCGCCTCGCCCGTCAGTTCGAGCGCCTCGCGTGCCACGCCGCGCGCCGCCGGTTTGCCCTACGCGATAGACC
>QQVP01000007.1 GCA_003389215.1 Planctomycetota bacterium | reverse complement strand
GTTCCTCAGGCCGAAACGCTCTGCGGTGGATGGTACGGCTGACGGTGCGGTGGTTTCGGTCTGTGGCGGCGCGTGCTCGACGTTCACGGACGCGGCCGTCGGCGGTTCCGCAGAGACGGGCGGGTGTCCCGGGTCGAACCGAAACACGGGTCCCGCTTCCGGCACCGCGGCGGCGTCCGGAGAGTTCGGGGCCCGCTGAGACGGCATCGGCTGGGAAATCGTCGTGACCGGTTCGACGTCTTGGTGCGTTTCCCGCGGCGTCGGTGGCGGAACGTGCTCGGACGGTACGTCCACGTCTGCGTGCGTCGAGGCGTCCCCAGGATCGGGCAACCCGTGGTCGGGAAGCTCGACCTCACGAAAATCGACCACGCCGGCGCTCGTCATGCGCGGCAGTCGGGCCAGCACGGGAATGCCCTGAGGCACCGCTCGCCGCCGTGGGCGCGGTCGTCGTTCAGGAAGTGGAAAGATGGTCGTCACCAGTTCGCCGACTTTTTCGAGGCTGCGGGCCGCTACGCGCTGACGGGACAGGCCAAGGTCCCGTTGGGTTCCGCGCGGTGTGGTGGCAAAGCCAGCGAAGCGCGCGCCGATACCCCGATGTCGAGACTTTGACACTTTGGATATCGGTTCCGGTTCACACGGTCTTGAGCCCTGGCAAGGCTCTCGCAGATATTGAAGCTGGGCAAATTCAAGCGAGGTGTGCTTGCGCGCGGTTGTCGCTTGGCAAACTCTCGACGATACTGTGGGGAATAGCCCGTGCATGCAGCTTGCCCTCGCGCCGCCCTCCGTGCGGCGCCAATTTCGGCGGACCGCCGGCGCTGCTAGCGAATCGGGTTGCTGTCGCGTTTCCTGCCCTTCTGTTTCGCCGCTCCATGAAGACGCTCGCCTCGACGAACAAACAGGCTCAGCTCACCGAGTTGCTCGCCGAGAGAATCTTGGTCATCGACGGCGCGATGGGCACCATGGTGCAGGCCCTGAAGCTCGATGAAGCGGCGGCGCGCGGCGAGCGCTTTGCCGAACATCACAAGGATCTCGGCAACTTCGTCGATATCCTCTGCCTGACACACCCCGACGCGATCACGGAGATCCATCGCAAGTATCTCGAGGCGGGCGCCGACATCGTCGAAACGAACTCCTTCGGCGCCAGCCCCATTGCCATGGAGGAGTTCGAGCTGCCGGCCGACCTGGTCCACGAGATCAACGTGGCGGCGGCCACCTGCGCCCGTCGGGCGGTCGATGAGTTCAACGAGCGGACACCCGATCAACCCCGTTTCGTGGCGGGCAGCATGGGGCCCACGGCCCGCTCGGCCTCAATTTCGACCAACGTCGAAGACGCCGCCGCGCGGAACGTGACCTACGATCAACTGGTCGACTCGTACTACGCCCAAGTCGCCGGCCTGGTCGACGGCGGCGTCGATCTCCTGCTCGTCGAGACGGTCATCGACACGCTCAACGCCAAGGCCTGCCTGTTCGCGATCTCAAAATTCATCGAAGACACCGGGCAAGAGCGGCCCGTGATGCTTTCGGGCACCTTCGATCGCTCGGGCGGCACGTTCGTTTCCGGCCAGGGGGTCGAGGCCCTGTGGAACGCGGTCTCGCACTTTCCCCTGTTCAGCGTCGGCATGAACTGCGCGCTCGGGCCCGATCTGATGCGGCCCTTTATCGACGAGCTTTCGCGGGTGGCCACCTGCCACGTGAGCTGCCACCCGAATGCCGGACTGCCCAACGAAATGGGCCAATACGATCTGGGCCCCAAGGCGATGGCCGACGCGGTGGGCGAATTTGCCGCCAACGGCTGGCTGAACATCGTGGGCGGTTGCTGCGGCACCACCCCCGACCACATTCGCGCGATCGCCGAGAAGGTGCGGAGCCTGAGCCCGCATCACCGCACGCAAGTGCCGAGCTATACGCGGCTGAGCGGAACGCAGGCGCTGACGCTCCGGCCTGAATCGAACTTCATGATGATCGGCGAGCGGACGAACGTGACCGGCTCGCGCAAGTTTGCCCGCCTGATTCGCAATGAGCTGTTCGAGGAAGCGGTCGACGTGGCCCGTCAGCAGGTCGAAGGCGGGGCCAGCGTGATCGACGTCAACATGGACGACGCCTTGCTCGACGGCGAGGCGGCGATGACCCGCTACTTGAACCTGATCGCCGGCGAGACGGAAATCGCCCGCGTGCCGGTGATGATCGACAGCTCGAAGTGGTCGGTGATCGAGGCGGGCCTGAAGTGCGTGCAGGGCAAGGCGATCGTCAACTCGATCAGCCTGAAGGAGGGCGAGGTTGAGTTCCTTCGCATGGCGCGACTGATTCACCGCTACGGGGCGGCGGTCGTCGTGATGGCCTTCGACGAGAAGGGGCAAGCCACCGAGATCGAAGACAAGGTGCGGATCTGCAAACGGGCGTTCGATTTGCTGACCGAAAAGGTCGGCTTTCCGCCCGAGGACATCTTCTTCGATCCGAACATCCTCACCGTCGCCACCGGCATCGAAGAGCACAACGACTACGCCGTGAACTTCATCGAGGCGACCCGCCAGATCAAAGAGGTCTGTCCCGGTGCGAAGGTCTCCGGCGGCGTGAGCAACATCTCGTTCTCGTTTCGCGGCAACGACGTGGTCCGCGAGGCGATGCACGCCGCGTTTCTCTATCACGCGGTCAAGGCCGGCATGGACATGGGCATCGTCAACCCTGCCCAGCTCGAGATCTACGAAGAGATTCCGAAAGAGCTTCGCGAGAAGGTCGAGGACGTGCTGCTCAATCGACGTGAAGACGCCACCGAGCGATTGATCGAGCTGGCCGAAACGCTCAAGGATCAGAAGAGCGGCAAGAAACGCGTCGAAGATCTCTCCTGGCGCGAAGGCACCGTCGAAGAGCGGCTCTGCCACGCACTGGTCAAGGGCATCGACAAGTACATCGAGAAAGATACCGAAGAAGCCCGCGGAAAGGTGACGCGGTGCCTGGAAGTGGTCGAGGGCCCGTTGATGGCCGGTATGAACGTGGTCGGCGACCTGTTCGGGGCGGGCAAGATGTTCCTGCCCCAGGTGGTCAAGTCGGCCCGCGTGATGAAGAAAGCGGTCGCCTACCTGCTGCCCTATATGGATCAGGAAAAGGAAGAGGCGGGCATGATCGACGCGCCGTCGCGCGGCAAGGTGATCATGGCCACCGTCAAGGGCGACGTCCACGACATCGGCAAGAACATCGTGGGCGTGGTGCTCGGCTGCAACGGCTACGAGGTGATCGATCTGGGTGTGATGGTGCCCTGCGAAAAGATCCTGGAGACCGCGGTGCGCGAGGGCGCCGACCTGGTGGGACTTTCGGGCCTGATCACGCCGAGCCTGGACGAGATGACCTACGTCGCCAAGGAGATGCAGCGACTCGGCATGGAAATGCCGCTGTTGATCGGCGGAGCGACCACGAGTGCCAAACACACGGCCGTGAAGATCGCCCCGCAGTACGAGAAGCCGACCATTCACGTCGTCGATGCTTCGCGTTCGGTGGGCGTGGTCGAGAGTCTGCTCAGCGACGAGCTGCGCGACAAGTTCGTGGCCGACAACGTCGAGAAACAACAGCAGCTCAAGGCCTCGTACGAAAAGCGGCAGGATGTCAAACTCGTGCCCTACGCCGAGGCGGTCGCGCGACGTTACGCAACCGATTGGTCGAGCGTCCGCATCGACAAGCCGAGCTTCATCGGCATCAAGCGACTCGAAGACTTCTCGCTCCGCGAGCTGACCAAGTTCATCGACTGGTCGCCCTTCTTCAGCGCCTGGGAACTCAAGGGCAAGTACCCCGCGATTCTCGATGACGAGAAGTACGGCGAGGCCGCCACGAAGCTGTTCGACGAAGCCCGCGTGCTGCTCGACGACATCATCGAAAACCAACGGCTCACGGCCCGCGGCGTGTACGGCATCTGGCCGGCCGCGTCCGACGGCGACGACCTGGTGCTGTTTAAGGACGAGGACCGCGAGGAAGAGCTGACGCGACTGCATACGCTGCGCCAACAATGGGAACGTCGCGGCCAGAAGGACTTCCGCGCCCTGGCCGACTATGTCGCCCCGCTCGACTCGGGCCGCGAGGACTACGTGGGGGCCTTCGCCGTAACGGCCGGGATCGGGGCCAACGAGCTGGCGGCCAAGTACGAAGCCGATCACGACCAGTACAACGCGATTCTGGTCAAAGCCCTGGCCGATCGGCTCGTCGAGGCCTTTGCCGAGTGCTTGCACGCGGTCGTCCGCAACGAATGGGGATACGGCGGCGAGGAAGGTCTCAGCAACGAAGAGCTGATCCAGGAAAAGTACCGCGGCATTCGTCCGGCACCGGGCTATCCGGCCCAACCCGACCACACCGAAAAGCGGATTCTCTTCGACTTGCTCGACGTCGAGGCCAACACCGGCATCACGCTCACCGAATCGTGTGCGATGGATCCGGCGGCCAGCGTCTCGGGACTCTACTTCGCGCATCCCGAGGCCCGCTACTTCTCCGTCGACCGCATCACCCGCGACCAGGTGGAAGACTATGCCCGCCGCAAGGGCATGTCGATTGCCGAGGTCGAACGCTGGCTCGCACCCAATCTGGGTTACGAGACCTAAACGTCTCGAAGCGCGCCAACGCATCGACGAACGCCGCGCGCTCTACCGCGCACTGTGGCGACCCGATTGACAACCACCGGGTCCCCGATACGATACGAGAGAGCGTCGGTCGCTTACCCGTCACAGCACGCCTGCGCCCTTCGCAACACGGAAGATTGCTTTTTTGCGTTCATCTCTTCGTCGCGTTTGAGGAATCCCCAGTCATGTCGGAAGCGGTCACCCAATTGGAACATGCGCGGGCCGGAACGGTCACGCCGGAAATGGAATACGTCGCCCAGCGCGAAGAGCTCGCGGCCGAGATGATACGCGACGAGGTGGCCACGGGGCGGATGGTCATTCCGGCCAACACCGTGCACCTGGCAGGCCGCCTGGAACCGATGTGCATCGGCATCGCGGCACGCTGCAAGATCAATGCGAACATCGGCAACTCGGCCGTCACCAGCGATGAAGCCAGCGAACTGGAAAAGCTGCACGAGGCGGTGCACTTCGGGGCCGACACGGTGATGGACCTGTCGACCGGTAAGGACATCGACCAGATCCGCACGCGGATCATCGAGGGGTCGCCCGTGCCGATCGGTACGGTGCCAATCTACCAG
The DNA here is from genome assembly GCA_003389215.1 of Planctomycetota bacterium. Lineage (GTDB taxonomy): Bacteria > Planctomycetota > Planctomycetia > Pirellulales > UBA7805 > MB-PLM-2. The sequence goes on along the minus strand of QQVP01000007.1, from coordinate 59,337 downwards.
ATGCTCGAGGAGCTGGGCGGCGAAATCGAAGAGATGCGGCCGCAGCACTTTCTCGACATGGTCGAGCACCAGGCCAAGCAGGGCGTCGACTACATGACGGTTCATTGCGGTGTGCTGCTCGAGCATCTGCACCTGACGATGAATCGCGTGACGGGCATCGTCTCGCGAGGGGGCTCGCTGATCGCCAAGTGGATGATGGCCCACCGCAAGCAGAATCCGCTCTACGAGCATTTCGAAGATCTCTGCGACATCATGCGGCAGTACGACGTCACTTGGAGTCTCGGCGACGGGCTGCGACCCGGCTCACTGGCCGATGCCTCGGACGACGCCCAGTTCGCCGAGCTTGACGTGATGGGCGAGTTGACCGAACGAGGTTGGGCCCGCGGCACACAGGTCATGATCGAAGGACCGGGGCACGTCCCCATGGACCAGATCGACATGAACATCAAGCGGCAGATCGACGTCTGCCACGGCGCCCCGTTCTACGTGCTCGGTCCGCTGGTGACCGACATCGCGCCGGGCTACGACCACATCACCAGCGCCATCGGTGCGGCACTGGCCGGTTGGAGTGGGGCCTCGATGCTCTGCTACGTGACGCCCAAGGAACATCTCGGCCTGCCGGAAAAAGAGGACGTACGGGCCGGCGTGATCGCCTATAAGATCGCCGCTCATGCCGCCGACGTGGCGCGCCACCGACCGGGGGCCCGCGATCGCGACGATGCGCTCTCCAAGGCCCGCTTCGAGTTCGACTGGAACGAGCAATTCCGACTCTCGCTCGATCCGGAAACGGCTCAGCGGATGCACGACGAGACTTTGCCCCAGGACACCTTCAAGAGCGCCCACTTCTGCAGCATGTGCGGACCGAAGTACTGCTCGATGAAGATCACGGAAGAGATCCGGGAGATGGCCGCGGCCGGCGATCCGCTCGTCGCGCTGGAAACGCCTGAACAATAAGTGGTCAGGTCGCCCCGGCTATGGCACACTTTCTGTTCTTGTTTTTGTGCTTTATCTGGGGCACGAACTTCATGCTCATGAAGAAGGCGATGCTCGCCTTCGATCCATTGAGCGTGGCCTGGTTTCGCGTGGCAGGCGGCCTGTTGCCGTTGCTGCTCGTCTGGCTGTGGAGGCGGCGTCCCTGGTCGCTCGGCCGCGAACACGCCTTGCCGCTGTTGCTGGTGGCGATCGGCGGCTATAGCTGGCCGTTCGTGATTCAGCCACTCTTGATTCGGCAGATCGGCCAGAGCGGCTTCATCGGCATGATGGTCTGCTTCGTGCCACTGCTGACGATTCTCGTCTCGATCCCCATGCTGGGGATCTTTCCCAAGCCGCGACAAGTGGCCGGCGTCGTGTTGGGTCTCATCTGCTCGGCGATCATCCTGCTCGATGGGCGGGAACAGTACGCGCTGAGTTGGGCTACGATCGCCCTGGCGATCAGCGTGCCGCTGTTCTATGCCACCTGCAACACCTACATCAAACGTCGCTTCGCGGGCGTACCCGCCTTGCCGTTGACGATGACGGCCCTGGCGCTCTCGACCGTCATTCTGGCCCCGGTGCCGTTCTTTGCCGACGAACACGACACCCCCGTGGCGCGGGGCCAGGACACGGAACCGGGGTCCGTCCCCCTGTCGCCCGTGGCCACCGGCATACCTGACGCGACGCCAAGACTGCTCGCCAGCGGCGATGCTCCGTCACCACCCCCAACGCCGCTGTGGTTGCCCGTCGCCTGCGTGGTGGCCCTCGGCGTCATCGGCACGGGACTCGGGGTGTTGATCTTCACGAAGCTGCTGCAAGAGCAGGGGCCGCTCTACGCCGGTATGGTCACCTACTTGATCCCGCTGATCGCGCTCCTGTGGGGAGCGGTCGACAACGAGCAAATTCTGCCCCGGCAGATGGCCGCCTTCGCCGGCGTGTTGGCGGCCGTGGCCCTGGTGCAGTTCGGCGCCCTGCAGAAGGACACCGTCCCGCCTGTGGTCGAATGAGTGACGCGTCGTCGAGTAGACGACGGCTCCTCAACTTCATGCGGTTCATCGGGCATCGCCGGATCGACGAGCGCGTGGCCCTGCGTGCGCGGCGCGTATTGCTATGTCGCTGCGCCGCTGGCTACCGCATAATGCTCACGTTCGCGATCCGCGCCTGCTCGCCCTCGCCTCATGGCCGCCACGGAAGCCGACAACTCGACACTCGATTACGACGCGCTGCCGCCGCTGTATCAGGATCGCGCCTTTTGGGGCATGTCGATCACCCAGTTTCTCGGCGCGTTTAACGACAACGTCTTCAAACAGATCGTGCTTTTCTTGTCGATGAGCGTGCTGTTGGCCGGCGTGTCCGAGCCGCAGGATCGCCAATTCCTGGCCAATGGCGTCTTCGCACTGCCCTTCGTTCTCTTCTCCGGCATCGCCGGCTACTGTTCCGATCGGGTGCGGAAGAAGTATCTGATCGTCGGCTGCAAGGTCGCCGAGATCGTGGTGATGCTGGCCGCGGTCGTCACTTTCCTGACGATGCCGTCGCCGGAGCTCGGCAAGCATGTCCGCAACTTTGGCGACGTTTCGGTCGAGAACGACATTTACTTCATGCCGGGCGTGCCGTGGCTGTTGCTGGCGGTGCTGTTTTTGATGGGGATGCAGAGTGCCTGGTTCGGCCCGGCCAAGTACGGCATCCTGCCGGAGATGGTCCGCGGCAGCGACTTGCCCCGTTTCAACGGCGTCATTCAGATGACGACGTTCGTGGCCATCGTGCTCGGCATCTGGCTGGGCGGCTGGCTGCTCGACCGCTTGCGCGATTCGCTGGTGACCGCGGGAATGTGCTGCGTCGGCATCGCCGTGATCGGGACGGTGACGAGTTTATTCGTCCGCAGCACGCCCGTGGCGCAGCGGCAGGGCAAGTTCCGGTCATCCGACTTCGCCTCGGGTGCAGAGACGTGGCGGATCTTGCGCGAGGATCGCACTCTGGGCCGGGCGCTCGTGGTCTATTCGGCGTTCTGGTTCGTGGCCGCCCTGCTGCCGATGACGATCAACTGGCTGGGGGTGTTTCAGTTTCAGAAGAACTATGAAACGACCAGCCTGATGTTGGCCGGCAGTTCGGTCGGCATCGCGGCCGGTTTCGTCGTCGCGGGGCGGATGTCGCACAAGCAGGTGCGTTTCGGTCTGGTGCGGATCGGGGCCTGGGGACTGGTGACCTGTCTGGTGTTGGCCTCGCTACCGGCAGGCATGCCAGCGAGCGGTGCGGACTTCGGCCCTTCCGTGACGGGTAACGGGGGCACCCGCACCACACCGGCAGACGCCGCATCGATCGCCGCCCTGTCGCGCGCCGCCCTGTCGCGCGCCGCCCTGTCGCGCGCCGACGACGGCACCCGGATCTTCAGCGAGGACGTCGAGGTCGACGTCTGGCCCCACTTGCTCGGCTATCAGGGCAGTCGCGTTCTGTTCGTCGTGATGGGATTCTTCACAGGCCTCTTCGCGCTCCCGGTGCAGGTCTATCTGCAGTCGAAGCCGCCCCGCCACCTCAAGGGCCGGGTGATCGGCTCGATGAACCTGGTCACCTGGTTCGCGATTCTGTTGGCCGCCGGCTGCTTCTTCGGGGCCGACGTCATGCTGGCGAAGCTCCAGCTGCCAAAATACTTCATCTTCGGCCTGGCCGCCTTGGTGCTGCTGCCGATCGCGATGCTCTATCGCCCGGCCGACGTCGAACTTTAGCTGCTGCGTGCCGCGCGCTACATGACCTAAAAGCGCGCCGCCGCCAGGAATCAATCGGACGCCCTCGGCCCGCGCACCTCAGGCAAGGGATAATTGATGATCGCGTCCTCGATGTCGGCCACCTTCTGCAGTCGCCGCCAACCACGGGTCACCAGATCCTCGCGATCGGCCACGAACCTGGCATCGAGCTGCCGCTTGTCGAAGTCTCCCTCGACGACCACGGCGGGGAACTCGTCGGCCACGATGAACTGGGCCAAGGCCGGGTTGCAGCGGATGTGGCGTTCGGGCGTGGTGTGCAGCACCTCGGGGTCGAGCATGCCGATGACGTACCGCAAGTAGAGATCGCTCTCGGTGATCGCCGCCACGTCGTGGCCGCAGACTTCGCAGAGATAGCCTTCGTCGCACTTCGCCATCGCGGCACACCTGGAAAACGTGGCCGAGGGTCGGTGGCCGCCCGAGCCTACGACAGGCCCAGCACGTCGTTCATGTGATACAACCCCGCCGGCTTGCCGACGAGGAATTCCGCCGCCGCCAACGCTCCGTGGGCATACGCATCGCGACTGGTCGCCGCCACCCGCAGCTCGATCGTTTCACCCAACAGGCCGAAGATGATTGTGTGTTCGCCGGGGTTGTCGCCCGTGCGCACCGCGTGATAGCCGATCTCATCGTGCGGTCGCGCGCCAGGGCGACCTTCGCGCCCGTGTCGCTGCACGGCCTGCTTCATCTCCCCCGCAATGATTTCACCGAACTTCAGTGCCGTGCCGCTGGGGGCGTCTTCCTTGAAACGATGGTGCCGCTCGATGATCTCGACGTCCGCTCCGCTGGGGTGTTCGGCCAGCGCGGCCGCCGTCGTTCGCGAGAGATTCATCACGAGATTGACGGCGAGGCTCGTGTTCGGCGCTTGCAACAACGGCACTTGCTGCGCCGCCGCCAAAATCACCTCCTGCTGCGCGGCTTCGAGACCCGTGGTCGCCGAAACCAGGGCCACCCGCTGCTGGGCACAGGCCTGGGCAATCTTCACGGCCGCCGCCGGGACGGAGAAATCAATCACCACCGCCGGCTCACCGGCAAGCTCCGAGGTGAGCGGAACCCCGATCGTGCCGACGCCGGCCAGCTCTCCCGCATCTTGACCCAGCAGCGGCGAGCCGGCGTCTTCGACCGCCGAGGCAACCTCCAGCTGTTCGTTCTCCGTGGCCAACGCGACGAGGCGTCGGCCCATGCGTCCGGCCGCTCCGTGAATGGCGATCTTCGTGATCATGGTGATTCCTTAAGGGTCCTGGCGCCGCGTCGGCGAAACGAGTGCCGCGTTAGGCGTGTTGTTCGATTGCCTGGACGATCGCGTCGAGATTGTTGGCCACCGGCACTGCGCTATTGGCAAAAGCCGCACTCTTTACGCCGCGGCTACCTAGCACGCGCTCGAACATCTCCTCGTCACCAGCGTGATAGGCCACCGTGACGTCGGGATCTTTGAGCGCATGCCCGGTGAGGATGCAGACGACGCGCTCGTCCGGTCCGATCACGCCCTCTTCGCAGAGCATCTTCGCCCCGGCCACACTGGCCCCGCTGGCCGGTTCGCAGCCGAAGCCGCCTGCTCCCACCTGAGCCTTGCCGTCGAGAATCTGTTGATCGGTGGCCACTCGCACGACGCCGTCGCAGAACTCGAGGGCCCGCAAACTCTTCATCAAGTTCACCGGGCGATTGATTTCGATGGCGCTGGCAATCGTCGAGGCGCGGCGGTGGGCCGCGTCGAGTTCGGCATAGTAGTCGTCGACGAGTTCCGTTTGCGGCGCGCCCTGCTGCCACCGCAGACCTCGTTTCTCGTAGAGCTCGAACAGCGTGCTGGCACCGGCCGCGTTGATCACGGCCAGACGCGGCACCCGATCGATCAGGCCCAGTTCCTTCAACTCGATGAACGCCTTGCCGAACGCACTCGAGTTGCCGAGGTTGCCGCCGGGCACGACGATCCAGTCGGGCACTTCCCAGCGCAGCGCCTCGAGCACCCGGTACATGACGCTCTTTTGCCCCTCGAGACGAAACGGGTTGACGCTGTTGACCAGGTAGATGCCCAGCTTGCTCGACACCTCGCGGACTCGCTGCATGGCGTCGTCGAAGTCTCCCTCGATCTGCAGCGTGAGGGCCCCGTAATCGAGCGCCTGCGAGAGCTTGCCGTAGGCGATCTTGCCCGAACCGATGAAGATGATCGCCTTCATCAACCCGGTGACGGAGGCATACATCGCCAACGACGCGCTCGTGTTGCCGGTCGAGGCACAGGCTGCCCGTTTGGCACCCACGCTGCGGGCGTGCGTGAAGGCGGCGGTCATGCCGTTGTCTTTGAAGCTGCCCGAGGGGTTGAGCCCCTCGTACTGCAGATAGAGTTCACCGCCGGAAAGGCCGACGTAGTCCGCCACTGAAGTCGAGCGCTGCAAGATCGTTTGTCCCTCGCCGACGGTGACGATGTGCTCAGGTTCGGCGAACGGTAAGAGCGCGTGGAAACGCCATACCCCGCTGTGCGGTAGCGGTTCGTGACGTCGACTCCAAAGCTGTTCGAAATCGGCCAGCTGGCGCGGTGGGCGGGCGCGATCCCAATCGTAAGCGACATCGAGCAGCCCGCCACATTCCCCGCAGCCTACGCGAATCTCTTCAATCCCGTAGGTCGTCGCGCACGATGGATGAATGCACCGCTGAAACGCAACATCGACTCTTGTGGAAACGTTCACGTGTAGCGCACTGTGAGCAGAGCTGCCTGGGAAGCGAAGCCGAAGCACAGTCGGCAACGTGGCTGTGTGCGTTCCGACTCGAACCCGTTCCGACTCCAACTTGAGTCTAGGTAAGCTCTTTTTGGTGTTCAAGGTCGCCGCTGATGCGTCGCCCAAGGGACCGCACCGTTTGACACCCTATCTGCAGCTGCTTAGAATAACGGGTCTGCTTTGTACCAACAGAGCGTTAACCGGGGGGCGTCGCTTCAGAATCGGCATCGCCCACGGGTACATCAGCGAATTCATCTTCTTTGAGCCTCTCATCATTGGGGACTGCGATGAAAAAGACGGAACTCAAGCCCTACAAAGAAATGCTGCTGCAGTTGCGGGCCCGCCTTCGTGGCGACGTGTCGGCAATGGCGGATGCGGCTTTGAATAAGACACGCTCGGAAGCCAACGGCGACTTGTCGAGCATGCCGATTCATATGGCGGACATTGGCAGCGACAACTTCGAACAGGAGTTCACGCTAAGCCTGATGGAGACGGAAGAAGGCACCCTGGACGCCATCGAGTCCGCCCTGGAGCGCATCGAGGAGAAGACGTACGGCATCTGCGAGGAATGCCAGAAGCCGATCAAGAAGACCCGCTTGAAGGCGATCCCCTATACGCCGTTTTGCATCAACTGCGCGAGCTTGCGAGAACAGGGCTAGAAGAGCTTGCGAAGGCCACGCTGCCTCGCCGGCTGTCGGCGCGGGGTGGTGCATCCCGTCACCGTCGATAGAGCGCCTCTTGCCGTGCGTGCCCGCAGGCGCGGGACGACTGGTGACGTGCTGATCGGGAGATGAAGCCATGAGGGCGATCCCGCTTCGCCGCTATCTGCTGTTTGTGGCGATCGTGCTCTTGGGCACCGTCGCCGATCTGACCACCAAGTCGTGGATTTTCGCGCGGCTCTGGCAGCGGCCGGAGGTTCTCGAGATCGTCCCGGGCTTCGTCGAGTTGGAGGTGAGCCTGAACCAGGGGGCCCTGTTCGGCATTGGCCAGGGCATGACCAGGCTGTTCGCGGCGTTATCGATCTTGGCCCTGTTGGGAGTCGCCTACTGGCTGTTCTGGCTCGGCGAGATTCGCAAGCTCTGGCTGTGTGTGGCTCTGGCCGCGGTCACCGCTGGCATTCTTGGCAATCTCTACGACCGGCTCGCCCTCCACGGCATGGTGTGGCCCCCGAATTACGAGCTCGCCGGCGAACCGATTCACGCCGTGCGCGACTGGATCTTGTTGCGCTACGGAGACTATCGCTGGCCGAACTTCAATATCGCCGACAGCCTGCTCGTCTGCGGCGCGATCATGATCGGCATCGAAGGCTTGCGTGAACAACGCCGCGCAGCTTCTGCTGGTACGGATGAGGGCGCACCCTCGAATGACGACTAGAGCGCTTCTCATCTCGCTCTAGCGTTCGCCCGGGCTCAACGTTCTCATCGTCTTCATCGCTTCTTAACTCGTGCGCCAGAACTGCGGATGCGTTGCTCCGGTTTCGTGAACCGCGATGCCCGCGAGCCGGCCCAGGACCACCCTTAGGACCACCCTTAGGACCACCCTTAGGATCACCCCTAGGATTGCCCCTTGAAGTAACTACCTCGCTGCGCCGTTCCTGCACACCCATCAGGACTAGTCGAGGTTGACACAATTGGCTGGCGGAATTGATACTGGCCGTTGGCTGGGCGGGGGCAGTCGGAGCGAGGCTCTTTGAAGTGAGTTAGGCCAGGGTTCGAAGTCTCGCTGCATCCTGATGGAGAAGTAGTGACGTAACACGCGTGACGTAGGAGATGTTGCGCTCTAGGCGTCCCGCTACTGAGGCGGGCTTAGCGTCCATGAAAACGCCGGGCGTGGGAATCGCCATCGGGACAAATTACAGGGATCGTTCCGCGGGGCGTGCGGCATACATAACGTCATGAAAATCTCTCGTACTGTTTCATACGCGCTTCAGGCAACACTCCTGTTGGCGGAAGCCGGAAGTGATCGACCCGTCCCGTGCAGCCGGCTCTCCGAAATCGGCCAGATGCCGGAGCGTTTTCTGCTGCAAATCCTCCGCAATCTCGTCACCCACGACATTCTCGACTCGACACGCGGCGTCGACGGCGGCTATCGCTTGCGACGGTCCCCCAACGAGATCTCCGTGCTCGACGTCATCGAGGCCATCGACGGGCCCGTCAATCCCAAGATGCCCGAGGGCGCGGGACTGAGCGAGGGTTCGCGAAAACGGATGGCCAACACTTTGGAGAAACTCGCGGAAACGAGCCGCAAACAGCTGCGATCCGTCAAGCTCTCCGATCTGTTGGATGGCAAGCCGGGCACGCGGTGAAGCGAGTTCCTCGGGCTATCCGTACGGGCTGCGGTCGCCGGCGACCCGATTGCCAGCGGGCACGAGTCATCGCAAAATGAGCGCCCCAGTGCGCCGCACCGTCGTGCGGCCTTCGCGCCCCTGCGAGGTCTCACTCGCGGTGACGACTCGTCGCCTGTTGCCTTCTCTTTGCCGGAGTGTGTTTCGTGTCGGACAATCAAACCGAACTCACCGCGCGGCTCGAACTCGCCCGCGAGATTGCCGCCCGGGCGGGCGAACTGACGTTGCGCTACTTCCAGGATCCGCAGCTCGCGGTCGAGCGAAAATCCGACGCCAGTCCCGTCACGGTTGCCGATCGTGAAGCGGAGCAGCTCATGCGCGCGGAGATCGCCGCGCACTTCAGCTCAGACGGCATCATCGGCGAGGAGTTTGGCGAACAGCCGGGCGACTCGTCTTACACCTGGGTCCTGGATCCGATCGACGGTACGAAGTCGTTCATCCATGGCGTCCCACTCTATGGAACCTTGGTCGGCCTCACGCGGTCGGACGAAGCGGTCGCGGGCGTGATTCAAATGGCCGCCCTCGACGAATCGGTCTTCGCCGCGACCGGGCAGGGGGCCTGGCACCAGCGCGGCAATGAGCCGCCCGCGCGAGCGCAGGTTTCGACCCAGGCGAAACTCGCCGAGAGCCTCTTCTGTACTTCTGCCGACACCGCGTTCGCCGAGCGTGCCGACCCGGACGGACCGGCCGCCTATCGACGACTGGCCGAAGCGGCCGGGCTGGCGCGGACCTGGGGCGACTGCTACGGCTACTTCCTCGTGGCGACCGGCCGAGCCGACGTGATGGTCGACCCCGTCTTCAACATCTGGGACGCCTGCGCGGCGAAACCCGTCATCGAGGAAGCGGGCGGGAAATTTACCGACTGGAAGGGCGAGGCAACGATTCACCACGGAGAGGGAGTCGCCACCAACGGTCGCGTGCATGACCAGGTGCTGGCGGTTCTGGCCGGTCGGTAACGGGCGATCCCTCTTGTGATGGGGCGTCAACCCGTTATATTGCAGTGCTTCAATTCACCCGACGTTGGTAGCTGGGAGTCGTCGATCATGGCGCGTGCCTGTGAAGTTTGTGGCAAGGGCCCGGAAATGGGCAACTCGGTCGAAACGCGCGGTAAGGCGAAGTACCTCGGCGGCGTCGGTACGAAGATCACCGGCATCACGCGGCGCAAGTTCAAGCCCAACTTGCAGAAGGTCCGCGTGACCCTGCCCGGGGGAACCAATAAGACGATGCGTGTCTGCACGCAGTGCCTGCGCAGTGGGGCGGTGACCAAGCGGGTACACGTCGCTCCGTTCCGGCTGCCGGGTGGCGGCGAAAAGGCGAAGGCCTCGTAGGCGGTCGTGCTCGGAAAGCGTGGCCAGGTGACTTCGCTCGCGTTGGCCATTGGTCGCCAGCCTTCTTTCTTTCGCCATCTTTAGCGCAGCTCGCTACGTCGGAAAGCTCATTCATGTCGCTCTCCGCCTCGGACGTAGAAAAAGTCTCCCTGCTCGCGCGACTCTTGCTCACACCTCAGGAAATCGAAGCCCTGACGTCCCAGCTGGGGCAAATCGTCGAGTACGTCGACCAGCTCGGCGAAATCGACACCGAGCAGGTTGAGCCGCTGGCGCACGCCGTCGAGCTCGTCAACGTTTGGGCCGACGACGAAGTTCGGCCAAGTCTGCCGCGCGACGAGGTGCTCAGCGGAGCGCCCCATCGAGACGAGGACTCCTACCTCGTTCCTGCGGTGCTGGGAGATTAACCAGGACGCCGGACGCGACGCATCACAGAGACGTTCGCCCGCGTAGCCTCCCGATCCATCGAATCGCGCCATGTCCCTGCTCAAGAAGTCCGCCGTCGAACTCGTCTCGTTGCTTCGCGACGGCGAGCTGACCTCCGCGGATCTGACGCGTGCCTATCTCAATCAGATTGAAGAGCACGAAGGGACGATTCAGGCCTTCCTGCACGTCGATCGCGAAGCGGCCCTCCAACAGGCCGAAGACCTCGATCGGCGCCGCGCCGCGGGCGAAAACATGGGCCCGCTGGGCGGCCTGCCGGTGGCCGTGAAGGACCTGCTCTGCACCCGCGGCGTGACCACCACGTGCGCCTCGCGGATGCTGGAAAACTTTCGACCGCCGTACGACGCCACGGTTATCGCCCGGCTCAAGGCTGCCGGAGCGGTTCTCATCGGGCGGACGAACATGGACGAGTTCGCCATGGGAGGGTCGTGCGAGAACTCGGCTTTTCAAACGACGAAGAACCCGTGGGATCCCGAGCGGATACCGGGCGGCTCGAGCGGCGGGGCGGCCGCCTGCGTTGCCGCGGCGATGGCCCCCCTGTCGGTTGGCAGCGACACCGGCGGCTCGATCCGCCAGCCCGCGGCGCTCTGCGGGGTCACGGGACTCAAGCCGACCTACGGTCGAGTCAGTCGCTACGGGTTGGTCGCCTTCGCCAGCAGTCTCGACCAAATTGGTCCGCTCGCCGCCACGGCCGAAGATGTCGCCCTGCTACTGGAAGTGTTGGCCGGTCACGATCCGCTCGACTCGACGTCGATCGACGCGCCGGTGCCGCGATATATCGAGACCGTTCGGCAGCCGCTGGAAGGTCTCCGCGTCGGCCTTGTGACCGATCACCTGGCCGAACAACTCGATCCCGATGTCGAAGCCGCCGTGCGCGAGGCCGTGCGGGTCTACGAATCGCTGGGCGCGAACGTCGAAGAGGTATCGCTGCCGCACAGCCGCTACGGCATCGCCACCTATTACGTCATTGCACCGAGCGAGGCGTCGAGCAACCTGGCCCGCTACGACGGCGCGCATTACGGCTATCGCACCGACGAGTCGGCCCTGCAAGCCGAATTGGCCGCCGAGCGTGCCGCCGCGCAAAGCGAACAGGAAGAGGCACGGCTCGATACGCCGCTGGTGCGGATGTATCGCAAGACCCGCAGCGAAGGCTTCGGCGCCGAGGTGAAACGCCGCATCATGCTGGGAACTTACGCGCTCAGCTCCGGCTACTACGACGCTTACTATCTCAAGGCCCTCAAGGTGCGACGCTTGATCGTCGAAGACTATCGGGCAGCCTTTCAGAAGGCGGACGTGCTGCTCGGGCCCGTCACGCCCTCGCCGGCGATGCCGCTCGGCCACTTCAAGGACGACCCGCTCGGCATGTACCTGACCGATCTGTTCACGGTCGGAGCGAACCTGGCGGGCATTGCCGGGATCTCGCTACCTTGCGGTCAAAGTCGCGAAGGCCTCCCGATCGGGTTGCATCTACAGGCGCCGCCGCTCGAAGAGGAGCGACTGCTCCGCGCGGCCCACATGTTCCAAACCGCCACGGATTGGCATCGCCGCCGCCCCGATTTCGTCGCGTCCGAGGATTGACCCGCACCCCATGTCCGAACTGCCGTACAAGATCGTGATCGGGCTGGAAGTCCACGTGCAGCTGGCCACGCAGAGCAAGCTGTTCTGCCGCTGCAGCACGCAGTTTGGTGCGCCGCCCAACACGCAGACCTGCCCGGTTTGTTCCGGCATGCCCGGGGCCCTGCCGGTACTGAATCGCGAAGCCTATCGCATGGCGGTCCGCGCGGCGCTGGCCCTGAACTGCGAAATCCCCGAGTTCACCAAGTGGGATCGCAAACAGTATTACTACCCCGACCTGCCCAAGGGCTATCAGATTAGTCAGTTCGACCTGCCGATGTCGCAGCACGGCCACCTGGCCATCAGCGATCCCAAGAACCGCTTCGAGCCGAAGCGCGTCGGCATCATTCGCGCCCATCTCGAGGAAGACGCCGGCAAGAGCATGCACGACGAACAGGCGGGCACGGCCGACAGTCGCATCGATCTGAATCGCTGCGGCACGCCGCTCTTGGAAATCGTCAGCGAGCCGGAGATGTACTCACCCGAGGAGGCCAAGGCCTACCTGACCGAACTCAAGCTGCTGCTCACCTACCTGGAAGTTTCCGACTGCAACATGCAAGAAGGGAGCCTGCGGGTCGACGCCAACGTCAACCTGCACATTCCCGATCCGGAGGCCGCAGACGGACCGCCGATCGCCACGCCGATCGTGGAGGTCAAGAACATGAACAGCTTCCGCGCCGTCGAACGGGCTTTGCACTACGAAGCCGATCGACAGTGGGAAGTTTGGCAAGAGTCGCACCAGCGGCTGGGCGACGTGCCGAAGCAGACGCGCGGGTGGGATGAGAACGCCGAGATTACCCGCGGCCAGCGGAGCAAAGAGGAATCGAGCGATTACCGCTACTTCCCCGATCCCGACCTGGTGCCCGTGGTGATGTCGGCCAAAGAGACGGCCGAGATTCGCAATCAGCTGGGCGAATTGCCGGCCGCACTCCGCAAGCGGCTCGAAGAGACCTACGGCATCAAACCCTACGACAGCGACGTGTTGGTCAATCAGGGTCGGGCGCTGGTCGACTACTACATCGAGTTGGCCGAGCAGTGTGGCGACGGCAAGCTGGCCAGCAACTGGGTGCAGCAGGATGTGCTGCGGCTGCTCAACGAGCGGGAAATCTCGATTGACGATTACGCGGTGCGACCCTCCGCATTCGCCGAATTGCTCGCTAAGGTGCAGGACGGCAAGCTCGACACCAGCCGCGGCCGCGAGGTGCTTGCCGAGATGATCGAGGCAGGCCTTTCGGTCGCCGATGCGATGGAGAAGCTCGGCATCGCCGAGGTCGACGACTCGGAACTGGTCGAACTCTGCCAATCGCTGATCGCTGCAAACCCGAAGATCGTCGCCGACATTCAGGCGGGCAATCTCAAGGCGGCCGGGGCCCTGATCGGTCAGGCGAAGAAGCAGAATCCCAATGTCAATCCTTCGCGAGTGCGCGAGCTGTGCATCGAGCTGTCGAGCGAGGCAAGCTGAGTTCCTGGGCGATCCGTCGCGCCAGCGACGTGCGCTTCCTGCCCGCGAAGCGTCGTGTCGCTAGGCCGTGCCCACATCGCGCGCTGGAGCGCTTTTGATTTCCCTATCGCGTCTCGGCGGGCTACGACCGCGTTTGACGTCGTCGACCTGCATCGACGAATCTCCTGGATTCGCCTGCTTCGGTCTCCTTGTCAAACTTGCCTCACCGGCGCCGAAGACGCGACATCGATCTGAAAAACACTCTAGAATGACCGCATGACGCGGCCCGTAATCACGCTTACCACCGACTTCGGCAGCAGCAGCCCCTACGTGGCCGCCATGAAAGGGGTGATTCTCTCGATCAACCCCGACGCGGCCATCGTCGACATCACGCACAGCGTGCCGCCTCAGGACATTCGCGCCGGCGCGATCGCATTGGCCGAAACGACCCCGCGCTTTCCCGCGCAGTCGATTCACCTGGCGGTCGTCGATCCGGGCGTGGGCACCGATCGGGAGATCGTCTACGCCGAGTTCGACGGTCGTCGTTACGTCGCGCCCGACAATGGGCTTTTCACCGGGTTGGCTCGCCTCGGGGCTCCCGATAGAATAATCGCCATCACGAACCGAGAGTTCTGGCTACCGGAAGTTTCCCACACGTTTCACGGTCGCGACATCATGGCCCCGGTGGTCGCCCACCTGAGCCGCGGCGTGGCCCCGGACGACCTCGGCTCACCGCGAGAAACCCTGCAGCACATCGACTGGCCGGAGGTCCGGATCGTGCCCGGTAAGATTGAAGGAACAATCACGTCGATCGATTCGTTTGGAAATCTGATCACGAACATAACCGGCGAAATGCTCTCGGACGCACCCAAGGACGAGCGTGTCGAGATTCGCTGCGACGAGCACGAGACGCGGGGCATCTTCGAGACCTACGGCGACCAGCCGGAAATGACGTTGCTGGCCCTGGTCGGCTCCAGCGGCAAGCTCGAACTGGCCATCGTCGGCGACAGTGCCAAGATCATGCTGGGGGTCGACGTCGGCACCCCCGTCGAGATCAAGTGGTAAGCGAAATCAAGTGGTAGGCTCACCCTCGCCAGTTTGCGGCCGCAGCCGCCGGTCTTGACCGGTTTCGCGCCGTCCGCCGTCTCCCGCAGCACTTCCGCCCGACAAACTTCGCACGCTCTATTTCGCATCCCCGCCGCCGCGCTTCATGAAACCCACCCCGTCAGAACTTGAGGCCTGGGATCGCGACGTCGTCTGGCACGGCTTCACGCCGATGGCCGAATACGAACCGCTGGTCATCGATCGCGCCGAGGGCTGCACGCTGATCGACGTCAACGGGCGGCGACTGCTCGACGGCGTAAGCAGTCTGTGGTGCAACGTCCACGGACATCGGCACCCGAAGATCGACGCGGCCGTTCGCGAGCAACTCGACAAGATCGCCCACTGCACGTCACTCGGCATGGGCAATTCGACGACGGCGGCCCTCGCCCGGCGGCTGGTCGACGTCACGCCCGAGGGACTCGAACACGTCTTCTTTGCCAGCGACGGCGCGAGCTCGGTCGAGGCTGCCCTGAAGATGGCGTTCCAATACTGGCGACAACGCAGCGATCCCCGACCTCAAAAGACCAAGTTCGTGGCCCTGGGTGAAGCCTATCACGGCGATACGATCGGCAGCGTCAGCGTCGGCGGCATCGATCTGTTCCACGACTTGTTTCGCCCGCTGCTCTTCGAGGTCTTGCGGCTGCCGGTGCCCGACACATACCGACTGCCTGCGGGAGTCGCGGCCGGCGAGGCCTGCGACTTCTACACCGGCCAGGTGGAAGAGTTGCTCGCGTCGCGTCACGAGGAGATCGCCGCGCTGGTGGTCGAGCCGCTCGTGCAAGGCGCGGCCGGCATGATCATGCAGCCCCAGGGCTACCTGCGTCGCCTGCGAGAATTGACCCGTCAATACGACATCCTGCTCATCGCCGACGAGGTCGCCACAGGCTTCGGCCGCACCGGCACGATGTTCGCCTGTGAGCAGGAAGAGGTTGCGCCCGACCTGATGTGTCTCGGCAAGGGCCTGACCGGCGGCTACCTGGCGATGTCGACCACCCTGGCCAGCGACGAGGTCTTCCAGGCCTTCGACGGCACCTATGCCGATCTGAAGCACTTCTTTCACGGGCATACCTACGGCGGCAATCCGCTGGCGGCAGCCGCGGCACTGGCAACGCTCAAGGTCTTCGACGAAGAAGACACGCTCGCCTCGTTGCCCGAGAAGATTGCTTGCGTGCAGGAACATCTGGTCCGCATCGCCGAGCTGCGACACGTCGGCAGCGCCCGCCAGCGGGGTCTGATGGTCGGCATCGAACTGGTCGCCGATCGGGCCACGCGCGAGCCTTTCCCCTGGCAAGAGCGACGCGCGGCGCAAGCATGTCGAGCTGCCATCGAGCAGGGCGTCTGGCTACGACCGCTGGGCGATGTGATCATCGTGATGCCGCCGCTGGCGATGTCGATCGAGGAGCTCGATCAAGTCATGTTGGCCGCCGAGCAGGGAATCGTGGCCGCGACCGCGGCGTGAGAATCGCATGAGCGGTCTTCCCACTGGTTCGCCCAGGACGACACCAATCACGATGACTTCGCAACTACGCTACGTGCTGATGCAGGTCCGCAAACCGGACGATCCGATGCGCGGACAAGAAGTCGGTTGCTTTGCCCGCGCGCTGCACGGCAGCGAGGACCAGATCACCACCTGGGACATTCTCGATACGGTGCCGGGCGAGCCCGAGTTGCGCCACTTCGACGTGGCCCTGTTCGGCGGCAGCGGCGACTACTCGGCCACCAGCGAAGAAGCCTGGATCGAACCGATACTCGACCTGATGCGCGAGCTGCATCGCGAGGCGAAGCCGACGTTCGCCTCCTGCTGGGGATTTCAAGCCATGGCCCGGGCGTTGGGCGGTTCGGTCGTGCACGACCTCTCCCGGGCCGAGCTGGGCACGAACAAGCTACATCTGACCGAGGCCGGCCGGCAAGATCCCGTGTTCGGCCCCCTGGCGCCGATCTTCCACGCCCAAATGGGACACGCCGACCGGGTCGATCGATTGCCGGAAGATGCCGTGCTGTTGGCCTCGACCGAGAAGGTCGCCAACCAGGCGTATCGATTTCGCGACAAGCCGATCTACTGCACGCAGTTTCACCCCGAGCTGAATCGCGACAACCTGCTCGGCCGGCTGCGGCAGTATCCCGAGTATGTCGACAAGATCGCTGGCATCCCGTTCGACCAGTTTGAGGCGACCGTGCACGACACGCCGGAGACGGAACAGCTGCTGCGACGATTCCTGGACACCGTCTTCGCTTAACGGCGACCGCGCAGCCGTGCCCGGGCGAGGCGCTGGCACACGCTGCTCGAACACGCAGCCGCACGCTTACTCCGCCTGGGAACGCGTCCCTTGGGGCGAGCCGCCCACCAGCACGCCCGCGGGCAGCGGTCGACCGGCCGTGGCGAAACCGCGGCGAAACAGCTCTTTCTTCAACTCGCGAAAGGTGCCGAAGCTGTCGGGATAGACCCAGAGCGTGATTGTCGTCCGCTGGGGATCGAGCTGCCCGATACGATAGGCAAACTGCCCGCCCGGCCGCAGGGCCGCTTCGAGCGGCTCGCCGAGCTGGCTGCCCACCGGGATCATCTCGAACTCGCGCAGCCGCACGATGAAACCGGTGCGTCCCGTCTTCACCCGCTGCGCCACCGGAATCTCGGTCCGCTCCATCGTGTAACGCATGCGAAAGCCGTGTAGCGGGCCAGCCGTTTCGGTCACCTCCGACAATTCGCCGTCGAGCTTCCAGACCCGCGCGCCACCTTCGCCGCGAACCTCTTCGAACAATTCGTCAACAGGCAAGTAGGCGATCCGTCCGCCAAGCAGGCGAAAGTGAAGCTCCTCGCCGTAGACCGTCTTACTAAGCGGCGTCGGCAGGCTCTCGAGCTGAACGACATTCTGCGGCGGCTTGACGTTGGCCAACGTCTCGTTGGCCCGAGCGAGCTGTGCTTGACGGGCGGCCAACTGGTTGCGCAAGTCGTAGGCGATCTGGTCTGCACCCGCCAGCTGCTCGCGTTCGCGCCGCATCAGCTCCTCAGCGGCCGCGGCCAGCGTAAGCATATAGTCCCGCTCGCGGCGACGCGCCTCGAGCTCGCGTTCCAGCTGGCCCGCCGCCCGATCGAGTTCAATCACGTCCCCTTCGAGCGAACTCGCCATGCGCTGCGCCCGATTGAGCTCGTCGTCGAGCGGCTGTGGTCCCGCGATCGAGACCGTCGGCGCGCGGCCCGCGCGGGCGGTCACCACCACGACCAGGATCACCAGGATTCCGACGATGTTGGCCACGATGTCGAGAAACGAATCGTGTTCGCCGGTTTCAGATTCTTGGTCGCTGCGACGTCGCATAGATTTCGGGGAGTCCCCTTCGTTGGCTAAAGTGGCGGTTCGATATCCAGACCGCTATCGCGGAGCAGGACTTCCAAGTCACGGGCTCGGGCCGCGCCGCCCGGCAGAATCTGAAGCTGTATCGCCGGACGCCAATAGGATCCGCGTCCCGCGCTGCCCCAGCTCTCGATCTCTTCCCAAACCTGGGAGACAAATTCTTCGACCGCGTCGCGCGTCGATCCGGGCAGAGCCACGACGGCGGGCGGCAAATTGTTGTCCGCGGGCAGGATAAGCAGGCGGTCGCCGGCCACTTGGACCCGCATGGTCCGTGTGAAGGCGATCAGACCGCGGCTGGCGTTTGGCGACGCCCAATTCTTGCCGCGCGTTTCGGCCAGACTCTCAACCGCACCGGCCCCGCCTGAAGCTCCCGAAGTCGGCGAAGCTGCGGTGCCCGATCGTCCGCCGGGCCGTCCCCCCGGCTGTCCTTGTGGTCGATCGCGCGACGGTCCGCCTTGCTCTCCGTAGGAACCTCCGCTGCCCGCAGCGTCCCCAGCGCGATTCCACGGCGAGCCTTCCGGACGCGACGATCCCCGCTCGGCATCGCCACGGGCGTCGTTCTCGCCGTCTTCACCGCCGTCCCCAAAGCCGAAGGAACTGAATCCTCTTCGTCGTCCCTGCGCGGGCTCATCCGCGTCGCCGCCAGGTTGCGAACCGCGACCGAAACCGCGACCGTTGCCGAAGCCGCCGCCAAGGCCACCCCGCTGACTTCGCCGCCGCCGGGCGGCATCAACCGCCTGTTGCGCCGACCGGGCCAGTCGTGGATCGGCCGCCGGAAACTCGAGCGGCCAGTCCTCGCCGATCAGTTCATAGCCAAAGTCGGTTTCCCACGACTTCATGGCCCGCCGCGCCGCATAGTACGCCGAGATTCCCTCAGGGCGGACGAGCAGCAGGGGATAGGGTCGCCCCGGTGTTTCAGGGCTTGCACCCGTGCGCGACCAGTGCGTGCTGGCGGCGCGGAGAGCCGCGACCAAGGGGTTCGAGGCGTCCAGCGGCGGCAGAAAGTCGCGTTCCACCAGGTGGATACCCTCCGGCTGCAAGACGACCGAGTCCGCGCGACATTCCAGGTAGATCGGCCGCCGACGTGTCTCGTGCGGACCGTTGTAGGGCACGATCGAGTAAGAGACTTCGCTCGCCGCGCGATCTTCGGCCTCGGCCAGCTTCTGATTGGCCTCCGCCAGAGCTTGCTCCAACTCTTGTAGTTCACGCGCCAGACGCGCCCGCTCGTTGGCATCGGCGGGCTGCCGGGTGGCCAGTTCCGCGCGGGACGCCTTGATCTCATCGAGTCGGGCGCGGATCCTCCGCATGTGATCTTCCAGGTGCGCGAGCTCGGCCCGACGCCGATCGACCGCCTCGCGCGTGCCGGCGCGGATTTGCTGCCACTCGTCGATCGACGCCTGAAGGTCGTCGAGTTTGTACTGGCGCCGCGTCTGCTCCTCTGCGGAGACCTCGTTCTGCCGGGCCGAGGCGGTCGCCTGCGCGTGTTGAGACATCAGTACCAACAGCACCAGCAGGGCGCCCATCGTGCAGATAAGCACGGCGATGAAAGGAAACAGCGAGATTCGTTCGGCCGAGGCCGACCGCCGTCGAGACCTCATGCCGCGTGTCCTGAACTTGAGGAGGATCGCAAGGTCGTCGGCGGAACCGGCGACTCGTGCGTCGCTTTCGTGCTAAAGAGATTGACCGCCGCCGCCAGGCTCGCCACCGCCTGTTCGAAGTTCCGCGACTCGGCCAACGTGGCGAGGTTCTTGTTCAGGGCATCTTCCAGCTTAAGCACGCGCCCCGTGGCATCGACCGCCTGGAGCATGACCTCAGCTTGGCGTCGCAACTCGGTTTGTTGATTCTGCAGGCTCGCGCTCGTCTGTTGCAGGGCGGCGACCGCCTGGTTCCAGGGCTCGGTCGTACGGCGGGCGGCGGCCTCGGCACTCTGCTCAAGGTGTTCGACATGCGCCGCGTAGCTTTCCTTGAGCGCCCGGCTGAGCGACGTCTCGATCTGTCGCTCGGTGGTAACCGAGAGCGTACTCCAGCGTTCGTGGGCGGCGTTGATCGTTCGTTCCCATAGTTCCGACTGTCGCTCGACCAGTTTTTCGCTGGCGGTCACGACCTGGTCGCACATCCTCCGCAAGGCCAGCAGCTGAGGATCGTGCAGCGTGGGATCGGTGATGAAGCGACCGAGCAGCTCTTCGCGAGCGCGGCGCTCGACATCGGCCAACAGTTGTGATTCGCGCCGATTGACAAAGTACATGGCAAAGACCAACACGATCGACAGACCCAAAGCCAGGGCCGTGGTGTCGAAGGCCACGCTCAGCCCGGCGATGACCGGCTCGATCGCCTCTTCCAGACCGACTTCGCCGACCTGAATCGAAAGCTCGGCGACCGCCTTGGTCAGACCGATCACGGTGCCGAGAAAACCGAGAATCGGAATCGTGGAACTGAGAATCCGCACCAAGGAGTAGCTGCGGTGCGACTCCGCGTCGGCCGCTTCGGCAAGCTGTTCGAGGTCCTTCTCGTAGTGTTCGGCACCCTGGCGTTGTTGAATCGTCTGCAA
This sequence comes from Planctomycetota bacterium, assembly GCA_003389215.1. Classification (GTDB taxonomy): domain Bacteria; phylum Planctomycetota; class Planctomycetia; order Pirellulales; family UBA7805; genus MB-PLM-2. The sequence goes on along the minus strand of QQVP01000007.1, from coordinate 38,731 downwards.
CACCGCACGCAGCCGTCGCCCGAGCAAGCCGTTCTGCACGGCGCGCCTTTGCTGCGCAAGGGCTTCGAGGAAGATCGAAGCGCCTTCGGCTCCAACCGGTTCGCCGCGGGGCGGGCCCAGCAGCGATTCACGCGGCACCCGTGCCTGGCCGGCCAGGTAGAAGTACCGCATCAACAACGCGGCCAGCCCGACGAAGAACATCGTCGTGGCAATGTACTCGACCGGGTGGCTGGCGAAGTAGCGCGTCAGCAACGGGTGCTGTAGCTGGCCCGTCTGGATCGCGGCGTAGAACAACGCTGAAGCGAGCACGCCCCAGAGCAGCGGCTGCCGCAAGATCGAGGAAGCAAAGCCTTCGTTCGTTGGTTCGCTCGGGTTGGACACGTTCGTCATCCCTCTCTTGGCACTGGCACTTTCGCTCTTGGCACTTCCAATCTCTCGGTCCGTCGCACGGCCTGGTCGTCGTCGCGTTCTGCCGCCCGATCCTCCCTCGCGCGTCTTCCCCAGGTGCGGGCAATGCTGGCTGCGGGCGCGCGAAATCGGCTGCCGTTACAATCGGTACAATCGTTACAGATTAATGAGCCGAATCGGCATCCAGCGTCGTGGAGGCCGTCAAACTCGGGGCGGTCGGCAAAACTGACCCAACCGGCAAATTTTGCCAAAGTCGCCGGCCAAGTCCGCCGATACTTGGTTGCACATCGCCGCAATTCGTGGTTCTACGAAAGAGGGTGTGCTCCGTCGCGGTTAGGGCGCAATACCGCATTTCGACCCTCGCGTTCGCGAAAAGAGGCGAGTAACAGCGGGGGAATTCAATATTCCCAGGGGGGACCAGCAGCCTGGTGTGGCGATTGCCGCCACATCAGGCTGTCTTTTTTTTCCGCCGATCTTCCCCGCCTGTCTTCACGCCGGTGCCCCGCCCGACCCGCCCCTCCGCGGTTCCGCGCGGCACCAGCACCGCTGGGCCAGCTTGCCAGCGGGGGCAGCCAGATCACGTCAGCCCGCCATGCCGCCAGGGGGACGTGTCCGCTTCGCCCAACTGGACTTGTTGCCCGGGGGCCCTGATCGTACACTTCCGCCCTATTTTTTGGGGCGTTTTCGCCCCCGGGTCGGCCGCCGCGTCGCGGCCTGACTCTCCCCCAGAAACCACACCGAAAGAGCCGCTCGATGGCCTCCTGCGCGGGGCCGGGGGCAGGTCTTGGGACGGGACCGTGCGGTCAGGGGGCCGTGGGAGCGGACCTGCAAAAATCTTGATGGGAAAAATCGGGCTTTTAGAATGGATGGGTGAGGCCCTCTCTCCCATTCAACGTCGAATGAGGAGTCACCAGACATGAAGCAAGTGGTGGTAGGAGCCTTGGTCGGAGTCGGTCTTGTGGTTGCGGCCCTCGGGTCGCCGACGTTTTCCAGTCCGATTCTCGCCCAGCCCACGGCCGGGGTCACCGCCGAAGCCGAGCTGATCGCCATGTCGGCGCAGCTTGCCGACGGCAAGCAGCAGCTCACGGTGATCGATCCCCGGCAGCGGGCGATCGTCGTCTATCACGTCGGGCCGGGCGAGGGAGAGATCGTGCTGAAGAGCGTTCGCAACATCCACTGGGACCTGCAGATGACGCAATTCAACGGAAGACCCCCGCTACCTGAAGAGATTCGCAACGTACTCATGCAGGATTAGTCGTTCCGCGCGGCGCGCCACGCCGTCGAGCGACGCTGCGTGAAGGACCTGCGAGTCCGGAGCCGGAAGATGGCCAAGAGATTTTACGACCTGGAAGAAACCGCCGAGGCCCTCGGCATCACGGCCGAAGCGGTCAACGAGATGCGGTCGCGGAATGAAATCCGCGGCTACCGCGACGGTCCCACCTGGAAATTCAAGTCCGAGGACGTCGACCGCGTCGCCAAAGAGCTGCGCGACAAACGCGCCGTCGAGCCCACCCCGGAAACGCCGGTAGACGATCAAGAAGACGAACTGGAACTGGCCATCGGCGACGAACTTCCCAGCGAAGAAGAGGGCAGCGTCCTGCTCAGCGAGCGCGAACTGGGGGCCGCGGCCTCCGGTTCGGCCAGCACGATCATCGGTGATTCGCCGGAGCAAAGTAGCGAGTCGAGCGACCTCTCGCTGGCCGACAGCAATATCGGGCTTGGCAAAGACGCGCCCGAGGCGGGTGGTGTCGCTGACCCGTCGCAAATGAGCGACGTGCGGCTCGCGGGCGGATCGGACGTGCTGGGCGGCGGCGAGCCGGCCTCGGAATTGGGAGTTCCGTTCGAGGAGCTCGATTCGCTCGAGCTCGACTTCGACGGGATGACCGACAGCACGGCCCCCGCCGGCGGCGAAGCAAAGTCGCCCCCGGCCGAGGAAGACTTGAGTCTGGCGAGCGATAGCGACCTGTCGATGCAGGAAGATCTCTCGCTGCAGGACGAGCCGACGGAGACCGAAGACGCGGATCAGTCGGTCGGACTGGGCGACGACGACCTGGTCCTTGGTGGTTCCTCGGGTAGCGACATCACGGCCAAGCCGGGGGACAGTGGAATCTCCTTGATGGATCCGTCCGATAGCGGGCTCTCGCTCGAAGAAGCCCCGCTCGAGTTGGGCGGCTCGTCGATCGTGAGCAGCGAGCCGCTGGCCCTCGACGAAGATGAGATGCTGACCCTGGGAGACGACGGCGAGAGTCCCTCGGCGATTGGTACCGAGCCCCAACGCGACTTCGACTTGAACATCGAACAGGACGTCGAGGATGCCTCGGAGAGCGGCTCCCAGGTGATCGCCCTCGACGCCGACGAGGCGTTCGACCCCGAAGCGGCGACGATGGTCGGCGGGGCGTTGGCGGCCGATGCGGCTGGAATGCTCGGAGAGGAACCCCAACAAGAACTGGAAGCCGAGGAGCCCGACTTGGGACTGGTCCCGCAACCGGTCGGCACGGGCTTTGGCGTGGCGGCCTTGCCCGAGGCCCCCTACTCGATTTGGAACGTGTTGGCCTTGGTCGTCTGCGTGACGACGCTTTCCCTGTGCGGAATCATGATGTTCGACCTCGTGCGCAACGTGTGGAGCTGGGACCAGGCCTACCCGGTCAACAGTACCTTGATGGATTGGATATTGGAGACCTTTGCTGGCTAGAGCGCGTGGCTAAACGCGTGTCGAGATCGATCGCGGGCGTGGCAGGCCGCGGCTCGACCGACGATTCGTGCGAGCCGATGTGATGCGAGCCCATTTCGCCTAACGACCAAACGGAGCCCCCAGCCGCGACGCCCAGGACGAGCACGGCGTCGCGACCATGCAAATCAACCCCGCGCGTCGCCCACCCGTGACGCGGCCTCGAAGATTCGAAAGGAGTCGAATCATGTTATCCTCCGCCCTGCGATTGCTCAGTCTTGCCGCGATCGTGCTGGTGACGACCAGCGGTTGTTTTCTTGTGCCCGGGTCGCGGCTGTCAAACTGTCATTCGCGCTGCTGCGAGCTGACCGAAAAGACGCAGGCCCTGGAGTCGGAGTTGGCCAATCTCGATGCGCACAATCGCAAGATGGCCACGGAGCTGGGTCAGACCGAACAGGAACTGGCCACCCTCGATACGCAGCTCCGCGCGGCCGAAGACCGGCTGGCCAACTACGAGAGCGAGCGTAGCCGCTTCTATCGCCGGTTTGGCCGCGGCAAAGCGACTTTGCCCCGCGGCATCGGCGATCAACTGGCCAAGTTGGCCGAGCGCTATCCCAGCCTCCACTACGATCCGACCTCCGGCATCAGCAAGCTCGACACGGACGTCCTTTTCGACGAGGCCCAGGCCGAGCTCGCTGGCGACGCCCGCCAGATGCTGGCCGAGTTTGCCACGATTCTGCGGTCGCCCGAGGCTCAGGACTTGCGACTGATGATCGCCGGTCATACCGACGATCGCCGTATCTCGGGCGGCGACACGCGCGACGTCTACCCCAACAACTGGCATTTGAGTGCCGCACGGGCGCTGGCCGTGGCCGACTACTTGCGCGTGCATGGCATCGACTCGAGCCGGATGGGGGTGGCCGGCTTCGCTTCGCACCAACCGATCGCGGCCAATTCGACGCCGGGCAACCGGCAGAAAAATCGTCGTGTCGAGGTCTTTCTCGTCGCGCCCGACGTGCCGGTCGTCGGTTGGACCGAGACGCTCTCGACGGTCTATCGCTAGTCGAGCAGCGGCCGTCGAGTGGACTTCCTAGAGACGGCGACGACGCGCCAGCACGGCGAACGGGCGCCGGCTGCACGGCCACGTCGGGGCGTGCGCGGTTCGCCAGAATAGGACAGCCTGCGCCGATACGAAGGGCCAGGCCCGCCAAAGGCGATAACGAATTGCCTCCCTGGGTGTTCCGTCGACGCGCCACACACTACCAAGTGGCCGTCCGTGCCGTATAATGATACATACGGCAGGCGGGCTCGATCCGCCAATGATCCCACCTGGGCTGATGGCCGCCATGCCCCCGCGCAGCGCCCCACCCCCCAATCTCCCCTCCTGGCAATTCTTCGAGGCGAACGGAAGGCGCACCGATCCGCGGGTTGGTGCCTGGCGAGGTTTTCATGATCGAGATGCTCCGCGGCAAGTGCTCGTCGGTCCCGCTGATTGCCGTGTTGCTTGGTATGGCGCTGGTTGCCTGCCAGCGCGAGGAGATCGAGCACTACACGGTCGACAAGACCGACGCCCCCTATCGCCTCTTGGCCGCCATGATTCCCGAGGCCACGCAGACCTGGTTCGTCCGTGTCGAGGGACCGCGCGAGTTGATCGACCGCCGCAAGGTCGAATTCGACTACTTCGTCAACTCGATCCGACTGACGGGGGATGTCGAGAACCCCCTGGAGTGGAAGAAGCCGGGGAACTGGGTCGAGTCGAAGAACCTCAAGGTCGAAGATGTCAGCCGTTACGCCGCGTTTCGTCTGAACAGTCAACCCGATGCTCCGGAGGTGGTCATCACCCCGCTGCGCGGAAGCGGCGGGGCGGTGCTGCCGAATCTGAACCGCTACCGCGTGAGAATGGGATTGGGCCAGATCCAAGAGGCCCAGCTGCCGCGTCATATCGAAAAGCGCAAGGTCAACGGGGTCGAGGTTACGCTCTTCGATGTCCGCGGTAATCGCTCGGACGCCAAGACGGCCGCCCCGCTGCGGACCGTCGGCAGGGGCTCCCGGCCCGGCCTGCCCGAGCTGGTCATGAAGGTCGTGCACGGCCCGCTCCCCGAGGGCTGGCACAAGGTGGGCGAGTCGCGCGACGGCCGACAGTACTTCCAGGCTGGTGACGACGTCCGGCTTACGATACGGCCGGTGCAGATAGATGCCGTGGCCGCCTACGAATTGCTCAACGGCTGGCGATTCGACCTTGGGCTGAAGAAGCTCGAACTGGGCGCGACCGGCAACGGCGTCGAGATGCGGGTCGTCGCCGGACGCGACGTCTGGTACGCCAACTTCCAGAGTCCCGCCGCCAAGGCCCGCGGTCGACGAGCGATCGTGGGCACGGTCATCCCGATTCGCCAATGGGCCTGGACCATTAGCATGCGTGGCCCCGCCGACGCGGTCGAGCGGGAGCGAGCGCGATTCGATCAGTTTATTTCGACCGTCGACTTCGAGACGCTCGTCGACGACGAGAACGGCAAGAGCGACGACTAAAGATGGAGCCGCGGCCCGCGGTACGCACCGCGATTCGCCCACGAGAGACCCCATGTCCGACGTCACGTTAGCCCCGCCGCGAGATCCCTTCGGCCCCGCGCAGAAGTTCGAGGACGCAAAGCCTCGGAAGTCACGAAAGAACAACCCGCTGTGGATGATCGCACAGGGCATCGCCTCGCTGCGGCTGACGGTGGCGCTGTTGTTTCTCAGCATCCTGCTCGTCTTCTTCGGCACGCTAGCCCAGGTCGACGGCGGCATCTGGCACATTGTCTCCGACTACTTCCGTTCGTTCGTGGTCTGGATTCCGTTCGATATCTTCACCGTGTTCGCTTCCGAGAAGTCCCCATTGCCGGGCGGATTTCCCTTCCCCGGTGGTTGGACGATCGGCGCGCTGCTGCTGACCAATCTGTTTGCCGCCCATGCGATGCGATTTCGCTTGCGTGTGGGCATCCTGTTGATTCACTCGGGGCTGGTCGTTCTGTTGCTTTCCGAGTTCGTGACCGGCATGTATGCGGTCGAGATGAACATGGACATCTACGAGGGCGACTCGACCAACTTCGCCTACGACACCCGCGAGGTCGAGTTGGCGGTGATCGATCCCTCCGACCCCGACCAGAATCGCGTCGTGGTGATTCCGCAGTCGCGGCTCGTCTCGGGAGAGAAGATCACCCACGAGCTGTTGCCCTTCGATATCACCGTCGACGAGTTCTACTTCAACTCGGCGATCGTGCGACTCAAGCACGGCGAGCGATCGCGGGCAACGTTCGGCGACGGTCGCTTCTACCGCGCGGAGCCGAAACAGATTGTGCCCGGGGCAGGTGCCAGCCAGGGAGTCGACTTCCCGTCGGCCTATGTCTCGCTGACCAAGAAGGGGAGCGACACGCCGCTGGGGACCTGTCTCGTCTCGGCCTTCTTCGACGTACCGGCGCGCAAGCATTGGGAAGTGATCGGACAACCGAAGTCGGTCGGCGGTACGGAGTATCAACTGCACCTGCGATTCAAGCGCTACTACAAGCCGTACGAGGTGTACCTCGTCGACTTCACGCACGACGTCTACAAGAACACGACAATTCCGAAGGACTTCAAGAGTCACGTCCAGATCTTCGAGGGCTCGAGCGACGACTTTCGTGAAGAGAAGATCTGGATGAACAACCCGCTCCGCTACTCCGGCGAAACGTTCTTCCAATCGGCCTTCAAACCGGGGAACACCGGCACGGTACTTCAGGTGGTACGAAACCCCGGCTGGCTGATGCCGTACATCTCGTGCGCCATGGTCTCGCTCGGCTTCTTGGTTCATTTTCCGCAGGTCCTCTTCCGCTTTCTACGGCGGCAGATGGCCGCGACGAGGGTGTCATGAGCATGTTCTCGCGCATTTTTCCCTGGGCGATCCTGGGGGTCGCGCTGCTCTGCCTGGCCAGCGCTGCCCTGCGGCCGCAATCGTCTTCGGACGGTCTCGACCTGGACAGCTTTGGCAAACTGCCCGTGCAAACCGGCGGACGGATCAAGCCGCTCGACACGCTGGCCCGCAATTCGCTGTTCGCCATCTCGCACATGGGCGTCGTGAAGCACGAGGACGGCACGAAGACGCCGGCGATTCGCTGGCTGGCCGACGTGCTCTTCAACGAAGAGGCCGCCCGGCAGTACAAGGTCTTTCGCATTGTCAACGGCCCGGTGCTGAACAGCCTGGGCCTCGAACACCGACCCGGTTTCTACCGTTACTCGCTCGACGAAATCGATACCGAACGGATGTCCCGCGTCTTCGCCTGGGCCGATCGTGTGTCCGGACTCAAGAAGCGACGATCCGAAGGCGAGAAGGTCGAGATTACGCAGGCGGACGAGCACGCCCACGATTTCGCCAACAAGGTCCAGCGCTACATCAATCTCAAGGCGACCAACCAATTTCCGGGCCGACCCGGCAAAGACCTTTCGCCGCGGGATTTTGGAGTCTGGTTCCGGACCTCCGGAGACTTCTCTGGTAAGGGCCGTCATCTGCCGGCCTTGATTCCCCGCCAGGACAACTCGGTCGAGTGGCCCACCGTGGCGACCGCGATGCACGAGGCCACACTTACCAGGCTCCGCGAATCGCCCGATGTGCTCGAAGACCTGCAGAGCGGCAAGCTCACGCCCGACAACATCATGAACGAAGCCCTGGCCGCCTCGCCCGACAGCGACTGGCTCACGCGCATCTGGAAGATGCGGGATCACTACGTGTTGGGCCAGACGGACGCCTTCAACGACGAAGTCGCCGCCTATCGGACGGCCTTGGCCGAGCTGACGCCCAGCGTCGCGAGCCGCGGCCGTGTCGAGTACTTCATGAACAGGTTCGAGCCGTTCATCAAGTGCTTGTACCTTACCGGAATTGGGTTCTTGTTCATCGTCGGCAGCTGGTTCGGCTGGCGGCGGCCCCTGTTGCGGGCTGCCTGCGCCATGTTGGTGCTCTCGCTGTTCATCCACACGTTAGGACTAGGGGCACGGATGTTTCTGGAGAATCGTTACGGGGTGTTCGTGACGAACCTCTACTCTTCGGCCGTGTTCATCGGCTGGATCGTCGTCATCACGGGCCTGTTCCTGGAATGGATCTATCGCAACAGCATCGGACTGACGGTGGCCTGTACGGTCAGTGTCCTGTCGCTCATTGTGGCCCATAATCTCGATCTGGCCGGCGGTGGCAAAGACAATCTGGAAGTGCTGCAGGCGGTGCTCGACACCAACTTCTGGCTCGCCACGCATGTCACCATTGTGACGTGGGGCTACGGAGCCACCTTCGTTGCCGGCGCGCTGGGCATCTTCTTCATCCTCCTGGGCGTCTTCACGCCGCTGATGGACAAGGAAATCGCTAAGGCCCTGACGCGAATGATCTACGGCGTCGTCTGCGGAGCGACCATGCTCAGCTTCATCGGCACGGTGCTCGGCGGCATCTGGGCCGATCAATCGTGGGGTCGCTTCTGGGGCTGGGACCCCAAGGAGAACGGGGCCCTGATCATCGTGCTCTGGAACGCGCTCATCCTGCATGCCCGTTGGGGAGGCATGGTCCGTCAACGTGGGATGGCCGTGCTGGCCGTGTTCGGCAACGTCGTCACGACCTGGTCGTGGTTCGGTACGAACATGCTCGGCGTCGGTCTCCACTCGTACGGTTTCATGGACAGCGCCTTCTTCTGGATGATGCTGTTCATGACCAGCCAGCTGCTGATCATGGCGGTGGGGGCGTTCTGGCCGGAGAAGTCGTGGCTCAGTTACGAGGCGATGAACTTCAATCCGCCCCAGCGTCGCGACGGCCGCCGACTCAACAAGCTGCGCCCGGCGCCGACGGCCTAGACGTTCTGGCCCTAGACGTTCCGGCCGGGTTAACGCTCGCGGGCCGCGGCGTCTTTCCGCTGCGTGATCCTCGCCGAGGCGTCCTCCGCTGCTTCGCTCGCTGCTTCGTCGGTCGAGAAGAGCGGCAGCCTTTGCAGCAGCCAGGCGACCTGCCGCGAGAGCGGTACCAATGGCGACGCCTCGTCCGCAAACAGGGCCAGCAACTCGCTGTTGGCCAGCGCTCGCTGCGAGCGTTCGCGGCGGTGCCGGAGCAGCAGTTCGTTCCGGCCGACGATCAAGGCGCCGTCGACCGCGTCGTCGCAGATGCCCTCGCAACGCCACCCGTCCGGCGTCAGCTCGAAGCGGGCTGCCAGTTGTTCGTAGTCGACCGGTCCGCCCGCGGCACGGAACGACGACCGCACGCGGCGACTAAGCAACAGATCGAGCCTTCGCAGCAAACTGGAATCGACTTGCCCGGGTCCCGCGAAGAGCGAACCGCGGAATTCATCGAGCGTCGCTCCGCGAAACTTCACTCGCTCGACTTCGAGTCGGGCGGTACCGTCGATGTGCCCCAGGCTGGCCGCAGCGGCGAGCGGCTCCAGGTCGATGTCTTCGAGCGTGCCGGAGAACTCGCCCCAGGTTGCCTCGCGAGCCTGCACGAAGACCAGCGAACCCCGTAGCCGGCACGAGGGGCCGAAGTGCCTCGCCACCGGCACCACGCCCTCGACGAGCGCGGTCGGCAGCGCGGCCGCGCCGGTCAGCAGTCGCCAACGCCACTGCGGTCCTGTGTCCTTGTCGTGCCGCACACACTGCAGACGAATCGGCTCGGCGGCCACGTCCGCGTCGACGGTAAAGCTGAGGGTCATTTCGCGTCCCAGGGCCGAAGGTCGCAGGCGACCGACGACGCTGCGGAGGGCCGGAATCTCTTCAGGGCGCGACTCGCTCTCGCCGCCCGCCACGACAATTCGATCGATCTCGACACGCAGATCGTCGGAGGTCTCACCCGCCACCGGGGCGAGGCCGTCCTCGAGCAATTGCCACACCACGGCCAGCGCTTCGCGGGCGACACGGAGCTGCCGCACTTTGACGGTGATGGTCTCGCCGCGGCTGGCGATTCGCACCCAGGGGCTCTCGCCAAGCGACGCATGGGACGCCGGATCGCGGAAGGAAACCTCGTGCAACTCGACAAGCCCCGGCAGAGACTCGACGGCACTCGCGACGCGGACCTCAAGCCCGCTGACTTTCGAGAGGCGACGAGCAACCGCGGCCGCACGATCCGTCAGACCGAGCGACGCACACCACCCGGCGACGGCCAACGTCGGCAGCAGGCAGAGCGCAAGGAACGCACCCCGACAGAGATAGCGCTGCGTTCGCTCGTGCAGTGGAAGCATGGGCAAGGTTGCCGGCGTGTATCTGTGGTGGCCGGGAAACTCGCAGCGCTCGCCGGACGACTTGAGAGTGCATCGGTCGGCCCGGGGGCACCGAGAGGCGCGGATTGTTCCAGATGCACCGATGGCCGGCAAGCGAGATTGGCCCGCCGGACGGACTTCGTTGCCAACGGCCTCACGGGGCCCACACGACTGCTAGCATCGCGGTCCTCGCCGACGGCGCTCTGCGGCAACCGCTATGGCAGGGCCGGCGAATCGAGACACTGGCCCTTGGCCCGCAGCCAGTGATCGGCCAGCACGATGGCGACCATCGCCTCGGCCATGGGAATGAAGCGGGGCAGCAAGCAGGGATCGTGGCGGCCCTTGGTTTGAATCTCGGCGGCCGCGCCGCTGCGATCGACCGTCCGCTGCGTCTGCGGCAGGCTGCTGGTCGGTTTCACGGCGGCCCGCAACACCAGCGGCATTCCTGAGGTGATGCCCCCGAGCATTCCGCCATGCCGGTTCGATTCGGCGGCCAGCCGTGCTACATCCGTGCGAATCGGCCGCTGGCGACTGTTCGACTCCGCGGCGACAAACACGTCGTTGTGTTCGCTGCCGCGCATCGTGGCACAACCAAAGCCGCTACCGTACTCGACGCCCAGCACGGCCGGCAGGCTGAAGAGTCCCTTGGCCAGGTCGGCCTTGATCTTGTCGAAGACCGGTTCGCCTAGCCCCGCCGGGACACCGGTCGCCACAATCTCGGCGATGCCGCCGATGGAGTCCTGGTCGGACCGCATTGCCTCGATGAGTTCGACCATCCGCGCCGCCGCCTCGTGGTCGGGACAGCGGACGACGTTCGCCTCGCCGTCGGCAAGCCGTTCAACCTGGTCGAAGGTAACGGCCGCCGGGTCGGCAATGTCGGCCCGCACGTCGCCGACCTGCACCACGTAGCCCAGCACGTGCCCCCCAAAGGCCCGCGCCAGCAGTTTCTTGGCGACCACGCCCGCGGCCACACGCACCGTCGTCTCGCGGGCGCTGCTCCGGCCGCCACCTCGATAGTCGCGAAAGCCGTACTTCGCGTCGTAGGTGTAGTCGGCGTGCCCGGGACGATAGAGGTCCTTGATGTTCGAGTAGTCGCGACTCCGCTGGTCGCGGTTGTGCACGAGAATCGCCAGGCTGGTGCCGGTGGTGTGGCCCTCGAAGACGCCCGCGAGGATCTCCGGCACGTCGGGCTCGTTGCGCTGCGAAACGATCTTGCTCTGACCGGGACGCCGTCGATCGAGATCGACCATCAGGTCGTCGACCGTCAAGGGAATGCCGGGCGGAACGCCGTCGATGATCGCCACGTGCGCAGGCCCGTGGCTTTCGCCGGCCGTGGTCACGCGAAACGCTTGTCCAAAGGAATTGCCTGCCATAGCTCTATTCTAGCAACGCGCCGACAAGGCGGCCTAGGTCGACATGCGCGGGCGACCGGTGTGCCGCACAAACCTCCAGAGGAGACAAAGTCGCGACGCCGTCGTCCGGCGGCAACTACTTCCACGCGAAGTCGAGACCGGTGACTCGCTCGTACGCCTCGACGTATTTCTCGCGGGTCTTCGCCACGACCTCGGCGGGCAAGGCCGGCGGTGGACTGTTCCGATCCCAGCCCGATTCGATCAGCCAGTCGCGGACGAACTGCTTGTCGAACGAAGGTTGACCGCTTCCCGGGGCATAGTCGGCGGCGGGCCAGAAGCGGGAGCTATCGGGCGTGAGCACTTCGTCGATCAGAATCAGCTCCTCGTCGATCATGCCGAACTCGAACTTCGTGTCGGCGATGATCACACCTTTCTGCCGGGCCAACTCGGCTCCACGGAGATAGATTGCCAGACTGCGGCGGCGCAACTCCTCGGCGACCTCGCTGCCAACGATTTCGACCATCCGCTCGAAAGAAATATTCTCGTCGTGTCCCGCTTCGGCCTTGGTGGCGGGCGTGAAAATCGGCTCGGACAGTCGATCGCTCTCAACCAGGCCGGAAGGCAACGGCACGCCGCAGACGGACAGACTGTCCTGATACTCCCGCCACCCCGAGCCCGACAGGTAACCCCGCACGACGCATTCGATGGGCACGACCTGCGTCTTGCGAACCAGCATGCTGCGGCCCGTGAGCGGACCGCGATCGACCGACGCCGGCAGGTCCATCGCGTCGACATCGGCCGTCAGCAGGTGGTTGGGCTCCTTGAGCCAGTCGAACCAGAAGGCACTCTGCTGCGTCAGTATCCGACCCTTGTCGGGAATTCCGGTCGGCAACACCCAGTCGAAGGCGCTGATGCGGTCGGTACTGACCAACAGCAGCTGATCGCCCAGGTCGTAAATGTCGCGCACCTTACCGCGGCGCACGGGATACGGCGACAACGAAGTCTCCAGCACCACCGAATTGTCCATGACTTCTTCCTACGTCGCCGCGACGACCCATGATTAGCGTCAGCGTGGCCTCGTGCCTCGTGCCCGCGTGAGAACGACGACTGTCGAGTATATCAACCGCGCGCGGCCGCGGACTAGGATCCTCGCAACCGCGACGCGTGCGGAAACGTGTCTCGTTGATCGCGCACCGCGGGTCCGCTAGACTCAACGATCCGGAACCCGTGCCGGTCGACGCGAGCCAGGGCGGCGTGCCGCAGTGCACGAACAGTCGTCGGCCACGGCACGATGCGCAGGGATCTTGCGCAGCTGAGACGACCCGATCACAGGTGGCGCCCGCGATGGGATTGATCCGCTTTCTCGTCCCCCATCGCGAACGAATCTCGCCGGCGTCCATCGAGCGAGCCTATCTGACCGGCCTCGACGAGGTACCCTGGGCCTGCCATTTGCGGATGAATGGCGGCGAGCTGCACGTCGAGCGGCGCGTCGACGACTCGGGTTGCTTTCACATCCCCTGGTCGGTCAACGGCTACGGCGAGACGACGCTGACCACCGCCACCCTGATGGAGCGCGACCGGCCTTACATTCTCGAAGTCGAACTGGCGCGGGGGACGATTAACCGCCTCCGCAACCGAGTTTCCGATTGGAAGCTCCAGCAGACGCCGATCCCCGCAGCGCTGGAAGCGCGACTGCACCAGTGCGTGGCTTCGTTTTCCGAGGCAGTCGTGGCCCAAAGCGATCCGTCCCGGGCCGCCGAACTCGCCCAGGCGACGCTCGAGATGACCCTGCCTCTGACCGGCGAACTGGCCTGCAGCCTGGCCCACGCCGCGATCGCCGCCCGCCGTGCCAAGAACAACAAGCTCACCACGCTGTTTGGGGCCGACCTCGGTCACAAGCTGCTCGACGCCCAATCGGCCCAGCGGTTTCTCGACGCCTTCAACACCGCCGTCATCGGCATGCCGTGGCACGACATCGAGGTTCGCGAAGGCGAGAAAGACTGGTCCCGGGTCGACGCCCAATTCGACTGGTGTACGGCCCACGGTCTCCGCGTTTGCAGCGGCCCGCTACTCAAGTTCGATCGGGCCAGCGTTCCCGATTGGCTCTATCTGTGGGAGGGGGACGAAGAGACGATCCTCTCCCTGATTACCGAGCACGTCCGCGAGAAGATCGATCGCTATCGTGGTCGCGTGCACGTCTGGCAGTGTGCGGCGCGCCTGGTCACGGGCGAGCTGCTGAGTCTGACGCAGGAACAGCGGATGCGAATGACGATCCGCTCCATCGAGCTGGCGCGGCAACTCGACGCCCAGACGCCGATGGTCGTCACCTTCGATCAGCCGTGGGGGGAACACGCGGCCCGGCAAGAGAGCGATCTGCCGCTCCACTTCGCCGACGCACTGGCACGCTCGAATCTTGGCCTGGCCGGATTGGGCCTCGAGATCAATCTCGGTTACTATCCCGGCGGGACGCTCCATCGGCACGCCGTCGAATTCGGTCGCCAGCTCGACCGTTGGTCGTTTCTTGGCCTACCGCTGTTGGTGGTGCTCACGGTGCCGAGCGCCAGTCAAAAGGACCGTCGCGCCCGACGACCCGACCGCCTTCCCGACAAGCGTTGGAGTCCGGAAATCCAAGCCGCCTGGACTCGCGAATTCTTGCCGGTCATGCTGGCGCAGCCGGCGGTTCAGGCGGTGGTCTGGAACCAGCTGCGCGACGATGAGCCGCACGACTTTGCCCACGCGGGCCTGCTCGACGGGGCGGGCACACCGAAGCCGGCCCTGGAGGCGATTACCGAACTGCGGCGGGATCTGCTGTTTTAGCGCGGCCAAAGCAGACCAGGCACATGTCGTCGCTTTGCGGTTGACCGGCCACGAACTGCTCGACTTCGTCGAGCAGATGGCGGCCCAATGCCTCCGCGTCGGGCAACTCGTCGGCGAATCGTGCCTTCAGCCGGTCGAGTCCATACAACTCGCCGTCCGCGTTCATCGCTTCGCTGAAACCGTCGGTAAACATCGCGATGCAGTCGCCCTCGGCCAGCTCCATTGGGAATGATTCGTACTCGTAGTCGGTCACCACGCCCAAAGGCAGTCCGGCAAACTCCTCGCCCGGCATCTGCACGTCGCCTCCGTGTCGGACCAGCGGCGGCAGGTGCCCTGCGTTAACCACCTGCAGCCGGCCGGCGGCGGGATCGAGCACGACCAGCACCAGCGTCACGAAGCGATCCTCCCAGCCGCTGCCGCTGAAGGTCTTGTTGAGCCGCCGAATCGCGGCGGCCGGTTCGCTCTCGCTGGCCAGACAATAGCGCGCCTCGGCCGACAGCTTGGCCATCAACAGGGCGGCCGAGACCCCCTTGCCCGAAACGTCGGCCAACACGACCGCCACCTTACCGCCGGGCAGAAAGATGTAGTCGTAGAAGTCGCCACCCACGTGCTTCGCCGGGTCGTAAAAGTCGAAGAACCGGTAGCCCGGCACTTCCGGCGGGGCCGCAGGCAGCAGGCCCTGCTGGACGCGATGGGCCATTTCCAGGTCGCGCTCGACGGCCTGCTGGCGCAATCGATCGTCGTGCAACTGGGCGTTCTCGACCGCCATACCCGCCGGGGCCGCCACGCCGGCCAACACGGCCAGGTCTTCCTGGTTGAAACGGCTCTTTTGGTTCAGGGTGTCGATTTGAATGACTCCCAGCACCGAACCGTCGCTGTCCATGAGCGGGGCGCACATCATCGAGCGAATCGAATAATCGGCGATGCTCTGGCTCATCTGGAAACGCTCGTCGCTCGCCGCATCGGCCGAGAGAATCGCCTCGCGACGACCGATCACTTCGTTGACGATGGTGCGGCTGATGCGAATCGTGTCGTCCTGTTCGGGCCGGCGGAACTTGACGGCCTTCGGAACGAGGGCCCCGTTCTCCTCGTTCTTCAACACGATGAAGCCGCGATCGGCCTGAATGAAAATCTTGAACAGGCTGTCGAGCATCTTCGGCAGCACCTCGTCGAGCGACAACGTGCGCGACAGGTCGCGGGAGATGTCCAGCACCGCCTGCAGCTTGGCCTGCGGATTGGCCTCCAATTGCAAATAGGACCCGTCGCTGGTCATTTCCAGCTTCGACATGATCCGCGAGCCCGACTGGTCGTCGACCATCACGGCCCGCGACGATTCATCGCTCGCCAGGCCGGTCCAAGTCGCCTCCTGCCCGGCCTGCGGGTCGCCGCCGGCGAAGCGAAACGCCACGTCACAAATCTTGAGCTCGTCGCCGTCGAGCAACTGCCGCCGCCCGCTAATCACCTGCTCGTTGACGAGCGTGCCATTGCGGCTGCCGAGGTCCTCGACGAAGAACTGGTCCGCCTCGCGGACGATCTGGGCATGCTGGCGGCTCACCGAACCGTGGTCGAGCTGAATCTGGCAGTCGGGATGCCGCCCCAGCACAATGCGATCCTCCTCGAGCCGATGCTGCTCGTCGCCGTCGTCGTCGATGCGAATTAGCCGTGCCATCTCAGCAAGTCTCGTTGCGGGCGTGCCGTCGGGGCCGTGTCATCGGGGGCGTGCCGGAGTCTGCGACGGTTGCTGCGCTGCCGGAACGGAGGCCAAGACTTCCGCGGCGGTCGCCGCGTCATCGTCTGCGAAATCGTCACGGGGCAGTTCAGCGTACACGACCTGGCGGCCCGGCTCCCGACCGCCGATTCTAGAGCGCCGGAAAGGGGGTCGAAAGTAGCCGGGACACCGCCGCCGGGCGCCTGTCCAAGGCGAACTTGACCGAACCGGAGCGTGACCCTACGTTGACTAAGGGTGGCGGCGAGCGGCCCCGGTCGCGTGGTGCCTGCGAGGCGGCAGTCGGAGGGAAGGCCGCCTGCTCCCGGGTGATTCGGGGCTTTCAGCGAGTCCGAATCCACGGCGAGCGGCATCCGCCCCTGTACCCTGGGGAATAGTGTAACGGCAGCACGAGTGACTCTGGATCACTTAGTCTAGGTTCAAATCCTAGTTCCCCAGCTCTCGTTCAATGACGTCTCGTCCCAGGAACAAGGGTCGGCCACAGCACATCGTGGTCGGCCCTCGTTTGATTCTGGCGGTTTGATTCTGGTTCGGACGCCTTCCGCGATGCGCGTGGTCCGGCGTGCCTACTCTCGCGACATGAACAGCTGCAACACATACCAGAACAACAGCGCCACCGAGGCGAACAGGGCCAGCGCGGCCGCCACATGCTGACCGATACGGTAATGGTGCAGCACGTTCGACGTGTCGTAGAGGATGTAGCCGCAGGCGAACACAATCATCGCGACCGAGAACATCCACCCCAGCGAAAACCCCGTGACAATCGACCCGATGATGAAGGCGATGGCCGCGAAGCCGGCGAACATGAGGAAACCACGCATGAAAGAGAAGTCCTTCCGCGTGATGAAGACCACCGCGGTCATGCCCCCGAACAGTAGCAACGTCGCCAAGGCGGCTTCAGCGATGACGCCCGGCTGCGTCTTGTTGGCAATGTACAGCAGCGGCACGAAGATAAACGCCTGGGCCACGACGTAGAGAGACAGGCCCAGGTACTGCATCGGCACCGAGGTATCGGAACTCGCCCACGCATGGGCGAGCCAGCTCACCACCATGAAGCCGCCCAGAACGATCAACCAGCTGTAGGGAGAGCCGGCAAGGAGGGCCATCATTCGCTCGGGCAGCGGCGACTGCAGCAGGGCCGCCTCGATGGCGATAAAGGCCAGGATCGCACCGGTCAGGTGCAAGTACGTCTTGGCAATGAAGCCGGCGCGCTCGTTGACAGCGGCCTGAGCGGCGAAATCGAAACGCGGCGCTTCGTAGGGATTGTCGGCGAAACTCATGGCCGTCTGCTCCTTTTGCAAGAGTGCGTGGTGCTTCTGCCGTACAACGATGGTCGCCATACCCTGACGCTCACAAAGAGCGGACGCCGCTGGCAGAGAGTCGGTTTGTACCACCCCATCATACCGCACCGACGTCGGGCCAAAGAAGGCGATTCGGCGACTTCGCCTGCGCACAACTCGGCCCCGACGGCCGTAGAAGTTGGCTTTCGTTACGAGACGCGAACCAACGGCCGAGGCACGACTTGGCCGGGCGTCGCGAGTCGCCGAACAAGATGGCGACAACGCGTCCTGCGATCGAGACCGGTTCTTGCGATCGAGAACGGGCGATGAAGGTGTTGCGCAAACGGCTCCCCTACTCATTGAACTACTCATTGAACAGGTCGGCTTGGCCCTGGTCGGCTGCTGTCGACTTGCGTGGCCGACACGAAGCGACGAGTGGGAAGACAAGGAGCGCTTGACGGCAGCGTCGGCAAGGTTCTCGGGCCAGCAGACTCGTCCTGAGCGGGGCTGGTGGGACCGCCACGGGGGTGGCTGAGGGCTGTTGGGGCGGCGAAACAACTCAATTGCCCACGGACGACCATCTGGCGAGATCTGACGGCGGGAAACGGGTCTTGTGGGCGTTGTTTTGATCCGCCCAAACCTTTTCCTCGTGAAGGCTTACGGATTTTGGCTTTTTTTCCGAATTTTCTGGTCAAATAGTTGACAGTCGACTCTTACCGCTGCTAGACTAGGGCTCGTGAACGGGAAAGTAGGTAGAGTCTTTAGGTAAGACAAACCTCAAAAACCCCTAGAAAAACCAGCATTCGGCTCGGGCAGAGCCAAAGCGAAACGGAACGTTAGTGACCTCAGAAAACTCGTAGAGAACTTAACCTCACGGCGTGATTAGCGCGGGGAGGGAAATGTTCTCTACGGGTTTTTTATTTTGGTATCCCAAGTGTGGGGCGAGCGGCACGTCGTCTGTCGCTTACCGATCGAGACAGCAAGGCCGACGAGTGTCGCCGAGCGGTCGGAGACGTACACCTTTGAATCTAGTGACTAGTTTTTCGCAACAAGGAGATCTGAAAATGAAGCAGAGCTTGGCCACTTTGATGGCAATCGCCGCTGTGCTCGTGTTCACGAGTGTGGCATCTGCCGGCCTGACGCCGTCCGAATTAGGCGATCCCGCAATTCCGGATTTGATCTATGACTCCGCCACAGGTGAAGTGACCCTGGACGTCGACGCCTCGCCCGGGATTATCGGCTATTCGCTACAGAACGCGACCAATAGCTTTATCCCGGGCAACTTCACGCCGATTCTCGTCGGTGTGAGCACCGCCCTGACTTCGCAGCTGGAAGAAGCCGCTTTGGCCTCGGGTTCCGGTTCGATTGGTCTCGTGTTCCCGACTGGTTTGGACCTCGCCGGTCTGACCTCGCTGTTGACCGTTCGTACGGTCAGCACCAGCCTCGGTGCCCCGCTGCTCGACTTCGATCTCGTCGTCCTTTCGGCCACGACCACGACCACGACCGGCACCACCGCCCCGATTCCCGAGCCCGCGACGATTACCCTGTCGCTCCTCGGAGCCGTCGGCCTCGCCCTGTACAGCTGGCGTCGTCGCCGCAGCTAAGTAGCGAACGCCGCAAGCTGCGAAAAACTAGGATTTCCAAGCCGCCGGGCAATTTGCTCGGCGGCTTTTTTTTCGGCCGGACCCGATCCACGTGGGGCGTTACGCGCGCGGGAGTTGGTTCGCAGAAGGCCGTCCATCGCCTCCGCCGGACAACTTTAAGCTTGACGTACACGAGAGGGCGGGTAGCTTGAGCAGCGGGCCAGCCACGATTCGCGACCGCAGTTGTCGATCAGGAGCCACCCACCTCAACTCGATCCGTCTCTCGCGTTTCGCAGGGGAACTCTCGACATTCTCGCGGTGTCGCGTCGACATCGCACCGCAGAGCCGTTTCAAACGCCCAGTACGGAAGTTCCAGTATGTCCCGATCTCCCCACGGCCTGCGCGTCTTCTGCCTTCTTGTCGGTCTCCTGCTCGCTGCCAACTCCACGGAAGCGACTCTCCAGTTCAACTTCACCCCCGTGGGCAACCTTGCCGATATGCAGGCGGGCAATCAGGGCCCGGCCCAACAGACCCTGGCGCTGGACGTCATCGGCGCCTTCGGCGACGCAGGCGATCTCTGGTCGGCGATCTTCGACGACGACATCACGATCAACGTCGACATCGACTTCGACAACCTGGGAGCCGGTATTCTCGGCTCGACCGGCAACGTAACGGCCCAATCGAATTTCGCTCCGACCAAGACCGCCCTGATCAACGACGTGACCTCGGCCGACGACGCCATGGCCGTGGCCAATTTTCAGCCGGGCACCTCGCTCGACATGCTGACCAACGACAATTCAACGACCGCGTCGCCCGTCATCCGCGACAACGACGGCTCGGCCAACAACTTCGCCCTCGACGTTCCGCGGGCCAACCTCAAGGCCCTGGGGATTCTCGCCGGCAACGACCCCGCGAGTGACGGCAGTATCAGCTTCAGCAACCTGTTCAGCTGGGACTTCGACCAAACACCTAGCGGCGGTGAGTTCGATCTGATCGGGGTGGCGGCCCACGAAATCGGGCACCTGATGGGCTTCGTCAGTGGGGTGGATGTGGTCGACATTACCGGCGGCGTCGGCCCCTTCGCACCGACGGCGCTCGACAACTTTCGCGTGTTCAGCGTGTTGGACCTGTACCGCTACTCGGCGGCCTCCCTCGCCGAACCGAGTCAGCCGGCGACCGGCGCCGTGTTGGACCTGGCCTTTGGCGGCAACCCCTTCTTCTCGATTGACGGCGGGGCCACGAGCCTGGCCACGTTCTCCACGGGCAGCTTCAATGGCATCGGCCGCCAGGCCAGCCACTGGCTGGACAACTTGGGACAGGGCATTATGGATCCGACCTTCGGGGCGGGCGAGGTGGGCGTGATTACCGCCCTCGACATCCAGGCCTTCGATGTCATCGGTTACGACCTGATCCCCGCGCCGACCTGTTTGGTCGGCGACGCCGACTGCGATGGCGACGTCGACATCTCGGGCGACATCCTCCCGGCACTCTCCAACTTCACCGGCCCGGGGTCGTTCGGCAAGACGCGCCTCGAAGGGGACGTTCAGGGAGACCTGGTCGGCACGCCGACGACCAATGTCCCGGCCGATGGCGATGTCGACGTGAGCGACCTGCTGATCATGCTGTCGAGCTTCACTGGTCCTCTGGACGAAGGAGGATTGGGTGACCCGGCCGAGGCAGGGGACCCGAACATTCCCGACCTGATCTACAACGCCGCCACCGGCGAGGTGATTCTCGATCCCGACGGGTCGTCCATCATCGGCTACTCGCTGCAGAACGCCACCAACAGTTTCCTGCCGGCGGGCCATACGCCGATTCTCGTCGGCGTTACCACGTCGCTCACGTCGCAGCTCGAAGAAGCGGCACTCGCCCCCGGCTCGGGATCGATCGGACTCGTGTTCCCCACCGGGCTGGACCTGGCGGGATTGCAGGCCCTCCTGGCGGTCAATCAGGTGAGCCGCTCGCTCGGCGCCCCGTTGGTGCCCTTCGACCTGGTCGTCTTGGGAACCCCTGTGCCGGAGCCTGCAACTTGGGCGATGGCCGCGCTCGCCCTGGTGCTGTTGCCGCTCGCGCGAGCGGTTCGTCGCAGATCGCCGCCCGGCCAGTTCGGGCAAGTCCGAAGATCGCCTTCTACGGCGACGGCAGATCGGTAATCAGCTTGGGTCGGATTGGCCGATCGGTGCGGTAGGCGGTGCTGGCGATCGTGCGAATGTAGCCGATCGTTGCGCGGTCGTGGGGCATGGCCTGATTCATCACCGTATAGGCGTTCATCAAGGCCATCCGCGTCGGCATGCGCAGATCGCGGACGCGCCGGGAATCTTCATAGCGCCACGCCTCGCTGATCAGGTTCATCGTAAAGGCGTTCACCGGGTCGAAGGCAATCCGAAATCCCTTCTTGTTGGCCTGGTCGTCGGCCAAGTTGGGCCGCATGATCGAAATCTGCTCCGGGCTGTGGACCGCCCCCAAGGTGTGGCCAATCTCGTGCAGCAGCACCTCCAGCTTTTCTCGTTCCGTCATGTTGGGGCGATGTTCGCGAATGAGAATGTGCCGCTTGAACAGCCCGTACGTTCCGCCTAGGCGAATCCGGCCGGCCCGCGACACGTACTTGCTCGAAAAGCCAATGATCAAGTCGATATCCTCGGGAATCGCCTCGCGCTCGAACTCCTGCAGAGCGGCCTCGAAATCGGCCGCGTTGTCCGACCGCCAGCGACCGACGTCGACCACTTCCAGCTTCAAACGGCACGTCTGCTCCAGCACCTTCGAAGCCTCGGCAAGCCGCTTCCGCAGAACGCGTTCCCAGACCCGCGGCGCCGCCTTCTGTGCTTCGTCGACCATCAGCTTGACCGAAAGCGTGCCCGTGGCCTGGGTCTTTTCGAGATCGATGCCGGGTGCCGGCTTCTGCGCATCACGATTCGTCCGCACCTTCTCACTCTCGACCGCCAGCCCCAGCTCATGCATGTCGACCTTGCGGGGCCCCGATTGCACCGGACCGAAGAAGTAAATCGTATTGGGCTTCAGCTCGTAAATGAGCAGGCCCTGCCCGCCGTCGAACGACAACTTGACCGGTCCGTTGGCGATGAGCGGAAGCGAGTCTTGGGCATACAACTTAAACGACTGCTCGCCGCCTTCCTGTGTGTCGACGGTCAGGTCGACCGTATCGGGGCTGCGATTCGTCAACAGGATCACGTCGGCATGGGCCACCCCGCGACCGCAGAGTATGGACAGAAAAGCGACGATGGACAGCAAGGCGAGGGGCCCGCTGCGGAGACAACTCCCTCGCAGCGTCCGGGTGGTTCGAGCAGGTCGCATCCAGTGGTTTCCTCGCAGGCGTCGGGCCAAGCAGCATCCCTCTTAGCCATCATATCCCAGCGGCGAGGCTGCCAGCCACTGACCGCCCCAATACGCGGATGACCGTGCTTGCCGCAAGGCGCCCGGAAAGATTTGACATGTCGCCGGAATAACCTATTTTTCCGAGGCCTTTGCCGTACCCGCTCGAACTGCGTGGAGGGTTCGCCCGCGAGAGCGGCCCTATCGTCATCGACCCGTGTCGCCGCGGACAGGCAGAGCCGATCGTGAGGAGAAGGAACTCGGACCCGCTCGAACGGCGGCTGGCCCGCCCGTTTGCGCGTCGAGTCGCAACCTGGTACCCGCCGAAAAACCAACGAGAGTGCGCCCTTGCCGACGGCCGCCCCCCGATTTCGAAACGACCACGATGACAGTCATGCGCTGCAGGTCATGTTTCGCTGCGTGCTGGCGCTGGCCGCGGTGGTGACGGTCGGCTCCGTCGGATTCTCGCTGATCGAGGGTTGGTCCACTTGGAAATCGATTTACTTTACGCTGATCACGATCACCACGGTCGGCTACGGGGATGAAGGTCTGTCGCCTTACGGAAAGGCATACGCCGCGACCATGATCGTGGGGGGAATCGGCGTTGCGACGTACTCGCTTAGTCTGCTCGTACAAACGGCCGTGAGTTGCCAATTCGCCTGGAGAAGGAAGATGCAAAGCTCGATCGATCATATCACCGACCACGTCATCGTCTGTGGCTTCGGCCGCATGGGACAGGCGGTGTGCGACCAGCTTGTTCGCGAGGAAGCCCCGTTTGTCGTCGTCGAGCCCAAGGCGGAAGTCTGCGAGTTGGCACTCGAACGTGGTTGCCTGGTGGTCCACGGCAATGCGGCCGAGGACAGCGTGCTTCAGCAGGCGGGCATCGAGCGGGCCCGCTCCGTGGTGTGCGCGGCGGCCTGCGATTCGGAGAACGTCTTCATCACCCTGAGCAGCCGCGAACTGAACAAGGATCTGTTCATCGTCAGTCGTGCCGACGGCAGCGGTGCCACGCGGAAACTGCAGCGCGCGGGCGCCTCGTTGGTGGTCTCGCCTCATCAAACCGCCGGGGCGAAGGTCGCCACGACGATCATACGGCCACACGTCAGCGATCTCTTGGACCTCGGCCAGGGAAGCGCGGACAGCTTCTGCCTGGGCGAACTCAACGTTCAGGAAGGGTGCATACTCGACGGCAGGTCGGTCGAAGACTTCGGCCACACCGAACCCCACATCGTGTTCGTGTCGATCCTCCGCAAGAATGGCGAGCGGGTCGTCCGGCCCAGCGGCGCCGAGCGGTTTCAGCCCGGCGACACCGTCGTCGTCGTCGGGACCGGCGAGGACCTGGTGCGGATGCGCGAGCACGTGGACTCCGACGTCGTGACGCTGTAGTCAGCGGTCGGCCGTCGCCGTACGCTGCCGAGGTTCGCCAAGGCACCAGGCGCAACGATTCTGCACTACAATGGGGTTCCTTTGCCCAGCCCCTTGGATCCCCGGTGCAGGTCTCTCATGCGACGACGGCATTCTCGCCACGCGACAATCGGCAAGTTGCTCTCTCTGCTGGCACTCGTAGGTCTTGCCGCGAGTTGCAACTCGGCCCTGGCCCATCCGCCGGATGAAGCGACGTCCACGCCCGAGGTCGCCGAAGTCCCTTCGCAAAGGCTCAGCGGCGGAGAGCGCTTCAGCAACAATCCGGCCCTGGCCGTCGGCGGCGACGGCACCGTCTGGACGACCTGGATTCGCCACCATCGCGATCAGGGCGACGAAGTTGTCGTCCAGCGCGGCGACGACGATCCGGTCCGGCTCACGCAGCAGCTCGGACAATACTTGCGGCCCGTGATTGCGGCCGTCGACGAGCAGGCCTGGTGCGTTTGGACGGCGACCGAGCGCGATCGGGTCTCTTCGATCTGGCTGGCCCGTTTCCGTGACGGTCGCTGGTCGGCCGCCGAGCGGCTCGCTCCCGATGAGACGCGAGCCCACCAGAATCCCGAGATCGCGGTCCGCGGCGATGGACAGCTCGCGGTCGTCTACCAGGTCCACACCGGCGCCAACTACGACCTTCACGCCAAGATCGGCGAGCGGCACGTCGTCGTTCACGAGGGCCCGACGAACGACTGGGATCCGACCGTCGTTTACGATTCCGCAGGGACGCTGCACATCGCCTGGAGCGCCTTCGACCGCGGCGACTACGACATCCTCTGGAAGCGGGGCGATGCCGCCCCGCGGCGGATATCGCACCGCGACATGTACGATCTGCATCCGTGGCTGACCGCCAGCCCCGCGGGTCCCGTCTGGATTGCCTGGGACGTGGCCGTCGTGCCGGGGCATGCCAACTCCGGCGAGACGACAATCACCGGCGCCAATCACGGCGCGAAGACGCCTTCGAACTACGGTAGCGGCGAAAAGCACGGCGTCGAGGTGCGGGTGCTCGACGGCGAAACGGTTCGCACGCCGGGCAGTCCGCTCGACGAAATTGTCCCCTTTGCCAAACTCGAACCGCAACGTGGTGCGCAGGACGAGTCGCCAACCGGGTACAGCGCAGGTCACGGCTCGCTGCCCAAGGTCGCCGTCGGGCCGGAAGGGCATGCCTGGGTCATCTATCGAGCCCTCCGCCGCACGCAGCATGGCGGTTGGCTACCGCGGTACGGCACGTTTTACCACTGGGACCTGGTCGCGCGGCCGTTCGACGGCGAGAAGTGGGGCGCCCCGGTGCGCTTTGCCGATTCCGACGGCTACCTGGAAGAAGGCGACGTCGCCGTCAGCCCGGGCGGTGCCCTGGTCATCTTCGGTGGGGAACAGCGTGCCGGATCGGGTCGCCGGATGCGGCAACACCTGGCGGCCGAACGCGATGAGTCCAACCATCACCACGACTTCGCGGGCCGGGTCGGCTGCAATGGCGAGGTCTATCTCGCCAAGCTGCCTTCGCCAAACCGGCCGGCACCGACGGCCGCGAAACTACCGGTCGCCAGCGCTTTGCGCGAGGCCTCCTCGCGACTGCGAGGCCGGGGCGACCGCTACTCGGTCGACCATAGCGGCAAGACGTATCACCTCTGGTGGGGCGATACCCATCGCCATTCGAACGTTTCGCGATGCAGCGTCGGCATCGAGCCTTCGCCCGACGATCTGTACCGCTATGGCGACGACGTCTGCAACTACGATTTCTTCGCGCTCAGCGATCACGGCGTTCACCTCCGCAATACGGATGCGGACGACGGGAACTACTATTGGTGGCTCAATCTGAAGCTGGCCGACCTGTATCACGTGCCGGGCTCGATGAGCGTGCTCTACAACTTCGAGTGGACGATGGACTTTCCCAACGGCCACCGCAACGTGATCTACCCGGCGCGGCCCACGGTCCTGCTCGATCGCGAGATGGAGGCCTCGCGAGATCTGGTCAAAGGCTGGAAGCTGCTCGACGAGGCCAAAGCACGGGCGATCACGATCGCCCACACCAGCGCCGATCCGGGGCAGGGGACCGACTGGTCGGACCACGACGAGCGTTACCAGCGAGTGATGGAGATCTTTCAGTCGGCCCGCGGGTCGTACGAACACGAGGGTTGTCCGCGACAGTTTCACCGCACGCAGAACAAGCAGGGTTTCTACTGGAAGTGTCTGGAGCGGGGGTATCACATCGGCGTGATCTGCAGCAGCGATCACGGCTATGGAGTGGCCTACGCCTGCGTCTATGCCGAAGAGAACTCGCGCGAGGCGATCTGGCAGGCCATGTACGATCGCCGCTGCTACGGTTCGACGACCTACGGACTCGTGCTCGACGTGCGGAGCGACGACCACTGGATGGGCGAAGCCTGGCAGGCGGCCGAAGCGCCCCAGCTCGAGATCAACGTCGAAGGGGCCGCGCCGTTGCGATCCGTCGAAATCATCGGCCGCTCGCAGGTGCTTCATGCCGAGGGCAGCGTCGAAGAGCCGCTACGCAAGCGACGCCACCAGATTCGCTGGTCCGATCCCGATTGGAATCAGCAGACCGGCGAACAGTGGTACTACGTGCGCGTGATTCAGACCGATGACGAGATTGCCTGGTCGAGCCCGGTGTGGGTCACACCTCAGCGCGAACCGTAACGGTTCGTGCCCGCTTCGTTCGCCGCCGCTGGCGACCGAACACCAGCTCGTCTCGGTGGCCAGCTTGCCGCAGAAGCGCTGCAACCGAGGTCTGACAAAAACGGCATGAGGTACGAGGGCAGCGAGATCTAGGCTTGCTTTCAAAAGGGAGGGCGAGGCCGCGAACTCTGAGATGCTCGGGTCAGGTCCAAGTTTTCGGTCAGCGCGATTACTAAAGGAGAGAATCGATTGGCCGAAAATTGGACCAGACCCGAGCGGCTCCCGACGGACATTCGGAAACGCGTTTCGAAACACAACCTAATAGTGCTCGTAGCCGGGCGCGTCGAGCCAGACGCCGCCCGTCGTGGAACTTACGATCCAGCCGCCCAGACCGACCTGATTCACGTCGCCCGGAATGTCCGGCTGGTCTTTCATGATCACGTGCATGAAGTTGTAGCCCGTCACCGGATTCTCGGGCAGGGCGTTGGTCACTGAGGCGGGAATCGTGCCTCCATTGGCGACGTCGTACTGGAGCATCATCGCCGGCACCCGCGACCGCATTTCGCGAAGCGTATAGCGGATCATGGCATCTTCGGCATCGGCCTCGCTGCTGACGACTTGGGTCAGCACGACCGCGGCCAACACCGCCATGATGGTCACCACGATCAGCACCTCGATGAGGGTGACTCCAGCTTTTCGCACATGGCGGGGCATGTCATGGTCCACGAGATGAGTTAAAGGTCAGCGACTCGCGCGATGCCCGTTGCCAGGTGTCGCAGCGGGCGCCGCAGCCGGTCCATTCAAGTTTGGGACGCAATCGACACGCCGGCAATTCGCCAGCCGCTACATTCCGCACAACCTGAAATTTCCTGGGAGCGGCCGCGTCGGGACCGTCGCATTGAGGCCGTCGCGAATGGGGCCGATCGGCGAGGGCCCCTCAGGCCAGCACCTCGCGGATGACGTTGCCGTGGACGTCCGTCAGGCGGCGATCGAGGCCGTTGTGGTAGAAGGTCAGCTGCCGGTGGTCGATGCCCATCAGGTGCAGCACCGTGGCGTAGAAGTCCCAGACGGTCGCCACATCTTCCACCGCGCGACGACCGAAGTCATCGGTCGCCCCGTAGCTCACCCCGCCGCGAACCCCCGCCCCCATCATCCAACAGGTGAAGCCGTCGGGGTTGTGATCGCGGCCACTCGTGCCCTGCTGGTGGGTCGGCATGCGGCCGAACTCCGTCGTCCACAGCACCAACGTATCGTCCAGCAGACCGCGTCGCTTCAAATCGGTCAACAGCGCCGCGGTCGGCTGATCGAAGATCGGGCAGTGCCGCTCGTAGTCGGGCTTCAGCGACTTGTGTGCGTCCCAATTCAGCAATCCGTCGACGCCCGAGGCCCGCGACGCACAATAGAGATTCACGTAGCGAACGCCACGCTCCAACAGCCGTCGGGCCAGCAGACAATTGCGGGCGTAGGCCGCCAACAGCTGATTGGCGTGTCCCGTGCCGTACTCGTCGTGAATGGCCTGCGACTCGCGCGAAAGGTCGGACACCTCGGGCGCGGAAAGCTGCATGCGGGCGGCCAACTGATAGGCCGCAATTCGAGCTTCCAACTCGCTCTCGCCCGGCCGCGCGGCCGCGTGCCGGCGATTTAGCAAGTCGACCAACTCGCGGGTCGCCTGCTCTTCGTCCGCGTCGACCCCGGACGGCACGGCGAGGTTGCGAATCGGCTGCTGGGCACTGAGCATGATCGCCTGGTGCCGGGCCGGCAAGAAACCGTTCGTCCAGTTGGCCTTGCCGTTGGGCGGCTCGCCACGGATGTCGGGAATCGCCACGTAGGCCGGCAGATTCTCGTTCTCGCTTCCCAAGGCGTAGCTGAGCCAGGCACCCGCCGCCGGAAAGCCCTCGACGTCGTGTCCGCTGTTCATAAACACGCAGCCGGGGCCGTGCGTATTGCTCTTCGACTGCAGCGAGTGCCAGAACGCGATGTCGTCGACGTGCCGGGCCATGTGCGGCAGCATGCTGGTGATCTGCTTGCCGCTTTTGCCGCATGCGACGAACGGCCAGGGGCTCTTCATCAGGTTGCCGTTCTTACCCTGAAAGCTGAGGAACTCCTCTTCGCCGGGAAGCGGCTCGCCATGTCGCCGCTCGAGCTCCGGCTTGTGCTCCCAAAGGTCCATGTGCGAGGCCGCGCCGGGACAGAAGATCTGCAACACGCGACGTGCCTTGGCTGTGTTGCGGGGCACGTAGGCGCCGGCGTGGCCGCTTTTCGCCGCAGCCTCGCCGCCGCCGGAGTCCTCGGCGGCCAGTTCCCGACCCAGCAGGTGCGCAAGACCCATCCCCGCCATGCCGGTGTAGACGTTGCCCAGAAAGCCACGGCGCGAGAGGGCGTCGGTCGCGGCAAGAACGTCATGGTGGCGGCGTTGGAACATTGCTTCTGCAGCCTTTTCGGACGGTTTGGTCAGCTTTAGTCCAGGAAGATCAGCTCACTCGAATTTAACAGAGCCCGGCAAAAGGCCGGCAGCCCATGTTGCGCTGCGACCGCCGTCGCAGCGGCCAGTTCCTCCGTGCTCGGCTCGCGCGCCAGGGCGACCTGAAACCCGCGACAAACCTGCTGCTCGACTTCGCTTCCCGCTTCCTGTTGCAGCCGCTCCGCCATAAATCCGGCCATGTCGAGCGTGAAGCTGTGATTCAGCAGCGTCAGTGCCTGCAGCGGCGAGGTCGTGGAACTCCGTCGGGGCGTCGAGAACGCACAGTCGGGCGAGTCGAAGTCGGTCACCAGGTCGACGTGCGATGCCCGGGCTTTCTGATGATAGACCGCGCGGCGGTAGGTTTCCGGCGGATGCTTGTCGCGTGGTACATAGGTCGAAACGTTGTCCTGCAGGTAGCGATAGAGCTTGAAGCCCGGCCCGCCCATCCGCTTGTCGAGCTTGCCCGCCATCGCCAGAAAGGTATCACGAATCTCCTCGCCCTCGAGCCGCCGCGGCGGAAATCGCCATAGCAATCGCGCGTCGGCATCGACGGCGGCCGCCTCCTGGCGATAGACGCTCGACTGCCGGTACGCCTGCGAGAGCATGATCTCGCGATGCAGTGGCTTCAGCCGCCAGCCATTCTCCTTGAGTTGAAGAGCGAGCCAGTCAAGCAGCTCGGGATGGGACGGTCGATCGCCCATGAAACCGAAATCGCTGGGCGTCGCCACAATGCCGGTGCCGAAGTGGTAGTGCCACAGGCGATTGGCCAACACCCGCGGCGTCAGCGGGTTGTCGTCGGCCACCAGCCAGCGAGCCAGGGCCAGGCGACGCTCGCCCTCGCGGGCATCGTCGGCAAGTCGGTATGGCGCTACGTCCCGCAGGGCACGCGGACTGGCCGCGGTAACCTGATCGCCGTGACGGGTCACATCGCCACCGAGCATGATGAACGTGTGCTCCTTCGGCTGACGAAACTCGCCCACCCACCACGACGTCGGTCGAGGCAACCGGGCCAGCCGGCGATCGACGTCGCCAATGACCGCGTCGTGGGTCGCCCAGAGGATGCTCTCTTCCGCGCTTCGCTCCGCGAGAAAGAGCCGGATGTTGCGGTGTTTCTGGTTGACCGGCCGGCGATCGTGCGAGTTGGCGACCTCCTGCCAGGTGGTGCCGTCATCCGAGACTTCGATGCGATACTCGCAAGGAAAGGCCTGTCGACCCTGACTGCCGACAACGTTCGCTCGATCGCTGGAAAAGGTAACGCGATCAATCACTTCCGGACGGGCGAGTTCGATCGTCAGCTCGGGACTCGTGGCGATGTACCAGGCGGTGTAGTCACCGTCGATCGTCAGCGTCGCGTCGTAGGCCGCCATGAAATCCTGGGCGACCTTGCTCGAGCCCTGAGCGGTGGCTCCGCGACTCGCCAGGGCGACGTTGCGGGGTGTTTCTTCGGACGTCCAGACTTCGAACTCGTCGATGCGGTGATAGGTGTCCATGTAGACATTGGCATCGACCCGTTCGACCACCAACCGCACGAAACGTGCCTCGACCGGCTCGAAGCCTTCTTCGGTCAGCTGCTGGCTAGCCGGTTCGCGGGTCCAGGCCTGCTCGTACTCCGCCGCCTTCTCTTCGGCACGAGCGAGGACCGCCTTCTCGATCTCGGCCTTCTTCGCGGTCAGGTCGGCCCGCACCTTTTCCAGCGATCGCTTGCGGCGCAGATAGCTCAGCAACTTGTCCCGCGGACCGACAACACGGCTGCTGTGGAACACGCCGTCGAAGGTCGCATAAAGCTGGTAGTAGTCGCGCTGGCTGATCGGGTCGAACTTGTGATCGTGGCAGCGGCCGCAACCAAACGTCAGCCCCAGGAAGGTCTCGCCCGTGGCGCGAATGATCTCGTCGACGGTGTTGGCGCGAATCTGTTTGCTGCGAACGGGATCCTGATTGCCCACCGTGTCGTAGGGACCGCAGACGAGAAACGTCGTGCCGACCGAGACCTGGGCATCTTCGGGACCCAGCATGTCGCCGGCCAGGTGTTCGGTGATCAGGCGATCGAAAGGCTTGTCGTCGTTGAGTGACCGAATAATGTAATCGCGAAACGGCCAGGCATTGTTGATGATCCGGTTCTGCTCGAACCCGGTGCTCTCGCCAAAGCGGACCACGTCCAGCCAATGACGTCCCCACTGCTCGCCGTAGTGGGGCGAGGCGAGCAGCCGATCGATCAGGGCCGCGTAGGCTCGCTGGCCAACCTGGTCCCGGCTGCCGGTCTCGTGCGCGCAGGCCGCCGCAAACGCTTCGACCTCTGCCGGCTCGGGCGGCAAACCCCACAGATCGTAGGTGGCCCGGCGAATCAACACGCGCGGCGTGGCCGGCGGCGACGGCTCCAGATTCGCTTCTTGGAGCCGCGCCAGCACAAAGCGGTCGATGGCGCTCGACTGCCAGTCCGCCCCAGGCGACGATGTCGTGGCGACGGCAGGGGGCTCTACTGCGGTAAGAGGCTGCAACGACCACCAGTCGTAACCAGCCCGCTTGTCCGTCGTCCGAGCCAGCGGATCGATCGGCTGTTCGGGAAAATAGGCGCCCAACTCGACCCAGCGACGCAGCGTCGCCACCTCTTGTTCTGAAAGCGGATTCTCGGGCGGCATCTCGCCGGCCGCGACCCGCTCGATCAACAGGCTGGCGTCCGCTTCGCCCGCGACGATCACCTCGCCACTCTCGCCGCCGGCCAGAAGTCCGGCTCTGCTGGCCAGATCGAGACCGCCTTTGCCGGCACCCGCATGACACTCCAGACAGCGGGCCGTGAGCAGCGGGGCGACACGCTCGTCGAAATGCGCGGCGGCGGTCGGCTCTTTCGCAAACGCAAGGCGGGGCCCCAGGATCGCCGCAAAGACTCCGCAAAGCGTTATGACGCGAAGTACAAGACGGATGACCACGGCGACGTTTCGTCCCTTCCGGGACGGCTCCGAGGATTCTCGCAAGCGGAGGACGATCTCTGTGTGCGACTCATTATAGGCGGCCTCTTCTGGTCGCTCTATGCTGTGAATACACCGCCGTCATGACCCCTCACTAGCTGGGTCAAATCCTTGATTTTTGGGGCACTTGCGATTAGGATCGAGCACTGGAAGCCAGTCGTTTTTTGGGGGGCATCGAGTTTCACCAGTTGCGAGGGAGTGCCTGCGGAAAGTCCCAGGTTGACCCGTGAAGACCGCACGTCGTGAGCCACCCCGCGAAGATCCGCTCGTCCGTGCGTGCCATCTCGCCATGATTCGCATTGATCGCGAAGCGGCTTCCGCCCAGGGAACTTGAACAACGAGGGAAGCACCCATCGCTCGGCCCTGGGCCGAAGGACCAATTGAACATGATCCAGAAGAGGCATCTTCGAACCGTCACGCTGCTCACGATCGGCATGGCTCTTTGTCTGCTGGCGAGCCCGGCCGCGCAAGGATTCGAGTTCTTCAATAACGCCAAATGGGAACCCGGCCTCAACTCGGGGAGCATTTTCGTGGGCACGCCCCCCAACGGTCCGGAAGCTCCCGGTGCCGCCAGCTGGAGTGCCGGAGCGTCGGGTCTGTTCGGCGATCCTCCGTTCGCCAACTTCACCGGGCCGACGACCGACATCGAATTTCTGATTACGCCCGCCGTCGATGGCCTGGAGTATGCCATCTTCGACGCGGCCTTCGAGGTGTGGACCGAACCGGCCCGCATCGACAACCTTGGTCAAGTGGCGGACTCGGGGGCCAACTTCGGTGCCCTCGACGCCGTGGGTGGTCACGTCGGCGACATTCGCGTGGGTGCAATCTCGTTCGACGGGACGGCCAACAAGCTGGCCCAGGCCTTCCAGCCGGGTACCGAGGCGATGTACGGCGCGGGTGGCTCGATCGCGGGTGACATCCACTTCGATCTCGACGAGGTCTGGATCGACGATCCGCTCGACGACGCCGTGGTGCAGGACTACGACTTCTTCACCATCGCGCTGCACGAACTCGGTCACGCCTTGGGCCTCGATCATGTCGCCCAGGGAAGTGGCACGGTCATGGATCCCTTCTACACCGGATCAAGGCGGGTGCTGGCGGCCGACGACATCGCAGGCATTCGGGCGATCTACGGGGCCCGTATGCAAGGCGATATCGACAAAGACGACGACGTCGACATCGGCGGGGATATCCTGCCGCTGTTTTCCAACTTTACGGGACCGAATTCAGTTTCAGGACCCACCTTCGGCATGCGGCTGGTCGACGGAGACGTCGACTTCGACGATGACGTCGATGTGACCGACGCGTTGCTCGCGTTCTCGAACTTCACCGGTCCGCTGGACGAAGGCGAAGGCGGTCTCGGTGGCCCGGCCGCCGCGGGCGACCCCAACATCCCCGATCTGATTTACGACGCGACGACCGGCGAAGTTGTCCTCGATTCCGATGGAAGCTCGATCATCGGTTACTCGTTGCAGAATGCCACCAACAGCTTCCTGCCGGGGGCACACACGCCGATTCTGGCGGGCGTGACCACGGCCCTCACTTCGCAGATCGAAGAAGCGGCCCTGGCCCCCGGCTCGGGTTCGATCGGACTTGTGTTTCCGACCGGGCTGGATCTGGCCGGCCTCAGTGCGCTGTTGACGGTAAACCAGGTCAGCCGTTCGCTGGGCGCCCCGCTGGTGCCCTTCGACCTGGTCGTCGTCGGTGGCGCTCCGGTACCCGAGCCGACAACGCTGTTGCTGGCGGCTCTGGGAGTCGTCGGCCTGGTCGCCCTGTCGCGGCGACGACTTCGCCGCAGGGCCCGCTAGAGCGTTTTTCAGCTTGAGGTAGCGTCTGCGGCGCCCGCAAGGCAAGTTGGACAAGGAGACCGAAGCAGGCGAATCCAGGAGATTCGTCGATGCACCCTCGACAACGTCAAACACGGTCGTTGCCCGCCGAGACGCGACAGGGAAATGACAAGCGCTCTAGACACGCGGCTCGCCTTCAACAAGCGCGGCTTCGCTGAAGCCGCTTGCTCCCACCACACTCGGCTCCGTTACGCAGTGCCAAGCTCGTGATCGCGGACCGCTGAGACGTCCACCCATGCGTCTGCCCCGGCACATGGTACGAATGTCTCACGTCTCGTCTGCGGAGCCTCCTGGGCGACGACTGGCCAGCGCGGCCGGCGACGGTTCGGCCAAGGTCTGGGACCTCAGCAGATTACCCGACGCCGACGGG
Source organism: Planctomycetota bacterium (assembly GCA_003389215.1). Taxonomy (GTDB): domain Bacteria; phylum Planctomycetota; class Planctomycetia; order Pirellulales; family UBA7805; genus MB-PLM-2. The sequence continues at coordinate 4,650 of QQVP01000007.1, read as the reverse complement.
ACGCCAGCAGCAACGACCACCCCAGAATCGCCAGCAACAGCGTCGCCGGCTCGGGCACGGTCGCGCCACCGACGACGACCAGGTCGAAGGGCACCAGCGGGGCGCCCAGCGAACGGCTGACCTGGTTTACCGTCAACAGCGCACTGAGGCCGGCCAGATCCAGCCCGGTCGGAAACACAAGTCCGATCGAACCCGAGCCGGGGGCCAGGGCCGCTTCTTCGATCTGCGAAGTGAGGGCCGTGGTCACGCCCGCCAGAATCGGCGTGTGTGCCCCCGGCAGGAAGCTGTTGGTGGCATTCTGCAACGAGTAACCGATGATCGAGCTTCCATCGGAATCGAGGACAACTTCGCCGGTCGTCGCGTCGTAAATCAGATCGGGGATGTTGGGGTCGCCCGCGGCGGCCGGGCCACCGAGACCGCCTTCGCCTTCGTCCAGCGGACCGGTAAAGGCGCCGAACATGGTGAGCAAGTCGCTGACGTCGACGTCGCCGTCGTGCGGATCGAGATTCGACGTCGCGCCCGAGCCGTCGCCGTGCACGTCCCCGTCGGCGCGGACCTTGCCGAACGATCCGGGACCCGTGAAGTTCGTAAAGGCTGGCAGAATGTCGCCCGCAATGTCGACGTCGCCATCGCAGTCGGCATCGCCAATGACACAAGTGGGTCCGCCAAAGGTAGGCAGGCTGGCCAGGCGGAAGCCCAGATTTGCCGCCTCGCGGTCGCCGGTGTGGTAGTGCGTGTCGTCGTCCGACTTCTGGTGGATTGAGCTGGCCTCATTCCAACCGCCGCCCCATATCCGGCGAAACGAGGTGCCCACCAATCCCTCGTTCCATTCGTAAACCAGTCCTCCCTGATCGGCGGTGCCGTACGGACTCTCCGAAAGCACGTACGCCCCGACGTCCGTGAACGGATAGGGCCAGCGGCTGGGCGAGCCGGCTCCGCCAAAGTTCGCCGAATTTCCCGAATCGGCCGAGGGCAGATTGTTGTCGGGCGGGGTATCGGTTCCGGTGGGATAGTCCCAGTAGCCTGCGCCGCCGGGTTTGTTGGGATCGTAGAAGGCCGCCTTATACCACTCGTCGACACTGTTGATGAAGATTTCTCCGCCCGGGTCTCGCGCGATCGAATTCGCGTTCGTCGGTACAGGCGTGCCGCCGGTCAGCGTGTAGCTGCCGGTCTCCGTGTCGCCGCTTCCCTGGCCGTTCTCCATCCAGTTGGCAAAGCGAATCGAGTCGAACCAGGAAACGTACACGACCGGCTTGTTCTCATAGCCATAGTCGGAGCCGCCCGGTCCCTGACCGACGGCCGTCGGCTTCACCGAGTACGACCACGGATCGCCCACGGTACCGCTCCCCGTGCGTACGATTCCGCCCCATGTGGTCGCCTCCATATCGGGGTTGAACAGCCCCAGAGAATCGCCCACCGTGGCCTTGGCGTTGAGAAACTCGACGTACTCGGAGTTGGTAACGTTGTACTTGCCGATCTGATACTCGTAGGCGACGCTGCCAAAGTTGTTGCCCGAGATCGTCGCCACGTCGGCGGCGTTCCCGGCATCGCCGACGGTGACCCAAGTGATGGTAACGGCCCTCGCCCGAGGCGCGGCCAAGCAGAAGGCGGCAAGCAGAAAGATGACGAGCGGCAGGCGAGCGGCGAGATGAAGCGTCCGTAGCGTGTCGATCATGGAGTGGGCTCGAGAGAGTGTGGGCTCAAGGGTGGAGGGACTCAGGGCAAGGGATACGGGGCAAACAACATGGATACGGGGCAAACAACATCCAGCCTTCAGCATATCCGTGATCTGCGGCCACCACAATCATTTTTGCCGCCAGCACGGGCCATCGCGGCGACGCGGCAAGTCCGGTTTGCTTCACGGAGGTCGTCGAGAGGATGGCGCTGGTGGCTCGCCCGTAAAGTTCGCGTGCGCCGTTCCCCGGCTACACGTCGAAACTCTCGCCGCGCTGGGGAATCGCGACCTGGGGCACGTTCTGCTCGACGAGCCCTTCGGCGAGCGCTTGGGCCGGCTCGGCCTCGCCATGCACGAGGAACACCTGCTCGACGCTACCGCGACGCTGCGTCTCGCCCATCCAGTGCAACAGGCCAGGCCGATCCGCGTGCGCGCTGCAGCCCTCGATCTTGCCGATCTGGGCGCGGACCTCGATCTTCTGTCCGTAGATCGGCACCGGATTGACGCCGTCGAGCAACTTGCGTCCTAGCGTGTTCGGGGCCTGGTAGCCGGCAAAGAGAACCTGGGTCGTCGGCTCGTCGAGATGGTTGCGGAGGTGATGCAGGATGCGGCCCCCCTCGCACATGCCCGAGGCACTGATGATGACCGCCGCCTCGGTGCTCTTGTTCAGGGCCTTCGACTCCTTGACCGAACGGCAGTAGCGGAGTCGGTGGAATCCGAAGGGATCGTTGTCGTCGTCGTCCTCCAGGGCGTCGACCGTTTCGGCATCGAAGCACTCAGGATGCACGCGATAGATGTCGGTCACGTCGACCGCCAGGGGACTGTCGACGAAAATCGGAATCGGCGGCAGCTCGCCCGCCTCGAACAATTCGTTCAGACGATAGACAATCTCTTGTGTTCGGCCGACGGAAAAGGCGGGAATGATCAGCTTGCCGCCGCTGGCCTCGCATTGGGCAATCGACTCCTTGAGCATCTCCTTCGTGCGCCGGCTCGACTCGTGAACCTTGTCGCCGTAGGTGCTCTCCATAATCACCAGGTCGGCGCCCTCGATCGACCGTGGCTCGCGCAGGATCGGCGTGCCGGTGTTGCCGATATCGCCGCTGAAGACCAGACGCCGTCGGCTGCCGTTCTTCCGCACGTCGACCGCCACGCCGGCCGAACCGAGCATGTGCCCGGCATCGTAAAACTCGCACCGCACATTGGCGACCGGCTCGAACCCGTGCTGATAATCGATCGGCACGAACTGACTGACCGTCTCGTGCACGTCGTGGGTCGTGTAGAGCGGCTCGAAAGGCCTCTTGCCCACCCGCTGGCGATGTCGGTTGACGTACTTCAAGTCGTACGCCTGAATCTTGGCCGAATCGAGCAGCATTCGCGCCGCCAAGTCGCGCGTCGCCGAGGTGCAGAAGATAGGACCTGTAAAGCCGGAGCGCACCAGCGACGGCAGATTGCCACTGTGGTCGATGTGCGCGTGCGAGAGAATGACCGCGTCGATCGTGGCGGCCTCGAACGGCAACTCGCGATTGATCTGAAACGCCTTCTTGCGACGACCCTGGTAGAGCCCGCAGTCGAGCATCACGCGATACCCGCCGACTTCGACGACATGCATCGAGCCGGTGACCGTGCCGGCGGCTCCCCAGAAATGAAGTTGCATGACGGTCACCCAGAGTTTCAAGGACACGAAGGCTGTCGGCCCGTCCGACCAGATCGATCGCCCCCGCTCATCCAATCAACTCCGCGATCGACGCCGCGGAGAGTTCATCGAGGCGATCGACAATTCGGTGTGCGGCCGAGAGTGCCTCGCGACGACGTCCGCGACTCACCAAGCCAATGCTCTGCATCCCGGCGGCGTTGGCCGCGGTGATGCCCGCCGCGGCGTCTTCGATCACCGCACAGCACGCCGGTGAAACCCCCAGCCTGCCCGCGGCGGTCAGAAACACCTCGGGGTTCGGCTTCCCCGCCGTGACGTCCGCACCCGTCACGACGCTCCCAAAACGGTCCTGACGATTCAAACGAGCGAGCGTCAATGCGACATTTTCCGGCGGCCCCGACGAACCAACGCCCAGCAAGAAACCGGCCGCGTCGAGCGCGTCGATCAACTCGACAGCACCCGCCATCGCGGGAAAGTCCGCTTCGATGATCTCGCGGTAAAGGGCTTCCTTGCGATCGTCCATCTCCGCCACCCGCGCTTCGCTCTCGGCCGCCGACGGCCACAGGTCAGCGATGATTTCACGACTGGTGCGGCCAAAGTCGCGGGCAAACTCCGCCTCGGACATCGTCAGCCCGTTCTCCGCCGCCAATCGCTGCCAACTCTCGAAATGGGCGTTGTACGAATCGATCAGCACTCCATCGACGTCGAAGATCACCGCGCGCACGTCCGTCATGTTCTGTCCCTTGGCTGTCGTTTGGTCCGCTGATGTCAATCTCATCGATCGTGGTCTGGCTTGGGATCGGCGTCGGCACGCTCGGGCCGCCTACCCGCGCGGCAATTCAGTCGCAGGCGGCCAACAACTCGGCGATCGTCGCCTCCAATCGCTCGACGCCGCCGAACTCCATCCCCAGCGCGCGAATCTTGGCCGTCTCGATCTGGTGCTTCGGTGAGGTTGCCGCGCCGAGAATCTCCGCATCGCTACCCGAGAGACGCTTCGCGATCGTGGCCACCTCGTGCTCCGAGACGTAGCGATCGTAGCAGCTGTACGCCTCGCCGGCGATGCCGTCGGCAGACAACAGAATCTCGACCGCCCGCGCGACGTCGTCCACATGCACCTCTTTCCCGCCCCGACGACACTCGACCGTCTCGCCCCGGGCGACCTGCGCAACCAGGTCGAACCACTTGCTCGCCGTCGCGGGATGGGCCAGACCGTAGATGCCGGTCGGCCGCAACGCACAGATCGGATAGCCGGCACCCAGGCCATAACTGTGCACGAACTTCTCGATTGCCGCCTTGTGGGCACCGTAGTGGCTCGTCGCCCACA
>QQVP01000090.1 GCA_003389215.1 Planctomycetota bacterium | reverse complement strand
GGCATTCCAGCCATTACCGCCGCCGCGAAGGGCTCATTAACAACGCAGCCATCAATAGTACTTCCGCCGAGAGCGACGCTCGACGCGCGAAACTCTAGCTGCGAAAGAACTCCAGCTGCGAAAGAACCTTGGCCGAGAAAGAACCGAGTACCCGGAAGCGACCACTGAGGAGAGACCGCAAATGAGTCGTGTCGCCACGGCCGCGCCCGAGGAGCCCGACGACGACGGACGACTTGCCCGGCTTGTCGAGGTTCATCGACGTCGAGCTCACGTCATGAACCTCTGGTACCGCCTTGTCGGTCGCCATAGCGTGACCCGCGCTTGGCAAAGGGATGCCAACGCTAGGTTGGAATTCGATTTCGACAGACTGGCGCTTTGTGGCGTGGGTGTGGGGGCGGCGGTCGAGCGCCTCCGTGATACCGGCCTGGGACCGGCCGACGAATCGTACGGCGACGGCGTCCGCGTGTTGTCCTACCTCGATTTGGGTCTGGAAATTGCCGCCAGCGAAGTGCGAGGCATCCACACGCTGGAGTTGCACTGGTGGCGTTCCGAGACGCTCGCCGACGAGTCGTTTCCGGGTCGGTGCTTGTTCGACGGTCGAGAGTTGTCGCTCTCGTCGCAGACAGAGTGCGAAGAAGTGCGGGAGATGTTGGGAACGCCTTCGTCGGAGGAGACGGGTGACGAGGGCTTCACTTCGCTCGAGTACCGCGTCTCCAAGGGCGAAGTCAGTTTTTCGTTCGACGAGGAAGAAGGTGGCGGACTGAGCCACGCCGTGTGCTTCGCCGGCTTCATCCTAAAGGACTTCTAGAGCGCTTGTCATCTCTCTGTCGCATCTCGGCGGGCTACGACCGCGTTTGACGTCGTCGACCTGCATCGACGAACTTCACCAATTCGTCTGCTTCGGTCTCCTTGCCAGACTTGCCTCGCCCACGCCAATGACGCGACACCTATCCTAAACACGCTCTAGCCACTCGAAACGCCCGCGGCATCGGCTTGATAGTGACGGCCGATCAGATCGTTCTGGATCCAGAGCAGCTTGTTCCAGGAACGTACCGCGTCGATCTTCGTCGCCGCGTCGAGATCGAGTTCCATGATCTGCGTCAGCAAGCAATCGGACAGCAGGCCCATCAAGGCGTTCATCTGCACCAGCGGGACATCAATCTCGCGACTTCCCGCCTGGGGCGTGTGCATCTTGCCGACCATATCGAGATACTCCGCCATCTTGTCGTTGTAGGCGTGGCCGAGTAGGTGCATCAGGTAGCGACTCAGGTGCTCTTTGCGGAATTGGATCTGGGCGTCGTCCGCAGAGAGGGCAGCGAGCGATGCGGGCAGCTCGCCATCAAAACCGTGTTGGCGCGGCAAGAAATGGCGGGCCGTCGCATCGTAGGCCAGCAGCTTCTCGTACGTCCTCTCCACAATGCGGTTGATGTGGGGGGCCAGGTAGCCGGCCAGCTGATGGATCGCCGCCGCATCCGTTTCATCGAATCCGATGAACTCGGCCAGGTACCGATACCGGGCCACGGTGTCGACTTCGAGCACCGCTTCGTCGATTGACTTCATCGAGGTTCTCCCGTCGGCTTCCCACCTCCGTATCCAAGGCACGGGTGCGGAGGTCGTGGCAGGGCCGGAAAAACGCCAACCCCGCTGAATTGGATATTGACATCCAATTTAAATAGATTACGATGCAGCGACAAGCCCGGAACGGTCGACGGCGAGGCGTCTCGAGCCGAAAACCCACAACTTCGCCCCCTGCAGGAGAAAGCCCACCATGTATTGCAATCAATGCGAACAAACCGCGAATGGGACTGGCTGTGTCGACTTGGGGGTGTGTGGCAAAGACCCCGACATGCAATCGCTGCAGGAGACGTTGCTCTATGGCGTGAAGGGGATGGCGGCCTACGCTCATCATGCTCGTCGCTTGGGCAAGGTCGACGAGGAGGTCAACGCCTTTATCGAAGAGGCCCTCTTTGCGACGGTCACCAACGTCAACTTCGACCTCGACAGCCTGCTCGAAATGGTGCTCGAGTGCGGCCGGATGAACCTCAAGGTGATGGAGATGCTCGACGCCGGTCACACCGAAAAGCTCGGCACGCCGGAGCCGACCGTCGTCTACGAGGGCACCAAAGCGGGCCCAGGCATTTTGGTTACCGGCCACGATCTGGTCGACATGGCCGATCTGCTCGAACAGGCGGCCGACGCGGGGGTCAACGTCTATACCCATGGAGAGATGCTGCCCGCCCACAGCTATCCCAAGCTGAAAGCCCACCCGCATCTGGCCGGTCACTTCGGCACGGCGTGGCAGAATCAGCAGATCGAGTTCTCGCAGTTTTCCGGACCGATTTTGGCGACCACAAACTGCGTCTTGATTCCCTGGGAATCGTACAAGGACCGGCTCTTTACCACCCGCGTTACGGCCGTGCCGGGCGGAACGCGGCTCACGTCGAACGATTTTTCCCAGGTCATCGAAAAGGCGAAGCAATGCGCGCCCCTGCCGGAGAACAAGGTCGGCGAGTCCTCGATCGGATTTCATCACAGCGTTGTGCTGGGCCTGGCCGACAAGATCATCGACGCGGTCAAGTCGGGCGACATCAAGCACTTCTATTTGGTCGGGGGGTGCGACGGCGCCGAAGCTGGCCGCAACTACTTCACGAAGGTCGCCCATGGGGCGCCCGACGACGCGATCGTGTTGACCCTCGGATGCGGGAAGTTCCGCGTGCGCGACCATGAGTACGGCACGGTTGCCGGACTGCCCCGCCTGCTGGACATGGGGCAATGCAATGACGCCTATGGGGCGATCAAGGTCGCGACGGCGTTGGCGGACGCCTTCGAGTGTGGCGTCAACGAACTGCCGCTGACGCTCGTGATCTCCTGGTTCGAGCAGAAGGCGGTGGCGGTCTTGCTGACGCTCTTGCATTTGGGAGTGTCGGGAATACGATTGGGTCCGGCACCGCCCGCGTTCATCACGCCCAACGTCTTCCAGATCCTGCAGGACAAGTTCGATCTGAAGCTGATCGAGAGCGAGCCGCCGAGAGAGCTGTTCCAGCTCACTCCGGCCTAGTCTCGGGCTGGGCCCAACGCCTGACGCCCCCGCCGCGGAGCCTTGGTTTGTTCTCTCGTACCGCCGAATACGCCCTGCGCACGACCTCGTTTCTCGGATCGCGGCCCACGACCAACTTGACCACCGAAGAGATCGCGACGGCCACCAAGGTTCCGCCCGCGTATCTGTCCAAGGTTATCCAGTCGCTCCGCAAGGCGGGCCTCGTCGACTCGCGTCGGGGCGCCAGCGGGGGCGTCAAATTGAACAAAGACCCCGAGGACATCACGATCCTCGAGATCATCAACGCGGTCGATCCCATCGAGCGGATCGATCGTTGTCCGCTCGGGCTGGCGGCGCATGGCGTGCAGCTCTGTCCGATGCACAGCCAACTCGACGAAGCGCTGGCCTCGATCGAAGAGATCTTTGGGGCGACGACGCTCGCGGACGTCCTGGATGATCCGGCGGGATCGGCCAAGCGGTGTACGTTTCCGCGGTCGCCGAAGAAGACACGTCGAACGGCGCGGAGTCGCTAGCGGCAGGCACACGTGGACGCGGGGACCCCGCTAAACTCATTGCACGATCGGAGCGCCGGGGGCCGTCTCGTAGGCGTTCGTGGCGGCCGGTGACATCAGGCTCAGCCAGTGCTGCGACCAGGCAGGGCTACGCGGAATGCAGCCATGGCATCTGGCACCCTTCCAGTTCAGCCGTCATTCTTTTCTTGGCGAGTGCGGAAGCGGCACTCTATAATCCTGCGCAGATACGACCGCGGTCTACTTCGAGATCACGGCATGACGGGACGTCGCCTACCGTACTTGCAGGAGAACCAAGCATGAGTCACCTACGCACACTTCGCTGTCTGCTCCCACTCGCCCTTGTCTTGACGGGCCTGGCCTTGCCCGCCGACAGTCTCTGGGCGGAAGACGGAGACACCTACCAGTTCGTCTTCCGCGCCCATGGAAACAGTGACTGGGTTGGCATGCGGTATCGAGCCGATAGCGGCGAGACGTGGCGGGCGGTGAAAGGCCGCTGGGTCAAGGTCGAAGAGAAGGGCGCCGCGCCGGAACCGGGCACCTACCGCGTCCAACTCCTGGCCCAGAAGGACCTGAACAGCTGGTGGGCCTTTCGATACGACGTTCATACCGGTCGCACCTGGCGATTGAGCGGCGGCAATTGGATCGACATGCCGACGGACACGCCTTAGCATGGCGAAGCCTGGCCAGGCCGGCGTCGTGCGAAGCGGCGTCATCCCCGGGGTCTGGTCCAATTTTCGGCCGATCGATTCTTCCTCGGGTAAGTGTACTGACCGAAAACCTGGACCTGACCCCTTTGCTACGCACGACCCATCGGTTCCAAGAGTAGAGCAAGCGAGGGACGTCGTCGTTGGTAGCTCAAGTCCCTCGCTTACGTTTCGGGCTATCTTTGGTCTGTCGCACATGCACTGGCGTAGCTCGTGTCACCCGTCGCTCATCAAACCTACCGAACGGGCGTCCCATTCCCAAACGAGAATGAGACAGCGGCCGCCTCACCCCGCAGGGGCGGAAACATGTCAGATCACCCCGCAGGGGCGGAAACATGTCAGATCACCCCGCAGGGGCGGAAACAGGCTAGCCCAGGGCAAGCGCAGCGGCGCCCTGGGTCAACGGGATTCCCTCGACACGTCCTAAACTCTGTAGGGGCGAAACATGAACCGGGATGTCCGCGTGCCGCAGGCACAAGACGGCTGGAAACTTGCCCCGGTTTCCAGTTGGCCGTTACCATAACGACAATCTCGCTTGTCGGACCTCGTTGTTGGTCTGTAACACGGACCGTCGCGTCGGCCAGAGTGTCACCCGCACTGGCTGACAAGCAGCGAGGAGCATCTCGAACGCTCAGAGATGCCGCAGGCGACCTCATGCGAAAGGCACGTCCCCATCATGAATGCTCACACGCTTGGCCGTTGGTCGGTCGCCGTTGTCGTCGGATGCGGTTTCGCAATGCTGTTCGCGGCGACCGGCTGTAACGAGCCGACGGCCACGTCCGAGTCCAACACCCCCGGCACGCCTGGCCCCGCAAAGACCGACGCGTTCCACTTCCATTACAACGTCACGATCAATAATCTCGAGCCGGGTGCCCAGGCGCGCGTCTGGTTGCCGGTCGCCCAGACCAATCACGATCAAGATGTGCAATTGGTGAGCGTCGAGGTGCCTGGGGAGCACGACGTCTACGATGAAGGGAAATTCGACAACCAGGTCATCTACTTCGAGGCCGCAGCCAACGACAACGGCGAGATTCCCATCAAGGTGGCGTACCAGGTCGTGCGCAGGGAGCTGACCGCCGAGTCGGGCGAGGAAGTCGTCGACGAGGAGTTGGCGAACTTTCTGGCTCCATCACGGTTCGTGCCAAATGACGAGAAGCTGCTGTACCAGGTTGTCGGCGACAAGCGGCCCGAGGGCGAAGGCGAGGAGCTCGCCGACGAACTATACAACGCGGTCTACCGGTGGATGGAGTACGGCAAGCCCAAGGACAAGGCCTGGGGCCGCGGCGACTCGGTCTACGCGTGCGATGCACGGATCGGAAACTGCACAGACTTTCACAGTCTGTTCATCTCCATGTGCCGCGTGTTGAAGTTGCCGGCCAAGTTTGAAATCGGCTTTATGCTTCCCGAGGATGGAGCGGAAGGCGAGGTCGGTGGCTATCACTGCTGGGCCAAGTTCGCGCATGAAGGTCGCTGGGTTGCCGTCGACATTTCCGAAGCGGATAAGGATGCGACGATGAAGGATTACTACTTTGGCAGCCTGACGCCCAATCGCGTCACGTTTACCACGGGTCGCGACTTGCAACTTTCGCCGCCGCCTGCCGCCGGGGAAGTCAACTTCCTCGTCTATCCCTACGTCGAAGTCGAAGGGAAGGAGCACAAGGACTTTGCCAAGGATTTTCGATTCGTGCGTCTCGATTGATTCGGATTAGGTGCTGGCCCGGTTACCTGAGCGGCATTGCGGCGGCGGATCTTGGCAATGGCCTTGCGGATTAAAGATAGCCCGAAACGTCGTCAGTGAGGGACTTGCCGTGGCTATGTCGACTTGGGGTGCCACTGGCTGCTTGTCAGCCAGTGCTGTGAGAACGCGTGTCTTGGCACGCGCATGGCCGCACCAGCGTGGCCATGGCACCCCGGGGCCGTAGTTTGGGTGGCACTCGGCCAGTGCATCGGCCGCGTGTGTTTGCGAGCACGGTGGACGGCGAGTTAGACAGGATCACAGGATTCAAAGGAGGGAAGTTCGATCCCGTCGATCCTGTTCATCCGGTCCAAGGACCGTGTCGATCCTGTCATCCTGTCTTAGAACCGTTGGGTCGGGTGCGCGATGAAGGGGTCCGGTCCAAGTTTTCGGTCAGTGCGAATTTTCAAGGAAAGGATCGAGCGGCCGAAAATTGGACCCGACCCCGGGATGGCCAGCCCACGGCTGTCACATTTTCATTTCGAAACGGGACACCCGTTTGCTAGGTTGGATCGAGCGGGCAGGTCCGTTCTTTGGCAATTTGGTAAGTACCGCACCTTCGCCATGCGCGGCGGGTGGCGCTGGCTCTGCCAGTGATTTGGAGTGGCACGGACGACTCGGCTCGGCAGGAGCCTCGCCCTCCCGGGTGAATGCACTGGCTCCGCCAGTGCATTTGCGACAAACCAAAGATAGCCCGAAACGTCGTCAGTGAGGGACTTGCCGTGGCTATGTCGACTTGGGGTGCCACTTCAGGCTGCTTGTCAGCCAGTGCTGTGAGAACGCGTGTCCTTGCACGCGCATGGCCGCACCAGCGTGGCCATGGCACCCCGAAGAAAATGTCGGACAGCGAAGTCGACAGGATCACAGGATGACAGGATCCGCTGTCGCGGAACTCGATCCCGTCGATCCCGTTCATCCTGTCGAAAGACCGTGCGGTCACAGCGCGTGACGAAGGGGTCCGGTCCAAGTTTTCGGTCAGTGCGAATTTCCAGGGAAAGGATCGATCGGCCGAAAATTGGACCCGACCCCCGGGATGGCCAGCCCACGGCTGTCACATTTTCATTTCGAAACGGGACACCCGTTTGCTAGGTTGGATCGAGCGGGCAGGTCCGTTCTTTGGCAATTTGGTAAGTACCGCACCTTCGCCATGCGCGGCGGGTGGCGCTGGCTCTGCCAGTGATTTGGAGTGGCACGGACGACTCGGCTCGGCAGGAGCCTCGCCCTCCCGGGTGAATGCACTGGCTCCGCCAGTGCATTTGCGACAAACCAAAGATAGCCCGAAACGTCGTCAGTGAGGGACTTGCCGTGGCTATGTCGACTTGGGGTGCCACTTCAGGCTGCTTGTCAGCCAGTGCTGTGAGAACGCGTGTCCTTGCACGCGCATGGCCGCACCAGCGTGGCCATGGCACCCCGAAGAAAATGTCGGACAGCGAAGTCGACAGGATCACAGGATGACAGGATCCGCTGTCGCGGAACTCGATCCCGTCGATCCCGTTCATCCTGTCGAAAGACCGTGCGGTCACAGCGCGTGACGAAGGGGTCCGGTCCAAGTTTTCGGTCAGTGCGAATTTCCAGGGAAAGGATCGATCGGCCGAAAATTGGACCCGACCCCCGGGATGGCCACCCCGGTCCAATCGAGGGAGTTTTTTACCGTCCACTCGCGGGAAGGGTATCAAGAACCTAACGCCAACGCGGCCCAGCACTTCGGAGCCAACTTTGCCCCGTCTCGCGCGCCCCTAAGTGACGTCGCGGTCAGGACTTCGAGTTTTTGTGCACTCAGTCCGAAATACGCCGATCGCGAAAAAAACTCGTCGGGCCGCGGCGGTCAAGAATCGTTGCCCGCACGGTCGCCACTTCGCGCCACGACCGCCTCGAGCGTTTCCGCGAGCAACTCCATCGGCAGGCCGACGACGTTCGAGCCGCTGCCCGAGACGAGCTGGATCCAGCCCGGGCGATCCTGAAAGCCGAGGGCTGCCGCCTTGTCCTCCCAGAGGCCGCTGTCGAGATAGGCCTCCAGTTCGTCGCCTTCGAGTCGCTCCATCTGCAGCGTCGAGATGGCGACGTCGATCGCGGGCTCCGCATCCAACAAGACGGAACTTGTGGGAGTCTCGCCCTCCGCGGGCGCAGGCACTTTGCCACCGAGCGGCCAGACACACAATCCGCTGAACACGCGATGCTCAGTGCCGGAGAGGAGCGTGAGCATCTCGCGGGCGTTGTCGCGATCGATCGGCTTGGTCAGGATGCGACCACCCACCTCGCCGACCGTATCGCAACCGACGACGACCTCAAGTCGGTCTTCCGCGGCGGTGTGGCCCTCGCGCTGGAGCCGGGCCACCACGTCGGCCGCCTTTTGCGTGGCCAGCCGCGTGACAAACTCGGCCGGACCACAGTTGGTGCAGATGCCGGGCGGCTCGTCGACCTCGGAAGGCCGGACCTCGAAATCGTAGCCCGCCTCCTCGAGCAATTGCCGACGTCGCGGCGAACGACTGGCCAGAATGATCTTCAGATTGCTGGGTGGCATGATGGTGCTAGGACGCGAGGATCGCTGGACAAGAGACCGAGGCGGGGATGCAGGTTCGATTGTTTCCCCTCATAATCGCGGTTTTATCGTACCGCCCCTCGGGCTCCGCTCGCAATCCGCGCCGCGCACCTGGACAACTTCGCTCATGGCACCGCCCCGCTTCGACGTGTTGCTCGAGGACAATCATCTGCTGGTGATTTCCAAGCCGGTCGGCCTGCCGACGATGGGCGTTTCCGACGATCGTCCGACGGCGCTCAACCTGGCGAAGGAGTACATTCGCGAGCAGTACAACAAGCCGGGCAACGTCTATTTGGGCATTGTCAGCCGGCTCGACGCGCCGACTTCGGGGGCGTTGCTGATCGCCCGCACGTCGAAGGCGGCGGCCCGGCTGACCGAACAGTTTCGCCGCGGGTCCGTGACAAAACAGTATTGGGCGTTGGTCGAGGGTCGACCGCCGGCACAGGAGACGTTGCTGCGCGATTGGGTTCGCAAGGACGAACGACATCGCAAGATGCACCTCTGCAATGAAACGGCGCCGGGGGCGCAGGAAGCCCGGCTCACGTATCGGAGGACGGCCCGCGTGGGGGATGCTTCCCTGGTCGAGGTGGAGTTGCTCACCGGTCGCAAACACCAGATTCGCGTGCAACTGGCCGGACAGGGGCAGCCGATTGTTGGCGATCGCAAGTACGGGGCGAAGCTGCCGTTTGCCGAGGGCATCGCCCTGCACGCCCGACGGTTGGTTTTCGAACATCCTGTGCGGCGCGAGCCGGTCGAGGTGATCGCGCCGCTGCCGCGTGCCTGGGAAAAGTATGGAGTGAGCGAGGCGAGTTAGGTCGCATGAGGGGTGAAGATCCTCGAGGTGGCGGCCCGCCGATGTTCTCATCTGCGGCGGCCTGCGCGAGAAAAATCGCCGGGGCCGCGGACTTTCGGCCTCGCAATGCTTGGCGCCGTCGTCGCGGCCGGTTTAGGCTAGGTGAAAGGGCGTCGTCAGGCAAACCCCAGGGCAGGGCCGCGATCGGCATTCGACCGTTGCCTTTGGCCACCGCACGCTTGTTTCCGCCCAATAACTTAGCGCGGTTCCCAGCAAGATCGCCGATCGAACTCGTATGGCAGAAACCAGGCCACTGAGCTTGCAGGAGGCCGCGCTGGCCAGCGAGCTGCTCTCCGGCGAGCAGCTCCAGGAGTGTTTGGCCGAGGTTCGCGCCGATCTGTCGGTCGACGCCGCGCAGGACGAACTTGACGAGCCCTTGGCCGAACAGCTCGTGGCGGCGGGCCACGTCACCGCCTGGCAGGCCGATCAGCTGAAGCGCGGGCGAACGCGGTTCCATCTGGGCCCCTATGAAATCGTCGATGCCATCGGCGTCGGGGGGATGGGCCAGGTCTTCAAGGGCGAGCACGCCATGATGGGCCGCACGGTGGCCGTCAAGGTGTTGCCGCGCGACAAGACGACGCCCGAGAGTATTCAGCACTTCGCCCACGAAGTTCGCGCCCAAGCCCGCGTCGATCATCCGAATCTGGTGCGGGCTTACGATGCGGGTCACGACGGCAACGTCTATTATCTGGTCACCGAATACGTGCCGGGCAGCGACCTGCGCACGCTGGTGCGGCGAATGGGTCGGCTCAGCCAGCGGGATGCCGCGACGATCGTCTCGCAGGTAGCCCGCGGACTCCACTACATCCATACGATGGGACTCGTCCATCGCGACTGCAAACCGGGCAACGTCTTGATCACGCCCGAGGGGCAGGCGAAGTTGTCCGATCTGGGCCTGGCGGGCTTTCTGGCCAGCGAGGTCGACGCCGACGATCCCCGCGCGGGAAAGATCGTGGGAACCGTCGACTATCTTGCGCCCGAGCAGATCCTCAAGCCGGACGAAGTCACGCCAAGTTGCGACATCTACGCCCTAGGCTGCACGATGTACTACGCCGTGACCGGCAAGGTGCCGTTCCCTGGCGGGACGAATCGCGAGAAGTGTTATCGCCACTGTCACGAGGCTCCGCTCAATCCGCGGCGATTCCATCCCGACCTGTCGCCTGAGTTCCTCAACGTGATGGCGGACATGATGGAAAAGGATCCGCAGCAGCGGATCGAAACGGCGGCCCAGGTCGAGGCCCTGCTCGCGCCCTGGTCCGACGAGTCGGCTTTCGGTCAGAGCATGGCGGACGACGGCCGCTGGGCCGATGGTGAACTAGGCAAGCACGAACGCGGCGGATCGGGCGACACTTCGCTCGACTTGAACGAGCTGCTCGATTTGTCGGACGAGCCGGAGTCGCTTACCTCGCGTCGCCACGACTCGCAGAGCACGCAGAATGTCGTCGCCGCGACGACCGAAACGACGAGCATTGGCCCGCCACCGCGTTCCTCTTCGTCGGATGGACAGCACGACGGATCCCGACGCTTCTCTCTGGGCGAAGTGGTGTTGATCACGCTGGCCGTCTCGTTGACGGCGGCGCTGGCGACGGCCATCTTGGTGGCGATTGTCACCTAGCTTGTCGCCGGGGTGCCAGGTCGTCGCGGGGCAGCACAAGCGCAACGGCTCGTTCCTCGCTCGCGGCCGAGGCGGCAGCGGCGCTCCCTTGCGAGTGTTTGCACGGAGGGCCGTCACATTGACAATTTCGGGGCAAGCTCTTAGCATGTTGGGCTTGCGCAACTTGGTGGCATCGTCCGCGGGGTTGGGCTCCGGACAGGTAGCTCAGTTGGTAGAGCACTGGACTGAAAATCCAGGTGTCGGCGGTTCGACCCCGCCCCTGTCCACTCTTTCGTTCGACACTTCCCATCGCGACACGTCGCGAGTGTCGCCAGCCGCGGACATGGGGCACGCGGCGCATCGAATCTCTGACAAGTGCGGGTGCCGTGCGATGCACTCGGCTCCCACGCAACGAAACAACTGCGCAACGAAACAACTGCGCAAAAAAACAGCTCCGCGTTGCGGACCGACGCGACTCGAAGTCACGCGACCGCACAGCGGAGCGGTAAGTCTCGGTGAGACCGGCTCGACCGACAGGACACTCGAGCGGCCGGGTTCGCGACGTGCGACCCGGCACGCACGCCCGACTCGGCGGCGCGGCCCTCTCGATCTAGGCCCTCTCGACCTAAACCATGTCCTTCAGATTCTTCAGAGCACGAACCTTGATCTTCGTGTAGGCCGGCTTGGCCGCCACGTCCATCAGCTCGCCCGGCTTGAACGGGTTGGGCACTCCCTTGCGGGCCGGCTTGGCCGGCATCTTCTTCTTTTCGATCTTCACCAGGCCCGGAATCGTGAACATGCCGGGTCCGCGGCTGCTCAGCCCCTTGCGAATCTCTTCGTTCAGAGCTTCCATCACCGCGGCCACGTCCTTCTTCGACAGGTCGGTGGCGTCGGCGATGTTGTTGAGAATTTCGGTCTTCGTGGGCGCCTTCTTGGTGGCTTTTGCCATGACAGATGTCCCTCCTTGTGAGGCCTTTGAATTGAAACTTGGGTCCGTT
The DNA here is from genome assembly GCA_003389215.1 of Planctomycetota bacterium. Classification (GTDB taxonomy): domain Bacteria; phylum Planctomycetota; class Planctomycetia; order Pirellulales; family UBA7805; genus MB-PLM-2. The sequence continues at coordinate 53,821 of QQVP01000090.1, read as the reverse complement.
CCGCAGGCTCGAGTGCCAGCATTGACGGGCCTGATTGAAGATGAAAAAGCCCGAAATTACAAGCCTCATACGCGCGAAACCCGAAAAAAACAGGCGAAACGTCAACGTGGACTGATTCGACATCGGTGTCCACGCATGCGATCGACCCCTGTAGCGAATCTCTCGCCACGTTGTTGTGGGGCCACACGGCCGTTTCTTGTCAGAGCTCCGGGCCACTTGTAAAATATTGGATGATATGAAGTTAGGGGTGCTGCGCAAGGATTCGCATCGAAAGGACTTGGTGACTTGGGCGAGGCTGTTGGGAAGGATCGGAACTCGCTTTCCGAATACCAAGTCGGAAAAAATCGTGTTTCCCGCGGGCAGGGAGGAGCTCCCGGAATTCGTGGGAAGACGCGTCCAATCGCGCCGGTTGCGGGCGGCCCCGGGGCAACAAGGCCGTGCTCTATGCAGCGGACACCCAGACCATCGATTGCCGGCCTGAAGTCTTCCTGCTTTGTCGCAGGGGACTCGGTTAAGTCGTCCCGCGCCGCGGCTGAGGGCGTGCTCGGACTCGGGCCGAAGATGTGGGCGATTCTTGTGCTCGCCCTGATGACTTGCCTGTTTGCTGTCTCGCATTCCGCTGCGCAAGAGGCACCGGAAAGCGTCTTTGTCGAGCCGGACCGGGAGCTGCGTCAGCGTTTGGACATTGCCGGCGATCTGTTGGAGCGTGGCCGGCATAGCGAGGCAATTCAGGTACTGGTCTCGGTACTGCAGTCGCCCGAGGACTACCTGTTCAGCCGCCGGCAACCACGGCGAACGGCGCCGAACGGGACCGGCGGGAATGCCGACCGGCCGGCGGGCAATGCGCCGCGGCGAGGTTTTCAACCGGTACCGGCGCGGTCGCGACGTCGCACGACGCTGCGTGCTGCGCGGCAATTGATCAGTTTGAAACGCGAAGCTCGACGTCTCCTTGGTCAGTTGCCCGACGAGGCCCGGCGAGCTTACGAATTGCAGTATGGCGAATCGGCGGCGCGACGGCTCGAAGCGGCCGTGGTGGCGCGCGACAAGAGCGCGATCGCCGAAGTGGCCCGACTCTTCCCACATACGCAGGCAGGCCAAGAGTCGCTCATTCTGTTGGGCTACGATCAGGTGAATCGCGGCCACTATCTGGGCGCCGCGCTCAGCTTCGGCGAGGCGCGCGATTCGGTAGCGGCCGCACCGTTCGAACCGATGCTGTCGCTCATGCTGTGGAGCTGCTGGCAACGGAGTAACCGGGCGGAGCGTGCCGGAGCAATCGAACGGGAAATGCTGGCGAAGTATCCCGAGGCGGAGCTCGAGTTCGGCGGCACGTCTTATCGTCTCTTCGAGGAACAACAGCTCAATCCTCAGCTGGTTGCGGCACTCGGATCGGAGGTGCCGCGCGAGCCGCTCGACGCGATCGACTGGCGCCTCGCCGGCGGCGACGCCGCGCGAAACGCGAGCAGCGACGGGGGGCGTCCCTTGGTGACGCGTCCCCGCTGGCGACAACGTCTCAGCTATGACGCCGCCGCGGTCAAGGCTCTGACCACGGCGCGACGCGAGTTCTCCGAACGATTGACCGCTGCCATTCCGGCGGCGCAGGCCATCGCGGTGCGCGACATGATCTTGCTGCGCAGTCCCACGAGCCTGGTGGCCGTCGACTTCAAGTCGGGCAAACGGCTCTGGAGCATCTCGCCAACGCAGCTCGATGTACCACAGAATCGTGGTGACGTGGCCGGGATACCCGCGGGAGTCGACCTGCGGAGGCGCGTGTGGCTCGATCGTACGTTCGGAACGCTCAGTAGCGACGGAACGACGGTCTTTGCCGTCGAGTCGCTCGGCGGCGTGGAGGACGACCTCGCCGGACAACCTCGCATCGATCCAAGATTCGCACGAGCCCGTTTCGGCACCGACATCTCCCAGCTGGCGGCGATGCAGAATGAACTGGTGGCCTACGACGTCGCGCGCAGCGAGGGGAAACGCGTGTGGGCGGTCGGCGGACCTCACGGCGTCGAGCCGGAGCTGGAAGATGCTTACTTTCTGGGTGTCCCATTGCCCTTGGAGGGCCGCCTCTACACGTTGATCGAGCAGGAAGGTGAAGTCCGCCTCGTCGCGCTCGGTCACGACGGTCGGCTGCTCTGGAAGCAATCGCTGGCCCTGATTCCCGAAGGTGGCTCGTTCGCGCTCGATCGTCGGTTCCGCGGACTCAGCCCGTCGGCGGCCGAGAACATTCTCGTTTGTCCGACCGGCGTGGGGGCCCTGGTGGCGATCGACCTGACCACGCGCGATCTGCTGTGGGGATACAGCTATTCGCCGCGCACCTCGCAAGAGGAATATGAACAGGCGGTGCCGATGCTGCGACCGTGGAACGCGCGGCAGGTCTCGCGCGGCTGGCTGACGTCGGTGGGTGAGACGTCGGCCGACGACAGCGTGACGATCGCCGCGGGCGCCGTGTTGGCGACACCGTCGGACGGTCGCGGCTTGCACCTCGTCGATCTGGCCACGGGCAAGCGACGCGTCGTGATTCGGGCGGGCGACTCGGGCGTGGAGTTGTACGTCGGGGCCGTCTATCAGCGGCATGCGTTTCTGGTCGGCGACAAGGACGTCACGGTCGTGAATCTCGATCGTGGCAGCAGCGAACGCGTCGCCGGCTCGGCGTTTGCCAAGAAGGCCGTCCCCAGCGGTCGTGGCTTTCGGGTGGCGGACCGCTATTACTTGCCGCTGGCGCGGCCCTTCAGGGGCGAGCTGATGGTTCTCGACCTGGCCGCGCGCAAGGTCGTCGAGCACATTGAAATGGACGGCCCGACGGTGCCTGGCAATCTGATCTGCTACCAAGGCCAGATCGTTTCCGTGGGCAGCGAATTTGTCGAGATGTACGAGGAGCTCGAACAGGTGCGCCGGCGGTACGAATCGCAGCTGGCCGCCGACCCCGAGGACCCGTGGGCCCTTACCGACAAGGCCGCCGCGACGATCGAGATCGGCAAGGGCGCGAGCCCGGAGGAGGCCGTCTCCTTGCTGCGACGGGCTCGCAGCCGCTATCAGAAGCTCAACGCGGAGCTCGCGGACTCCGACCCGGAACGGGGTCGACTCGTCGCCGGTCAATTGGTCGTGCGCAAGCTGCTCTTCGAGTCCTTGCTGGCCATGATGCAAGGCAACTTTGTGAAACATCGCGATCTCATCGACGAGATCGAGCCGCTGATTGTCGCGCGTGACGAACGTGTCGACTATCTCCGCGTCGTCTCGGAGGGTCATGATCGAAATAACGAACTGGATAAAGCATTGGCCGCGTATCTCGAACTGATCGATCACGTGGGAACGGGCGAAGGCCTGCAACGACTCTCGGTAGCCCATTCGGTGCGCACGTCGAACTGGATTCGGGCCCGGCTGTCGACGCTCTATGGCCGTCTCGATCCCGCGCAGCGCGCGAGGTACGACGACCTGGTGAGTCAGGAGTATGAGGTGCTCGAAGACGCCCGGGCCGCGGCGCCGCTGCGCGCGTTTCTCGATATCCATGGCGGCCATTCGGTTTCTCGCGAGGTGGAGCAGCAGTTGGTCGAGCGGTTCTCGCAGCAGCTTTCGCCGAGCGAGCGCGTCGCCCTGCTCTCGTCGCTGGTCGAGCAAGGACCTCCGGATTCACGCGGCGGCTATGTCGCCCAACTGGCTTCCATCTATCAGCGAGCCGGGCGGCCGGTCGAAGCCGCCTACTACTATCGTCGTTTGCGCGAGGAGTGGGCGGACGCCAAGGTGCTGGCCGATAAGACGGGCAAGCAGCTCGTCGACGCGCTGCCCGCCAAGAGCCCGACGCGATTGCAATTCGCGACGGCGGCGGACTGGCCGTTCGGAACGGTCACCTACAGCCGGAGTGCCCGGCAACCTCGTCAACGAGGTCCCGTCGCGAACGTGCAACTGCTGCAGCGGTCTGCGGTGCATCCCGAAGATCTCAAGTTGCAATTGCATCCCGGCAATTACCCGCTGCGACTTTCGGCGATCGATGGTCGGGGCAAAGAACTCTGGTCGCTCACCATGCAGGAGTTGCTCCAGCAGCGTGAAGCGGTCATCCAGCCGAGCGTCCGCCTGGTCGATAACCGCATGTATCTCTGCGCAGAGAGCGAGTTGATGGCTCTCGATCTACTCAAGAGTACGACGCAGTCGGACCGCATGCTGTGGCGGACCGGAAAGCACTTCGACGTACTCGAGGCGGAGCGACTTGGTCAGGTCAACAATAACGCGTCGGATGCGCGGCCCGATTTTCGGCCGAGCCCCTGGCACGACAACGGACAGCGTCACGTGAATCGCCGCGGAGAGCCTCGCCGGGCCCTGGGGCCGGTAACCCAAGGCGGGGTGACGTACCTTCGCGGTGGCGATTTGGTTTCGCTCGACGCGCTCTCGGGCGAAACGGTCTGGATTCGACACGACCTGGTCGCGCCCGAGCTGGCGAACTTCGTCGAGATCTTCGGAGACGACGAGGCCCTCGTGCTCGCCCCCCGCGGAGTCGTGGCACAGAACCGAGCCCTCTTCCCCCAGTTTGCCGAAAGCCGGGCGATGATTCTTCGTCCGCTCGACGGCGAGATTCTTCTGGAAACGGTCGAGTTGCCGGCGCCCGAGCGACAGTGGGCCTACCGCGGTCGCTACATCCTCACCTGGCTGAGCGACGGCGGCGACGAGGGCACCAAGAACAAGGATCGTATCGCGCTCTTCGATCCGCTCAAGCAAGCATACCTCTGGCAGCATCCTGTCGAACGCGGGGCGAAGGGGGCCCGAGTGGGACACGATCAAGTCGCGATTCTGGAGCCGAACCAAGGACGTTTTCGCGTCTTCGATATCGATCACGGCAAGGTCGTGCTCGAGCAGCAGCTCGCCTCGGAGCCTGACCTGCGCGGACTCTACGTCCTCCGCGATCGCCATCGCTACCTCGTCCTGGCAAATCGCAATATGCAGGGCGATGCTCTGCCGCCCAAGCGATTTGGCTATCAACAGCCGGTCGACGTGACGCAGTTCACGGGGCGGGTCTATGCGATCTCTCGCGACGACGGCCAGCTGCTGTGGCCGGTCCCCGTGACGCTGAAGGATCTTTGGATTCCGCTGAGCCAGCCGTCCGAATTGCCGGCGCTCGTGTGTTTCGAATCGGATGTGAATCGCAACGACTCGCTGGCTTCGTTCCTGTTCCTCGAAAAGGTGACGGGGGCCTGGGCCGCCCCGCCGTCGGTATTGGGGCAGCTCCGGCTCAGCGACGTGCAGGTCGAGGCCGATGCGGCTCCGTTCACCATTCGCGTGCGGTTTTGGGATGAGAATGGCAACGAGAATCACGTGGCGGCCAAGTTCACCGCCGGGGCCCGACCGCCCCAACCGCCGGTGCAGATGGCCCATTTCAAAGAGAAGTCGAAACTGGGCCGGTTCTTCGAGAAATTCAATCCGTTTGGGAATAACGAGTCGGAGTAGCCGGCGAATAACCAATCGTGGTCGTGCGGAAGGCAATTGCCGCCGACCGTGCCAAATGTAACTGGCGGACATTCGTATGAATAAGAAGCTTGGCGTTGGTCTGACCCTGCTGATCATCTTGCTCGCGGGGCTGCCGGGAGAGGCTCCCCGGACGGTCGAGGCCGTCGAGCGCGCCGGCTTTGGCGAACGTGAGGCGCTGGTCAATCGCGGACTCGCCTGGCTAGCCCGCCGGCAATCTCGCGACGGCCGCTGGAGCGCCGCGGGCGGTCGCTATCCGACGGCGATGACCGCGTTGGCCGGCATGGCCCTGCTCTGCGAAGGTTCGACCACGACGCAAGGCAAGTACTCCAAGAACATCAGCAAGGCGGTCAGCTTCCTGGTGCGGCAGAGCCAAGACAACGGCCTCATCGGCGATCCTCGCCGCGACGACCGCTACACCTATGGACACGGCTTCTCGATGCTCTTTCTCTCCCAGGTCCTCGGCGAGGAAGAGGATGAGGCCCGGCGTCAGGAATTGATCGACGTCCTCTCGCGGGCCGTGGTGTTCACCGGGCGGGCCCAAACCAACGCCGGTGGCTGGGGCTATGTGAGTGCCAAGGACGGGCAGGGATTCGACGAAGGGTCGACGACGATCACTCAGGTCCAGGGCCTGCGGGGCTGTCGCAACGCCGGTATCAAGGTTCCCAAGAAGATCATCGACGACGCCGTCACCTACATCAAGAATTGCACGACCGACGAGGGAGCCGTGCAGTACAGCTCGAAGGGGGGCGGCGGACGTCCGGCCATCACGGCGGCGGCGGTCGCCTGCCTGTTCAACGCCGGAGAGTACGACAACGAATATGTCCCCAAGCTGCTGGCCTACTGCAAACAGCACTTGGGCAAGGTCGACGAGCAGAGCTCAGGCCACTGGCATTACTCCCACTACTACTATTCGCAGGTCATGTACCGCGAGGGGGGCGACCAGTGGCAGAAGTACCGCAACGCGATCTTCAACAAGATCCGCAAAGAGGCCAACGACGATCGCTCGCGCTATGCTCACTGGGGACAGGGGCACGTGGGGGCCGTCTATTCGACGGCGATCAACTTGACCATACTTCAACTCGACAACGGCTACGTCCCCATTTATCAACGTTGATGGGCTGGAACCGGCACGCCCCGCGCGGCGAGTCGCCGGTGCCGATTCGGCGAGACGCGAGACGCGAGACGTTCGGATACGTCGTTTGCCCATCCGCCCACCGCACCGCCGGCGAGAACCGCCGTCGGGCGAGTGTGACCGTCCAATCAACGATTCTAATGAGAACACCCAACCCTAAAGACAACTCAGAACTTGGAACGAGGGAGTCTGCCACACGATGACGAATGCTCCGATATCCGAGACCGATGCCATTGAGCGACTGAGCCGGGCCCGCGAGAAGATCCAATCGCAGCTGGGCCGGGTGATCGTCGGCCAGGAGAGCGTGATCGAGGAGATCATGATCAGCCTGTTCAGCCGCGGCCACTGCCTGCTCGAGGGTGTGCCGGGCTTGGCCAAGACGCTGATGATCAGCACCCTGTCGCGAGCCCTGCATCTCTCCTTCAATCGCATTCAGTTCACCCCCGACCTGATGCCCGCCGACATTACCGGCACGGAGATCATTGAAGAGAACCGCAGCACGGGCACGCGCGAATTTCGTTTCCTCGAAGGGCCGATCTTCGCGAACGTGATTCTCGCCGACGAAATCAATCGCACGCCTCCCAAGACCCAGGCGGCGCTGCTCGAGGCGATGCAGGAGCGCCAGGTGTCGGTGGGCCGCGTGCGCCACGCACTGGCCGATCCTTTTTTCGTCCTGGCGACGCAGAATCCGATCGAACAGGAGGGAACCTATCCGCTGCCCGAGGCGCAGCAGGACCGCTTCATGTTCAAGGTCTTCGTCAAGTATCCCAGCTTCGACGAGGAGTTCGAGGTGGCGCGGCGGACCACGGCGTCGCTTGACGCGACGATCGAGCCGGTGTTGTCGGCCGAAGAGATTCTCGGCCTGCAGGAATTGGTGCGCGAGGTGCCGGTCACCGATCACGTCATTCGCTACGCGCTCTCACTGGTGCGGCAAACCCGCATCGGCGAAGCGGGCGTGCCCGACTTCGTGGCCGACCAGGTCAACTGGGGTGCCGGTCCGCGGGCGGTGCAATTCCTGATCCTGGGGGGCAAGAGCCGGGCCCTGCTGCATGGCCGCACGCACGTTTCGACGGACGACATTCAGGCGCTGGCCGCCCCGGTGTTGCGGCATCGCATCGTGATGAATTTTGCCGCCGAGAGCGAGGGCGTCACTCCCGACGACGTCATTGCCAAGATCATCGAGGTGACGCCTGCCAAGGAAGACGAACTAACCGCCGATGCCCGATTCCAAGAAATTCTTGCATCCTGAAGCCCTGCAGCGCATTTCCCGCTTGCAGCTGCGCGCCCGACATGTGGTCGAGGGTTTCCTGTCGGGCATGCATCGCAGTCCGTACTTTGGCCAGTCGGTCGAGTTTCGCTCGCACCGCGAGTACGCGCCGGGCGACGACCTGCGGCACGTCGACTGGAAGGTTTGGGCCAAGCAGGACCGCTACTACGTCAAGCAGTTCGAAGAAGACACGAACATGCGTTGCACGCTGCTTGTCGACGTTTCGGCCAGCATGCGTTATGGCAACGGTCCACTGACCAAGTACGAATATGGCTGCACGATTGCGGCCAGCCTGGCTTATCTGTTGCTGCGTCAGCAGGACGCCGTCGGTTGTGCCTCGTTCGACGAGGACGTACGCAAGATCGTCCCGTTGCGGAGCAAACGTAACCACCTCAACGACATTGTCGATACGATGGCGACCGACGAGCCCGCCGAGAAGACCGATCTGGGCCGCGTGCTGGCCCGCGTGGCCGAGAGTTATCCGCCCCGCGGCATGATGGTGCTCATCTCCGACCTGTTGACCGATCTCGATCCCTTGGTCAAAGGCCTGCGTGTGTTGCGCCAGCTCGGACACGACGTGATGGTGTTTCACGTCATGGACGACGACGAGCTCGAGTTTCCCTTCAACGGCCCGACACGCTTCGAGGGGCTCGAGTCGCTCGACTTCCTCAACTGCAATCCACGGGCCTTACGGCAGGGCTACCTGGAAGCCCTCGACCGCTTCCTGTCCGATGCGCGACGCCGCTGCGCCCAGAACGCGGTCGACTATCGCCTGATCCCGACCAGCGAGCCGCTCGATGCGGCGCTAACCGCCTACCTGAGCAATCGGCTCGGCATGCACCACCGAAACTAGGCCCCGCCATGTCCATGCAAAATTTCCTTGCCGACTTGCTCCGGCTCGCCGCCGGCGCTTCTGGCACCTCGCCGTGGGGATTCGGTCGGTAAGAACTCGCCTATGTCCCTTCTCAATCCATCGCTGTTCTACTTCTGGCTTTTGCCGCTGGCGAGCTTGCCGATCTTGATCCATTTGATCAACCTGTTTCGGCATCGTCGGGTGAAGTGGGCGGCGATGACGTTCCTGCTGGAGAGCCAGAAGCGAAATCGCAACTGGGTGCGGATCAAACAGCTGCTGCTTCTATTGGCCCGGGTGCTCGCCATCGCCGCGATTGTGTTCATGTTGGCCGGGCCGATTCTCGCCGATCAGTGGAGCAAGCTCTTTGGGGGCGGCAAGGCGCACCATGTCGTGCTGCTCGACGACAGCGGCTCGATGGCCGAGCGTTGGGAGTCGACCTCCGCGTTTACCCGGGCCAAGCAGGTGGTTCGCCGACTGGCTCAGCGGGCGGCCAAGGGAACCGACGGACATCGTTTCTCGTTGGTCCGCTTTTCCGAAGCGGAACGCGGGGGCACCGCCACATTGGTGCGGGCCCTGGTAACGCAGGAGTTTGCTGTGCGGCTCGAAGGGCCGCTGAGCAAGCTGTCCAGTTCGCCGCTCACGCTCAACCCGATCGCGGCGATCGCCGCCGTCGGTCGGGCGATCAAGACCGAGGCCGATGAGAAGTTGATCGTGTACATCGTCTCCGACTTTCGCGCGGCCCAGTGGGAAGACGCCGCCGCCGTTCGCGAAGCGCTGCTCGAATTGAAGGACGCGGAGGCCAACGTCCAGTTGGTTCAATGTTCGCCGCACGACGCGTCGAACCTCGCCGTCACGGCCCTCGAACCGGCTGCTGGGGTGCGGGCGACCGGGGTCGAGCTGCGGATGGAGATTGAGGTCGCCAACTACGGCACCGAGACAGCCCGCGACGTCCGCGTGGCGGTCGAAAGTCGCTCCTACGACGATACGGCCTCGGACGAGGCGACCGCGGACGACAACCCCGCCGACGTGCTGCCGGTCGTCCGCTTCGACGAGATCGGTCCGGGCAAACGGGCCCGCACCGTGTTTCCCATCGTCTTTCCCACGGCAGGCGATCAGGCCGTGACGGCCCGTTTGCCGCCCGATGCCTTGGAGGCCGACGGATCGCGGTTCGAGGTCCTCCAGATTGCCGCGGACGTGCGGGTGTTGATTCTCGACGGCGGCGTCGGCATCGACGACAGCGACTTTCTCAAATTCTCGCTGCAGCCCTCGGCCCGCGTCCGTACGGGACGCCAGGTTCAGGTCGAACGTCTCGAGTACTTGCGCGATCACGGGCTGGAGGACTTCCAGACGGTCTACCTGCTGAATATCGAACGCCTCGATCCGCTTCACGTCGAGGCCCTGGAGGCCTTTGTCCGCGACGGCGGGGGCGTCATCTTCTTTGCCAGCGATGCCACGCGCAGCTCCTTCGTCAACGAACAGCTCTATCGCAACGGCGAGGGCATGTTCCCGCTGCCGCTCGCCTCGCCCGCCGCGTTGTATTTCGATCCGGAAGAGGGAACCCCCGACGTCGCCGTCGATCCGGAGCATCCCATGTTCCGCCGCATCGCCGCGGACGAGATGAGCACCAAGGTGTTCAATCTGGTGATGGTCGAGCGCTACTATGCCGCCGGTCGTGGCTGGACGCCGTCGCCCGAGGAGGGCACGCACGTCGTCGCGCGATTGCGCAACGGAGAGCCGCTGATCGTCGAGAAGCGGTTTGGCAAGGGCGTCTTCCTGGCCGTGCTGACTACCTCCTCGCCCTACCAGGACAATGTTGGTTGGAACAACTGGGGCCGTAATCCCACCTTCGCCCCGGTGATGCTCGACACGCAGACCTACGTGGGGGCCGCGAAGTTGCGCGACACGACGCGGCAAGTCGGCGAACCGCTCGCCATCCCCTTGTCGGTCGAGGACTATCAAGCCGAAGTGGAATTTGCCCACTTGGAGAGCCGGCCGTTGCGGACGGTCAAGCGCGAGGCGACGCTCGACAAGGACAGTTCCGCGGACATGACCGCGACGCTGGAGGGGACCTTGGCCGCCGGCATTTACGAGGCACGGCTGACTCGCGCCAACGGCGAGAGCGAGGTTCGCCGCTACGCCCTGAATGTCCCTGGCGGAGAGAGCGACCTGCGTCGTGTCGCCCCCGAGCAACTCAAAAACCTGCTGGCCGGCATCGACCACGAATACTACGAGGCCGATCGCCTGATCGTGGCTCCCGTGGCCGAGGCGGGATTCAAGCTCGGCGACTATTGGCTCTACTTCGTCCTGCTCGCGCTGCTCCTCGTCGGCGAACAGATTCTGGCCTACTCGGCCAGCTACCATCCCTCCTGGATTGGAGGGCGTCGCCGATGAGCGGAAATCTTGTCACCCTGGCCGACGCCGGCGCCCGAACCGTGTTCGAGTTCGGCCGCATCCAGTCGCCGCTCGATTGGCTTTGGCCGCTGGCGATCTTTGTGGTCCTGGCATGGTTCGTGATCGTGATGTACGTGCTCGACTGTGTCGAGCTCGGAATTCGGCGGGCGGTTCTGCTGGGCGGCCTGCGCGTGCTGGCGCTGGTTGGCCTGCTGGCCATTTACCTTCAGCCGCAGTGGCGCGAGCAACGCGAAATCGTCAGCAATTCGCAGGTCGCTGTGCTCGTCGATACCTCGCAGAGCATGCAGCGCGTCGACGTCGGCGAGGCGACCACCGCCTCGGCGGGCGGCAGCCGAAGTGCCGCCATCGTGAGCGAGTTCACCGGTGGCGAGTTTCTCGCGGACTTGCGCACCGCGCACGATGTCGCCGTCTACCGCTTCGACCAGGACGATCGCCCCACAGCACTGGCCACGTTGCCCAAGCTTCCGGACGTCGTCGCGAATAGCTCGGCCGCAGGAGCCGAGCAGGCTTCGCTTGCCGCGTCGATTGCCACCGCCCGCGGTCAGTTGATCTTTGCGATTGCGGCGCTGGGGCTCGGTTTCGCGGGAATTGTGACCTACCTGGGCCGCAAGACGAACGAGGATCGCTTCGCCGCGGTCCTGCTGGTCGTCAGCACGGTCTGTCTGCTCGCCTCGGTGTCGGTGGCCTTTTGGGCCTTTGCGGCCCACGAAGGCGTCGGCCTGCGTGAGGTCCTGGCCCTGCCCGAGCCGTCGGATGCCGAAGTGGCGGCCGGTGACGAGCAGGCGAAAGAAGCGTCGATCAACTGGCTCGAGTCGCTCGAAGCCCGCGGCACCGAGACCCGCTTGGGCACTGCCGTCGCCCGTTTGATCGAAGAGAAGGCGACCGGCACGCTGTCGGCGATCGTCGTGCTCAGCGACGGCCAGTCGAACGCCGGCCTCGACGTTGCCGAGGGGGCCGCGCTGGCCGCCGAGGCCGATGTCCCGATCCATTGCCTGGGCTTCGGGTCGACGCAGAAACCGCAGTTTGTGGCCATCGGCGATTACGCGGCACCGAGTCGGGCGATGCCGGAAGATCCCTTCGAAATTACCGCCTATGTCCAGTCCCGGGGTTTCGACGGACGCGATGCCACCGTGATTCTGCAGCAGGTCGGAGCCGACGAGGGCGAAGAGGTTGGCGAAGACCTGGGTATTTTCGAGGAACAAGAGATTACGCTCGGCGATGCCGAGGAGAACCTGGCGGTGAAGTTCACCGTCGACGGCATTCCGACGCCCGGTCGCTACGCACTCGAACTCGGCGTGGTGCCGCCGGGCAAGGGCGAGATCGACGAGCTAACCCGGCAACGCTTCGTCGTTGAGGTGGTGCTCCGCAAGACGAAGGTGCTGCTGATCGCGGGCGGGCCGACGCGCGACTATCGCTTTTTGCGGAACATGCTCTATCGCGACAAGAGTAGCGAGGTCGACGTCTTCTTGCAGAGCGCCCGGGACGCCGTGTCGCAAGACGCCAATCGCGTGCTTGCCCAGTTTCCGACCGAAGTCGAGGAGCTGTTCGACTACGACTGCATCGTCGCCTTCGATCCCGATTGGACGACCTTCACGGCCCCGGAAATCGAGAACCTCGTCCGCTGGGTTTCCGACGAGGCGGGCGGGATGATCGTCATCCCCAGCCTGGTTAATGCGGGCAACCCGGTGAGCAGCTGGATTCACGAGGGCCACACGAGCGACTTGCAGCAGCTCTATCCGGTCGTGTTTCACGAGCGGTTCGCGCAGCTGAACTTCCAACGCGGCGCGACGGAAAAGGCGGCCCCCATCGAGCTCACCCGCGAGGGGCTGGCCGCCGAGTTCCTGCGACTCGATAAGGACGCCACCGCCGGCCCCAACATCTGGGAAATCTTTCCCGGCATCTACGGGGCCTATCCGGTCGTGGGGGCGAAGCCCGGCGCGACGGTTTACGCCCGCTACGACGACCCCATGCCGCAGAGCGCCGGCGACGATCCGGTCTACATGGCCAGTCACTTCTACGGTGCGGGCCGGGTGTTCTATCTTGGCAGCGGCGAGATGTGGCGACTGCGACGCTACGGCGACGGCGTCTTCGAAAAGTTCTATATCAACCTCGTGCGTCACGTCTCGCAGGGGCGTTTGCTCCGTGGCTCCCGCCGCGGCGATATCTTGCTGCTGGAACAGACGCGCTACTTCGTGGGCGATACGGTGCCGGTCGTCGCGCACTTGAAGGACAATCAGCGACAGCCGTTGAAGCTGCAATCTGCGAATCTCCTGATCATGCGACCCAACGGAGAGTCGACGCAGTTGGTGCTCTCGCCCGATCCGAATCGCGAGGGGACCTACCGGGGCCAGTTTCCGGCCCGCGACCCCGGCGACTATCAACTCGTGTTGCCGCTGCCCGAGTCGATCGAGGATCCGCTGATGAAGAAGATCACGGTCGAGACCAGCGGCACGGAAGATCAGCGTCCCGATCGCAATGACGAGGTGCTCAGCTCGTTGGCGCAGGCCACCGGCGGTCAGTACTATCTCGGCTTCGCGGCGGCCGCGGGACGTTCCGGCGACCGGCCGCTAAGCGAGCGCATTGCCGACCGGACGCAGATCACGCCGCAGTTTGGCGACGTCGATCCGGCCTGGTCGTCGTTGTGGGCCAAATCGATGATGTTTCTGGTTTGTGGACTGCTCTGCCTGGAGTGGTTGTTGCGACGGATTTTGAAGTTGGCATAGTCGATAGACGTAGGATCCGATTCCATGGCCACGGTTGCCGCCGCCGACACGTCCGACATCGCGATTCACTCGCGACTGGACAAGCTGCGCGGGCTGATTCGCGGCTATCTGGCCGGACGCGGTCTGGCCTATGTGATCATCGCGGCGGCTCTGTTGTTTTGGCTCAGTTTGCTGGTTGACTGGCTTTTCGAACCGTCGCGCGCCGTGCGCCTGCTCATGCTGTTGGCCGTCGGGGTCGCCCTGCTGGCGGTGGTGATCCGCAGTATCCTGTGTCCGCTGCTGATGCGGTTGAGTGACAAGAGCCTGGCCCTGCTGCTCGAACGACGCTTTGACGAGCTGGGAGACCGACTGGTCACTTCCGTCGAACTGGGCGATTCGTCCGCCAGCCGCGGTCCGTTGGCGAAGGCCATGTTGGCCACCACGCAGGCCCGCGCCGGAGAACTCGCCCAGGAGGTCCCGCTCGGTCGCGTGTTGCGTCGCCGCCCTTTGGTGTTGGCAATCGCCTTGGCGGTGGTGTCGCTGATGTCGATCGGCGGCTTCGGTTGGTTCCTGCCCGAGGCGACCGCCACCTGGGCCGACCGCACCTTGATGCTGGGCGACGAACAATGGCCCCGCGCGACGAAGATCTACGTCGACGGGTTCGAGCCCGACGAGCAAGGACGACGCATCGTCAAAGTCGCCCGCGGCAGCGACTTGCAGCTCACCGCGCGGGCCGATCTTCGTGGCGAGTGGATTGCCCCGGACCTGCTGGAGGTTCACTACGACACCGACGAAGGGGGCGCCGATCGCACGCCGATGTCCAAGCGCGGCCGGGCGATTGCCGGTCGCGACGACTTTCAGGAGTTTCGCTTTGAATTCCAAGATCTGCAGAGCACCACGCGGTTCAGCGTGGTCGCCGTACGGCGCGGCGTTTGGGGCAAGGACGATCGCGTCGACAACCTGGTGATTGAGGCAGTCAGCCCACCCGACATCGAGAACATTTCGCTGCGTTGCCAGTTCCCCGACTACCTCGGCAAAGAGGCGGCCGATCTGCCCGTCACCGGAATCATGACCCTGCCGGAGGGAACCGAGGTCGAGGTGCTCGCGCAGGCGAGCAAGCCGCTGCAGGCGGCGACCTGGCGACAGGTGGGCGACGCGGCCGACGCGGAACGCGCAAAGATCGTCATCGATCAGCAGGACCGCCGTCGTATGACGCTCGCTCTCGGCGAGGTGACCGCCAACATGACGCTGTTGTTCACCCTGGAAGACACGGATGGGGTGAGCAACCAGCAACCGATTCGTTTGCGGCTACTGGCACAACTGGACGAAATTCCCTTGGTCGATGCCCGACCGGTCGGCGTCGGCAGCGCCGTGACCCCCCAGGCCCGCATTCCGGTGGCGGGCGAGTTGACGGACGATCACGGTCTGACGAACAGCTGGTTTCAGATCGAAGCGGCGGACGCCGCGCCGCAGCGGGTCGAATTTGACCTGCCGCCCGAGGGTCGCCTCGACAAGCAGTCGGGCCCGCGCTTAAACGTGTCCGAGTTGGCCGTGGTGCTCGGCGAGAAGTTCCGCCTCACGTTGCGGGCCGCGGACAACTATCCTCTGGGCGACGAGCCCCACGTGGGGAGCAGCGAGCGGTTCGAGTTCGAAGTGATCACGGAGGACGAACTCCGCGCCCGGCTGGAATCGAAAGAGGTCTTCCTGCGTCAGCGACTCTCTTCGGTGGCCGACGAATTGATTCGCGTCAGCGATACGCTGACCCGCACTCGGGCGCGGCTCGATCCGGTCGCGGCTGAGGATGCGGCGGCCGACGACGGCGATGCGGAACCGGCTGCTGGTGCGGAGGCCGCGGCGGCACCCCGGTCGAAGCTGCCACTGAACGCATTGGCGATCGAAGAAGCATTGCAGAGTCGGGACCGCACGCAGAACGAGATCCTCGACATTACCGCCGAGTTCGATTCGATCCTCGAGGAGCTCATCAACAACAACGTCTCTTACCTGGAAAAGACTCAGGAACGCATGCAGGGGTTGATCTCCAGGCCGCTGAAACGCCTCATCAAGGAGGACTATCGCGCCTGGGGAATTCAGCTCCGCCAGGTGCGGGCCAATTTGGAAGATCGCGACCGGGCGGTCGAATCGCTCGATGTGGCCCGCGCTCAATTGGCGGCGATCCTGCAGGAGATCGAAGAGGTACTGCTGAAGATGGAGGATTTTGGCAACTTTCAAGAGTCGCTGGCCAGGCTTCGCAAGATCATCGCCGACCACAAGGAGATTTCGCGGCTCACGCGCGAGCGGCGCGAACAGATCAAGCGGGATCTGCGGCGAAGGCTGTTGGACTGAGGCGGCATCCAGGCGGACCGAGGTGGCTCGCAGACCCGAGCGTCCGCCATGCTCTCGGTCGCCGGGGCGGCCGGGGCGGGCATTTTTTTCGGCGGATTCGAGCCGTTTGGGCAGCGAAGGCAATTCGCTCAATTTGCCGAGGTGTGTACAATTGCCGTTGGAGGATTGCGCGATGGCCAAATTCGAGAATCGACGGCTCGCGGTGCGATGGATCGCCCTACTCGTGATCGGTGCGGGGCTCAGCGGGTTCGGCGCTGCGGCGGCGTATGCGCAGCCGGCCGGCGGGGAGGCCCCCGCGGCAGACGCGGCCGAGGGCGGACCCGACTTAGGCGACCGGCTGCTGCTCGAGCAGGGGCAGCTGGCCGATACCTATCGACGCTTCAAGAGCGAGTTGCTCAAGCTCGCCGAGCTGATCCGCAAGGAAGACCCCGACCGGGCGGCGTTGCTGGAAAAGGCCGTTTCGCAGAGCAGCCGTCGGGGCGTTCACGAGCAGCTCACCGACATTCTCGATCTGTTGGATAGCGACCTGCTCCGCGACCTGGAAGAAGTCTCGAGCCGCCAGGCAGAGGTCGAGCAGGATCTTCAGGCATTGCTGCGGATGTTGATCACGGAAGATCGCGCCGACGAGAGTCGCAACGAGCGCGAACGACTTCGCGACTACATCAAGCAGCTGAGTCGATTCATCAAGACGCAGAAGGAAATCCGCACGCGTTCGCAGCGCGGCGGCGAAGCGGATCGGCTGGCCCGTCGCCAAGGCAAGCTGGCCGAGCGGACCGGCGACCTGGCCGGACGCATCAAGGACAACGAAGAACAGGCGGCCGAAGAAGGCACCGATGCCGAGTCGGCCTCCGAGACGCCAGGCTCCCAGGAAGACTCCGAGCCCGGCCAGCCGCCGTCGGGCCAGCCGCAATCTGGAGAGCCGCAGTCGGGCGAGCCTTCTTACGGCGAGAGCGAAGCGAGCGATGCGGAGTCTGAATCGTCCAGCGACGGCGAGTCCAGCGAAGGCCAGTCTTCCGATGGGTCGCCGTCCGCGGGCGACCGTCCAGAGTCTGACGACCAGTCGGACGCATCCGACGACGCGGACGCTGACAAAGACGACGAAGCGGAAGCCGATTCCGACGCCGACGACCGTGATTCAACCGAAGCGGACAACGAAGGGGACGAAACGGAGTCCGACTCCGCGGAAGACTCCCCATCGGGTGAGTCGTCGCCATCTGGAGAAGGCCAGAGCCCGCCGAGCGGCGAGAGCCCGCCCAGTGGGCAGGGACAGCCTTCGCCTTCGGGCCAGGGCCAACCGGGCGAACCGTCGCCAGGTGCGCCTGCGGACGCCCCCCAGGCGGAACCGTTTCCGGCCCGGGAACGGATCGAAGCCGCCGCCGAGCGGATGCGCGAAGCCCAGGAAAAACTGGAAGAGGCCCAGCGCGCCGACGCGAAAGACCTCCAAGACGAGGCGATCGCTCAGCTCGAACAGGCCAAGCGCGAGCTGGAAGAGATTCTCCGCCAGATGCGGGAAGAGGAACGCGAGCAGATTCTGGCCATGCTCGAAGGGCGTTTTCGCAAGATGCGGGAAATGCAGCAGGCGGTCTACGACGCCACCGTGAATCTCGACAAGGAGCCCGAGGAAAAACGAGATCGCGCCTTCACGATCGAGGCCGAACGGCTCTCGCGGAAGGAAAACAAGATTATCACCGAAGTCGACAAGGCCATGGTCCTGCTCCGCGAGGACGGCACTTCGGTCGCGCTGCCCGAGGCGGTGATCCAGCTGCGCGAGGATATGCAGATGGTCTCCGAGCGGCTCGCCGACGCGAAGGTCGGCAAGCTGACCCAGGATGTCGAGAGCGACATTCTCGAAGCGCTCGACGAGATCATCGCGGCTTTGGAAAAGGCCCGCAAGGATCTCAAGGAGGGCACGCCCCCGCCTCCGCCGCCCGGCTTTCCGGCCGGCGATCCGGGCGATCCGCCGCTGGTCGATATCCTGGCCGAATTGAAGATGATTCGCGCCTTGCAGATGCGGGTGAATCGGCGGACCGAGCAATACAAAGAGATGATCGAGTCGGGCGAGGTCGCGACCGGGTGGCTGATTCCGACGCTGCAGCGGTTGGCCGAGCGCGAGGAGAAGATTCATCGCGTCACCCGCGATATCGTGCTGGGCAAGAACCGTTGAGAGAGTCGGAGGACTTCGGCGAGTGCGAACTCGCGCGGGAAAGGGAAATGGCATGCGAATCGGTTCACTGACGCTCGCTGCTTGGCTCGCGGCAGGTTGGCTTGGTCACGGCACCGGCACCCTGAGTGCGGCCGACGAATTGGGTGCCAGCGCTACCTGGAACCAGCCCCAGGCTCCCGAGATTCGCCAGTCGCTCGTCCGCTGGTTCGACGCGCAGCGTCCCACGGCCGATGAGCGGCGGAGGTTCGACACCCTGTGGCCGGCTGCAGGGGCCACCGCGGCGGTCGATGTGCTCGATCGCGTCGTGGCCGCCATCGCGTTGGTCGAGCCCCGCGCCGCCAAGCTGATCGAAGACGTCGAGCGCGGGGTTTCGCCCACGCAAGCGCCCAAGACCGACTGGCTTGCCAGCGACGATCTCGACGACTTCGCCCGCGCCCATCTGCGGCTGTTTGCGGCTCGCGCGCTTGCCCAGGGCCAGTACTTCGACGAAGCCCTGGCCCTGATGAAGGACTTGGAGCCGAGCGACGTGGTCGATCCGGCCGCGCTGCTGTTCTATCAGGGCGTGGTCTACCACCGGCTCTTGAGCAAAGAGGCGGGCCTGACGGCCATCGATCGGCTGCTGGAGCGTCCTGACGAGATCCCCGAGCGATTTCGGGCCCTGGCCGAGCTGATGCGCGGCGATCTGGCCCAGCTGGAAGAGGATTCGCTCGACCACATTTCTCGGCGTATGGACGACATTCAGCGGCGTCTCGATTTGGGTCGCGCCAACAAGCGGGTTCGCGATATTGAAGACGGCGTGATCGAGTCGCTCGACAAGCTGATCGAGGAGATCGAACAGCAGCAACAGCAACAACAACAGGCGGCGGCCGGTGGTGGGGGCGCAAATCGTAGCAGCCGGCCGGCCGACCAATCGACCCCGTTGGAGGGCAAGGGTCCCGGCGAGGTGGACCGCAAACGCTTGGGCAAGGCCGCCGATTGGGGCGACCTGCCGCCGAAGGAGCGCGAAGAGGCCTTGCAGGAGATTGGTCGCGATTTTCCCGCCCACTATCGCGAAGTGATTCAGGAATACTTTCGCCAGATTACGGCGAAGAAAGGCCGCGGACGCGAGCGTGAAGAAGAGTAGTTGTCGAGCGTTTACCGCGCCGCCTGGGTCCCCACCTTGCTTGCCGTGCAGGATGCTCTCATGTCTGTAATGCTGTTGCTTCTCCCGCTGACGCTAAGCGGCCAGCTCGGCCCCGAGGTCGAGATGCGCACGCTCGAAGGGGAGACCGTCACGGGCAAGATGGCGGATATCACGTCCGAGGCGATCACACTCGACGCCGACGGCCAGCGGTCGACGCACCCCATTAGCGGTTTGGAGTCCTTGCGGGTGCTGAGTGCGGAAGACGCGGCGGACGTGCAACCGGCGGCTTGGGTTACGCTTGTCGACGGATCGCTCTTGGTGGCGTCGGCCTACCGTGTGGCCAATGCCGAGGCGGCGGCCGAGGTCGAGCTCGTCGAGGGACCCTTCGTTGAGATTCCTACTCGCCTGCTCCGCCACGTCCGCTTCAAGGAACAGGGCAAGTCGCAAGCGACACAGTGGGCGGAGGCCCTCAAGGCGAACGCGGCCGGCGACCTGTTGGTGATTCGCAAGGGTCAGAAGCTCGACTATATCGAAGGCGTGCTCGGCGCCGTCTCCGCAGACAAAGTCGATTTCGTGCTCGAGGGCGATCTCATTCCAGTCGGGCGCGAGAAGGTCGAGGGACTGATCTATGCCCGCGGCACCGACTCCGAGATTCAGGCCAGCCGGGGTACGTTGATCGACCGCACCGGCAGCCGCATCGAAGTCGCCGCGCTCCGCCGCCTGGGCACGACTCTGCGGATCGAGACTGCCGCCGGGGTCGAACTCCGTCGCGATTGGAACCAGATCGCCGCCTTCGACTTTACCGCCGAGAATGTCCTCTACCTCAGCCAAATGACGCCGACCGAAATCGACTGGCGTCCCTATTTCGTCTCCAATCCGGACATCGCGGCCAAGCTGCGGGGGAGTTACTTGCCGCGCCGCGATCGGGCCTTGGCCGCATCGTCGCCGGCCGATTCGGCACTGCGGCTCCGTTACTATCGCGACGAGACCAGCGACGAGATCAAGGAATTCGCGCGTGGATTGGCGATTGCCAGTCGCACGACGCTGACCTTCGAGCTGCCCGCCGACGCGCGTCGCTTCAAGGCCATCGCCGGCATCGACGCCCGCATGGTTCCCCGCGGACATGTCCACCTGGTAATCGACGGCGACGACAAGCGGCTGTTCGAACAGTCGATCAGCGGGACCAAGTCGCCGCGGCAGATCGACCTCGACGTGAGCGGAGTGACCGAGCTGAAGATCCTGGTCGATTTCGGCGAGCAGGAAGACATTGGCGATCATCTGAATCTCTGCGAAGCGAGGATCGTGAAATGAAGTTGCCTCGCCTGCTCGTCCTCGTGCTGCTGGTGGCTGGCTTCTTCGCAGCCGCAACCGGGCCGGCCCGCGCCGACGTCGACCAGGCGGTCGTCGAGGCCGAGGCCCGCCGCGTGGCCGTGGTCGAGCGGATTTCCGCCTGCACGTTGGCCATCTTTGGAGCGGGCGGTGCCGGTGGCGGGTCGGGCGTGGTCATTACTCCCGACGGCTATGCGCTGACCAACTTCCACGTCACGCAGCCGGTCGGCAACGCCATGAAGTGCGGTATGGCCGACGGCAAGCTCTACGACGCGGTCATCGTCAGTGTCGATCCGACCGGCGATGTCGCGATGATCAAGCTCTTCGGACGCAACGACTTCCCCACGGCCGAGATGGGCGACAGCAGCCAGGTTCGTCCCGGCGACTGGGCCTATGCCGTGGGCAATCCGTTCTTGTTGGCGACCGATTACAAGCCGACGGTCTCCTACGGAATGATCTCCGGGGTCAGTCGTTACCAGTACCCGGCCGGAACGCTGCTCGAATATACCGATTGCATTCAGACCGATGCCGCCATCAACCCGGGCAACTCCGGCGGACCGCTCTTCGACGACGACGGCAAACTGATCGGCATCAACGGTCGCGGTTCGTTCGAAAAGCGGGGTCGGGTGAACGTCGGCGTCGGCTACGCGATCTCGATCAATCAGATCAAGAACTTCATGGGCTATCTGCGCAGTGGGCGGATCGTCGATCACGCCTCGTGGGGAACCCGCGCGGCGAGCGACGACGAAGGTCGCGTGGTGATTAGCGCCATTCAGGATACGAGCGACGCCTATCGTCGCGGTCTCCGCTACGACGACGAGATTCTCCGCTTCGGAGGTCGCGAGATTCGCACGGTCAACGGCCTAAAGAACGTGCTCGGCATCTTTCCCAAGGGCTGGCGCGTGCCTGTCACGTATCGACAAGACGGCGAAGTCGTCCGTACCGTCGTCCGCTTGAGCGGTACCCACGCGCAGGGCGAGCTGGCCGAGATGCTCAGCGGTCGCCGTACTCCGCTGCCGGGACCGGACGAGGATCCGCCGGACGAGAATGGCGAGAAGCCCGCGGACGGAGAGGGCGATGCGGAAGCCGAGGGCGACGCGGACGGAGAAGCCCCTGAAGGTGGCGAGGCGGAGGAGGGGCAGCCCGCGCAAGGTGACGAAGACTCCGAGAATCCCGAAGACGCGCGTCCCGGTGCGGAGTCGCAGGAGCTGGAGATGCCGCAGATCGTGCGGGATCACTTCGAAGCTCGCACGGGCTTTGCGAACTACTACTTCAACCAGCAGCAGCAGGTGCGGGTTTGGCAGGCGTTGCAGCGGAACGGTTCGTTTGGCGATCTGCCGGAACGTTGGGTGCTCACCGGCAAAGCCAGCGGGGACGATACCGGCGAGGCCTATTTCGCGCTTTCGCCGAGCCGCGGTGAGCTGCGGTTGCCGGTGTTTCGCTTCGAAGCCGAGTTTGGCGACGAGCTGAACGATCTGGTCGATCCGCCGGGAAGTGGCGGCCTGCTGCTCGCGTTGCACCTCTGGCAGCGTTTCTTGCGCGAAGGGATCGAGACGTTCGGCGACGTCTATTACCTCGGCACGGTTCCATCGCGGCCGGTCGACGACGAAGCCGAATTGCGACGCAACCTCTTCGACGTGCTGGTCGGCGTGCATGGCGGGGTCGAGACGCGGTTCCACTTCGACCCCACCGACGGCAAGCTGCGGACGATGGAGGTCTTCACCGACGACGACGTCGATCCCTGCGAGCTCTACTTCACCGAATATCGTCGCGACGAGCAGCGTTATCTTCCCACGCAGATCGAGGTTCGCTTCGGCGATCGCATCTACGCGCGACTCGAGCTTGAGTCGATTCAATTCGGCCCCAAGGAGGATTGAGTTGACCGAGTCCTGGCGTCCGCCGACGCGCTTGCTGAGAGTCGCAACCCTCGCCCTGTCGCTGTGGGGAGTCCTCGTTCTCGCCCCGTGCGGCGAGGCGGCTGCCTCGCGCGCGGCCGTTGAGCGAGTGCAACCCCGCGTCGTCAAGATCTATGGAGCGGGAGGCCTCCGCGGTCTGGAAGCCTACCAGAGCGGCGTTCTCGTCTCTGCGGAAGGCCACATTCTGACGACCTGGAGCTACGTGCTCGACACCGAAGCGGTGACTGTCATCCTCGACGACGGTCGCAAGTTCGAGGCGGACCTATTGGGCGCCGATCCGGTACTCGAGATTGCCGTCCTCAAGATCGACGCCGAAGACCTGTCCTTCTTCGACCTGGCCGCAGCGGTCGAGGGCGACACCGGCATGCGTGTCTTGGCCTTTAGCAATCTCTACGGCGTGGCCACCGGCGACGAACGAGTAAGCGTGCAGCGTGGGGTCGTGGCCGCCGTGACAACGCTCGCCGGCCGCCAGGGTGCGTTCGTCACGCCTTATCGGGGGCGGGTCTATGTCGTCGACGCAATTACGAACAATCCCGGGGCCACCGGCGGAGCCCTGACCGACATTCGCGGTCAGCTGCTCGGCATCCTCGGCAAAGAACTACGCGATCGGCGTTCGCAGGCCTGGCTCAACTACGCGGTTCCCATCGCGGAACTTCGCGAGGCGGTCAGCGACATTCGTGCCGGCAAGTTTCGCCGTCGTGACCCGGCCAAGGAGCGATTGGCCAGGAACCCGCTCGACCTGACGGCCTTCGGCATCGTCTTCGTACCCAACGTCGTCGATAGCACGCCGGCTTATGTCGATGCGGTCCGGCCCGACTCGTCCGCGGCGACGTCGGGATTGCAGCCGGACGACCTGGTCCTCTTCGTGGGCGGCGTCTTGATACGCTCGCTGCGCGACTTGCGCGAACAGGCGAAGCTTATCGAGCAACCCGCCGAGATTTCATTGATCGTGCGCCGCGGCGAAGAGCTGAAGACCGTCATGTTGCAAAGTACCGACGCTGAGGCGGAAGTCGGCGAGCCGCGCGAGGGAGAGCAACCATGACGTTGACGTTGTTACGCCGCGCGACGCTTCGCGGCCGGAGGGCCTGGCTGGTGACGCTGGTCGCGTTGATCATTGCCTGCTCTGTGGGCATCGCTGGCTGCGTGGGCCAAGTGGAAGCGGCCCCGCCCGAGGATCTTGCTGAACGCGAACAACAGGCGATCCGCGCGGCGCTCGAGAAGGTGGCTCCCTCCGTCCTGCAGGTTCAGACCATCGGCGGCAGCGCCACCGGCAACACGGGACTTGGGCAACAAACGTCCTCGGCCGTGGCCATTTCGCCCGACGGATTTCTCGTTTCCAGCGAATTCAATTTTGCCCAGAAGCCGTCGGCGATTCTCGTGACCCTGGGCGACGGCACAAACCTGTCCGCCCGGTTGGTGGCGACCGATCGAAATCGTGGCATCGTCTTGCTGAAGATCGATTTGCCCTCGGAGGTCGCGCCGCTGTCCGTTGCCGAAATCGCTCCGCGCGACGAACTCCGCGTCGGTGCCTGGGCCCTGGCCGTCGGGCGCATCTACGAAGCGAAGCAGCCGAACGTGTCCGTCGGCATTATCAGTGCGCTGGACCGCGTCTGGGGCAAGGCGGTGCAGACGGACGCGAAGGTCTCGCCGAGCAACTACGGCGGCCCGTTGGTCGACATTCGCGGACGCGTGATCGGCATCCTGGCGCCGCTCTCGCCGCACGCGGACATGGGAATGAGCGGAACCGACTGGTACGACTCGGGCATCGGGTTCGCGGTGCCGATGGCCGATATTCTCGCCGTGGTGCCGCGTTTGAGAAAAGGCCAAGATCTACACGGCGGGCTGCTGGGCATCAGCATCGAAGGGCGCGATCTCTACAGCGTGCCGCCGAAGATCGCGGCCGTCCATCCCCGCGGACCGGCCGACGAAGCCGGCCTGTTGGCCGACGATTTGATTGTGGCGGTCAACGGCAAGTCGGTCGAGAACCGCGCTCAATTGCAGCACGTCGTCTCGCCGCTCTATGCTGGCGACGAGGTCACGCTTGCGGTGATGCGAGACAAGAAGCGTGTCGAACGGTCGCTGCAGTTGGCCGAGGAACTGATTCCCTACGCCCATCCCTTCATCGGCATCTTGCCGGTGCGGGACGGGCACGAAGACGCCGCAGGTGCGGGCGTGCGATATGTTTATCCCGATAGCCCCGCCGCCCAGGCGGGATTGGCCAGCGGCGATCGGATTACCGAGTTTCAGGGAACCGAACTGACCGACGTGGCGGCACTGCGCCAGGCACTTCGGCGGTACATTCCCGGCGAGGTCGTGGACCTGAGTTTCCAGCGGGACGGCGCGACGAAGTCTGCGGAGATCACACTGGCCGCTTTGCCCGAAGACGTGCCCGATGACTTGCCGCTCGTCGAGCGTCCGGCCGGTCCGGTCGGCAAGCGACCGCGCACCGGCGCCTTCGATCTGAAGTTGCCCGAGTTTGAGAACGAGTGTGTCGTCTACGTGCCGAAGAACTACCATCCGCAGATGTCGCATGGCGTGGTGATCTGGCTCACCGCGCCCGGCAAGTTCGACAAGGAAGCCCTGCTGAACCGCTGGAAGGAAGTCTGTGCTCGGCGTCAGTTGATTCTGCTCGCACCTCAGCCCCGCGACAAAGAACGCTGGGCGGCGGATGAGCTGGACTTCGTCCGCCGCACCTACGACGAGGTGGCCAAGGATTATCGGATCGACGCGAGTCGTGTCGTCGCGCACGGCCATGAAGGCGGAGCGGCGATGGCCTATCTGGTCGCTTTCTCTCAGCGGGACGTCGTGCGGGGTGTGGCCGCGGTGCAATCGCCGATTCCGGCCGTGGTGCGGCCACCGGCCACCGATCCGGCCCGCCCCCTGGCGATCTACGTGGCCATCTCAAAGCAGCACGAGTACGCCTCGCGGGTAACCGATCAGATCAAGGCCCTGCGGAAGATGAAGTACCCCGTGACGGAAGTCCGCTTCCCGGAAAAGCCCCGCTATCTGCTCGATTCGGAGCTGGCCGGACTCGTCCAGTGGATCGACGGTCTCGACCGGCTCTAACGATAGCACCATGCGACGACATGCCCTGGGCGTGCTGGCCTTGCTCTTCCTGGCCGGCGGTCTGCTTCTCGTTGCCCGGCCCCAGCTGGCCGGGAACTCGGCGAGCTTCTACGCCGGCGTGGGCATCCGCGTGGGCGCCGTGCTGGGCGTCCTTTGGCTGGCATACCCGCACCTCGATTTCCTGCCGCAGGCGCTTCTCGTGGCCCTGGTTGCCGCGGGCGTGGTGCTGGCCACACGGCGGGGGCTGTTTCCCATCGCGGTTGTGCTGATCGCGGCCATTCTGATTTTGCGACCGCGATCCGGCAGATCGACCCGCGGCACGAATGGCCCACGTCCCCCGTCAGACGGCGGCTAGCTTTTTTTTGAGGCTGCGCAGCAAGTCGAGCGCGCCACCAATCTCGGCCTTCTGTCGTTCGGGCTCCTGCGGAATCTCGCGCTCGATGGTCAGCGGTCCCGTGTAGCCCAGTTCGTCGAGCGTGCGCAGATAGTCTTCCATGCCCACGGCCCCTTCGCCCAGCGGCACTTCCTGGCCCCAGGTCTGGCCCGGTTGATCCGACCAGAGGGCATCCTTGCAGTGGACGCTGCGGACTCGCGAACCGATCGCCCGCAGCGCTTCGAGCGGCTCGCCGGAACCGTAGAGAATCATGTTGGCCGGATCGAAGTTGACGAACAGATTGTCCCGTTCGACGTCGCGGATGAAGCGCAACAGCGTGTCGGCACTTTCCTGGCCCGTCTCCAGATGCAGCGCCTGTCCATTCTTCTGGCAGTGATCGCAGACGACCTGCGTCACCCGTACGACATCGTCGTAGAGCGGGTCGTTCGTCTCGTGCGGCACAAAGCCAATATGCACGCCGACCACGTCGACGCCCAGCATTCGCGTAAAGTCGGCGATTTCCTTGAGCTCCTGCACCCGGGCGGCGCGGGTCGCCGGCGGCACCAGGCCGACCGTCTCGCGAGACGTGGGAATGTCAGCGTAGCTCTCGCCCTCAAAGCCGCCGAAGACGCACGTGATGGTGATTCCCAGGTCGGACAACTGGGCGAGGAACCGCTCGGCGTTTTCCTGGGTGCGGGTCGGCTTTGCCGGGGTGTGCAACTGAATCGTCGGCACGCCCAACTCATGAGCGACCTCCAACTTCACGCCCAGTCCGGCGTCGACACTGGCGAAGACTCCTAGCGGCCACTTTTCCATGCCTGGCTCCTCGGTAGAGAGATCGAACGTGCGACAGAGAGAACGAGCGTCGAACGAGACGCAAGGTTGCCGACCCGCGGCTAGACCTGGTACTGCTTGCGATTGACGTCCGGCGCTTCGCCCTCGGGCGTGGCGTCGTCGTCGGGATCGAACCAGGCGGGATTGAAGTTGACGCGTCCTTCGACGGCCTCGGCCTCGGGCAGCGCGTCGGGCCCCCGCATCACGAGATTGGTGGTCAGCGCGATGACGGCGTCGGCCAGGGCGACCTTCGGGTCGCAGCGCAGCGGCACCTTGCCGTCGGGCGTGCGAATGGCCCACGCCCAGTGCTCGATTTCCTCGGTGTAGCCGCGGCTGGTCGGATATTCCAGGGCGAGCCCGGCCAGCTGGGCCGCTTGCGAACCGCCGGCGTAGTCGGCATCGAGCCGCAAGTTTCCCTTGCCGCCGCCGATCTTCACGTAGCCATAGGTGTCGGAGCCCTTAAAGAGCATGACATCCTTTTCCGTCTGCAGGATGAGCGTGCCCTTGGTGCCGAAGACGATTTCGCCATAACCTCCGTAGCCGTTGCCGTTGATCGACGAATAGGAGACGACGACCTTACGGTTGCGTTTCTCTTCGTCCTTCGCGTCGTAGTCGGCGGCCGGGAATTCGAACGAACAGTAGACGTGATCGTCGATATCGCGGTCGTGGTCGAACAGATGGCGTCCGCCCACGGCGGTCACGCTGAGCGGCTGGGCCTTCTTGCCGTCTTTGCGCTGGGCGCTGATGAAGATGCCGGCCGCGTCGAGCTGGTGACTACCGAGCTCGGCCATCAGCCCGCCGCCCGTGCGATCCCACAGCCGCCAGCGGATCAGCTCCTCAAGGGCGGAGATCTCCTTGCCGCCGACCTGTCGCGCACGGTAGCCGTAATCTTGTACCCGCTGAGCCAGTTCCGCGTCTTTGATCCGGTTGGTGAGGATCTCGACTTTGTCCTTGAGATCCTCGAGTCGCTTGCGCTGCTTTTGCACGGCGGCCACACGATCCTTCAAGGCCTTCTTTTCGCCGCTGGTGATCCGCAGCTTCGCGAGTCGATCGCTGTACGCCTTCACGACGTCGGCCACCCGTTTGACGTTCTTGGATACCTCCGTGAAGAGCATTCGATCGGCGACCGAGAGCGGCTTGTCGTGATTGCCGAGGCGGCAGATCTGACAGATCGCCGTGTCCCACTTCTCGGGCAGTTTGGCCAGCTCGCCGTCCCACTTGTCGAAGGTCTTCTGCCAGGAAGCCAGCAAGCCGGCCTCCTTCTCGGGCAAGTCGCTCGGAACGGCCGCGCGGACTTTCTCGATCTCGGCCTTGGCCTTTTGCTGGGCGGCGATCGCCTTGGGGGCCTCGGTGTGAAGGCGTTCGGCCGCCGTGGCCAGGTCGGCCCGCATCTTCTCGTTGGGAAGCGGCTGTTGCCAACTGTCCTTGCCGGGCAGGTTGCCGCGGTGCCACTGGGCGCGAATGTGATGGACGTCGCCGATCAGTCCGCTCTTGATCACCTCAACCGCGTTGGCGTAAAGCACGCTGTAGTGACGCTGGTGCCCGACGGCCAGCAGCTTGCCGGTCTCGCGGGCGACGCGGGCCATCTCCTTGCACTCATGCACGGAATGGGCCATGAGCTTCTCGCAGAGCACGTGCTTGCCCCTGCGCATCGCCTTGATCGACGCCTCGGCGTGCAGGTGCAAGGGCAGGGCGATGATGACCGCCTCGACGTTCTCGTCGTCGAGCAGCTCTTCGTAGTCGTCGGTGTAGACCTTGACCTTCTCGCGCGCCGTTTCTTCATCGGCCCAACCGTAGAGCTTCATCAAGCCCGGCCGGACTCGGCGGGCGTTGTTCGAAGACTTATCGCCGTAAAAGGCGCGGTAGATGTTGTAGGGGCGGATGTCGGCAATCGCGACGACCTGGACGTACTTTGGATTGATCGCCCCGATCAGCACGCTGCCTTCGTCGCCGGTGCCGATCACGCCGACGCGCACCGGGTCTTCAACTTCTCCGTAGCCGTAGTAATAGGCCCCCAGGCCGGACTTCGAGCCGAGATTGTCCGCGACCGTCTCGCGGAGCTGCTTCTCGCGCATGTCGCGATGCCCGATCGCGGCGCGAAAGTTCTCGATGCCGATTTGTCTTTCTTCGTCCGTCAGATTCATGACGTGGTCCTTGCTCGGGGCATGTCACGGGCGGGCGGGGCCCGCCTCGCCGATTCCAATCGTCGCGCTACACGACCTCGGTCGACCGCGGTGCGGCGACCGGTTCCTCCTGCGGCTTGCTGCCGTCGGGCGTCTCGTTGCTGTTGAGGTCGAACCAGCTCTCCGCAAAGGTGATCTTCCGCCCTTCGCGAATCGCCTGGTTGGCCACCAGGGCGATGACCGCATCGGCCATGGCAACCTCCGGCCCGCAACGAGGCTTGTGTTCGGGCGCGGGATTCCGGATGCACCAGGCCCAGTGCTCGATCTGTTCGGTGTAGCCGCGACTGACCGGGCCGCTGGCCGCCTTTTGCACCGCCATGGGGGCGCCGCTTTCGGTGGTGTCGAGCGTCGGCCCGCCATCGCCCTTGGCCGACGAAACGGTCGTGGCCGCGCCGGTGGTGAGGACCTGGAAGTCGCGTTCGCGATCGACGATCAACGTGCCCTTGGTGCCCATCACGGTTTCGCCATAGCCGCCAAAGCCGTTACCGTTGATCGAGGAGTACGTCACCACGATCTTCTTGTTCTTGTCGTTTTCGTAGCCCGGGCCGGGGAACTCGAAACCGCAGTAGACGTGATCGTCGGCGTCGCGATCGTGCGGGAAGATGTGCCGGCCGCCGACTCCGTAAACGGTAAGCGGATGCACGCCGTGCTTGCCTTCGGCATGCTCTCCGGCCGAAGCGTGAATGAAGATACTGGCCGCGTCGAGCTGGTGGCTGCCGAGCTCGACCATCAGTCCGCCTCCGGTGCGATCCCACAGCCGCCAACGAATCAGCTCCTCGAGCGGTGGGCGGGGTTTACCATCCGGTCCCGGTGCCGGCGGGCTCTGATATCCGTACTTCTCCGCCTTCACGCCGCGGTCGAGCAACTTGGCCAGGTGCAGGCGTCGCTGCTTTTGTACGGAACTAAGTCGCTGATCGCGGCGGCCGTCCCAGCTGTCGTCGGCCAGGACGTCATTGAGCCGCTTGAGCAGCTGAGCCGCTTCGCCGTCATACTTGACCAGGGCGTCGGCCATCTTCTCGTCGGGCAGCGGCGGCTGCCAGCTGTCTTTGCCCGGCAAGTTGCCGCGGTGCCATTGGGCACGGATGTGGTGGATGTCGCCGATCACGCCGCGCTCGATCGCCCGACGGGCCTGATCGTAAAGAACGCTGTAGTGCCGTTGATGGCCGATCGAGAGCAGCTGCTTCGTCTGCAGGGCGACGCGGGCCATGTCCTTGCACTGGGCGACATCGTGGGCCATCAGCTTTTCGCACAGCACGTGCTTGCCGCGGCGCATCGCCTCGATCGAGGCCTCTTTGTGCAGGTGCAGCGGCAAGGCAATGATCACTGCCTCGACGTTGGGGTCGGCAATCAGCTCGCGATAGTCGTCGTCGTAGACGGCGACGTTCCGGCGGGCCTCCGTCTCCGTGGCCCAGCCGTACTTGCTCATCAGCCCGGGCCGGTGTTTCAGGGTGTTCTCGCTCGACTCGTCACCGTGAAACGCCCGGTAAATGTTGTAGGGTCGGATATCGGCGATCGCCACGACCTGGACGAAGTCGGGATTGATTGCCCCGATCAGGACGTTGCCTTCGTCGCCGGTGCCGATCACGCCGACGCGAACCTGGCGAGAAAGCGAGCGATCGTAGCCGAAGTACGCAGCTCCCAGCCCGACCCCGCCAACCAGACCGGCCGCCACGCCACCCTTGATGAAGTCACGGCGCGAGAAGTCGGATTCGCTCGCGGGCGCCGTCGTCGATTCGGGGCGAGTTTGGTGCATCTACGCTTCTCCTGCCGCTGAGCGAAAGAGTTTCGCGAACATCCTGTCCACGAAGAAGTCGAGCCCGGCCCACTGGCCGACTCGTGTGAACATCAAGGCAAAGCAAACCAACATGATCGAGGCCTGGTAGCCGACGGCCGTCGGTCCCCACAGCCACGGCATGGCGTCGGCGACCCACGGTGGCTGGGTGGCCACGACGCTGAGAATGAAGACGCCCGCGCCGAAGAAGGCGAACCGCGTGAACAATCCGGCGATCAGGCAGGCCCCGATCACCAGGTGGCTGTAGATGACGATTTGGTCGATGCGACGAATCATTGGCGCGGCCGCCGGCGGATCACCGAACTCGGCCTGCTCCTCGGTTGCCAGGGCGGAGAGCTCGCGGACGAGTTGCTGCTCTTGGGCTTCGGCCCAGGTCCGCACGCCCATGGTCGCTTGCCTGTTCTTCTGCGCCTCGGCCGCTCCCGGCAAGGGCGGACCGGCCGGCCGCTCGGCTTCCTGATAGAGATCGTGCCGATAGGCGACGATGGCGGCGGCATTTGCGGCCAGGTACTCAGCGAGCCGGCCCACGTAGACCTGCGTGATCGCCTTCGATTCCGCGACTTGCTCTGGGTCGACGTTTTCGCTGAAGCCGAAATGGTCGGCGACGCGCTCACGCCGTTGCCACCAGCCGGCCTCGACCTCGGTCTGCCAGTCGCGATAGGCGGCCGCCTGATCCTCGCGCAACTGCGCCATGGCGGTGCCCCACGAAGCTTCGCCGCGAGGCAGCCGGTCGACATCACGGGCGGCCGAGGTCACCTCGGCCCGGCGGGGCGTTTCGATGTGCTTGCGCCAACCGTAGTAGTCGGGCACGGCCACCTTGTAGAGCGGCGCCAGGGGCCCGACCGCGTTATTCAGAAAGTACTGCGAGGTGAACCCCGATTCCTGCTTGTGCAGCGCTCCCCAATAGAACATCGCCCCGATCAGGATACGCAGTCCCACGAGCAGCACCACGGTCGTCAAACCAATTTGGAACTTCTTGCCAGTCAGCGTCGACCTCACTTCGCGCGGGCGGGCGCGCGTTTGCCTGTCGTAGCTTGAGAGATTCCCTGGGGCTCGTTCGGGGCCAGGCGGGAAGCTCGTCGAGGAGGGAAAATCGGGCGGGAGAGCGGCTTTCCGCTCACTGTCAAATTGTATCCAAAACCGGGTCGAAACGCCACCAACGCCGCCTCGGCCGCACCGTTTACAGGTTGCACGTCGCGAAATCCCAAAGGCTCGCGGGCGAGTGGGCGACCCGACCTCCAGAGGGTCCCCTGGGTCGCCCTCGAGTCGCCCCCTGTGCCGCCCCCCCTGTGTCTTCGCCAAGCCGATTGTCGCACAATGTCGGGCATGCGAATCGTCCTCTGCTACCCCGTCGAAGAGCGCCACATCCGCCAGATCGAGGCCGCCGCGCGTCCGCTCGCTGCGGACGTCGAGGTCGTGGACGCCGGCCAGGAGCGGATTGCCGAGGAGATCCTGGCCGCCGACATCTACTGCGGTCACGCCAAGGTGCCGATGCCCTGGCCGCAGGTCGTCGCCGCCGGTCGGCTCCGCTGGATTCAGTCGTCGGCCGCCGGAATCGATCATTGCCTGGTTCCCGAGATTGCCAGTTCGGAGATTCCGGTCACCAGCGCGTCGGGCGTGTTGGCCGATCAGGTTGCCGAGCACGCGATGGCGCTTATCACCGCGCAGCTGCGAAGCTTGCCGGTCTTCTTTCGCGCCCAGGCCGCCCACGAATTCATCCGCCGGCCGACCCGCGATCTGACCGACAGCACGGTCGGCATTGTGGGGCTGGGCGGCGTCGGTCGCAGGCTGGCCCAGGTGCTGGAACCGTTCCGGGTTCGCACATTGGCCACCGACGCTTATCCGATCGACAAGCCAGCATGCGTCGATGAGCTGTGGCCGGCCGATCGGCTCGACGACCTGCTTCAAGTGAGCGACGTCGTCGTGCTGGCATTGCCGTTGAACGGCCAGACCCGCGGGCTGATCGACCGCACGCGGCTGCTGAAAATGAAGCCGGATGCTCTGCTGGTCAACGTTGCCCGCGGCGCGATTATCGTGGAGCGGGATCTGATCGAGGTGCTTCGATCTGGCCATTTGCTGGGGGCCGCGGTCGACGTAACGGAGAACGAGCCGCTGGCCCCGGACAGCCCGCTCTGGGACTTCTCGAACGTGATCATCACGCCGCATGTGGGGGGGCAGTCGGCGCGACGTATCGACAACATGACCAACTTCTTCTGCGAGAATCTGGCCCGCTATCATCGCGGTGAGCCGTTGTTGAACATGGTGGACAAGCAACTCGGATTTCCGCGCCGCTAGCCGCGCGGCGACTGATAAGCTGTCGTAATCGCGTCGAGTTTGTGGCGTGGCGGACGACTCCTTCGTCTGGAACGAAGGGCGAAAAGCTCAGGAACAGCTGGACCTCTGTGGCGGGGTCGCCCTAGAATGGGGCTTCGCTCCTGGCGGCCCCTCCTCGACGACGTGACGCCCGGCGGTTCCTGTCCAACGACGTCCCGAGTCCGACGCTCATGGTAACTACGACCCTCTTCCGCGAGCAGAACACGCTCACCTATGGCGGTGAAGAGCGCACGACCTGTTCCGACGAGTTGCTCCATCGGTATCGGGCGCTGCTCGAGAACCAGCGCTTCAGCTGGACCGACCACCACCATCTTCGTCGCCGGCTCGGTGCGGGAGGCCAGGGGGTCGTTTACCTGACGGACCGCCGCGGGACGGACAATTTCACGCTGCCGGTGGCGCTGAAGATTTTCTCGCCGGAGCGCTACGACAGCGATGCCGCCTATGACGAGGCAATGGCCCGCATTGCGGCCACGGCGGCCCGCGTTGCCCAAATCCAGCAGGACAACCTGCTCGACGTGCACAACTTCGTCGAGCGGAACCGCATCCGCATGATGGAGATGGAGTGGATCGACGGTTACGATCTGGCTCGTCTGCTCACCACGCGGATGCTCGATCTGACCTATCACCGCGTGTCCAGCCGCCGTTGGGAGTACATGAACAACGTGATCGTCACGGCGGGGCCCGTGCAGCCGCGACTTAAGCCGGGCGTGGCCGTGGCAATCTTGCGCGACTTGTTGGCGGCCCTGGCGGCGCTGCACCGGGGCGGCGTCGTGCATGGCGACATCAAGCCGTCGAACATCATGCTCAAGCGGACCGGCAATGCGAAGCTGGTCGACATCGGCTCCGCGTTCGAGATGGAAAACGTGCCGGTGGTGCGAACCTGCACGCCGACCTACGCGGCCCCCGAGGTGCTCGAGGGCGGCGAGTATTCGGAGCGTTCCGACCTGGCGAGTCTCGGTTACGTGTTGGTCGAGCTGTTGGCCGGTCGTCCGCTGTTCGGCAAGCCGCCGAGCTATCGGGAGTTGCTGGAAGCGAAGCGGATGTTGCCGCATCAGCTGCCCCGCATCTTGCCGCAAGATGTCGTTTGCAACGAATTGCTGATGAACTTTTGCCGCGGCCTGGTCGCACCCGATCCGGCCCGTCGCTTTCCCAGCGCCGAGGCGGCCGACCTGATGGAAGAGGGCGCCGCCTGTTTCCTGCGTCAGCTCGTCGTCAGCAATCTTTCCAGCGAGTACGACAACGAGATTCGTCTCTGGCTGGAAGAGCTGGAATAGGGCAGGGGTCCGTGTCGGGCCGCCCTGGCGCCGTCGTTGCCGACGCGGCTGCTCTTCGAAGTTGCGGTTACTCTTCGACGTTGAGGCCCGGAATGGCCTCTTTCAGCTTGGCGATGCCCTTGTCGGTAACACGGGTTTGACCGAGGTGGAGCGTCTTCAGGTTCTTCAGGCCGGCCAGGTGCTCAAGCCCCTCGTCCGTCACGTCGGTTGCCACCAGGCTGAGCCAGTTGAGGTTCTCCAGGTCCGCCAGGTGGGCCAGGCCGGCGTCGGTCACCACCGTCTCGTCGAGATTGAGCCACTTGAGCTTCTTCATGTTGGCCAGATGGGCCAAGCCGTCGTCGCCCACGAAGGCCAGCCAGAGATTCAACTTTTCCAGGCGGGTATGGTCCCTCAAGTGTGCGAGCCCGTCGTCGTCGACCACGGTCTCGCTGGCATCAAACACCTTCAGTGTGTCGGCGCAACGTTTCAGGTGAACCAGCCCGGTTCCATCGCAGGCGGTGGCTCGAATGTTGACCTGCTTGAGCCGGGGCATGTCCTTGAGTGCGGCCAGTCCGGCGTCGTCGACCTTGGAGCGAAACAGGTAGATCTCGTCGAGCTTCGTCTGGTCGGCCAGCTGCATCAGGCCGTCGCTGGAGGTCTGCGTATCCTCGAGCCACAGCCCGCGGAGCTTCTTCATCCGCGCGATGGCGGCCACGCCGGCGTCGGTCACGGCGGGGCAGCGGAGCTTGAGTCGCTGCAAGTTGGGCAGATCGACGACGTGCTCGATGCCGGCGTCGGAAACCTGCACGCAGCCGCGCAGATCGAGGACCTTGAGCTTCTTGAGATTCTGCAGGTGGGCGAGTCCCGCGTCGCCGATTTCAGTGTAGAGCAGCAGCAGTTGCTCGAGGTTTTCGAGCTGGCCGACGGCGGCCAGGCCCGCGTCGCTGATGCGCGAGCAGCGGCGGAGATTGAGAAACTTGAGCTTGTCGAGCGAGGTCAGCTTGGCCAGGCCGGCGTCGGTGGTGTCGGTGTTTTCCAGCTGCAGATAGGTGAGATTTTTCAGTCCGGCGATGCGATCGAGCCCGGCGTCGGTGAATTCCGCCCCCCACAGCACCAGCTTTTGCAGCTTGGGGAATTGGACGACGTGTTCCAACAGGGCCTCGCCGCCACGGGCCGCCTTCAGGTCGACTTCGACGACTTCGCCCTGGTCGTTCTTCTTGACGCGGCCATCGACCTTCGTGAGCGCTTCGATCGCGGCCTGCTGGTGGTGTTCGGCAACGGCCTCGCGGCCGCCCAAGAGACCCCACGCGAGCGCGACGCTTCCCATCGCAATGAAGTACGCTGTCATCCGACGACGTGGGAACATAATGCCTCCGGTTCTCTCGGTGCTCTGTGACGACGCCGTGCTCTGTCGCGACGCCTGGGGCGGCAGAAGCCCCGTGGGGGCGGTCGCGTCCGCTCCGGTCGACGCAAGCCGCTACCTCGTAAACGGTTTCAGCGTAATCGACTGGAATTGTGTTGGCAAACGGGGAGCCGTGCCTGGCGGCGCGCTGTGCCCCCAGCCAGACGCGTCGCTAGCAGCGTGGTGGTTGTTGGCCGGTGCGCGGGCCGAGTACAATTAGCTCCGCCGCCGCTGGTGGCATCCAACCACGCCCGACGACCGCCTGGCGTCGAACATCCTTCCCCCGCTGCCCGCCCGATTAGTCGAGGAGACCTTCCATGGCCCGCGCGACACGCCGTACCTTTCTGAAGACGAGTGCCATCACCACCGCTGGCTTTTGGGTCGCCGGGGGCCTGCGTGCCGACGACAGTCGCTCGGCGAACGAGCGGATTCAGTTCGCGTCGATCGGCATCGGCGGCAAGGGCGACAGCGACTCGCTGAACGCCGCCCGACTGGGCGACATGGTGGCTGTCTGCGATATCGACACGCAGCGGCTCGAACAGGCGGCCCGCAAGCTCAAGGCGAAAGATACGTTCGTCGACTTTCGCGAGATGCTCGACACGCTGGGCGACAAGATCGACGCGGTGACCATCAGCACGCCCGATCATACCCATGCCCCGGCCGCCGCCATGGCGATGAAGTTGGGCAAACACTGCTTCTGCCAAAAGCCGCTCACGCACTCGATCTTCGAAGCCCGCGAGCTGGCCCGCCTGGCGAAGGAACACAACGTGGCCACGCAGATGGGAAATCAGGGCACGTCAAACGCCGGACTTCGCGAGGCGGCCGCGATGATTCAGGCCGGCGTCTTGGGCGACGTTTCCGAGGTACACGTCTGGACCGATCGTCCCATCTGGCCGCAAGGAAACGAGCGGCCCGACCCCACGCCCAAGCCCGACCACGTCGAGTGGGATCTGTGGGTCGGTCCCGCACCGATGCGGGAGTACGCGACGGGCTACCATCCGTTCAAGTGGCGCGGCTACTGGGACTTCGGAACCGGCTCGCTGGGCGACATGGCCTGCCACATCATGAATATGCCGTTCATGGGACTCGATCTGCGAAATCCCATCTCGGTCGAGGCGGAAACCCCCGGGCACAACGGCGACAGCTTCCCGCGTTGGTCGACGATTCGCTACGAATTTGCGGCCAATGACAAACGACCGGCGCTCACCCTCTACTGGTACGACGGCACGAAGATGCCCAATCCCGAGCTGTTCCTGGGCGCCGATATCAACAAGAACGGGGCCCTGGTCGTCGGCGAGAAGGGTACGCTCTATTCGCCCGAGCCGTACGGACGGGAGTTCAAGCTCCTCGGCGGTGCCCAGCCCGTGAAGGTCGACTTCGTCAAGTCGCGCGGGCATGTCCGCGAGTGGGTCGATGCGATCAAGGGCGGCGAGCCGGCCGTGTCGAACTTTCCCGACTACGCCGGTCCGCTCACCGAGACGGTACTGCTTGGCAACCTGGCCGTCTGGTCGGGCAAGAAGGTGGAGTGGGACGCCGAGAAGATGGAAGCCAAGAACGCTCCCGAGTTGGCCTCGATCGTCCGCCGCGAATATCGCGAAGGCTACACGCTGTAGCTCCCGCGGCGGGGTGTTCGTCGGCCCCGTGGCGTTTCAGTAGGCCCAGTGGTGACACGGGCCATGCGATGTCACGAGCGGGATGCTCTAAACGAGGTCGAATTCCAACGGCACCCGCGCGCCGCTGGTCTGCGATTCGCGGGCCGCGTTCAGAATAGTAAGCGCCCGATAGGCATCGTCCAGGTCGCTGCGTCGCACCAGGCTGGTCACGGCCCGGTGGAACTGCGAGAGCAATTGCTCGCCTACGGGGCGTTCCGTCTCAAGCGACTCTTTGTGCCGTCCCGCCTCGTCGAACCAAATGAGCGTCGCGGGCAGGTCGATGAAGGCCACCCCACGCTCGCAGGAAATCTGCATCGCGGCCGGCGGACGAAACGTAATCGCCTCGGGCCAATCGGGGGCGATGTAGTCGCCGCAACTGATCTGTGCGACCGGCGGTGCCTGACCCTCGTCCGCAGCGAATTCGAGACTGATCATCTCGTAGTCGGAGCGACCGCCGCCGTCGAGCCGATGCGCACAGCTCAGCACCGACTGCGATTCCCGGCCCACGACGTAGCGGCACCAATCGATCAGCTCGATCAGGTGTTCGGTCACCGTCGGCGGCTGCCGACCGGGCAGGCCGTTGCGACCGGCGATGTGTCCCCGCACGCGTTGGTGGGCGAAGACAATTCGCGGTGGGCCTAGGTGGGTGGCGATCAGTTCCTTGAGTCGCAAGGTCGCCGCCGCGTGGCGCCGGGGCAACTCGGCCATGAAGGCCACGCCCGACTGCTGCACCCGCTGCTTTAGTTCCCGGGCCGCCTCACGATTCAGATCGAGCACGGCCCCGCAATAGACCGCCTTGCCCGCTTCGCAGGCGGCCACGATCGGCAAGGCCCCGCACCACTGAGGCGAGAGCATCATGATCGCGTCGATGTCGGAGCGTTCGGCTAGGGCCCGATACCCATCGACCGCCTCCGCTCCAAACTCTTCGGCGGCCCGCTCCGCGTGGTGGAAAACCTGCTCGCAGATGGCCCGTACATCGTAGCGATCGCTGAGCGTCCGCAGGGCCGGGGCGTGTCGCTGCTCCCAAGCGGAGCCAAGTCCAACGAGTCCAACCCGTAGTTTCATAGCGTTGCCACGTTTCGAGTTACGGCGATGGTCCTGCCCGCTCGGAGAGCCCTCGCCCCCCGGGCCTCGACATCGGATCGGCCAATTCGCGCCCCGTGAGATTCTACCCGATGTTGACGCGGAGAAACCCAGGCTGGTCGCCGGCCACTTACCCCTTTTGTGGAGGCAGTTTACGGTCTGGGAAAAAAATTGGAAATTCTTGGCGAGCTGCTTGACATTTGGGTCGATTTCGGGCATTTTAGCCGCTGTACGGTTATTCGCTCGATCGAGGGAGAGAGCTCGTGTCCCGGAAACACCATCGAAAGTCGACGCAAAGAGCTGTCCGTATGCTCGCGTACCCGGGGAAAATTGGCTCCCCAGGTGGCGAGAATACCGACGGCTTTTTTCGTAAACCGATGAGTCTCGTGATCCACTGGATCTCGATTCCATCAGAGTTCGCCCTATTGTCTTTACACCCGGAGTAAAAGGAGATGCTAATGATGTGGAAATTTGGCGGCGCCGTGGGCGTCGCAACACTGATCATGCTTGTCTGTGGGTTGCCGGCGGCGGCAACCACCTTCGGCCCCGAGCCGATGCTTTTCTCGACCTCTGCAGCCATCGGTGCTGGAGGTCCCGGCGAAATCTTCACACCTGCCGGACCCTTTCCCGACGTGGTCAACGCGCCAGGAGCGGGTGGGGCGCCGGTCATCGCCATCAATCAAGACTTGCCGGGCGGCCCTCCGTCCAACGGGCTCTATGTTCCGGGCGCCGGGGTCAATGTCGACGCCTTTTCGCGAGGCGAAGATCTCGCCGACACGTTTACCCCAGGGGGACACGGGATCGCTCCGGGCCAACAGAACGGCTTCTTGTTCTCCGTGGACAGCTCCGCCGTGGGTGCCGCCGGCAGCGGCGTCGCCGGTGAATCGACCGGAGCGGGTGCAGCGGCCGACGTCTTCGCTTCGTTGATCAAGGTCACCGCGCCAGGCACGGTCACGAATTCGAAGCCGACGCTGAACGAACTCGTCTACGATGCGGACGGCAGTTTTGGATTGCCCGCGATCGGACTGACCGAAGGCGTCGACGATCTGGACGCATTGGACGTCATCTTCGGCGCCCACCCGAAGGCACAAGACCTGAGCGGTCTCAAGTACTTTTCCTTGGACGCCGCCTCCGCAGTCGGATTGGGAGTGTCGGGATCGGACATTCTGCAATCGCCACTGGCGCCTGGCCCGACCTTTGGCATCTTTGCCTTGGGCACCGATCTTGGGCTCAACATCAATGACGACATTGATGCCTTGATCCTGGCGGAGAACGGAAGCACATTCTACGAACCGGCCGCCACGTTATTCGATTGGACCGACGCGGCGGAAGACATGATGCTCTTTTCGCTGGCGCCGGGCTCGCCCACGATCGGATCGATCGACTCGTTCGGAAAGACGATCGGACCGGGGGATATCCTGGTTTCGCTCGATCCCGATGGCGCT
Organism: Planctomycetota bacterium; assembly: GCA_003389215.1. Lineage (GTDB taxonomy): Bacteria > Planctomycetota > Planctomycetia > Pirellulales > UBA7805 > MB-PLM-2. Next base: position 13,706 of record QQVP01000090.1, on the reverse strand, counting down.
GGTGGTTCGCCGGGCGTGGTTAGTGTCTTTGTCTCGGCGAGCGATCTCGGGCTCCTGGCGAGCGACAACCTGAACGCCCTGGACGTCGTGCCGGAGCCGTCGACCTACGTGCTCGCCGCCATCGGTTTGTTCGCGCTCGGTTGGACCGGGTGGCGACGATCGCGGCGATGTGGAAACGATTAGCGAGGTAGACGCAACGACACCTCTCGCTTCGAGAGAAACGAAATTCGTGATTTCACCGGTGGAGACATAAGGCGAAATCTCAGGAGTTGCTAATGAGCCTTACCGACAACAACGTCGTGGAGGTGACTACGGAGCGGTAGTCGCCTCAGCGAACCAGGCGAGTCGAAGTCATTTCCCCTCGACATCGCCAATCGCAACAAGCCCTCGGAGCGAAACCGGGGGCTTTTTGCATGGGGTACCTGGTCTTCGCCGTCGCGGCAGTGGCGAGAGCGCGTGCGTCGCGGGCAACGACCGCAGGAGTCAGCCCCGTTGCGCCGAACAGGCCCGTCGCCTGGAAAGGTCAGCCTCGATAGAACGGCCGGGAAGAAATAGCAAAGCCCGTCGCACCAACCAGCGGCGCGACGGGCTTGCTGTGCGAAAGTGTTTTCGAGAAGAGAAATCCAAATGACCCCATGTGGACTTCACGTCACGGTGTTAGGGAGAGTCGGTCCACCCGCGACTCTCCGACCTCGTGGCACGGCGGATCTTGCATCGGTTGCCCTCCTTCGCTTTGGGAACGGTGCGCGGTAACCCGGTGTCGTCGGCCCGGCGCTCGCTCGTCTCGCCGGCGAGCGGCCGCTTGTCGCTCTCGTGGTGTCGATCGCGCCAACGACAACCTCACCTGTATCAGACGGGGCGGGGGCCGGCAACCGTTTCAGCGCTGCCGCGAAAGAAATGTCAAAAGATTCCGCCTGGCCGCGACGGCTCGTAGCGGCTCGGGAAACTACGCGGCCGAACACGTGACCGCGCTCTAGTGGCTGCCGGTGGTGTGGCCTTGCACGCGGACCTTGGCGCCGTTGAGCACGTAAGCGTTGTTCGACACCGGACAGTTGGGAATGCCGTCGGGAAACCAGGTGGCATTGTTGAGGTCGGCCATCGTGTCGGGCAGTTCGCCGTTTTCGATGTTGTAACGCTCGATGGCCGTGTTGATTTCGGCCTTGTTCTGGAAGCAAGCCTGCTCCTGTGCCTGGGCACGCGAATAGGAGACGCGCGGGATGATGATCACGGCGACAATGCCCAAGATCGTCACCACGGCCAGCAACTCGAGCAGCGAAAAGCCTGCTCGTCGTCGCGGCCGTCGACGGCGGTCGATTTGGAACTTGTTTTCTTGCATCTTTCCCGAAGCCAACGTGGCCTGCGGCTGCGCGACGCCAACGCGGCGGCCGTCCGCCACAGGTTCTCAGTCTGTAAATACTTAGCACGTAACGGTGCGCGCGGGGCGCCGTGGGCAAGCTTCACGGCCTCGGCGAGTGTCCCGCGGCGTGCTAAATCGGTAGAGCCGTTACCACCGGAACCGAACGGCCCTGCTTCCACCCCACTGCTGGTGCAGAAGCCCACCGGTGCCGTCGCGTCCGTACGCGGCTATTTGAGCCGCTTCTTCAACTCGTCTTCGAGCTCGCCAACGTGGATATTGCGGTTGATGACCTTGCCCTTGGGGTCGACCAGCAACATCGTGGGCAGCGTGAGCACGCCCATCTCGTTGGCCAGGCGGCTATCGAGCCCGCCCGGCTCATAGAGGTCGATTCGCCCGGGGAACTTACTCTTCTGCAGGAAGGCTTGGGCCGTTGCCCGATCGTTGTCGACGTTGACGCCCAAGATCGCGAAGCCCTTGCGTCCGTACTTGCTCACCAGGTCGGTCAGGTCTTCCATGTCCTCTTTGCACGGTTCGCACCAGGTCGCCCAGTACTGCACCAGCACGTAGCGCTTCCGCAGTCCCGCGATGCTCACGTTCCGATTCTTGAAATCCTTGCCGCGAATCGAGATCACCTTGCCGACCGAGTTGAGCCGCCGCATCGCGCCTTCGGCCTTGCGGGCGACGTCGGAATTCGCAAATTCCTTCACGATCCGCCCGTACCACGACTTGGCCTTGTCCTCTTCGCCCGCGAACTCCTCGGCCGTGGCGAGTTGCAGCATCGCGTCGGGCGCGTCGGGGCTGGTGGGAAACTCCTTGACGAAAGTATTCAGGTCCTTGAGCCACTGCTCTTGAATCTTGACGAAGTCGGCCTTGGGCGACTGCATGTCCATGCTGTAGGCGGCCATCATCGCCCGGTACCGCGCGTAGGCAGCCAGATCCCGTTGTGACTTTTGCTTGGCGAGCTTCTTCGAGAAGCGGTTGAGTCGTTCAACCCCGTCCGGCAGACCTCCCGACTGTGCCGCGGTGCTGAGCATGTCGGCCAGCTGGCGTCCCCAGGCATCGCGTTCCTCGTCGGACTGGGCCTGGGAATAGAGCTGCTCGAGAATCTCGGCCCGCTGGGCATTGAGTTTGGCCATCGCCGAGGGCGACTTGGCCGTAGCGATCTGCGGCTCGAGCTTTTCAAGCTGAGCGAGCAGTTTCTGGACCTCGTCCGTCAGGACCGTGCCGCCGGACGGAGCACTGCCACTGGGCACGCTGGCGGCAACCTGGCGGAAGAAGAAGCTGTCGCCCGACGCGTCGGCGGTCGCCCCGTCCCCGGAGAGTCGCGGCGCACTGACCACGCGCCACACGTCGCCGACTTCGATCAGCGTGCCGATGTGCACCAGGCCCTGCTTGCCCTTGGTGTCGACCATGGCCGCGACATTCTCATAGACGATGACATCCTTGGTCGAGCCGTTCTCGCCGGCCGGTACAATGCCCGGCTGGACGGCCGAGAAGTCGATCCAACGGGTGTCGCTGGAGAGTTGCCGCGATTGCTTGGCGAGCTTATCGAAACGACCCACGCTGCTACCCATGGCGGTCGCCAGGCGTTGTTGAGTCGATTTGCCCAGGCCCAGCTGCTTGAGCTCGTCGGAGGTTAACAGCAGGCGGGCGAAACGCCGCGAATCGCGCGTCGCCAGCGCGGCGACCACTTCGGCGGAAACTTCCTCCGCAGAAATGGCACGCCAGCGGTCGATTGTACCGTCTTCGTTCTTGTCGATGGCCCACCGGCGTCCCGCCGTATTGAGCCAGCGGTGCTGGTCGACCTTGCCGTTGAAGTCGCTGTCGACGTCCCGATAGACCTCGACGCCGGCCCGGAAGTAGCACCATCGATCGACTACCTTGTCGCGGTTCGTGTCGACGAACCGCCGCAGCACCTGGCCGTCCGCGTTTCGCACGACCCAGCCGTGCTGACGATCGTCGTTTTCGGTATCGATGGTGCACTTGGCCGCCTCCGCGGCCGTCGGCTGGTCGTACGTCACGTCGCGCTGAATCGGCTTGAGCTTCAGGGCGTCCTTGATCTTGGGCGGTTTGGCGTCGACCGTGGTCGCAAAAAGAAACAGGACTCCGGCAGCCAGTGCTACGGCCGGGGCAATTCGCAGGGAATGCATGGGGTTGGTCCTCAATCGAGAGTTCAAGGTTTGGCGTGAGTTCAAGGTTTCAGTGACGAGATGCACGACGAGTGAACCAGTGAAGACGTCAATTCCGCCGCCCCGGGCGCCGCGTCACTCCTGCGCCGCGTCATGAGAAATCGGGGTCGTGAGAAAACGGGCGGGAGTCTAGCGACTTTGCGCGATCTTCGCCTAGGCGGATTTCGCACCACCCGTCGATGGCCGCACGACGGTCCGCGCTGTCGCCGCTGGGCAAGTCTGCTAGCGGTCGGGTCCGCGGTCGTTTTGGGTGACGCAGGCCATGTTGCCCGGCGACGAGGCGGCCACGCGCCGACCGCCGTTTGACAGCTGACGGCGGCGACTTAAAATGCGTAATTCGGCCAGGGAACGGTTCCGCGGGGTCGCCCCGGCGGCCGCACTCCGCTTGCTAGCAGGTCGGAATTCTCGCGGGCGTATAGCTCAGTTGGTTAGAGCGCATCCCTGATAAGGATGAGGTCCCTAGTTCGAATCTAGGTACGCCCACTCGCTGCTGGCACTTGGCCTTTTCAGCCTCTTCCGTGGCAATTGGCCGCGGCAACTGGCGAGGCGGCAGCCGCTGGCCTGGCGGGGACGTAGCTCAGTTGGGAGAGCATCGCGTTTGCAACGCGAGGGTCGTCGGTTCGAGTCCGATCGTCTCCACTCGATCTTCTTGCCCGGGGGCTCGCTCACCCGGGGCTCGGCCTGACCGGGCCGCGCTGCTTCGTTCGCGGGGCGTTTCTGGGCCTGCGTCTTTCTGGGCCTGCGTCTTGGTGGGCCGGCGCTTTACTGCGCTTTACTGGGCCATTGCGTTTCTAGGCCCTCGAGTGTTGGGCCCTCGCGATTTTCCGCTGCGATCGTGGAAATCGCGGCTTCTGGGGCTAAGCGTTGCAATCGAATCGACCGTCCCGGTCGGTGTCGTGGCCCGCTACAACCGGTGCTCTGCACGCATTCCGATTCGGATATCCGCGTCGATTATTCCACTCCTGGTCTCCGACGGGCATGGCTGGCGTGAGGTCGTTTCCCAGGTGAATGACGCGATTTTCTTTGTGTTGACAGTGGCCAACCGTGATCTAGCTTTCCTAAAGGGACTCCCCTCTGACGGCTGGCCAATCCTTGCGGTCGAGCGAAATCGGCTCGACGCCTTGGCCAGCAGCGGAGGATGTCGTCGCTGAACCGTGGGCAGGAAACAGAGACCACGTTACCAAGACAAAAAATTGCCTCGTCAGGCTCGAACGAGCCTGAACTTTGATTGGAGCGACCACCGAGATGATTGATCTACCTATCGCAAGTTTTGTGGGCAGTTCGCTGCTGCAGTGGGTGTTGCTGGCCCTCGGATTGGGTGCCGGCCTCTTCTTGGGCATGCTCTGGGCACGCCGTTCGAGTTCAAGCTCGACCTCGAACGAGTCGGCAGCCCCGACTGCCTGGCGCCCTTCCGAAGAAAATGTGGCCGCCGAGGAAAAGGCCGCCCAGGTCACCGACGACGCCCTGTCGGCCTTGGAAAACCTGCATACCTTGGCCAGCACCGTCCGCGCCGACGTCGGCCAGCACAGCGACCAGGTCGAGGAAATCAACCGAGAGCTGACCAACGGCGACAAGTCGGAAGCGTCGATGAACGCCAGCCTGGCCAAGCTTCTCGAGGCCAACGAACGGCTCCAGGCGCAGCTCGATTCGGCAGAGAAGAAACTCGAATCGCAGGCCGATGAGATCGAGCGTACGGCCGCCGATGCGCGAACCGATGCCCTCACGCAGATCACCAACCGTCGCGGCTTCGACGACTTCCTGGCCCGTCGCGTGGCCGAATGGCAGCGTCGTGCTCGGCCGTTCTGCTTGTTGATGATGGACATCGACCACTTCAAGAAGTTCAACGACACGCACGGCCACCAGGCCGGCGACGAGGTGCTGCGTCGCGTGGCGGCCTCGCTCAGCAAGACTTCCCGCGACATGGATTTCGTCACCCGATATGGCGGCGAGGAGTTCGGTGTGATCATGGCCGACAGCGTCGTTTCCGAGGCCCTGACCGCCTGCGAACGCTTGCGAGAGGCGGTCGAGGGGACCCAGATTCCCTTCGAAGGCAAGTCACTGCAGGTCACCGTCAGCCAAGGTTTGGCGGAAGTTACGCCCGCCGACGATGCGGCTTCGATCATCAAACGGGCCGACGACGCCCTGTATGCCTCGAAGAAGGCCGGCCGCAACTGCGGTCATTTCCACGACGGCACGACGTCGGTGCCTTTTGCAGACGTCGAAGTCACCCCGAGCGAACCCGCGTCCGCCGAAGAGACGCCCGCGGAAGAGTCGCAGGTGGTCGGAGCGGAGACGGCCGGCAGCGGTCTGCCGACGCGCGACATCTTCCAGGCCGAACTCGATCGACGGATCGCCGAGAGCCATCGTCGTGGTGGCGAATTGACGGTGATGCTGGTCGAGATCGACGCCTTTGCCGACTTCCAGGGGCGGTTTGGCGACGCCACCGCGGCCCAGGTCTTCCAGACCGTGGGCGAGTTCCTGGGGGCGTCGTTCCGCAAGATGGACATGATTGCCCAGGCGGGTAGCCATCAGTTCGTCGCCATGCTGCCGGGCACGCCGCTGACGGCCGCCGCCCAGATCGCCAGCCGCATGCAAGCGGCGATCAGCAAGTGCAAGATTCCGATCAGCGGCGAGGAAATTCGCTTCACCGTGAGTGTCGGTATGGCGGAGCTGTCGGCCACCGATGATGTCCGCACGTTGATGGGTCGGGCCGGCGATGCCCTGGAGGCCTCGCAGAGCCAGGGCCCCAACAACGCCTTTGCCCAGACCAGCGGACGTTGCCTGACGCTGGCCGAGGTCTGTGCCCGCTAGCGGGTTTTCCCGGCGAAAAGCCAAGAATCGCGCTGGAGGCGGCTCCCTCGTGGGGGCCGCCTCTTTTTCTTGAGACCCATTCTTGGCGGCGGTGCGTAGGCGAGGTCTCAGGCTGGATCTCTTGCCAGGCCGTGGGCGTCCCCCTGGGCGGCGCCGTATTTCGGCTTCGCCCCGCTCTGAACCCCTTTGACAGTTGTGGGGTCCATCGATATATTTAGGGACTCTCGTGACCGAGCTGGCGTCGATTGGAACGAGCCGGCCCGGTCTCCCGTTGAGGTGGCCGCGGGTCGCTTCCTGTGCGGTTCTCGAGGCGGAGTCTTTCCGCCTCTCGAATTTCGCCGGGGGTCGACCCCTGTCCACATCGACAGTCACGGTTGGCGCTTCGCTTGCGTCGCGTCGCCGCGAATCGTTCTTTGACAATTTGGCAATTTGCAAATGTGGCATCTTAAATGTTCCGCGGGCAGATGCTCCGTCAGGAGTGTGTGTTGCTCGGGGAACTCTCTTTGGCGCTTTAGCTGCGTCCGGTGGGCCGTCGTTCGACTTGTTCGGGCGTGCGATTCGCTGGCGTGGTTGAAAGTCAAGTAAACGTTACTTTGGTAGCCCCACGAAGATCCATGGTCGGCATCGCTTTGGCGTTGGCGACAGGTGATCGATTCTTCCTTTGAACTTCGGAAGGATGGAGAGCTTTGGATTTATGTGGTCAAGCTACTAAGGGCGCATGGGGGATGTCTTGGCATCAGGAGGCTTTGAAGGGCGTGGAAGTCTGCGATAAGCCCGGGGGAGTTGACAAACAAGTGTTGATCCCGGGATTCCCGAACTGGCGTACACTGAATCCATAGGTGTGCGCAGCGAACGCGGTGAACTGAAACATCTAAGTAACCGCAGGAAAAGAAAGAAAAATCGATTTCCTCAGTAGCGGCGAGCGAACGGGAAAGATTGCCCAAACCGCGGAGGTTTTCCTCTGCGGGGTTGTAGGGCCCTTCACATGGGAGTCACAAAGCAATTGGCTAGCAGAACGACGCGGAAAGGTCGACCATAGAGGGTGATAGTCCCGTATGCGACAGTTAATTGCCTCCCGAGGGGTACCTGAGTAGGTCCGGTCACGTGGAACCCGGACTGAATCTACGGGGACCATCCCGTAAGGCTAAATACTCCCTGATGACCGATAGTGAACTCAGTAGGGTGACTGAAAGATGAGAAGAACCCCTTCTAGGGGAGGTATGTGAACCTGAAACCATGTGCCTACAAGCGGTCGGAGCACTATGGCACCTTCGGGTGCAAGGTGTGACGGCGTGCCTTTTGCATAATGATCCGGCGAGTTACCGTTTGCGGCTTGGTTAAGGCCTTCCGGGCCGAAGCCCTAGGGAAACCGAGTCTGAACAGGGCGATTTGGTCGTAAGTGGTAGACGCGAAACTGGGTGATCTACCCATGAGCAGGTTGAAGCGCGAGTTATATCGCGTGGAGGACCGAACCCACTTAGGTTGAAAACTGAGGGGATGACTTGTGGGGAGGAGTGAAAGTCTAATCAAACCCAGAGATAGCTCGTTCTCTCCGAAATAGCTTTAGGGCTAGCCTTGAGCCACTACGCTGCGGGGGTAGAGATACTGAATCGGTTTGGGGCCCTTCCCGGGGTACCCTGCTGAACCAAACTCCGAATACCGTAGCGATTATCTCAGGAGTCAGTCCGCGAGGGATAAGCTTCGCGGTCGAGAGGGAAACAACCCAGATCACCTGCTAAGGTCCCGAAGTACGACTTAGTCACTAAGGAAGTTGAATTGCTGAGACAGCCAGGATGTTGGCTTAGAAGCAGCCACCATTTAAAAAGTGCGTAACAGCTTACTGGTCGAGCAATTCTGCGCCGATAATGAACGGGAGTAAGTCGTACACCGAAGCAGTGAATTGTGTGAACCTTCGGGCGATCACAGTGGTAGGAGAGCGCCGCAGATCAGATACGAGCCGTACCGTAAGGAGCGGTGTTGGGGTCTGCGGGTGATTATGCCGGAATGAGTAACGATAAAGCAGGTGAGAATCCTGCTCGCCGAAAGCCTAAGGTTTCCTGGGGAAGGTAATTCCGCCCAGGGTTAGCCGGTCCCTAAGTCGAGGCCGAAAGGCGTAGACGATGGATAGCAGGTCAATATTCCTGCGCTTCGAAGTGGACTGATGGAGTGACGGCGTTTGGAGGGTGAGGGGACGATTAGAAATGTCCCTCGCCTCATGGTGAGGTAGCCGATAGGTAAATCCGCGGCAGACGCCAAGTCATGGGGACATCCGGATACCGGAGAGTCATCTGAAGGACGTCCAAGAAAAACTTCTAGGGTTGAAGCTTTGAAACCGTACCAAAACTGACACAGGTAGGCGAGACGAGAAGTCTAAGGCGCTCGGGAGAACACTGGTTAAGGAACTCTGCAAAATGACCCCGTAAGTTCGCGATAAGGGGTGCCTCTTGGGGTTTGCGCTCTGGGAGGCCACAGAAAATCGGCTTCTGCGACTGTTTATCAAAAACACAGGACTCTGCTAACTCGTAAGAGGATGTATAGAGTCTGACGCCTGCCCGGTGCCGGTAGGTTAAGGAAGACGGTTAGTCCTTCGGGATGAAGCTGGCGACCGAAGCCCCGGTAAACGGCGGCCGTAACTATGACGGTCCTAAGGTAGCGAAGTTCCTTGTCGGGTAAGTTCCGACCTGCATGAAAGGCGTAACGACAGAAGCACTGTCTCAACCAGTGACCCGGTGAAATTGTAGTCGTGGTGAAGATGCCACGTTCCCGCAGTTAGACGGAAAGACCCCGTGAACCTTTACTGTAGGCTGATATTGGGCTGAAGCTTAGCTTGTGTAGGATAGGTGGGAGGCTTTGAAGGGTGGACGCCAGTTCATCCGGAGCCGTTGGTGAAATACCACCCTGGTTATGTTTTAGTTCTAACCCTGATTCCCATGAAACTGGGCAGGGGACAGTGTCAGTTGGGCAGTTTGACTGGGGCGGTCTCCTCCCAAAGAGTAACGGAGGAGTCCAATAGGTACCCTCAGCCTGGTTGGCAATCAGGCATCGAGCGTAAAGGTAGAAGGGTGCTAGACTGCGAGACTCATCAGTCGAGCAGGTACGAAAGTAGGGCTTAGTGATCCGGTGATTCCGTATGGAAGGGTCATCGCTCATCAGATAAAAGGTACTCCGGGGATAACAGGCTTATCGCTTCCGAGCGTCCATAGCGGCGAAGCGGTTTGGCACCTCGATGTCGGCTCATCACATCCTGGGGGTGGAGAAGCTCCCAAGGGTTTGGCTGTTCGCCAATGAAAGTGGTACGTGAGCTGGGTTCAGACCGTCGTGAGACAGGTCGGTCCCTATCTGCTGTGGGCGTTCGAAACTTGAGGGGGTTCTTCTTTAGTACGAGAGGATTTGGAAGGACGAAGCTCTGGTGTGCCAGTTGTCGCGCTCGCGGCACGGCTGGATAGCTATCTTCGGAAAGGATAAACGCTGAAAGCATCTAAGCGTGAAGCCCTCCCCGAGATTAGGTTTCGTAAGAGTCTCTGACTCGAAAGTCCCCTGAAAGACGATCAGGTTGATAGGCTGGATGTGTAAGCACAGTAATGTGTTCAGCTAACCAGTACTAACGGACGAAGGCTTGACCACATAAATCCAACGCTCCCCGCGTTGGGATTCATGCGGCGGCCAAAGTTGCTTACTTGCTCGGTCCCCCGGCGCGCGCAAATTCCGCGCACGCTCCCCAAGGTGGACCGTGGCCAAAGAGGCAAGATGCGCACACTTGCGCGCGAGGTACACATTTGCTTGCGAGGTACCCAGCCGCGCACGTGGTACACATTTGCAAAGAGCCAACACGGGCGGCGCTCCACCAGGCGCCGTCCGGTCAAATCAAGGGCGGTCCCGTCTCGCCGGCGGGCCGTTCTTTTTCCGGCGACCATACCTGAAAGGTCACACCCGTTCCCATTCCGAACACGGCAGTTAAGCTTTCAGGGCCGATGATAGTACTGCAAGTGCGAAAGTAGGTATTGCCGGATTTATTTCAAAAACCCGCGGTGGCCTGTCGTGCTCTGTCACGCTCAGCCGCCGCGGGTTTTTTGTTTGGATCGGTTCAGGATCCGAGTTCCGCCGTAGGGTGCAAAAACTCAACCGCTGCTCAGCTCTTTGACAACGTGGACCTTACGTTAACGCGAGTACGCGGTTTTCAGTCGATGATCGGTCGCGATCGCGAGCTGCGCGCGGCCGGAATCGCCGTTTCTCGCCGCGTCGCGCAGCAGCCGGCGCAGCTTCATGTTGATCGACAAACTGCTCGCCATCACGCCGCGCGACGATAGTAGTAGCGAAACAGGCCGCCGAGCCGCTCGCGGCAAGTCACTTCACCATGAGTCGAACCGACCTGCGCGTCCGCTTCGATGAGCCGATTTGCCAGGCCCTGGTGATTCCGCTCGGCGTGATAGTGGGCCACATACTGCTGCAGCGCCCGTCGCAGCGACGATTCGCCAAAGAAGATCATCCGCTCTAAACACTCTTCCTTGAGCGAACGCATGAATCGTTCGACGTAGGCGTTCAAGTTCGGCGACGAAGGCGGCAGCTTGATCGATTCGATATTCTCGCCGGCTAACACATCGAGGAACTTGGCGCAGAACTTCGTGTCCCGATCATGGATCAGGTACCGCTTGCCGCTCAGGAAGCCGTCTTCGCAGTTGGTCAGGTTGCAGGCGACGGCGCGCATCCAGATCGCATCGGGCGTCGGCGTGATGCCGGCGATCTCGACGCGACGGGTGGCCAGTTCTATTATCACCACCAGCACGTAGAACGTGACGAGGCCCCCTTTCGTCCAGACTTCGACGGTGGTGAAGTCGGTCGCGGCCAACGTGTCCCAGTGGCTCTTGAGGAACGTCTTCCAGGAAAGAGAGCGACGGCGATCTGGCGCCGGTTCGATCCCGTGGGCCTTCAAAATGTTGCGGACCGTAGTCGCCGTGATCTCGTAGCCGAGGTTGGCCAGCGCACCTTGAAGCCGAGCGTAGCCCCAGCGGGGATTTTCGCGGGCCAGTCGCAAGACGAGCTCGACGATCTGTTGCCGCACGCGAGGACGGCCGATCGCCTTTCGGCGATCGCTGTAGTCCCACTTCGTGGCTACCAATTGCCGGTGCCAGCGGAGGATCGTATCGGGCGTGAACAGGGTGCCGACCTGCCCCAGGAGCCGGCGGCCGAGTACCTTGCCTCTCACCGCCAGGCGGCGGCGCTGGTCGTCATTAAGCAGAATTCGCTTCTTGCCCAGTTTCTCGCGTAGAACCTGGTTCTCGGTACGAAGATATGCAATGACGTCCTGTTGTTGTCGGTTCGCCCAGCCGGACACGCATAGCACCAGCAAGTGCCAGGGCTGCAAGAGAACGCTCATCCCATCTCCTCGATGCTGTCGTCTGACGAGCGACCAGCATCGGTTAGTCGGAACGGCCTGTCAATCGGCTGAGAATCGATCCTCGCGTGACGCTGAACACCCTGAAATTCAAGGCTCTCCAGTTTGGCCGAGTTTTTGCACCATACGCGCAGTCTGATTGCACGCCGCGAATCAGATACTACCCCGCAGGACGACCGCCTTTTTTGTGCACGCCGGCACCGATGTTGTACAGGCGCAGGCCGCGCTGCTCAGCTTTTCCGACCGTATGCCCCAGGTCGGCGAGATCACGCGTCAGTCGCTGAGCGCGTCGAGCGTCTCGCGAAAGTGCTCGATTGCCTGGTCGGGCTCCAGGTTCATAATTGCCCGACCCAAGGTCTTCCAGCCGTGTGGCGAGTGTTGAAACACGGCCGTCGCCGCCCGCAGATTGCTCACCGCCTCGACTTCTTCCATACCGCCGCCTTCGATCGCCTCGAAGCTGACGGTGATTCCGACCAGGGCGGTCAACTCGCCGCTGGACCGATCGAAGGCAAAGGCGACGCTGTCGGCGAACTCGCAGTTGGCCCAACGGAGTCCGCGGGGACTGCTGTTGGCGTTGGCCATGTCGATGAACTTCGCCTCGAGATGTTCGCGCTGGGCGAGGAAATCGCGACGGGCCCGTTGCTGTCGCGAAGCTCGTCGCAGACGACGATAGCGCCGCACGAGCGGCGGCGCGGCCAACAGCATCAAGAAAGCGACAACGCCCACGGCGATGGCCAGATACGTCCCCATCTCGCTTTCCTTATTCTTGCCTCGAAAGGGTGTTGCCTGGACCGTCCCGCATTCTCAATTTTATAGCGGTTGCCGAACCGGCGGCAAGAATCGGGGCGGCACGGCGAGAAACGGCACTGCGTAGACCGCCGCGCCGGTTGAGCCGGACAGAGGCACCCTTTACATTGACGACCTTTGATTGGAGTCGATTGGAGTTGCCCTGCGGTAAGTGCCTGCGTAGGGCCTTCGCCGGAGTTCGGCAATTCTACGGAATCTATTGATGGCTGCGTTGTTCATGAGCCCTTCGCGGCGGCGGTGATGGCTGAAATGCCGGCCTCCCGCTGGTCGGCCTGGTTCATTGGCTGCGCAGGGCTCAATAGGCAGGAGGGAGCCCTCGCGATGAGCATTCTCGGTGCGCACATGTCGATTGCCGGCGGCTACTACAAGGCGGTTGAGGAGGCCCATCGCTGCAAGTGCGACTGCGTGCAGTTGTTCACCAAGAACAACAACCAGTGGCGGGCCAAAGAAATCACCGACGAAGACGCCGCGCGGTTTCAAAGCACGCTGAAGGAGCTGGGCGTTGCCCATCCGATCTCGCACGACTCCTATCTGATCAACATGGGCAGCCCCGACAAGGCGCTGTGGAAAAAGTCGATCGATGCGTTCATCGTCGAGCTGCAGCGGGCCGACCAGCTGGGCATTCCCTATGTCGTGGCCCATCCGGGCGCGTACACCGACAGCAGCGAAGAGGCAGGTCTGGCCGCCATCGTGCGGGCCTTGGACGAGGTACATCGACAGACTCACGGCGCGACGGCCTGTTGCTTGCTGGAAACGACCGCCGGACAGGGCTCGAACCTGGGTTGGCGATTCGAGCATCTGGCGACGATTCTCGACGGCGTGAAGGATCCCGATCGGCTGGGCGTCTGCTTCGATACGTGTCATGTGTTTGCCGCGGGCTATCCGCTCGGGACCGAGAAGGAATACAAGGAGACGATGCGGCAGCTGAACAAGACGGTGGGCGTCAAGAAGGTCAAGGCGTTTCACCTGAACGACAGCAAGAAGGAGTTCGGTTCGCGTGTCGATCGCCACGAGCACATCGGGCAGGGCCACTTGGGAATCGAGCCGTTCCGTCATCTGCTCAACGACCGCCGCTTTCGCAAAACGCCGATGTATCTGGAAACGCCTAAAGGCGACCGCAATGGCACGCCGTGGGACGTGGTGAATCTTC
>QQVP01000074.1 GCA_003389215.1 Planctomycetota bacterium | reverse complement strand
CCGCGCGGTATGTCAAATAGGTTCCCTCGGGCACGGCGGGAAGATCGGCCCGGGCGTTCGAGTTGAGTCGCGACTCGTAGGTGGCGGTAATCTTGGCCCCGGCGATGGGGTAGGCATTGGTGCCCGCGGTGAGCGAGCGAATCTCCTGGCCGTCGGGGTTGCCGCCGTCGAACGGTTCGACTTCGAGGCAGGTCACCACGACGTCGGGCATGTCGGGAAACGCCAGCGGCGGCTGGAATTGAAACGCACAGCCGGCCCGCCGATAACTGCCCAACAGTAAACGGGCAAAGTCTCGCCAGTCCGACCAGGCAATCCGGAAGTGCCGCACGGCCTTGGTGCCGTCGGCGTCGATTTGCACGCGTGGCGAGCCTTCAAGTTCTTCGAATGGTATCGACATGGTAGGATCGTTCGAATTGGTCGCGGGTACGTCGCGATTCAGGAATCGTCGGGGGCGGTCCAGGCACCGTCGCTCGAGAACTCGGCCGTGCCTTGCACGAGCGGTCCGGCGGCGATGTCGACCTCAAGCTCCACGACGTCGATAATCGCCGGGACGAGATAGAAATGCGTCGCGTCGACGCAGAGCCTGAGCTCGACTTGGTCGCCTTCGTCAAGTTGGCCACTGACGGGGTCGCTGGTGTTCAGCGCAAACGTGAAGCGGCCCTGGGCCTGTTTGCGGCCGGGTAGGCTCTTGCGATAGCCGGCCGTGGCACTGCTGGCGTAGCTCACATTGGTCGCGCGGGTCTGCAATGACCAACGGATTATTTCCGCCAACGCGACCCCGTCGGAAAGGACCTGACCTTCGTTTCCGCTGACAAGTGGCATGCCGTTTGTTTTCTCCCGCGGTCGTTGGACGTAAGCGTCAGGCCGAGGTGCCGACGATCACGACGCGATAAGTAATGCTGCCAGTGCCGTCGTTGGCGATGCGCAGCTGATCGGACGCGCCGTTGGCGATCGTCCAGGTGTTCTTCTTGTTGACCAACAGCAAGGTCGCGTCGGCAGGCAGGACGAGCTGAGCGTCCTGGTCGCCATTGAATGGGCTCGCCCAGGCGTTGCCGCCAGCGCCGGCCCCGCCCACCAACAGATCCTCGCCCGCGGTGGTCGCCGTGTTGATCAGCAGCAGCGCGCGGACCGTGGCCAGGCTCACCGTGACGCTATTCTCGAACACGCTGGCGGCCAGCGCCGTCAAGTCGAGATCTTCGTGGGTCGCGGTGGCCAACGTGCGCTCGTCATGCCACAGCCGGTCGGCCTGATCGTCGGCGGTTCCGTTCGCCAGGTCGGCGGCAAACTGGAGCTTGGCCGTGTCGGAAATGGTCGTTAGCTCCTGGGTGTCCTGAAATACCCAACTGAGCGAGGCGGCGATGTCGAGTGCCAACGAGGCGGCCATGGGTCGAGTTCTCCTAAATCGTGCTGGCGGTCGTGCAGTCGTAGCGGAGCGTGAGCTGCCAGAGCTCGCTGCCAACTCGCTCGTGATGAAAGTCGGCCAGGCGCATGTCCAGCACCCGTCCGTCTGTCAGATCGAAGGACGACTGATCGAATCGCTCGGCGAACCGCGACGCGATCGACATTCCCAGAGCGAGATCCTCGCTCCAGACGTGCAGTTCGATACGGGCACGGTCGACCGCCGTACGGGCGCTTGTTCGCGTCAGGGCGGTCGTTCCCGTGCGCTTCAACACGGCGTAGGGGCGCGGCGGATTGTCGACCGCCGCGCCGGTGAACAGTCGGCTTGCCGGCAGCAAGGTTGGCAACTGTGTGTCGCTCGCCCAGCGGTCGCGGATTCCCAGTTCAAGGCTTGGCATTGGGACCCCTAGATCGAGTTGCCTGCGTCGTGAACGACGTGCAATTCCGCCAGCGCGCCGATCTGGTCTTGCCCGCGATACTCGACAATGTCGTAGACGCGACCATCGGGACCGATCGCGCGACGCAAGTCGTCGAGGGTCAGCTCCTCGGCGAGATAGATGGTGTGCGTCGTCCGCATAAACTGGCGGTCTCCGCTGCGCTCGAGCGTGGTCGATGTCGGCTGAATTCGGGCACGGATTCCCGGCAGCTCGTCCTGCCAGGTGACAACTTGCTCTCCGTGCGTGCCCAGGGAAATGGTCGCGCGCTGGATGTCGATCCGCGCGCACAGCGTGTGGGCGATCGCCAAATCGCGACCCACAACAACAGTGCGTGAGTCGATCGTTTGCGGCGCGACCTCGAGGATCGTGAAGTCGCCGCCTTGGCCGTCCAGGATCCGGTCGCCGACTTCCGGTGGGTTCGCCAGCTGCGTCGCCGGCAGGTGCCACCGCAGATCGGCCGCCAAGTAGCGACCTTCGCTCTGGGCCACTTCCGCTTCACTTAATCTTCGCCGTAGGGCGCCGGTGACCGACTCCTCGGCGCCGCTGCCACGACGACGCAGCACGACCGCCTCGAGGGCGTCGGTGATCGTCGCGAAATCGGTGGCAAGTTCGATCGACGTGGACATTATTGACGGCTGCGTTGTTTATGAGCCCTTCGCCGCGGCGGTGATAGCTGAAACGCCGGCCTCCCGCTGGTCGGCCTGGTTCATTGGCTGCGCAAGGCTCAATAGGAGCGGGCCTGACTGTGGAATTCGTAGGGACCGTAGGCGGCCAACTTCTGGTCGCACCAATCAACGGTCGCCTGGAGTGAGGTCACGTAGCTCTCCCAGGAAACGTCCTGTCCGTCGATGCGGTAGCTCGGTTTGGGGTTGGCCCGCAGATCCGCGATCTGCTGCAGCGTGTTGGCCTTGATCGTGGCAATTTGTATCTGGTCGGACGGCATTCTCAGATCACCCTCAGCTTGAAACGTGCGACGACCACCTGGCCGACGATCGGGGTCAGTTCGTAGCGGACTTGGAAGTAAGGTCCGGCGACCGTGAACGCGGGATTCGTGCTCACGTCGATTTCGTGGCGGAAGTTGTAGCCGACGGAGTCGATTGTCCAACGTGCGTCGACTTGCAGCGTGTTGAATACGACGTCGCTCACCGAGAGGGACACGTTGTCGTGTCCGGGGATGACGGTGGCGGCGTTCGGATCCGACTCGTCGAGTTGGTAGACAGAGTAGGCAATCGAATCGATGTCCGCCTGATTGATCGCCGCCGCGTCGCTGCCCACGATGCGGGCGAGCAAGGTGGCGGTACCGTTCTTGAACACGACCCCTTGGATGTCAGTTGCGGTGGCCATCAGCAAGCGGTCCTCCCGACTTCAATTCCACTGTGAAACGGTTCGCCCGCAACGGCCGCGGCCAAATGGGGCAGACCAAGTTCGCTGCCGGCGACGACATTTGCGCCCGCCTGGCTGCCGGAGACGACAATCTCGCCCGGCCGTGCTCCGGCCAGATGGGCCGTTTGCCGCTCGACTTCATAGGGACCTCCCTGGGCCGGCAGATAATCGAACGCCGAGCCGGCCCGCAGGGGGGCGTACGCGATCGGCGGATGCTCTCGTTGGCCAATTGTTCCGACGACTTGACCTTCGACGCCCGACAACGGGCAACGGGTGCCAAAGCGACCGAGGTCCAGGTAGAACACGGGCGGGGGATCGATCGTCAGCGGATCGCATCCGGCGGCGAGCGCGGCAAAGCCCTCGTCGCCGATGTCGCGATCGAAGAGCGACACCTCGCTGAGCATGCCGTCCCACTGCTGGTCGGAGTTGGCGGGGATTCCCCGCGAGCCGATGCTATCGGGACTGCCCACGGGTGCCGCAACGTGGTTGTACGAGGAGACGAAAATGAACAGACTCGTCGATGCGGAAAGCTGTCCGTTCAGATAGAGCCGCAGCTGCTTACCAGCGATATCCAAAGTCGCGCCAAAGGCGTAGAGCTCGTCGAGGGCGATGCCTTCGGCGGTGAGCAAGCCGTAGACAAAGGCTCCCGGTGGCGCGGTGACGAACGTGAGCTGGTCTTGCCCGCTCACGAAAATCGTCGCCAATGTGTACTCGGCGGAGGTGCCCGCGAAGGTCGCGAAAAGACAGTTCTTGATTTCGCCGAACGTAGGCGTCGGATCGAGCCCATCGGCGGTAAGCCAGAGATGGATCGAGACCGACTCCGCTCCGTCGACGAGAGGTCCAACGGCATTGGCACCCAGCGACAGGTAGTTGTTCGTGTTCTTGCTGAAGTCGAGCGCCATGTGGGTCAAAACTCCCTCGAGCTGAGAAACGATTCCCACAGTTCCGCGTCGCCCGAGCCCACGCCCGCGTCGTCGACGTGGGCGGGGTCGCGGCGGATGCGCAGCAGGCCCGCCTCGCCACTTTGCAGTCCGTCGAGCTGACTCGCCGCGAACGTGATCTCGGGAAACACGACGCGTCCGACGGCGGTCGGGACCGTCGGACTAATGCCCTGGAAGCTCAGCAATCCGCTGGCGTCGTCGAAGTCGACCATGTCCGCAGTGAGCCGGAGGAACGCAGCTTCGAATCGGAATTGATCAGGCGCAGTCGCCGTGGTCGCGGAAAGTGCCAAGCGGATGGCGACGTCGCCACCGCGATACCGTCGCGACAGGAAGATCGGCACGTCGACATACTCGGCCGCTGAATCGTCAAACAGCCACAGTGCCTGGCGGATGCCGGGGGTGTGGGCCGACTCGACAAAGCGGCGACCGGCGGCGCTGGCGACGCTCGCCGCAGCGGCTCCAAACTGGATGACGTAGTCGTCGGTGGCCATGGTGGGTGGGGTTCGTCAGGTAATGAATCGTGTCGAGCAGGACGGTCGCGGTTGTTTGGCCCGGCCGGTCATTCTTCAATTGCCAAGGCGGCACGCACGGTGGCTTGAGGATCGGCGTCGAGCCACTCGTCCAGGTCGAGTTCGACGGCCGTGACGGCTGCCAGGTCGATTGCCGCGTCGACGGCGTCCTGAGCCGTATGCAGTCGGCCCCGAATGCCGTCTTGGACCCAGATCTGCAGTTGCTGCACGTAAGCAGCTCGTCGCGCCTGGCCGGCGGCCACGGCGGCGGTCTGAATCGCGACCAGCGCCTGTCGTTGGTTCGTTGCATAACGGGCGCCAATTGCCCGCTCGAATTCGTCTTCGAGAACTTTCTTCTTGGCCGAGCGAGCCAACTCGAGCCGTTCGGCGTCGATCGCCGCCTTCTCCGCTGGCGACATCTCCACGACCGCGTCGCCTTCGACCTTCCAATACTCTCGCGGCACTTCGGCCACCACGGTCAGATCGGGATTGATCAGCCACTCGGTGTCCGAGTAACTCGGCGTGTTGACGCTGTGGCGAACTTCGAGTGTTTGTCGATGAAGGACCGTCGACATCTTGGTAACCGCGGGCGTGAAGAGGATGAGGGAATGAGCGCTTGCCGCCGAGTTCGCCCGCCACCGCCATCGTCGACGGCCGCTGTGCGACGCCGACGACGCGGTAGGGACGTGACCCAGGCGAGAATCGCTAACCCGTGTTCTTGACGACGTAGCGCGGATTGAGCACGGCGGCGGCACCCCGCTCGCTGGCCTTGAAGCGCACCACGATATCGTTCGTGAACTCGGCCTCGCTGTTCCGCGGGGCTTGGGTCACCGTGATGGGCCAGTTCTCCATGTAGGCAAACGCGCGGCGGAAGTCGCCGATGAACCACCACTTCTTGGCGTCGGCTGCCGTCTCGCCCGAGGCAATCACCCGGCGATAGGCCAGCCGGCTCGACTCGACGCGGTAGCTGCCGAGCGGGTTGGGCACGGTGGTCGTCGTGGGCAAAGCGTTGCCGGTAAACGCGATTTCGGTCGCGTTGAAGACCCGCTGCGCGGCAAGTCGATAGGCCGGCATGACGAGAACCGCGTTCGGCTGCACGAGCACCGGCTCGCCCGTGTGCGGGTCGAGGATGTCGGCGAACAGCTGCTCGGCCGCATCGACGTTCGTCCAATCGACCAGCTCGTTGCTGCCCAGCACGTTGATCCAGGGCGCCGACGCCTGGTAGGTATCGTACGCGACTCCGTTGGCCTTGTAGTTGTTGGTCGCCCCGATGATCAAATCGAGCAGCCGCTTCTCCTTGTTCAGGCCCAGCACCTCGCCAACTTCCGTGGCCCGCTGCAGAATCAGATTTGTGCGATCGAAGAAGATCGCCTCGCGGGTTACCGGCACGATGAAGCCGTGCTTCGTGGTCGAGGGCGTCTCGATGAAGTCCTCGCCGAAGCCCAGATTCGGATAGGGCATGCCGGGATGCACCGGGGCCACGTCGTCCGCCACCCGCGTGATGCCTGGGATCTTCTCCCCGTCGAGACGCGTAGGAATCGTGTCGACCAACTGCGAGGCGACGAACGCCTCTTGGGTGAAAGCCTCGATGATCTTCGAGTAGATCACCTGCCCGGTAACGTTCAGGAAGGCGGTCACGTCGACGCCGTCACCCGCCTCGAGAAGATTGACGCCGCCCGCGGTACGCGGATCGAGCTGCCGGACCCAGTGGTGCCCGTCGGGAATGAGCGCCTCGGCGAGGTCCCGGATGCTCACCTCGTCCGGCTTCAAGTCGCCGGCCTGAAACGCTTCGCGAAGATGGGCCGTCGTCTTGGCGGGCCCGTCCAGCTCGTATCGTCTTCGCAGTTCACGATATTTGATGCTCACGATTGTTCTCCGTGCTTGGTTTCTTGGAATGCGTTGCGGTCGACCTGGTCGAGGTCCGCGGACTGTTAGGCGGCCGCCTGTGGACCGCCGTGGGACACCGTGCTCGTGATGTCGACCAGCACGCTGGTGGCCGCCACCGGCACGCGCTTCGCACAGCGACCCACGGCCAGGTTCTCACCCGTCACCGCGTCGACCTGCTGATCTTCCAGCTCGGTGCCGCTGGCCGCTTCGTCGATGCCGACGAGATCGCCAACCTCGAAGGTGCCGCTCGGGCAATCGAATTCAAAGACGCCCGTGGTGGCCACGCGAATCGGATCGGCGGATCCCGCGGGCGAGGCCTGCAAAGCGACACCCGCAAAGTTGTCGTGAAAGAGTTCCTGATTCGCGGCCTCGGTCGACTGGTCGGCCTGGGACGAGGCGGGCTTGGCGTCGTCCGTGTCGAGGTAGACGAGGTCGCCGATTTCAATGGCGGTGGCCGAATCGACCGAGAGAACCACGGGCGTTGTGTCGCCGTATCGCCAGCGCATTTTGTTGGCCATGGAATGTTGCTCCTTTTCGACAGGGTAAATTCGATGAGGAAGATAGGCCCGAGGTTGTCTCAGGCGGAGGACGGGGCAATGGTTGATGGGGCGTCAGGTGATCGCGGAGACGAACGCCGGAGTGTCGAGTTGCGCGACGGCCGCTTCGACGTCTTGCGGCTCGCGGCAGAGCGGTCGCGAGGCGACCGGGCCGCCCGTGGCACCTCCGTAGCGAACGTGCTTGGCCAGCGCCGCCCGTTCTTCGAGCAGACCTCGCATCACCGTCTCGTTCGGCG
Source organism: Planctomycetota bacterium (assembly GCA_003389215.1). Classification (GTDB taxonomy): domain Bacteria; phylum Planctomycetota; class Planctomycetia; order Pirellulales; family UBA7805; genus MB-PLM-2. The sequence goes on along the minus strand of QQVP01000074.1, from coordinate 60,503 downwards.
CGGTCAGCAACGACTCGACGAAGTGGTCGCTGGTAATCGCGCGGGCGAGGGGATCAGAACTGCCCGGCGGTGGCAACTTGAACTCATCGAGCAGCGCGCCGATGCTGGCCCGTTTCTGGGCGACGGCCTCGCTCGCGCGCAGCCGGTCGAGTTCTTCGCGCAGCTCAGCAAGTTCCGTGGCGTGCGTTGCCTGAAGCTGCTCGACCAGATCGGGTCGAAGTTGTTCCAGGTCGGCCCGCGTGGCTTCGCGCAGCGAGAGCGAGGCGGACTCGACGCGCGCGTCCGCTACGATCTTGCCTTTGGCGGCGCGATCTTTCGCCTCGAACAGTCCGCTGGTCGTGGCGGGCTCGGCGACCAGGTCGACGCTGTTGACCTTGGTAATCGCTTCGACGGCCAGTTGTTTCTTCTCCTGGACGACGCGCGCCTGCACGTTGTGGGAGAAACCGACGTTCTCCGGCGCGTTCTCGGCGTCCCAGAGCAGTTGCTCGACGAGCGGATGCTTGGGATTGAAGTGAAAGTCGCCGAACAAACCCTGGCCGCTCCGAAACGCAACATTCTCGATCCGGCCAATCCGATCCTGATAGTCGCGGGGCGAGGCAGGGTGGCCCTTGGGATGATTGACGTTGACCGGCGCACCTTCGTAGAGTTCGACGGCGGACTCCAGAGCATCCGGGCGGTAAGTGCGGCCGTTGCGACTCTTGGTGCCGAGAATCTTGACGCCATTGATCCGCGATTTCTGTCGGTCGACGCGGACCGCGACGCCCCGCGAATCGCAATATTCTGTCAGATCCCGGCTCGATTCGAGCCGCTGCGTGCGAAGCTTGCTCGGCGTCTCGACGACCGGGTCTGATAGTTCGGCTTGGGCTGTCGTCATTCGGTCACCTCGCGTGTACGGGACGCAAAAAAAGCCCACCGCGAGACCGACATGGTCCTACGGTGGGCTCGGATGGATACATCGCCCGACGGCGACGCTCTTATCGATACCCGCTGTTCATTCGCATCGCGCCCGAAGGCTCACTCGCGAATCAGCAGCCGTTACATTTCACGTTCTTGGATGGCAGCACACGGTCGATCTTCTCGACGCGCCGCCGCACGTTCTGAATCGTTCCGTCGTTGATCGTCAGCTCGACGGAGCAGCTTCCGAAAAAGCCAGGTCGCGTCGACTGGTTCAGGACATCGTGCAAAGCGGCCTCGGCCAATTTTCGTCGCGTGCGGTTGGCTTGCGACGCGCTCGCTCGTGGTCGCAGTTGCTTGTCCATGATTGAAGACGAGTATACGAACTCTCTGCCAAAAAATCAATCTTCGAAATGTTCCACCGCGCTTCCGCGCGTCGGCGCAGACGACGCTTCCGAACCGCGCACTTGATGCGCCGCAAAGTTGGCTTGCTCCTGTTCGTAGTTCAGCCCGCGACGCTCACTCCAAGTCTGCGGACTAAGGATGCCGCTTTCCAGTTCAATACGATGCACGTCCGCTTCATCGCGTTCGTTGCGCACGACCAACGACGGCGGCGTGACTTGGATCTCCAGTTGCCCGAGCCGCGCTTCGCTGAGGACGCCGGCCGCTGCCGCGTTCCCCAGCACTCGGCGCAAGAGCGCGCGATCGTCGGCAATCAACTCGTGTTGCAGTCGCGAGAACATCTTGACCGCGGGACCTTCGGCCACCAACGTCGAGGCATAATTGGCATTCGAAGCATCGGAAGTGAGCATGAACTCCGGCATCACCAGGCGGCTGGCAATGGCCCGCAACTCGGCCTGCATGATCGTCACGAAGCTGCCCGCGTCGAGCCCCGCCGCGGGAAAGTCGTACTGAATGCCCGCCGGGGCATCGAGAATCGTCCCCGGCCCGTAGCGACGAATGTGCTGCTGATGTCCGGAAATCCGGTCGGTCACGGTCAGGTCGGCCGTGTCGGCGACGAATTGCTGGACGCTGTCGCCGCCGGCGCCATGCCGGCGAATCAGCGCGATCGCCGACTGGATCTCCGCGACGATGCTCATGTTGCGCAGCAGCTTCTCCGCCCGACGCAAGTTCTTGCGCACGGGATAGAACAGGGGGAGCCCGCGCCGCGCGTTGCGGTCGACTTGTCCTTTGCGATGCTGGATTTCCGTCGCGTCAACCGCCACGCCGTCGACGTAGTAGGCCAGGACCGTCTCCACATCGAACGGTTCCGTGCGAACGCCGAACCGCACGGACGGATCCGACTGGAGCTCGCGGGGCGTGACCACCTGTCCCGGTTCGACAAACCGCACCAGGGTACGGCCGTCACTCTGGGTGAACAGCCGCAGAAACACCTCGCCGTCGCGATCGCGTCGCCGCACGATTTCCTGCTGCCGGGCAACCCAGGCGTTCTCGTCCAAGAAACGGTCGAGAACCGACTGGGCCTGCGCGATGAACTCCGTCGACGAGTCCGCCTCGTCACGGGCAACAACACGATAGCGATGTCCGCTGCCCACGAGATAGCTGATCCGGTTCTCGTGTCCGTTGATGGCGAACTCGTTGGTGGTGGCCAAACGTCGGGCTTCGGCCTGAATCGCCTGGAGCTGCTCTTCTGTGGAATAGGTCGCGTGGGCCGCCGCGACGTCGTCAGCGGTGCCCAGCAGAGGCTGCCACTTCTCGCCGTCGTCGAATAGCGGTTCCTGCGGGTCGACGTAGTTGGCGAACAACTCTTCGTAGCTCTCGCGAAGTCGGGTGTGCAGCTGTTCCAGAATTCCCCGTTCGGTGCCGCGCGATTCGATCATCGTGTCGTTCCTTTCGTGTCATGGTTTGAATGAGTAGGTACTTCGCTCGACGTGGATCCGACACACGCGTGCGTCAATCGACGAGCAGCCGCTCGCCGAGTCCGTCGTCGATCTTGTTGGTTACTTGAGTTGCCAGCCGAACGGCCATTTCCAAGGCGTCGGGACCGTCGTCATGGTCGGCCAGCGGAAAGTGGCGGAGCTGATCGACGAGTCGCTGCGTTGACGCCGAACGGCTGCGAAAACGCAGCCGGTGCGCCGAGAGCAGGGGACCGAGTCGGCGAATTCGCACGTCTTTGCTGGTCGTGTTCCGCAACAGCCAGGTGCGGGCGGCGAGCATGCCGCGGCGGGCGAACTCGGCGGCGAACTGCGGGGCAAAGAGCTCCTGAAACTGGTTCGCCTCGATGCCGAAGCGGTCGGGCCCGAACTGCCGATAAAGCTCCACGCCCGTGGCCACGGTGCTGGCGGTCGAACGTCGAGCCAGCTCCGCCTCGACGTAGACGATGCCGCCCGCATCGACACCCAACATGACGAACGCCGAATAGTCGCCGCGTGAACCACTCTGCCCGACGCTCGGATCGAGCGCCATCGTCCGCACGCGGAGGTCGACCGGCCAGGCGTCGAACCAAATATGGTCGGCAAAGTACTCCTCGGGCCATTCATAGGTGCCGGCCGCGATCGGTGTGCTCTGCTTTTCCCGGGCGAAGACGTTGTGTCCACTTTCCACACGCATCCGCATCAGGGCGTAAAGATCCTCTTGCTCCGGCCACAACACCTCCGAGCCGCGTAACATCTCTTCGCGATGGGCGCGGTAGAACTCCTCGGCCTGCTGGCTGCTTGTCGGATCATCGACGTTCCGGTAAATCGCCTCCCACTGCTCCCACAGGTCGTCGCGCTCCGGCCAGGCGACAATCGACTGAAACCGCCGCGAGATCCAACCGGGAGTCTGCTCCAGTTCGATCGCGAGCGCGGCGTGGTGGAGCGCGGTTGCCAGATTGAGAATGTTGGTCCGATCCGTGCCGGCCTTGAGCAGGCTGCCGTGGAACCAGCGGCTCGAATGTTCCCGCTGGAGGGCCGAGTCCATGTGCTGGTCGTTTTGCAGGTCGTCGCCGACAATCAAGGTGGGCCGTGCGTCGCGGCGGCGATAGCCGCGAATTCGCTGCCCGGTGCCGAAGCCCTCGATCGTCACGCCATTGCGCAGCACGATCGCGCTCTGGCGCCATACCGGTCCCTTGCCGGCGGAGTCGGGATAGGCCTCGCGGAGCCGCCCGTTGTCGACGAGCTCGACGCGGAGGTTTTCCAGATGTCGCCTCGCCTGATGCTGCGTATCGGAGACGATCCAGATATAGGGCTCGCGGCCCTCCAGGGCGACTCGCAGAACGTAGACCAGGGTGGCGATCGTGCTCTTGGCACTGCCCCGCGGTCCGATCACGTTGATCCGCACGCCGCGCTGGCGGTCGCAAAGGGCAAGTTGCTCGTCGAGCCAGCGGTGCATCGACGACGCCGGTTTTGCGAGATGACTCGGCAGAAACTGGCGGCCCCACGCGCGTGTGGAAAGTTCTTGATCGTTGTCCGTCATCGAGGCTGCGATAGCACGCCGAACACACTTCGCGAACAGGTACTCAATTCCGTACGCGCACGGCCGCGGCAGGTCGAGCAAACCGCCAAACTCGCCAGGGATCGTCACGACCGCGACACCTCGCCAGCGGTCGGCAGTTGCTCGTCGACAAGTTGGGCTAAACGGGCTTGAATTGCCTCGCGACGCGCCGGCTCGGGCACCTGTTCGAAGACAATCTCCACGAACTGATTCAAGGTGTATTCGAGCTGCTCGGGCGTGACCGCCGCCGGAGCGGTCTTCAAGTAGCGTTCCGGGTGCATTCGTTCGAGCGCCCAGGCGGCCGCCTGCCAGTGCTTTTCCGCCGCGGCCACGATCGCCTTGAGCAGCCGTGCCTCGGCGCTTCGTGCCGCCAATCGGACGCGCCCGCGGAACTCGGCATCGCGCTCCATCTCGGCAAAGACCTTGTGGTCCGTCGTGCCAGCGTAGACGGCGGCGACGCGGCGGCGAAATCCGAGCTGCATCAGGGCGCAGAGTTCGTCCTTGATGGTTGCGTCGAGATGGCAACGTTCTTCCTCCTGGCGCACGAGAGCGCCCTCGCGCTGTTCCGTCATGCACGACCCACATATTCGAAGGAAACAACCGCCCGCCGCGGCGATCCACAATAGTGCGATGTGCCAAGACGATTTCCGCGCGAACCCGACTTTCTCACCTGGACAACGCGCCACGAGGCCGATCGTTGACAGTGGGCGATCAGCGCCGGGTGGCTGGCCGTGATGTTCAAGCGGTGACCTTCGTCGCGGTGAATCTGCGCGACCGCTTCGGCCAACCGGGTTCCAATGCCCACTCCTTGGAAATCGGGAAGGGTGACGAGTCGGGTAATCCGACGATGTCCGCGACGACCAATGAGGGGAACGGTCGCGGCAAAGGCCACGGGACGCTGCTGCCAGAGCGCCAGGTAACAGCGGGCCGGCCGGCAGAGTTGACCACTCAGATAGTGATGACGCGCAAACATGGGCCAGATACCAGGTCGGCAACGATGGATATCGAGTTCGATTTTCGGTCGCCGAAGACACCTCCAGGACAGCTCGCCGGTGGCCATGTCCACGACCCAGTCGGGCGCCAGCCACCGCAGCACGTCGTCGTGGCAGGTCACCGCCACAAAACGGCACCGCACGTGGCCGCGGCGAATGGCACCCGCCACCGCGGCCGATCCGATCTTGGCGACGGTGCGATCGACCACCCCGGTAAATTCGTCGAACACGACGAGCGGGGCTGCGGCAGCTGGCGACTCGGAATCGGACGCCTTGGTTTCGTCAGCGGCAGCGCGAACCGCGTTGCCACTTCCCAGGGACAACGCCCGAGCCAGGTCGCAGCGAAACCGCTCGCCGCCGCTGAGCACGTGGTACGGTTTGATCCAGGAAGGTGGCGAGCTGAAACCAACCGCCGTGAGCAGCCGCGTTATCTGTTTGGTCGGTGCGTTGCCGAAGCCGTCGATCACGGCACGATCGCGGGGCCAGGTGGCCCGTTCGTACACCGACGCCCCAAAGGCTCGTCGTGCGATCGTGCTCTTGCCGCTGCCCGACGGACCGACGATCAATCCAATCTGCCACGGCTCGTCGGGCGAGGGGACGTTGGCGGTGAAGCGCTCCTTGGCGCGCGACTCGATCGGTACGTCGAACATCCCGCTCACCTGCTCAACGCGGAACGATTGGAACACGGGACACTCGACTTGGGCCTGGACGGCTGGCATGGCAAAGTTGGGTTGGGGACTCGGATCGCGTGGAGTGAAGGGCGCTTCGTTGTGGGGCTAGAGCGTGAGGACGCGGCAGTGGCGACCCGACTCGTGCATCAGTTCGTAGACGGCTTGCTGATCCGCCTCGTCCTCGCACTCGACAACGACGTGGTACATCGGCTCGATCTTCAGCTTCTCGCCGCCGCCGTCGCCCAGACGTAGGGAAAGCGCGGTCGTCGACTCGCCGGCGACCGTTTCAAAGAGCTTGCTGATCGCCTCGTCGGCCGTTTCAACGTCGCGGAGCAGCTCCGTCAGTTTTTCGTCGTCGCTGCCCGCCAGTTGCGGCAGCGTGTCGTGAACCGCCAACAAGAGTCGCGCCTCTTCGTCGTTGACGTCGACGATCAGCACGGGAACTTCCTCGTCCGGCGTGACCTCCGCTCGCAGATGACCGTCGATCAGTTCGAGCCGTCCGTCCGCCAGACGTCGGGCGAGCAGGGCGTCGGCGTAGCCGATGTCTCGCAGAACCGACTTCATCGCGGCACGTTGGTGCTCCGGATGCGTCCGCCAGTTGCGTTCGTTGCGTACGAGCAAGCTTGCCGGCACGCGACGGAACTCGACGATGCGGTCGCGGATCTTGGTCACGAAAGCGTTCCTTTCCAAACGGCGCGAGTCGGACGGGATGAGGATCAGGACGAGGCGTGCGGGCCGCGTCCGGAGAGCGAGGAAAGGACCGCGGAGTTGTCAATCAATCGGTCGCGTATTCTCTCAATGTCAGCTGGTTCGACGCCGAGCTGCTCGCAGGCGTTGCTCGCCAGGGCCAATTCGCAAAACTCCACGCCCGCGCAGCGGATACTGTCCACACCGGTCTGCAGCCGCTCGTGCGAGAGTTCCTCGACGCGGTTCCGCTCGATCAGGGAACGTTCCAGGGCAATCTGCGAGTCGAACCAGGCAGCGGCGCGGGTCAACAACAGCCCGCCCACCGCTCGGCCGGCCCGCCAGAGCATCCAAACGACGGCCAACGAGAAGGCCGCGGGGACGCCCAGGCGTTCGACCAGGGTGACGACATCGTTCATAAGGTGGCCTTATTGATGGCTGCGTTGTTAATGAGCCCTTCGCGGCGGCGGTGACGGCGGAAATGCCGGCCTCCCGCTGGTCGGCCTGGTTCATTGGCTGCGCAGGGCTCAATAGGTTGTCGCTCGAACGTGCTCGCTCGGCGGCACGACTAGCTCGTCGACGAGCCGGTCTCACGGTTGGGCGAGGCCGTCGGGCCACGCGGTTCCTCGGCCGGACGTACGCCGTGCGGAATCGGCAAGCGGTTTTCGTCACCGCCGAAGCTGACGCACATGTCGACCAGCTCGGCCAGCGAGCCGTACAGCATCAGCGATTCACGCGGCGTGATGCGGTACGTCGCGTATCGCGAGTCGAGCCGTGTCGCTTCGGTAATGTGTTGATCGAGCGCGGTGACGAACATCCGCGCGTCGACGTTCCGCAAGTCGATCGAGCCGAGCGTGGGAATATTCGGATCGCTGCCGTCGAGCTTATACGGCAAGTCGAACTCGCGACCGCTCGGCCGCGCGACCTCGTCGCCTTCCGGCGCGGTGGACAGCCTGGTCACGTTGTCGAGAATGTTGACGCCCAGGTCCTTGGCCCGCGCCTCGAGCGTCTTCAGGTCGACTCCCTGCGGGTTGTGCGTGATCTTGCGACGCAGAAAGTCGAGCGACACGAGCCACTCGAGCATGAAGGTGTTCGTGGCCGTGTCCCAGCCACTTTGGACTCCGAACTCTCCGTCCTGCAGAATCTGCCCGCGAAACGTCAGCAGGTGGCCCACATAGGTATGGACGCTGCGATTGCGAAAGCGGGTGATCGCGTCGGCAAAGGTATCAACTCCGGGCATGATGTCGCTCCAATTTGCGAAGGTTTGGGTTTGGTTGGCGCGTCGGCGTGGCCAGCAGCAAGTGGCCGGCTAGGCCGAGTCGGAAACGGGCGTCGAAGGAACGGGATTGTCGGCGTGAATGCGGCCGAACCGGCGGGCAACGCGGTCGAGCACCTTGTTGGCGAAGTCGACGACCTCCCCATGACCGCTGGCGGCCGCCGCCTGGCGCAGCTCGCGGTCGTATTCCCGTCCCAGCGTGGCGTCTTGCGCGGCGGTACGACCGCCCGAGTATTCCATCACGGAGTGGAGCTGCTCGGCATAGTCGTCATTCCATCGCGGTGCGGCCGCGGCCGCAGCAGCGTTTGGTTTCGGTCGCCGATTTACAACGTCGTCAACCGACCGGCGACGACGATTACGTTTGCGCAGTCGCCGTCGTAACCAGCAACGAGCCACGCGAAGGGCCAGCAGCGCGGCCGTCGGCGGGACGCTGATGCCGAGCGCTCCGCAAATCAGCGGCACGAGCCACTCGGTGGGTCGCACGACGGTCGCCGCCGCCGCGCCCTTGGCGAGTCGCTCGCCAGTGGCCAGACGTTCCTGAATCGCGGCAAGCGCCGCTGCCAGGCGGTCGAGGCGCGCGGTCGAACTGCGTTGTGCGCCCTGCGCGTGTTGCGTGCCGGCCGAGATCTGGCGGCGCAGTTGCTCCAGTTGATCGGCGAGCGCGAGTATCTGCCGGTTCGTGCCGCGCTGCGCCGCATTAGGACGCTCGAGTGCAGGATCTGGCAATGCGTCGGCAGGCGGTGACGGAGCGGTCCGCGGCTGACGTCGCCGCAGCGGCAAGATCGACCGCAAGAAACGTCGAATGCGCCGCAACGTCGTCGCCATCGTGCGTCGTTCATCGGTCCCCCAGATCACCGCGACAAGTCGCCCCTCGACGTCGAACACACCGCCACCGCTGTCGCCCTGGCGCGACGCGCCGCCGACCAGCAAGGTGTCGGCCGTGGTGGCATGAGCCGTGCGCGCATATCCAATCGCGGCGATCGCCTGACACCGCAGCGAGCCGTGCCGCCCGAACCCGCATCCGTAAAGAAGCTGACCCGCCGACGGATCGGTCGAACCCAGACGTCGTGCGCGGCTTGTCAGATCGGCGTCGACCCGCAGTGCGGCCAGGTCCGCGCCCACGTCGCGGGCCAGCAGCTGGGCGGTGTGCTCCGTTCCGTCGGCAAACCAGAGTCGCGTCGTGCCGGCGCCGTCGCGAAACAGATGAGCACAGGTGAGCACGAGGCACTCGGAAGCGTCGATCTGGACCACCGAGCCCGATCCCCAGCTGCGACCGCGGCCTGTCTCGTGAAGGATGCGGCAGGTTGCCGTTCGCAACTGGGGCGCGGGCTCCGCGGCGACGCGACTTCCTTGCGGCCGAGTCGGCACCGGGCAGCGACCGTCCACGCACGGATTGGCTCGCCCGTCGCGGGCAAGTAGCAGCGCGACCAGCAGCAGGACCGACAGGCGGACCCGGTTACCGCGCGCCACGAGTTTCGACCGTTTGTCGATGGACATCGTTACCAGGGTCCGATCGTCACGAAGGAATGGATCATCACGAAGGAAAGAGGGTGAAGCGATAGCGATAGAAAGGACTTCGCGCCAGGTCGGCCGGTTCGGTCAGGCGATCGTTCAGATTCGGCACCGGATCGACGCCGCCACCGCGTCGGTCGGCCGAGGCACAGGCCTGCGAGCAGAACTCGGGTAGCGAGTTGTCTTCGACGTCACTCAGGCTTGGCTTGACGAAGCAGCGAACGAAAGGCAGGTGAAGCAAGGCCGCCGCCGCGACTCCTCGATAGCCATATTGTTTTCCCGCCTTGCGGCGCATGGCGCGGGTGGCGCCTTGCCGATCGTAAGCGGGCCACCGGCGGTCGGGATTGACCTCGAAGACGTCGATCCGTCCGGGATGCCGTTCAACCTGGCTGGCGAGTGTGACGGCGCGGCCCCCGTGAAACTCGCGTATCTCCAGGCAGAACAAATCGTCACCCCACCAGGCCGCCTTGGCGGCGTGGCTGTGTCGACCGCGGCCGGCGATCGAGATCAGACTGCGCCGTCGCCAAAGCAGGAGATCCCCGTCGGCGATGTGGTGCTTGGCATTGGCAAAGGGTACGGCGATCATACGGGGCGCGCTCGACGGCACTCGGTTTCCCTTCCGCGCGGCCGCACATGGCGACAAAAAAACCCGTCATCTCGCCAACGCGTGGCGAAATGACGGGCTCTGGCGGATACTTCCGCGACCCTCGTTCAAGCGACCGAGGTCAGGAAGCTCTGGGGATACCGCGTCACGGTTTCGTGGATTGTCTACGACTCGCGTTCAACGTGGTTGCCGCGAGCGGGAGGCGTATCCTCGCACGAAGGTGACGAAAAGTCAAACTTCGAATGTGACAGCCCGCCCGTGTCCGGCGAGATACGACGCGCGACATCGCGGACGGTATCGAACCGAAGGGACGCGCGAAGGTGACACGCGCGTCGCTACTGACCGACGCTTTCGTTGAAGCGAGTGGCGACGCGCTGCGTGCCGGCGCCTTCGTAGATGCTGAACTCCGCCCACACCGGCAGGTGGTCCGATACGGCCAAGGCCTGCTTTTCGGTAAGGTTGAATTCGCGCAGGAGATCGAGGACCCCGTTACGGCCCGTGTACTCATTCGTCTCTTGAGCATGAAACACGAGATTGTCGTACGACTTGGTGCGTCGCGTATTGGTCGTCTGACCCAAGATCGCACAGGTCATGCCGGAAATGGCGCCCAGCGAGCCAAGTTGGTGTTCCGAAGCGTTCAGATCGCCGAGGATGATCACGTCCCGTTCGTTCGTGCCATCGGAAACGACAGCGCGATACACGTCGGCCAGCGCCTCCACCTCCGTCTTGACCTCGTCCGGGTCGGTATGGATGTTGACCAGTTGAAAGGTAAAGGGGTTACCGCCGGCGGGTGTCCGGGCACGAAACAGCGAGATCAGGGGCTCGCGGTGCAGCCGGTCACTCGGGTCGGAAATCGTGTACGTCGCGCTGTGGTCGACTTCAATCGTTTGCGTATTGAAGACGAAGGCGTATTGCTCTTTGCTGCTGGTGCGACCCAGCCGCGGACCGAGCACGTGCGCATAACGGGCGCCGGTGGCGTTCACCTGCTCGACGAAGCGCGGAATGATCGTTTGATCTTTCGCCCGGATTTCCTGGATGGCCACGATATCGAACTTCCGCACGACCTGCGCCAGAATGTCCATCACGCGGGCGTCGCGGGCCTTGCTGACACCGAACACCTGGATATTGAACGAGGCGATGCGGATCGTCTCGTTGTCGACCGTGGGATTCCACGTCGCGGCGTTGCCAGACGGTCCGGCAGACAGGCTGCCCGAGTTGTCGGAGGCCCGCGCGACGACCAGGAGGTCTTCGAGACCCCGAATCTCGTAGTGCTTGAAGAAGTAGAAGCCGAGGGCGCCGAGAACGGCCAGAATGAGTGCCGAGAACTTTCGCACGGATCCCCTCCTTGGGACAGATACTGACGGCGTCGGTTTCGCCTCCCCCGCGTGGCGAGCGCAGGCACGAACACATGGTGAGGCGGTACGTTAGCAACGACGTGCGGACGGGGCCAGGGCAATTCGCCCACCCGGACGGGAGCGCTCGGCGTGCTAGCTCACGATGGGCCGATGCGGCGAGGAACGATTGAAGCGGCGCGCCTTCGCCGCGCCGCCCCTTGCCCCGGGGGGACAGGAGTCCGCGAATTCGCCCCGGAATGTGCCGGTTTTCGTTGCCGGAAGGCCCCCAGAGTATGATAGCTGTAGTAGCGCGATATAATGGAAAGGGCTTGAGGCTCGGCTCGAGTTGGATCGGGAGCGACGTTCCGCAGCTGACGTCGCCACGTCGGGCCGCCATTCGATGCGTAGAGGGCAGCGATTATGAAGTACGTTCTTGGTCTGGCACTTCTGGCGGCATGCGCATTGTTCGGGGCGACCGAGAACGCCCAGGCCGACATTGTCATTTTGAAGTCGGGCGGCGAAGTCCGCGGCGAGGTGGTCAACGCCGACGAGGCCTCGCCCGAGCGCTTTACGATTCGCCTCTATTCCGGCGGTGAGCTGGAGGTCGACGCCGATCAGGTGGCTCGCGTCGAGCGCCAAAGGCCGTTGGTCGAGAAGTACGAGCAGCGTCGCGGAGAGTTGGAGGACACCGTCGAAGCCCACTGGGAAATGGCCCAGTGGTGTCGCCAGAATCGACTTCGTGCCCAGCGCGAATTCCATCTGCGACGCGTGATTCAGCTCGATCCCGATCACGCCGGCGCGCGGCGGCAACTCGGATACAAATTTGACCAGGGTGCTTGGAAGACCGAAGAGGAAATCGAGCGCGCCAAAGGCAAGGTCAAGTACAAGGGTCGCTGGAGGTTCCCCGAAGACATCAAGCTTGACGAACAACGCAGAGAGACAGAGCGTCAACGAAAGGCCTGGTACAAGACGGTCGGCATGTGGGCGAGCTGGCTCGATGATCACCGTGCTCAACAGGCGCGAACGAACATCCTGGCGATCGAGGACCCCCTGGCGGTCGACGCCCTGGTGCGTCGCCTCGAGGGGGAAGACGAACTTGCGATTCGCAAGATCTACGCCAAGGCCCTCACGAATCTGGCGACCACAGACGCGATTCGCGCGGTGGTCGACTACTCGATCGAGGATGAGGACCGCGATTTTCGCGAGTACTGCTTCGACTTGATCGATACCAACAAGCCGGAGCCCGCCTTTGAAATGTATCTGGCAGTGCTGGCCTCCGGCCAATCGACCAACACGGAGATCAATCGGGCCGCGATCGGACTCAAGTATCTGGGGAACGCGGCCGCGATTCCCGCCTTGATCGATCGCCTGATTACGGTGCACCGAATCAAGCTCGGTGGCGGTCCGGCCGGCTCGACGACGACCACATTCGGACGATCGAGCAACGGTTCCGGCGGAACCGGATTCGGCACCGGACAGCCCAAGTACATAAAGAAGGAATTTACGAATGGGGCCGTACTCGACGCGCTGCGCGAGCTGACGGGCGAGGACTTCGGTTTCAGCGTCAATGCCTGGCAGGCCTGGTACGCACGCGAGAAGAGCAGGAAGCGGGGCCCCCGGCTGAACCCACGCAGAGACTGATATGCCCTCCATGCAAACGGTCGCCATCCTTGGCGCCAGCTCCGACCCCGCCAAGTTTGGAAACAAGGCAGTTCGGGCCCATCTGAAACAGGGGTACGAGGTCTTTCCCGTAAACCCCAAGGGAGGCGAGATCGAAGGGTGTCCGGTGTACCCGAACCTGGCGGCCGTGCCGGTCGACGAGCTCGATCGCATCAGCGTCTATCTGCCGCCGCAGGTGACGCTCGGGTTGCTGTCGGAAGTCGCCGCCAAGGGATGTCGCGAATTCTGGCTCAACCCCGGGAGCGAGAGTGACGAAGTCGTCGCGGCGGCGCAAGAGCTGGGGCTCGATCCGATCGTCGCCTGCAGCATTCTCGACCTCGGCATTACGCCGCAAGACGTCTGAGCGGATTGTCTCGAACGGGCGTTGCCGAGGGTCCCATCGCGCCCGTCACGTTACCGGTTCAAGCGGCCTTCTCGGCCGAGGCGTCGCCCCCGGGCGATCGCTGGCGATCACGTTTCGACGACAGGACCGATAGCGCCACGCGATCTTCCAAATTGGGCCGGAACATCGTCAGCAGCAGCATGGGCATGTACCAGGCCATGTACAGGCCGCCGTTGTGGGCATGCCAGAATTGCATTCCTAACATCATGGCCGCGGTGCAGCTCATCAGCGTGCCCAGGTTCTTCTGAGCCGGCCACAGGGCAAAGCTGGCGCCCAGAATGATGATCAAGGCCATCACCGGCACTCGCCAGATCGGCGCGATGCGGTCCATGGCCCAGAAGCCCTCGACGTTTTCCATTTCCGGCTCGACCAGGCCGAACATCTGCTGCAGGCCCGCCAGCAGAAAATCGACGTCGTCGTAGTACGCCACCACCAGCACGCCGGCCAAGATGGCGACCGTGACCACGACGCCGATACAAAATCGAGAGAGTCCTCGTTGCCAGTAGAAGCTGATCCAAAGTGGCAGCAGAAAGACCGGATAGTAAATCACCCCGATCGCAAGGCCCATAAAGAGACCCGCGATCATGGGTCGTCGATAGCTGGCAATGGCCCACACGAGAAGCGCCGCCGGCAAGACGTGGTCGGCAAATCCCGTCATCGCCGCGGTGTACGGAATCAGCAGATAGAGCACGGCCGCCGCCATGCCGGTGCGGGCATTGTCGAAGTGGCGATAGCCGATGAAGATCAGCCCTGTCACGACGGCCAGGTGCGAGAGAATAACGATCGCCTTGGCCGCGTACTCCCGCTTGCGATCGGAGCGGGCAAGCTCGTAGTCGCGACGGCTGCTGGAACTCAGCTCGAAGAACTTTTGCGTGGGAATCGCGGGCAGCAAGTCCAGTAGCGGATAGCGCGGTCCAAATCGTTCGATGCCGGCCAAGGGTGGTTCGGTTCCGGACGTCGAAACGCCTGTCGGATGGACGTCCAGCGGCGGATTGATCTCCTCGAGCGTGCTGTTGGCGACATTCGTCATCAAGAAGAGCAACAGGGCGCCGCCCAGAAAGGTCATCCCGCCGAACGACATGTTCGGGTCGAGCAACGGTCGACGCACCATCAGCGAGTCGATGAGAAGGCGAACCAGAAAGATGGCCCCGACGGCGAATAACCAGATGAACCCGGTATACGTGGCCGAGCTCTCGGGAAAGTTCCGTCCGTACTCGTAGAACACCAATCCGGGTGCGAAGAGCAGGAGGCAGACCAGGTCGAGATTGCGCAGGCTCCACAGGCGATTGAACTTGAAGTACAGCGCAATCGTCAGCAACGACGACAAATACACCCAGTTCATCGGGTGTATTTTCTTGTAGTAGAAGAGGAAAGGCTCCATTTTGGATATCTCGCCCAGCGCCTGCCTCGACGGCACTGACTTACCGGTTGGCGATCCGTGCCATCGTCGCCGGCAAAGTTAGGGAAGCGTCAATTGCTGATCCACCTCGCGCGAGATCCAGCCTTGGCAGCAGTCTCAAACCAGCAGGATACGCGGAGGTTCCTGTTTTGCAAACCGCCCGGGCGATATAGTGAGGCAGCCCCGGCGCCCGCGAACTCGGGCGGCCTGCAGAAAGTCAGTTGCCGCTCGGTGGTCGTGGGTCACAGGCTGAGCGAAAGTCCGCAGGCGTCGTCTCGCGAGCGGCCCCACCGCGGGGCAGCTTCGACGACCCAATTGCTGTCACTGCAAGGCCTTACGACGGCGCCCGAGACATTTGGGGAGAGCTTTGTGGAGTCCGCGTCGGTATTTGAGCGAATCTGCGGTTTGCTCGACGCGCGGTCCGTTGCCTACCAGGTGCTTTGCCACGCCCCCGTGCTGACCAGCGAGGAGGCGGCTCAGGTTCGCGGCACGTCGCTGGCGAGCGGCGCGAAGGCCTTGATTTGCAAGGCGGACGACGACTACCTGATGGTCGTGATGCCGGCCGATCTGCGTTTGGCGAGCAAGTCGCTGCGCAAACTCAAGGGTTGGAAGAAGCTCCGCTTCGCCTCGGCCGACGAAGTGCTGGAGATGACCGGTCTGCTGACCGGGTCGATTCCGCCCTTCGGTAGCCTGTTTGGCCTGACCACCCTCTGCGATGAACGACTCGCCGCGCAGGACTCCATCAACTTCAACGCGGGCGATCGATCGATCTCCATCGGCATGGCGGCGACCGACTACCTCGACACCGAACAGCCTGAACTCGGGCCGTTTGCCGAGGCGTAGAGAAGCAGACGCACCCCGCCGAGACGCGACAGGGGAATGAAAAGCGCTCTAGCGTTTGGCGGCGAGCCGCTCGTCTGCCAGCGGCACGTTGTGCATGAACCACCGTTTGCCGACGCGCTCCAGCGTGATCCGCGGGGCCCCGTCGACCTCGGACGAGGCGATGCGACTCGAGATGCGCCACTGTCCCCGAGCAATGTGCTTCTCCAGCCGGGCGGTCAATTGCCGGCTCTTGCTGGGGCTGATGCCTGAGACGAGCTTTTCGAAGGCCCGTTGGTCGCCGCCCAATCGTTTGTCGACATGGCGCGGAGAAACGAGATGCGCGAGCACGTAGCGGGCGTTCGCGTTCTCGACGGCGTCAATTATCGAGCGAATCGTCTCCCGCGGGGTCGCCTGCGGGTAGATGTCTTCACTGACGAGCATGCCATATCGTTGCTCGAGACCATTCCCGTCGGCCGGCACCGCGGCAAAGGTGGCACTGACCGAGACGAGCTCGGCGACCAGCACGGCGACAATTAGGATGCGCTTGGGCAAGATGCGCTTGGGCAAGATGCGCTTGGGCAAGATGCGCTGGGACATGACGCGACACTCCTGGGCTCGAGAATCCCCAAGTCGACCTGGTGACGGGGCGGCGAACTGTACCGAGAGCCGTCCGATCAGGCCAGAGCAGCTTGCCGATTCGCGATCTGCCGATCTGCCGGTGGCAACCGCTTAGTCCGCCGCGTCCATCGAGAGTCGCGCCTTGGCCTCCGACGCCCAGGGACTGTCGGGAGCTAGCGTCAAGAAGGTGCGCCAGTGGTGCTCGGCTTGTTCGCCATCTTGCAAGTCGTCGAGGGCCTTCGCCAGGTGATAGTGGGCGTCCGCGTAGTCCGCGTGGTAGGCCAGGGCCCCTTCGAAGGCGGCGACGGCCAGGTCGACGCAACCTAGCTCCGCTAGCAAGCAGCCCAAGTTGGCCCGGGCTTCGACGAAGTCTTCGTCCAGCTCGATGGCCATGTAATAGCGTTCGCGGGCGGCTCCCAGATCCCCGGCTCGGTAGAGCAATTCCGCGAGACGGAAGTTGATCTCGGCACTCGGCCCTCCGACCACCAGGGCCATGCGGTAACTGGCCGCGGCCAGATCGCACTCGTCTTCATCTTCGTACTTGGCCGCGGCGCGGACCAACTCTTGCGGCGTGGCCTCCCACTCGGTGACGACCGCCTGCTCGTCCGCCGGCGCGGGGGCGACCAACGGCAGCGAGGCGGTCACGATCGCATCGGGTTGTTCGTGCCGTGCCTCTTCCGCATCGAAATCGAAGTGGAGCTGACCTCCCTGATCCAGCAGACCGTCTCCCTGGCGAAGCAGAAGCCGTTTACCCTCCACGATCACCGAGAGCTGCGCCAGTCGTCGCTGCGCGTCGGGCAGGAAACGGGCCAGCTCCGCGAGCTTGCGCTGCAGCGTCTCGGGTCGCATGCCCTGGGCTAGCAGCTGCGCGATCGAGCGCGCGTTGGCCACCTCTTGAAAATCGAAGTAGGCCAGTCGGCGCACCTCGCGGACGGGCGTAATCAGTCCGCGCCGCTGCCAGCGCCGAATCACCGCGGTCGAGACGTTCAACAGACTCGCCAGCATGGCCGTCGTATAGAGCCGCTGCACGCCCGGGGTGTCGTCCTCCTCACACATACCTAGACGCTGCCATAGCACCGGCTCATTGATAATCTCCAGTCGACCCGCGTCCGCCGCGGCACGAATCGCCTCGTCGAGCCACGGCTCGCCGGCGCTGGTCGCCTGGAGCGACACGGCTTCGTCACCAACAACAATCAACGTCGCCGAGCCGTCCGGGCATTCGAGGACCGTCGCGCCATGCTGCCGCAGCAATTGCTGAGCATCGCGCTTGCTCATGCTCGACAGTTTGCCGACAAGGGCAACTCGTTGGCCGGTCAGTCGGACCGGTGGTGACTCGGATTGCGGGAGGGGCATCGGTTCCAAGCGGACTCATCCGTTATTCGTGGCGGCTGGGCATTCGTGCCAGATAAGGAATCGATCGTGGCAGCTGGGTAATGCAGCCTAGCACGAGTTGTCCCGATTCGACCAGCGGGGCGCCTAGGAAGCAGGGTCCGACGACTCGGCAGCCGCCTTGGCCTCACGCAACTTCTCGCGAATTGCTGAGAGCCGCTGAGAGAGCTCTTGCTCGAAGCCGCGGTCGACCGGCTGATAATACTCTCGCTCGACGCCCAGATAGTCCTGGGCGGCCACGCCCGATTCCGCATTGTGGGCATACTCGTAACCGACGCCATGCCCGAGCTGTTTTGCGCCCGCGTAATGGCCGTCTCGCAGGTGAACGGGCACGGGCAGCAGGCGGCCCTCGCGAACGTCGCGAAGTGCCGCCCCGATTGCCACGGTCGAGGCGTTCGACTTCGGCGCGCATGCCAGGTACGTGACGCACTGGGCGAGCGTCAGCTGACACTCGGGGAGTCCGACGAATTCGCAGGCTTGCATCGTCGCCACGGCCAGGGGCAGGGCGTGAGGGTCGGCGTTGCCGATATCTTCGCTGGCCAGAATCACCAGGCGCCGCGTCAGGAACCGCACCTCCTCGCCACCTTCGAGCATGCGAGCCAGCCAATAGAGTCCCGCATCGGGGTCGCTGCCGCGGATGCTCTTGATCAGGGCACTGGCGGCGTCGTAGTGGGCGTCGCCGGTCACGTCGTACTCGATGGCCTTCCGCTGAACCGATTCCGCAGCCAGCTCCCGGGTAATGTGAATCGTCTCGGCGTCGGAAGACCGCTGGGGGGACGCGGAACCTTGCCCGTCGTCCTCCGTCGCGTGAGCGGAAGAAAGGACCGCAATTTCCAGTGCCCCCAGGGCACGTCGTGCGTCGCCGTCGCAGAGGTCGGCAAGCAACTCGAGGGCGTCTTCGTCGGCGTCGATCGGCAGGGCACCGAAACCCCGCTCCGCATCGGCAATCGCGGTTCGCAGCAGCGAGACGATGTCTTCCTGCGCGAGCGGTTTGAACTCGAAGACCCGCGAGCGGCTGATCAGGGCGCTATTGATCGAGAAGAACGGATTCTGCGTCGTGGCACCGACCAGAATTACGACCCCATGTTCGACGTCGGGCAACAGAACGTCTTGCTGGGCACGATTGAAGCGGTGAATCTCGTCGACAAAGAGCAGCGTCCGCTGACCCGAGGTTGCCACCCGGTCGCGTGCTTCTTCCAGCAGTTCGCGAAGCTCCTTCACACCGCTGGTAACCGCGCTGACCTGCCGAAAGCGGCTTTCCGTAACTCCGGCCAGCAGGTAGGCCAGCGTCGTCTTGCCGGTGCCGGGGGGACCGTAGAGCACGATGGAACCGAGCTGATTCGCCTGGATGAGACGCCACAGCAACTTGCCCGGCGCGAGGAAGTGGCGCTGCCCGACGAACTCTTCCCAAGAGCGTGGCCGCATGCGCGCGGCGAGCGGCTGAACGCGGACGCGGTTGGCTTGTTCGGAAGCGGCGAAGAGTGACACGTGATTCCTTGTCGAAGCGGTGGTTGCCATCGCCTCAGGTGCTGATGACATTGAACCAAGATCGCCGCTCAACCTCAACGGTCCGAGGCCGTCATCCTGCCACGGCGCCCAGAATCGGGTGGTGGCTCCACAATCAGAAGAGTGTCCTTTGACCTGCCGCATCGCGCGGCGGTCGAAAACTCGTTAGGTCGTAAGGGGGCAAGGAGGCGCCCAGCCCCAGTCTCTCTTTGAAGACGCGGAACGTCGTGGCGATCTGCTCGGCATACTCGCCCGTCCCCCGCATGCGACTACCGAATCGGTCGTCGCTCATTTCGCCGGCCCGCGTCGAGCGAATCAGGCCTTCAATGCGCTCTTGCTTCAGCGGCAGAGTCTTGGCCAGCCAGTCGCGAAAGATCGGTTCCACCGCCAGCGGCAACCGCAGCATCACGTAGCTGGCCGTCGCCGCACCCGCTTCACGCGCGGCCGTGAGAATCGCCGGAATCTCCTCGTCGTTCAGACCGGGGATCAGGGGGGCGACCATCACGCCGACCGGGACGCCTGCTTCGGTGAGTCGCGCGATGGCGGCGAGTCGTGCCTCGGGCGTGGAGGTTCTCGGTTCCAGGCGGCGAGCCAGATCGCGATCGAGTGTCGTTACGCTCAAAAAGACATGGATCAGCCGACGTCGGGCCATCTCTGCGACAAGATCCAAGTCCCGCAGCACGAGCCCGTTCTTGGTGACGATCCCACACGGCTGACGGGCTTCGAGCAAGACTTCGAGCAAAGAGCGGGTAATCCGAAATCGTCGCTCGGCCGGCTGATAACAATCGGTCACGCCCGAAATCGAGATCGGCTCGCACTGCCAATTCGGACGACACAGCTCGTCGCGCAACAATCGGGCCGCGTCGTGCTTGACCAGAATCTTGCTCTCGAAATCGATCCCGGCATTCATGCCGAGAAATTCGTGACCGGGGCGGGCATAGCATTACTTGCAGCCAAAGAGTGTTCGTTTAGCGTGGATTCCATTTCTACGACGTTTCCCAAATCAGCAATTCGCTATACCAATCATTCCTTCGTGACCCACTAATCTCGGCCTCGCAATGAATGTACGTTTCATAGCGTCGCCTGACGTGTTGTACCGTCTTCGTTGACTGCCTTTGCATTGTCAATTCGCCATCGACCGTTCTCCTTGAGCAAGACATACCGCCGTTTCTCAGAAAATCCCGTACTACGCTGAGTCGTAATTTCCGTCCTATGGGGCGACACATGATTGATTTCGACGACTTCTTCGGCGTGCGGATCATACTCTGGCGGCTTCTGAAATGAGCCTTGACGCCCATAAGGCCGCTCCTTGCTGGTGCAGAATTCCGCAAAAATCGCTTTCATCTTCTCCATCACTTCAGCTTGATAAGAAGACGGATCAGGCATATCCCGTACGGCTCGGCTTCTTGCCCATGCATCCAGTTCCCAACGATGCATGGACGAAATGAATCCTCTCAACACTTTTTCGGGCGATTGTTCGTTCATTTCAAATTTCACTCACGTACCACTCGTTATGAAGGGAAGCACAATCCAATTGTCATATCGCTGATTTCTGAATTGGTATCGCAATTGTATCTGAGGTGAGAACCCATTCTTCGCCAATTCGCTCATATTTCCGTTCAGCAGCCAGGAGCACTTTTTGGCTGCCACGGCTGAAACTAGCAGTAGGCACAGCCATGCTCGCAACCGCGATAGGGGTTGATGCTGTAGCGAAAGGGCAGGTCGGGGCTGTCGTTGGTTGCCAGGATCGTACGCGATCGATCGGGCAGGAATGTCGTGGCCGGGCCGGCTGATGCGGCGTCCTCGACCTCGTCTGCGGCGAGGTCCGCGTTGTCGCGCTCGAAGGATTGCGACTCGAAGCGGTTCGCCGGCGCCAGATCCGTGCCGCGGCCACGAGCCCGATGACTCTTCGAGAAGCGCTGAGACATAGCCGCGACTCCCAGCTGCAAGAACGCCTGAAGCGAGCTGGACGATGAGGTACTGTACAAATTATACCTACTGCCGGTTTCGGGGGCCAGCAGTCGGCACGGGGGTAACTTCAGTCAGGAAGTCGAATGCCATCGGCGGGAAGCCACTCGGCCAGTGGGCACGCCTCGCAGCGCGGCGTCTTTCGACAGTGGTGATGTCCGACCCGCACGAGCAGCGCGTGGTACTCTCCGTACAGCTGCGTATCGGGCTCGAGATGCGTTTCGAAGTGGCTCTGCGTCGTACCGTAATCGGCCTCCTGGTCGATCCAGCCGTGTCGCTTCAGGACCCGCTGCGTGTAGGCGTCGACAACGAATCTCGGTTTGTCCGCCGCGTAGAGCAGAATGGAGTCGGCCGTTTCGGGACCGATCCCATTGATCTCGAGCAGGTCGCTGCGAAGTTCTTCCATCGAGAGCGCGAAGACCGAATCGAGCGAGCCGTCGTGACGTTCGACGACGTAGGCCAGCAGATTGCGTAAGCGGGCGGCCTTGAGCCGAAAGTAGCCGGCCGGCTTGATCAGCGTCTCCAGCTGCTCGCGAGGCAGCTGCCAGAGCCGCATCACGTCGAGCAGGTTGTCGTCGCGAAGGTTCGCGATTGCCTTCTCGACGTTCTGCCAGGCGGTGTTTTGCACCAATACCGCCCCCACCATCACCTCGAAGGGCGACTCGCCCGGCCACCATCCTTGCGGACCGTAGGCCTGCAGCAGCCGCTCATAGACTTCGTCGAGTGTAGCGGTCATGCCGATATTACTCCCGAACTTTGCGGCACCGCGCCGAGCCACCTTTGCGTGAAGTCTACCGCGTGGAGGCTGCTAGCACGAGCCGCTCAAGCAGCGCGCCGCAATCCGTCGAAGTAACTCTGAGGGAGTCGCCGCCGTGACCTGCCCGGCACGTTGCGGGCGCCCCAGAGAAGCGGACGCCACAGAGAACGCGAGAGGTTTCGTTGCCATGATGTCGGTGCTCGAGAATACGGCGCCTGCCGCGCTCGCCGCGCCCTCCGATTACTGGCAGCGCTCGCGAGAGCCCCTGGCGAGCCTGCTCTTTATTCTGCCGCTCTTGCTGCTCTACGAAGGTGGCATTCTTTGGCTCGGTCCCGATGCCGTGCGAAACGGTGCCGACGTCTGGATGCAGCAGTTGCTGCAACTCGTGGGGTTCGGTGGTTACTTGATGTTGCCGCTGGTGACGGTCGGCATTCTCGTCGCCTGGCACCACACGATCCGACGGCCGTGGCGTGTGCCCGGCTCGGTGCTCTACGGCATGACGGTCGAATCGGCCTGCCTGGCGACCGTCCTGGTCATGATTGCCCACTTGCATGTTCGGCTGCTGTCGATCACCGGGTACGCCCCGGCGTGTGACCTCCAGCCCAGCGGTGCCTTTCGCT
This sequence comes from Planctomycetota bacterium, assembly GCA_003389215.1. GTDB lineage: Bacteria > Planctomycetota > Planctomycetia > Pirellulales > UBA7805 > MB-PLM-2. Next base: position 37,960 of record QQVP01000074.1, on the reverse strand, counting down.
GGTTCTGCGCATCGCTCGTGCGGTTCTTCGGGGCCGGAATCTACGAGGAGCTGCTGTTTCGCCTGGTCCTGCTCTCGCTCGTGGTGAGCCTCGTCGCGCTGCTCGGTGCGACACGCCAGGTGCAGCTTGCCGTGGGAGTTCTCAGCACGAGCTTGATCTTCGCTGCGGCGCACTACGTCGGGCCGCATGGCGAGCCCTTGGAGACCTACACGTTTGTCTTTCGCACGGTGGCCGGCGGGTTCTTTGCCGTGCTGTTTGTCACACGTGGCTTCGGCATTGCGGCCGGTACCCACGCGCTCTACGACGTGTTCGTGGGCATGCCCGCTTCGTAATCGAGGTGCGGCGCTTCAAGAAGTCGTCGCACTCCAGCGACGCGCATCTGGCGGCGTTGAATTTGCTAGCAGCCGCGCGACAAACTTCGGAACTACTGACGCGGGTCTTGTCAAGTCAGAAATGAGGCCATCTTCCGCCTCGCTTCGCGCGTCGTCAAACGTCTTTGTCGCCATCCGGACCGCCGCGTATAATGGGGCTGTCGGCGAGGTCCCTCGCCCATCGACGTAGTACTCCTTTGCCCTCTGGCGCCGTCCGTTGTTGTGTTAAGCGTTCGTCCCAAAGTCGCCGAGCTTGTCTTCCAGCTGTACGGAAGGCCGTTGCACCCGGAACTCTTCGAGGTGCACAACACGCGTACGGTTTCGCGCGGCGACTACGAGGCCCAGGTGCAAATCACCAGTGCCGGCCACGTCGTCACCTGGCGCTGCCAGGGACTCACGCTCACGGAAGTCGCCACGAGCGCCCATCACCCCTTGCCGGAGAAGCGGCGTCTCTTGTCGTATCGGTTGCTCGGCGAGCGGTCAGATCGGCTCGAGTGTCGCGGCGGAGCGGCCTACGAAGTCCGTTTCGAGCTCGAGCGCGTCGACCCGGAGATTTTTCACAATTATCAGCGTGAGCTCTTCGACAACATCGAGACCGAGGGGATGCTGTTTCGCTTCGATTCCAGCGGCCGCATGGCCATGGGGGCGATGAGCTACATCTCCCTGCAGAGTCGCGCGCGAACGCTCCAGGTGCGGGCGTTTCACACGTTTCCCGACGACTATGCGATTGTGAAGACGCAATCGCTGTTCGAGATACCGTAAGGTGCCGCGCGCACCGCCGCGCTAACCGCTCGCTGGCTCCAGCTCGTCGAGGAAGTCCCGCAAGGCCGCGTTGAACGCCTCGGGCTGCTCCATGGGGGCCATGTGCCCGGCCTCGGCCAGGGGCACGAATCGGCTGTTCGGCAAAGCCGCCGCGATCCCGCGCATCTCATCGACGGGGGTGATCGCGTCCTGCTCGCCAACCACGACCAGTGACGGGTGCTGGATTTCGCTCAGTCGGGCACGGAAGTCGGCCCGCCCGGCCATACCTTGTTGAGCCGCCACGATCGTCTCAGGATCGGTCTTCAGGATCATCTCTCGGATGCGGCGGGCCACCGGAGTATCTTCCTCCAGCTCGCGCGGGGCCACGAGCTTCGGCAGCATCACCTCGGCGACGTACTCACTGCCTTCGTGCGGCACACGCTCGGCCATCTCGCGACGTCCGGCGGCGGCCTGCTCGGTGTCGCCCGCGGCTCGCGTGTCACAGAGAATCAGGGATCGCAGGCGTGCCGGGTAGTTCTGCCAGAATTCCCACGCGATGTAGCCGCCCATCGACAAGCCGCAGAAGTGCACAGGATCGCCGATGTCCAAGGCATCGAGCAACCGGGCCAGGTCGTCGGCATGTTGGCGCATCGACAGGGGACCGCTCGTCTTGCCGCTCTCGCCGAAGCCACGCAGATCGGGCGCGATGACTCGGTAGGAATCTCGGAAGGACTCGGTCTGGGTCCGCCACATCGTGTGATCGAGGGGAAACCCGTGCACCAGCAGCAGGGTTTCGCCTTGACCTTCGTCGTGGACCGCCAGCGACACCTCGGGTAGTTCGATCTGTCTCATGCCGCGACGACCATCCGCCAAATCCACTGAGTGAAGAGCGCCGCCAAGAGCGTCCAAACGACGACATTGACCGTCCGCGCACTGTAGCGAATCTCGGGCAGACGTCGCGAGAGCCTCCAGAGCTGAACGCTACGAAAGGGGATTTGATAGAGACAAACGGCAAAGAAGAGCCAGCCCGCCGGGTTGAACGCCCAGGCGGCGGCCCACTGGCCGTGGACGATCGAGGTGATCGAACGCGTGAGTCCGCAGCCGGGACAGCTAAGCCCGAACATTCGCTTCCAGGTGCAGAACTCCGGCGTGTCGCCAAACCACGGCAGCGATACCACGGCGGCGTCGCGCGACGCGACTTGGAATACCGCGGCCAGGCTGAGAACGCCCAGCGCGGCGGCGAGAATCCAGAAATGATAGCGCCAGCTCCGCGTCCGCGGCGACGGAGTCGCCGTGGTAGCAAGAACCGCATCGGGGGAAGAGGCTAGAGCGACCGGCATGTCACCTTCGGGCGGCGCTGGCTCGCGAATGTCGGACATCGGACCGCGGCGTTCGATCGGGTCATTGGGACGCGACTCATTCGTCGCCGCTCTGACGCTCGGCAAGTTTGGACTCGAAGAACTTCAACTGATCTTGTAGCAGCCCCGAGTAGGGATTGAGAGCCAGCGCCTGATGCTGGAACTTGATGGCGTTTTCGAGATCGCCGCGGGCATAGTAGCAGCGGGCCAGGGTATCGGTGTAAGCGTAGGAGTAGGGGCTATACTCGAGCGATTTCAGCGAAGCTTCGATCGCCTCATCGGCCAGTTGGACGTCGACTTCGCCGAGCGTGTTCCCCACCAGCCAGGCAAATTGATTGCACGCGAATGCCGCGATGCGAGTGTTCTCTTCCGCTTGGCCGATCTGGTTGCGGTACAGGACGATGCGATTGCGAACCTGGTTCTCGACCTGACGCTTTTGCGTCGCGATCCGTTCTGGTAGTCGATATTGAGCGATCAGGATATCGGGATTCCCCGTCATGCGACCGGCCGCTCGCCCGGCGATTCTCAGCTCGTCGGCCTCTTTCTCAACGTCGCCCGCCTGGGCCGCCTGGAGCGCCATGAAGTAGTGCAGTTGCCCGCTCATGCGACGCCGTAAGAGTTCCAGGGCCCGCTCTTGCGGTCCGGACCCTTGCTTGCGGATTCTCTCGATCAAGAGCCGCACCGTCTCCACCGCTTCGTCCAGGCGGCGCTGATCGTGCAGCATGTTCGCCAGAAGCTCCAGGGCCCGGAGGTCGACCATCTCCGACCCGGTTCGCTGAGTGGCCAGCCTGCGGAATTCGCGCTCCGCCCACTCGAACCGACCGCGTTCCTGGAGACTTGCGAGGAACGAGAGCCGATCGATCTCGAAGCCCGTCAGTTCCAGGTCAAAGGCACGCTGCGCCAACGCCTCGGCCGCTTCCGTTTCTTCCCAGCGAGCAAGCTGATCGGCCACCACGTAGCACAGCCGCGCCACGATCTCCGCGCTGGTTTGCTCGGGGTCGCCGCTCAGCAGATCCTGCTCCGCCTGGGCCAACGCCTGGAGCGAAGAAGCCATACGCTCCTTCGTGGCCTCGGAAGCAAAGAATGCTCGACACCACTGGGCCGCATTTCGTCGCGTCGGGCCGAGCTGCTTCAGCACGAAGTCTCGGCGCTGCCTGGCGATGGTCTCCGAGGGGTAAAGCTGAAGAATCAAGGCCAGCGCCGCACGTTTCGAGACGCGACTCGAGCGATCGTAACGCACGATACGGCATAGCGCCCGCAGTTCCGCGTCGCGACCCTGGCCCGCCAGCCCATCGTCGACAATTTGCAGACGCTGCGCCTCGCCCGTATCGGCGAAGTTCTCCAGCATCTGTCGGATTTCTTTGGGATCCTCGTCGCTGGTCCAATTGAACTCGATCGTGCCCAACAAATAACGGGCACGATTTGCCACTTCCAAGTCGTCATGTTCCAGGGCGTCCGAGAGGGCTTCGAAGCTCGCTGCCCCGATCTCCATCAACCGCGTCTGAGCGTACTCGCGCACGGCATATCGTTCGTCGCCGAGCTGCTCGATCAATTGTGCGATCTCGGCTGCCCCGACTTCGGCAGCGGCGGCGGAGTCGCCTTCCGTTGCGTCGTCGCCCGCCTGCGTCTCATCGCCGCCTGGCCTCTCCTCGGTCGTTTCGCCCTGTGCGAAGACGCTCGCGCTGGCGATCGTGACTGCGAACAGAAGGAAGAGAAGCGTCGGTACGATGCGCATGATGGACTCGCGTTTCGGCGGGAAGTCGGTTGCGACGAACGACCGGGCAGTGCCGGTGCGACGCGGGGCGGCTCCGGGCGAGCGTTGCCTGCGAGCACATCCGACCGCCGGCGAACTGCCCGCCTACGCCTCTAAAAGGATAACCATCGATCCCCATCCCGGGCAACAATGGCCCCGCGGTCCCGGCCCCTGTGAGCCGGCTCACCGGTGCCTTCCACACTTGGGGCACGGCACGATACGACGTACACGACGTTCGCCTAGCGGTCCAAATACTCCGCTACCCGTTGATCGAGAATCTCGGTCGTCACGGGCTTGGCCGGGTCGGGCGAAGTGAGGTCGTGCCGCTTGCCGTCGCGATCGAACAGGACGTAGTGCGGCAGCGCCGAGATATCGAATTCTTCGAAGGCCTGCTGGGAATCGCCGTGGCGGCTGATCAGGTTCGAGAAGCCGGCTCCCATTTTGGTAAGGAAGCCGAGCACTTGTTCCCGGATCTCCGGATCTTCCGAATCGTCCATGCTGACGGACACGACGACGAGCCCGTCATCGGCGTACTGCTCGTGCAACTCGACGGTGTGGGGAAACTGCTTCCGGCACGGCGAACACCAGGTCGCCCAAAAGTCGACGAGCACGACCTTGCCCTGCGAATCGTCAACAATCTGCTGCAACTCGGCCATGCCCCCGGTGGTCAGCTCGATCGCCACCTCCTGGTCGGAACTCGACACCCCGGCACCGCTACAGGCCAAGATGCCGCAAACGCACGACATGGCTAGACCAACCAGCAGCCAGCGGCGCAACAAGGGAAGGCGCACCATTGCACGAGCTCTCCGTGGTTGACGAAACCGGCCCTCGTGGCCGTCGACGAGACCTCCCGCGACGGCGGGACCGGCGCCGCGACTAGTCGTGGTACTTGATGCCGCAGCCAAACTGACGAGTCTCGGTTACCTGCGGCGTCTTGCCGTCGAGGAGCTGGTCGATGGCCGTCCGCACGTGGTGGTTCTCGACCTTGCTCTCGTCGCGATGATCGTCGAAGGCCCCCATGTAGGCCACCTTGCGATCCTTGTCGAGCACGAAGACGTGGGGCGTTACCGTCGCGCCAAAGTCCCGCGCCGATTGCTGCGTCTCGTCGTAGAGGTAGGGAAAGTTGAACTGCTTTTCCGCGGCGCGAACCTTCATCGCTTCGTAGTCGTTGCCGTCGTTCGTGTTCACATTGATGGCCACGACCTGAACGCCTTTGGCATTGTAGTCCTTCTGCAAGGCGATCATGCGGCCTTCGTAGTCGACCGCCACCGGGCAGGTGTTGCAGGTGAAGACGACCACGATCAATTCCTTGTCGCCAAAGTCGCTCAACCGATAGGTCTCCTCATCGGTTCCCACGAGGGCACCCCAATCCGGGGCAGCGTCTCCGACGTCGAGTGTCGTATTGTACTCCGCGGCGACGCAGCACACGCTCAGGACCAACATGACCGCGGGAAGAACACGGACGAGTAGATTCGATTTGGTAGCCATTTCTCATTCCTTCAGGTGGGTGCCGTCGCGACAAGTCGCAGGCAGACTGGAAAGACAAGACAAACTAGAAGCCGACGAACGAACGGCGAAACTCGACCGTCGTCTCGCTCGCAAGCAAACAGGGTGGGATGCGGGGCCGTCGCGAGGACCGGTAGGGTCAACGCAATGAGGTCCACAGGAGGTCAACGCACGCGGGGACCAGAAATTGTTGCCGAACCTCGTCGACAAGTCAAATCGCGGCAGCCCGCCCCGAGCCGCTCAGCCCGCCTTGCTGCCGGGACCCGCCTCGTCTTCCATGCCCTGGATGTAGCACCGCAGACGTTCGACTTCGTCGGTGACTTCACGAAATCGCAACATATTCTCGACGCGCTTGAGCAGCTCGATTTTGTTAACTGGCTTACTCAAGAAGTCGTCGGTGCCCGCTTCCACGGCCCGCTCGATATCCCCAAGCTCGTTGAGGGCGGTGACCATCAGAATCATGATCTTCCGGGTTTCGGAGTTCTCCTTGAGCTGCTTGCACACCTCGAAACCCGACAGTCCCGGCATCATCACGTCGAGGAGAATCAGGTGGGGATGGAAGCTGGCCACGCGCTCGAGTGTTTCCGGACCGTCGGTGGCCACCTCGATGTCGCAGTCGACGTCGCTGAGATACGCTTCGAGCAATTCAACGTTCGGTTGATTGTCGTCGGCGATCAGAATCCTGCTCTTGTCCGCGGCCATGCTGCTGAGCCTCCCCATGCCTGCTAGTGGTCGACCGATCGCCGCGACCGGCCGACATCCCTCATCCTAGGCGGTACCGACAGCCGCCGCCGGTACCGGAAAGTGCTGGCACATCTCGGTCACCTCGCTGCGAATGCGTGCCAGGACCTCCGCATCGTCCGCGTTACGAAGTGCCTCGACCATCCAGCCGCCGATGCGAAGCATCTCGTCCTTGTCCATGCCACGGGTCGTCAGCGCCGGCGTGCCGACGCGAATGCCCGAGGGATCGCGGGCCTTTCTCTGATCGAAGGGAATCATGTTCATATTGACGGTAATGCCGCACTGTTCCAACGCCGACTCGGCGACCTTGCCGCTGAGCCCGATCGAGGTCACGTCGATCAACATCAGGTGATTGTCGGTGCCGCCGCTGACCAGCGACAGCCCGCCCTGCAACAGGACGTCGGCCAGCGTCTTGGCATTGTCGATGATCGACTGGGCATAGCCGCGGAACTCGGGCTGCAGGGCTTCGCCGAAACAAACCGCCTTGCCGGCGATCACGTGCATCAGCGGCCCCCCTTGAATGCCCGGGAACACGTTGCGGTCGAGCAGCGTCGCGTACGGCTCCTTCTTGCACATCGCCAGGCCGCCACGCGGTCCTCGCAGGGTCTTGTGCGTCGTCGTGGTGACGAAGTCGGCCACCGGCACGGGATTGTCGTGAACCCCCGCGGCCACCAGGCCGGCGTAATGGGCCATGTCGACAAACAGGATCGCGCCGATCTCGTTGGCGATCTCGGCAAAGCGACCGTGCGGAATCTCGCGCGGGTAGGCGCTCGCCCCAGCCACGATCATCTTCGGCCGATGCTCGCGGGCCAGCTTCGCGATCACGTTGAAGTCGAGCCGATGGGTTTGCTGATCGACGCCATAGTTCACGAAGTTGTAGAGCCGGCCGGAGATGTTGAGCTTCATCCCGTGCGTCAGGTGGCCGCCGTGAGCCAGATCGAAGCCGAGCACCGTGTCGCCCGGTTCGATCGCCGCCATGTAGACCGCCAGGTTGGCCTGGCTGCCGGAGTGCGGTTGGACGTTCGCGTGTTCGGCGCCGAACAGCTGCTTGGCGCGGTCGCGGGCCAGGTCTTCCACGACGTCGACGAACTCACAGCCGCCGTAATATCGCTTGCCGGGATAACCCTCCGCGTACTTGTTGGTCAGCACGCTGCCGACCGCCTGCATCACGGCGGGGCTCGTGTAGTTCTCGCTGGCGATCATCTCGAGTCCGTCTTCCTGACGACGGACCTCGCCGGCGATCGCTTCCCAAACTTCCTGATCGTGCTGTTCCAATAGATTCATCAGTTATCTCACCTGTTCCATCAACAACGGCGCTAAGACCACGAGCAGGAAAAAGCGGCGTGGCTGCGGAGGCCCGGGAAACCCAAGCTCGCGTGTCCGCGAGGCTCCCTTCGTCCAACGCTCGCCGTGCCGAAGTTCCCTATTGTTCGGCACGTCGCCGGGCAGTGTCAATCACCTTCGCGCGGTGGTTCAGTTGTCGGCCGCCGCGAACATCGTGACGGTCAGGTTTCCCGCATTATCGGCCAGTTTGGCGGACGATTCATTGATGCGGAAATAGGCCACTCCGGACACGGCAGGCTGCCAAGTACGTTGGCTACCTACCGCAAGCGGCTCGTGGACTGCCGGTCGAGCACGATCCTCGGCGACAATCGTGACCATCAGCTGTCCCAGCGGCCGACCCCGATGATACTCTAGGGTCACCCCGTCGGGCTCGCACCACCAAATCTGAGGATCTTGGGCCACCTGATAGCGACCGGTCGCCGTGAGTCGATACGCCTGTCCCGCTGCGACGCGGAGGCCGCTCGACTGCCAACCGCGGTCGGCGGCAACTTCGACCGTGGCGCGTCTTCCGTCGAGGGAGCGAGCGGGACGAAAGTCGACCGCCGCGCGCGCGAAGTCGTGTCCCTGGTCGATCTCCCGGCAGAAGAATGTCCACTCCAGGTTCAGTTGCTTCCGGTCGTCCTTGGTGAGCCGGAGCAGCAAGTCGTTCAGATCGGCCGGCGTCGCGTCGTCCGCTGAATCGCTGTTGAGTGCCCGGCGGAGCTTGCCAAAGCGCTGGCGATAGCGGGGATGATTCTCCAACCAACTGCACAGGGCCCAGCTCCAGCCGTAGGGGAGCTGACTCAGAAAGGCCTCGCCGTCATAGCGCAGGATCTCGTCGATCGTGAGCATCCTTCCTGCGGTCACTTCGTCCTGAACCATGCGGATGCGGCCCAGCAAGGGAAAGTCCTGACGCCGCTCCGGATAGACGCCGAGTCGAAGCGCCCCCGGCTTCCAGCGATGCGTCGCCAGTAACTCGGCGACGCCTTCCATGTACCAGCTTGGCCCACAGGTGCCAAACATTTCGTACATGAAGCTGTGCGTACCCTCGTGCAGCAGCAGGTGGCGACGGTAGTAGTCGCTGGCCTGCTCGAACAGCCAGATTCGTCGCCGCGTCGCGTAGCCGTTCTCGAAGGCCGGCATCTCCGAGGGCAGAAGTCCAGTCGCGCGGAACGGCGACTCCTCTTTCATCAAGCAGGCTGTCACCCGCCAGCCGGCCAGACGCCGCGAATCGATGTCGAAGTACTGCGACCAATGCGCGACCGCCTTGTCGAAGACGGCCGGCAATTCGTCGATCGTGGCCAGCTGCGGCAAGTCGGTGATCAGCGTCAGGTGGCGGCCATCCAGACGTCGCAAACCGTGCCGCGCCAGTTGGGCCTCGCTCGGGGTTGCCTCCGGCTCGGCCGGCGTCGCAGTTCCCGGCTCGCGATCGACCTGCTGCGCGACCTCGACGACCGCAACGGAGCGGGGCGTCGGCGGCGCGGAGACTGCCGGTTCGTCGGCGGTCGTTGCGGATTCCAGCCTCGCCGTGGTTGTGGCCGGCGTCTCCGTGGTGACGGACTCCCCGGTCGAATCGACGTGAGCCGCCTCGCGACATCCGGGCAAGCTGAACATGCCGGCCGCGACGAGCAGGATCACAAGTCCGACCGAGCGACGCATTTGGGGACCGTTCAGGAGTTTCGTGAACTCGCGCGAAGTCATGGGCAGCCGGTTCTTACTCGGATTGCCATTCGCCGCGGCCAAATCGACTTCGAGCCGGTTAGCAATTCGATACTCTCTATTTTACGATAAGGAGGGTTCGCGACGGGGCAAACAGCAGCATTTCCTGGCCAATCCGGCAGGATGCGACGGTTTGGCCGATGCGACGCGGGGAATTTCGATGGGCACTTGGCGATGGCGCCCTCTGGGCGGATGCTTCCAAACGTGGTTTTTCTCCGTTGTCTTGGCCGGCCTGCTCACGGCGGTCGCTGGCTGCCGGGAACCGGAGGTCGTCGTCTATTCGGCGCTCGACTCCGTCTTCTCCGAGCCCATCCTCAAGGACTATGAGCGGCTCACCGGCGTCCGCGTACGGGCTCGCTTCGACGCCGAGTCGACGAAGACCGTCGGACTGACCGAGGCACTGATCTCCGAAGCGGCCGCGGGCCGAACCCGCTGCGACCTCTTCTGGAACAACGAGATTCTCAACACCTTGCGGCTCGAACGCGAAGGTCTGCTCGACGTCTACCTTTCGCCGACGCACGCCACCTATCCGGCTCAGTTTCGTTCGGCGAACCAGACCTGGCATGGCTTCGCGGCCCGCGCCCGGGTGTTGATCGTCAATACGGAGCTGGTGCCCGGCGAGGAACGTCCCACGTCGATTCACGATCTGGCCGATCCGCAGTGGCGTGGCCGAGTCGGCATTGCCAAGCCGCTGTTTGGAACCACGGCCACCCACGCGGCTTGTCTCTTCGCGATCTGGGGTGACGAGCCGGCGAAGGCCTACTTCCGCTCGCTCAAGCAAAACCAGGTCAGCATCGAATCCGGCAACAAGCAAGTCGCCCTCCGCGTGGCGGGCGGACAACTCGCCTTCGGCATGACCGACACCGACGATGCGATGATCGAGCTGAAAGAGGGCCGACCGGTCGCGATTGTCTATCCCGACCAGCAGGCAGGTGGCATGGGCACGCTGTTCATACCCAACACGCTCGCGCTACTCAAGAATTCGCCCAACTCGGAGCGGGCGCGTCGACTCGTCGACTACCTGCTCTCGAGCGAAGTCGAAGCGCGGCTGGCGGCCGGGCCGAGTGCCCAGATTCCGCTCAATCTCGAGGTGGACGTGGAGCTTCGCGTCGAGACCCCGGCGACGATTCGCGCCGTCGAGGTCGATTTCGCCGCCGCCGCCGACAAATGGGACACGGCGGCAACGTTCTTACGCGACGAGTTCACCGCCCCCTGAGACTTGCCGCCCCAGAAGCGGCCCGGCGGCTGCGCCTGGCTTGCGCCAGGAATCTTTAGATCCTTAGAGGGCGCGACGAACACGCCCGCGGCGACGGCCCGACTTCAGCTGAGGGGGTGCCGGCTTATCGGGCTTCTTCGGTTCGTCTTCGGCCGCTTCGGCCTCCGGTTCCTTCTTGGCGACCGCTTCGAAATCCTTGATCTCGTCACGCTCCAGCAGCCGATTGATGCGCACCTCGATGCGGGTCAGCTCGTTGCCTTCTTCCGGCGTGATGAACGTAAAGGCCACGCCCTCGCTGATGCCCTCCTTGGTCATTCGCCCGGTGCGCCCGACGCGATGGACGTAGTCGTCGCAGAAGACGGGCACATCGTAGTTGATGATGTGCGAGATGCCGGTCACATCGATGCCGCGTCCCACGACGTCCGTGGCCACGAGCACCTGCAAATTGCCGCCGCGGAACTTCTCCATGACCCGATCGCGCACGCCCTGCGACAGATCGCCATGGATGCAGCCGACGCTCTTGTGGCGCTTGCCGAGACGGCGGGCGACCTTGTCGGTGCCCCGTTTGGTGCGGCAGAAGACGATCGCCTGTTTCGGTTCTTCGCGCTGGATGAGTTTATCCAGGAGATCGAACTTGCGATCCTGATCGACGGTGAAATAGTACTGCTTGATCGTGTCGCCGGAGATCTCCTTGGGCGAGAAATTCAGCGACTCCGGCTCGTTCATGTAGCGTCGTGCCAGGCGTTCGACCGGTCCTGGCACGGTGGCGCTGAGCAGCAGGGTCTGCCGATCGCGCGGACAGCGGCGGAGGATCTTCTCGATATCGGGTCGGAAGCCGATGTCGAGCATGCGGTCGGCCTCGTCCAGCACGACGCACTTGAGACCTTGCAAGACGAGCGTGCCGCGACTCATGTGGTCGAGCACGCGTCCCGGCGTGCCAACGACGACGTCGGCACCGCGCTTGAGTCGTTCGATCTGGCCGCGAATCGGTTTGCCACCGTAACAGGCGACCGTGTGGATGCGTCGTCCGTGGGAGAGCTTCTGAAACTCGCCACGAACCTGAACGGCCAACTCGCGCGTCGGCACCAGGACCAGGGCCGCCGGCCCCTTCTTGCGATTGGCCGATCCATAGCGTTCCAGGATGGGAATCGCGAAGGCGGCCGTCTTGCCGGTGCCGGTGCGTGCCTGACCCAGGATGTCGACACCCTCGAGAGCGCGCGGAATTACGCCGGCCTGGACCGGCGTCGGCTGGCTATATTCCGCGCGTTCCAGGGCCTGGAGCGTCGTGTCGGAAAGCGACAGGTCGGCGAAGTTTTCCGCCGTTGGTTGGGAATTCGAGTTTGTCATCCCGCGTGGAGGGATATCACGTCGTCTGGCGGGACGACGCGGGAGGAAGGCGGTTTGCGATGGCTTCCTCGGGACGGTGGGAAGAGCGAGGAACGCAAACCGGCAGGGGTATAGACCTAACGCTAGCAGGCACAATGACTTTCGTCAATCCCGCTGAGGCCCTGCGAATCGGCCTGCCGCGACGAGGGTCGCCCCAATGGCAGGGTCGCCCCAACGAACGAGGCCGGCCCCGTGCGCACGTCACGGAACCGGCCAGGCCGTTCTTCTCAATATCGCAACCGACGATGGCGCTTCGAGCTGCGTGCCGTCAGTGCGCCGTCGTCGCGCTTGATTTACTTACGCCTCGCGGACTTCTTCTTGGTCGACCGCTTGGCGGCCTTCTTCTTCGCAGACCGCTTGGCCGACTTCTTCTTGGTCGCCTTCTTGGCCTTCTTCTTGGTGGCCTTCTTCTTGGTCGACCGCTTGGCCTTCTTCTTGGTGGCCTTCTTCTTGGTCGACCGCTTGGCCTTCTTCTTGGCCGCCTTCTTCTTGGTCGACCGTTTGGCCGTCTTCTTCTTGGCGACCTTCTTCTTCGTCGACGCTTTCGCCTTCTTCTTCGCCATGATCAGAACTCCTAACGATCGGGTACCCGGCTTCTACGTCATTCCCTCCCTCCGGCACCCATGCGAGGGAAGTGGATGCAACTATCGAGTGTGAACCCGAAGTCCGCGAGAATCACCGTGATTCCGCTTGATTTCCTGTCACGCGTTACCAGCAATCTCCCGAAGATGCGGAGCTCGCTCGTATCCGTCTAGAAAGCCCACCGACTCGACCTGCGAGAGCGGGCGCTATTCCTCATGACTTCGACGAACACTCCTTGTTCCGGTAGGTCAGAGTCGCGCGATAAGAGGAAGAACAGTTCTGGGCGGTTTCCATTACCGGGGTAACCGCGCACGGCCACCGTTTGTCCTTCCTAAGCTCGCGCATTGGAGCAACTTGCCTAGGATTCCGTCAAGATTGATTCCGGAAAGTTGATGGATTTTCCCAGGATTTTGTTCGCGACGTGAACACGGCAGGCAACCCAACCGGGTACCTCCTTGGCGAGAGTTTCCCAAAGTCGGTCAGGCCGGCGATGGCCGTGGGACGCGCTTGGCGGCTGGCCAGCGGTCGCGACCTGGTTCGTGTAAAGACGACCGCGTCGCGCGCTCCGTTCGAGAGCATCGGTCGCCGCGCAATCGCCGAAAATAGAAGAAGTTACGGGCTCGACAACAACCCGACGCCGAGACCGATTCAGGAGCGGATCTCGGGCTTCGCGATCGTCGCCACCCGTGAAAGGGCTTCGCCCATCAACTCGCGATCGACGTCGTGCACGTCGATTGGCCGGCCGACATCTTCGAGCATTGTCAACGTCAGGCGGCCGCCCAGATGTTGCCGGAACTCCTCCATGCCGGCGAACAGGCCGGGTCGATCGGAGAGCAACTCAGGACAACTGAGCGACAGCCCCAAATCCTGAAGGCATTTCAGGATACGATCGGCCGCTCGACTCGACAAACCGGTCGCCAGCGACGAGTAAACAACGTCGATCGCCAAACCAATGGCGACCGCCTCGCCGTGACGAATTTTGAAATTGCTGATCGCTTCCAGTTTGTGAGCCGACCAGTGGCCGAAATCGAGCGGTCGGGCTTCGAGGGCCTCGAAGGGATCGCCGCCGCGCGTGATGTGGTGCAGATGCCATTGCGCCGAGCGGCGGATCAGCGGTCCTGCCGCCGTCATATCGCGACCGCGAATCCGAGTGGCCAGGTCGCAAAGTTGCGCGAACATCTCCGCGTCTTTGAGCAACGAGACCTTGAGCACCTCGGCGAAGCCGCAGATGAAGTCGCGGTCCGAAAGCGTGGCCAGCAAGGCCGTGTCGTTGATCACTGCCCAGGGCACCGCAAACGTGCCGATCCAGTTCTTCTTGCCAAACAGGTTGACGCCCGTCTTGACGCCGACGCCTGAGTCGGCCTGAGCCAGCGTCGTGGTCGGAATTCGCACCAATCGAATGCCCCGATGGGCGATCGAGGCGGCGAAGCCGACCGCATCGAGGACCGCCCCTCCGCCGACGACCACCACATAGCTGCGTCGGTCGAGGTCCGAGGCGTGAAACACCTTCAGCATTCGCTCCAGGATGTGGATGTCGTTCTTGATCGCTTCGCCGCCCGGCACCAGCTGGACATTGCCGATCCGGGTCAGGCGATCGGCGTGTGCGTCGGTGAAGGTGCGGATGCGTTCGACCAGCGTCGGGCTACTGCGGGCCACCTCTTCGTCGAGCCAGAACTGCACGCGGGGTGGCCGGTCGCCGGACGGCTCGAGCACCTCGGCCAGACAGGCCTCGTCACCCGCGAACACGTCGTCGGTGAACCGCAGCCGGTGTCGCCAGGCGACCTGAAAGTCGATGTCGAGGAAGTCTTCAGGATTCATCAGGAAGCGGCCGGAGTACCCTCCGGCAAAATATCGGGCGGCAGGGGATCAAGCGGCACGGGGGCCGCGTTTCAGTGGATCGTGAGGGGGACAGCGGAGATGCGAACCGTGAGGAGACGGGCGGCGAGGAGGCGATCGGGCGGGAGGGTCGCCGAGCGCCGACCCCTATCGGCGGCAAACGTGGCGACCTACGATTAATTGTCGCACGGGCCGTTCTCGCGAGTCAAGGCGCGCTTTGCTTTGCCGACGCCCTCTCTGAGGACTTCGCGATCTGACCACCCGGCTTCGCGATGGCGTCCGGGCTTCGCGACCGTGGCCCGGCTTCGCGACGGTGTGCCGGCTTCGCAATCGCGGCGGTCGAGCGCCTCGCCGCCAGGCCATCACCGGAGGAGAAGGATGTTCGAACAATTCGAGTGGGCTCCGCCCGACGCCATTCTCGGGCTGACGGAAGCTTTCCTTCGTGATCGCAATCCGGCCAAGATCAATTTGAGCGTCGGTGTCTACAGGGACGAGAACGGCGTCACGCCGATTCTCGACTGCGTCAAGACCGCGGCGCTTCGCGTCGTCGAGCAGCAAACGACCAAGAGCTACCTCGGCATGCAGGGATCGCCCGCCTACGCCGCTGCGGTGCTCGACCTGCTCTTCGGCCGCGCGCACGAAGTCGTCGCCAGCGGCCGCGCGGTTGCTGCCCAGGCGCCCGGCGGCACGGGAGCCCTTCGCGTGGCCGGTGACTTCATCAAGACGATGTTCCCCACGGCGAAGATCTGGCTCAGCGATCCGACCTGGGCGAACCACCGCGGGATCTTTCAGGCGGCCGGCGTGCCGATCGAGACCTACGCCTACTTCGACGCGAAGCGTAGCGCCCTCGACTTTGCTTCGCTGCTGCAGGCGATCGAGCAAATGCCGGCCGGCGACGTGATCCTCCTGCACGGGTGTTGCCACAATCCGACGGGTGTCGATCCGACGCCGGAGCAGTGGGAGCAGATTGCCGCGGCAGTCCACCAGCGCGGCGTGCTGCCGCTGCTGGACTTCGCCTATCAGGGCTTTGCCGAAGGACTCGAACAAGACGCGGTCGGTCTACGGGCACTGGCCAAGCCCGGCTGCGAGATGCTCGTTTGCAGTTCCTTCTCCAAGAACTTCGGTCTCTACAACGAGCGCGTGGGGGCGCTGACCGTCGTCGCGGAAACCAAGGAAGCGGCCGAGAAGGCAATGAGCCACGTCAAGCTCCGCATCCGCACGAACTACTCGAATCCGCCGGCTCACGGCGCGGCCATCGTCACCACGATCTTGGAGGACGACGCCCTACGGGCCCAGTGGCACCAGGAGCTGGCCGCCATGCGATCGCGCATTGGCGAGATGCGCGGCCAGTTTGTCGAAGCGCTGGCGGCGGCGGGCGTCGCTCGGGACTTCTCGTTCATTGTCGCGCAGCGTGGCATGTTCTCGTTCTCGGGCCTGACCAAGGCCCAGGTCGACGCGCTCCGCGAGCGCGATTCGATTTACATCGTCGGCTCGGGTCGCATCAACGTGGCGGGCATGACCCGCGAGAACATGGGCACACTCTGTGCGGCGATTGCCCGCGTGCTCGCGGACTGAGGCGGCGCCCCTCGCGAGTCCGACGTGGCATCGAGCAGCGCGCACCATCGCTTAATTGACGGGCGACGTGGCCGCGATTGCGCTTTTCGAGGGTCGCGAGCTTTGGTAGCTTGAAACTGTGAACGTTCTCATCGCGACCAGTGAAGCGGTTCCCTTCGCCAAGACCGGCGGCCTGGCCGACGTCTGTGGTGCCCTGCCGATCGAGTTGGCCAGGCTAGGCCAAGAGGCGGCTCTGATCATGCCGGCCTATCGCGGCGTCGCCGAGCGGTTCACGCTGCCGCAGCCTCTCGACGTCGAACTCCGCGTTCCCATTGGCAACAAGTGGGTCGCCGGGCAACTGCTGCGGACCACCTTGCCGGAGTCGGACGTGCCGGTCTATCTCGTACGACAGGGCGAGTACTTCGATCGCGACGGGATCTACGGTTCCCCCGACGGCAAATCGTTTCGCGACAACTGCGAGCGATTCGTCTTCTTCTGCCGGGCCGTAATGGAGGCGATTCGCCTGCTCGATCTCCGCGTCGACGTCCTGCATACCAACGACTGGACCACCGGCCTGATTCCCGCCCTGCTGAAGGCCGAGTACCAGGCCTTGCCCGGCTACGAGTCGATCGCCACGCTGTTCACGATTCACAATCTCGCCTACCAGGGCACCTTCTGGCATTGGGACATGCTGCTCACGGGTCTCGACTGGAAGTACTTCAATTGGCGGCAGATGGAGTTTCACGGCGATCTGAACTTGATGAAGACCGGAATCGTCTTCGCCGACGCCTTAAATACCGTCAGCCCGACGTACGCTCGCGAGATTCAGTCCGCGCCGCTCGGCTGCGGCTTGGAAGACTTGCTGGCCCATCGCCATGAGAACTTGTACGGCATCATCAACGGCGTCGACGACTCACAGTGGAATCCGCAGACGGACGAACACATCGCGGCTCGCTACGATGTCGACAGCGTCGCCGAGGGCAAGGCCGCCTGTAAGGCCGATCTGCAACGCACCTGCGGATTGCCCGAGTCGCCGCGGGTGCCCTTGATCGGCTTCGTCGGCCGGCTTGCCGAGCAGAAGGGCATCGATCTGTTGGTGCCCCTGATTCAGCAGTGGGTCGGTACGCACGAAGCCCAATGGATCGTGCTGGGAACAGGCGAGCGCACCTATGCCGAACAGCTCCAGACGCTCGCCCGGCGACATCCCGATCGTGTCGCCGTGATGTTGGAATTTTCCGATCCGATGGCCCACCGCATCGAAGCGGGCGCCGACATGTTCGTGATGCCGAGTCGGTACGAACCGTGTGGGCTCAGCCAGCTGTACAGCCTGAAGTACGGCACGGTGCCGATCGTCCGCGCCACGGGCGGCCTCGTCGATACGATTACCGACACCAATCCCGAAACGCTTCGGGCGACGACCGCCACGGGGTTCCAGTTTTCGACCTACGACACCCGCACCTTCGCCGAAACGGTGAGTCGTGCCTGCGATCACTATGCGGTCGAGGATGTCTGGCGACAGATCGTCACGACCGGCATGAAGCAGGATTGGTCTTGGGCCGCCAGCGCACGGCAGTACGTCGGGCTCTATCAGCAGCTTCTCGCCCGGCCTCATCAGGCGGTGTCGCTACCCTAAGACCTGCGGCTCCCTAACGCCCGCGGACCAGATATGAGCGAACTCCGCTGGGATCCGATTTACGGTCGCTGGGTCGTGCTGGCCGTGAACCGCTCGAACCGACCACGGGCATTCGTCTCGGAATCGGGTGACGGCGACGCCGAGGATTGCCCCTTCTGCGAGTTTCACGAAGACCAAACGCCGCGCGAACTGTTCGCGATTCGCGACGACGACCCGACGTCGCCTCATCCTTGGCGGGTTCGCGTCGTCGACAACAAGTATCCGGCCCTGACGCTGACGGTTGCGACGGCGCCCGATTGGCTGCCTAAGGTGACTGCGACGGACGAGCTGCGCGATTACACAAGTTGTGCCGGCGTCGGCAGCCACGAGGTGATCATCGAATCGCCCACGCACGTCTGCCGCAACTCGGAGATGACCGCGGACCAGCTTCGCGACGTGCTGGCGGCCTACCAGGCTCGGCTGAATGTCTTACGAGAAGATCCGCGGATTCGCTGCGCGGTGATCTTCAAGAACGTGGGCGCGCCCGCCGGTGCCACGCTCGAGCACGTGCATAGCCAACTCATCGCGTTGCCGTTCGTGCCGCCGCTGTTCGCGGCCGAGCTGCAAGGGGCACAGCGGTACTACGAGTTGCACGGGCAAAGTGTCTTCCAGGCGATGCTCGAAAAAGAGCGGCACTCGGGCCAGCGCGTGGTGAGCGAGAACGAGCGGTTTGTCGTCTTCTGCCCTTACGCCTCGCGGACGCCGTATGAAATGTGGGTGATGGCACGGGCTGCGGGCAGCCATTTCGAGGCGGCCGACGCCGCGTCCCTGGACGACCTGGCGTCGTCCTTGCACGACGCCCTCTGCCGACTCGACGAGGTGCTCGATCGGCCGGCCTATAATTACGTGATTCACAGCGGCCCCTTTGACACGCAAAATCTGCAGCACTATCACTGGTATGTAGAGGTCGTACCGCGTGTGACGAAGATCGCGGGGTTTGAATGGGCGTCTGGTTGTGCCATCAACGTCGTGGCACCCGAGGTGGCGGCGCAGCGGCTGCGCTCGGTTTCGCGGGCGTGAAGCAGGCCCATTTTCTTGTCGAGGAAATGTCGAAGTTTGCTGGCAAGTTTGCCGATTAGTAAAGCCAGGTAACCTGGGAATGGCTTACGGGTTGCGTTGTGAGCCGTTTTCCCCCACGATTCCGCGCACACCTTCGCCCCCCGATTGCCGCCTGCCATGACGAATTCCGTCCGCCTTGCTCTGGTCCTGCACAATCACCAGCCGATTGGCAACTTCGACCACGTTTTCGAGCAAGCCTATCAAGACAGCTATCTGCCGTTCTTGCATGTCTTCGAGCCGTTCAGCTCGCTCCGCATCTCGTTGCACACCAGCGGCTCGCTGATCGAGTGGCTCGAAGCGCATCATCCGGAGTACCTTGATCGCCTGGCGGCCCTGGTCGCCGCGGGTCGCGTGGAGATCATCGGCGGGGCCTTCTACGAGCCGATTCTCGCCATGCTGCCGTCGCGCGATCGCATCGGGCAGATTCGCAGCTACACCGGCTGGCTCGAGCGGCGACTCGGCGCGACGGTTTCCGGCATGTGGATTCCCGAGCGTGTCTGGGAACAGTCGATGACCCGCGACATCGCCGACGCGGGAATCGAATATGCGGTGCTCGACGACTACCACTTCAAGAATGCCGGCCTTACCGAAAATCAGCTGCACGGTTACTACGTCACCGAAGACGACGGCCGCGTGCTGCGAATCTTTCCAGGCAGCGAGCAGCTTCGCTACTTGATTCCGTTTCAAGATCCGGAGCACACGATTGGCTACCTGGGTCAGGTGGCCGCCGAGCAACCCAACGCCCTGGTCGTCTTTGGCGACGACGGAGAGAAGTTCGGCACCTGGCCCGACACGAAGAAGCACGTCTACGAAGATGGTTGGCTGCAGCGGTTCTTCGAGCAGCTGGCGGCCAATGCCGACTGGCTGAAGACCGTCACGCTGGCCGAGGCTCGTGCGGAGCTCGCGCCGCTTGGCAAGGTCTTCGTGCCGGAGGGAAGTTACCGCGAAATGACCGAGTGGGCCCTGCCGGCCTCGCGGATCGTCGAGTTCGAGAACGTCCAGCACGAGCTGGAGCACCAAGGCCAGTGGCCGCTCGTCGCCCCGTTCGTGCGTGGCGGCTTCTGGCGAAACTTCAAGGCGAAGTATCCCGAAACCGACGAGATGTATGCCCGCATGATGATGGTCAGCCGACGACTGGCCGATTTGCAGGCGACGGGCGCGGTGAGCGAAGACTTGGACGCGGCTCGCGACGAGCTCTATCGGGGACAGTGCAATTGCAGCTACTGGCACGGAGCCTTCGGCGGCATCTACCTGCCGCACTTGCGCAATGCGATTTACCGACATCTGATTGCGGCCGACAACTTGCTCGATCGCGTTGCCGGCCAGACCGGATCGCGGGTCTTGGCCGATGCTGAAGACTTCAACTTCGACGGCGAGCCCGAAATTCGTCTCTCCAGCGATCGGCTGGTGGCCTTGTTCGATCCGAGTCGGGGTGGCCGACTTTACGAACTCGACGTCCGTGCGATTAAGCATAACCTGCTGGCCACCTTGGCCCGTCGCGAGGAGGCCTATCACACGAAGATTCGTGGGGGCGGACATCAGGGCGACGACGACTGTGCGAGCATTCACGATCGCGTCGTCTTCAAGCAAGAGGGCCTCGACGAAATGCTCCACTACGACCGCGACCTCCGCAAGTCGCTGCAGGATCATTTCTTCGACAACGACGTGTCGCTCGCGGAAGTGGCCAACGCCACGGCCGAAGAGTTGGGTGACTTTGCCAGTGGTCGCTTCGAAGCCCGCATGCGTCGCCACGACGATCGGGTCGAGGCCCAGTTCACGCGTCGCGGAGTCGCTTGCGGTCTGCCGGTCACGCTGACCAAGACGGTGACGTTGGCGGCCGGCAGCTCGACGCTCGACGTCCAGTACCAACTCGAGGGATTGCCCACGGATCGTTTGCTGCACTTTGCCGTGGAATTCGGCTTTGCCGGACTGCCGGCCGAGGCCGACGATCGTTACTTTTACGATCGTGACCGTCAGCGACTCGGTCAGCTCGGTCGACAGATCGACATGGCCGATCAGACCGGCCTGGGACTGATCGACGAGTGGCTCGGAGTCGACATCGGACTGTCGATCGCCCGACCGTCGAATATCTGGACGTTTCCGATTCAGTCGGTGAGCCAGTCGGAAGGCGGCTTCGAGGCGGTCCATCAGAGCGTGGTGGTGATGCCCCACTGGCTCGTCCAGGGTGACGAAGAGGGTCGCTGGAGTGTGTCGATGAGCTTGTCGATCGACACGTCGCTGGCCGAGAATCGTCGCCGTCAGGCAGAGCTGGCGACCGTCGGCTAGGGATCTTCCCTGGTCGCGGGATCGATGCCGCGCCCTACGTCGGCCGACCTGCCAGGGCCAGCCAATCGACCGGCGCTTCGAACTCAGTCGCCCCGTAGTCGACGCTCGCCAGAATTGGCGGCACGCAGCGCTGCTCAATCTCGGTGCGGTTGCTCGCCTGACTCTCATCGCTGGCGTCGGGTCGCAGACCGTTGAGCACGACCCCGGCGACTTCGAGTCCGTCGCCGAAGGCGACCGCCGTGATGAGGGTCTGCAGAGTCTGATTGATTGTTCCCAGCTCGTTCGGCGCCACTACGATCAACGGATAACCGAACTCCTCGGCCAACGTCGCGTTGTAGTCGTCGTCACCCATTGGCGACATCAGCCCGCCGGCCCCTTCGACGATCACCAGGTCGAAACCGCCCCGCCATGCTTCCAGGCCGGTGCGGAGCCGCTCGGGGTCGATCTCCTTCCCTTCGGCCCGCGCCGCCAGGTGCGGAGCCAAGGGGGCGACGTACCGCTGCGGAGAGACGTCTTCCAGTCGACCCGGCCGCCCGGCCGCTTCCCACAACGTCACGGCGTCGTCGGCAATCAACTCGTCGCCCTCGCGGCGACAACCGCTGGCCGCCGGCTTGTAGACGCCCACGCGATGGCCCGCGGCCACCGCCGCTCGCGCGATCATGGCTGCCACGTAGGTCTTGCCCACTTCGGTGTTGGTGCCGGTGATAAACAGTCCGCGGGCTGGTTCGGTTTGCATCTCGATTAGGTTACCATCAGTTCGCCACCGCCGGCAGTCGCCGCGTGGCTGGCTTCAATCGCGCCGCAGCGAATCGCGTTGCGATTGAGTTGGCCGCTACCATTGGAGCCGCGATCGATTGGACTGCCCCGAGCCGGGCCGAAGTCATGGCCGAAGACTCTCCATCGCCGAACTCCGAGACGGTTACCGTCGCGCTGGTGCAGACGGCAATCGCCGCCGACGCGGCCCACAACCCGGATGCGAACCTGGCCCGGGCGATCGATCGCGTTGCCGAGGCGGCTGCCGCCGGCGCGCAGATCGTTTGCCTGCCGGAACTGTTCACGATGGCGTACCCCTGCCAGAGCGAAGATCATCGCCGCTTCGCGCTGGCCGAGTCGATTCCCGGTCCCACGACCGAGCAACTGGGGGCCGCCGCGGCGGAGCACGGAGTCGTGGTCGTTGGCTCGCTCTTCGAACAACGGGCCGCCGGGCTCTATCACAATACGGCGGTCGTGCTCGACGCCGATGGCACACTGGCCGGCCGCTACCGCAAGATGCACATTCCCGACGATCCGCTCTACTACGAGAAGTTCTACTTCACGCCGGGCGATACGGGATTCGCGGCGGTCGCCACGCGCTTCGGACGACTGGGCATCTGCGTCTGCTGGGATCAGTGGTTCCCGGAAGCGGCCCGACTGACCGCGCTCGCGGGGGCCGAGATCCTCATCTATCCGACCGCCATCGGCTGGCATCCGGCCGAGAAGGCCGAGTTCGGCAGCCAGCAGCACGACGCCTGGCAGACGATGATGCGGTCGCACGCCATCGCCAACGGTCTGTTCGTGGCCGCCGTCAATCGGACGGGCGCCGAAGGCGAACTCGAGTTTTGGGGTGGGTCGTTTCTGGCCGATCCGACCGGCAGCGTCTTGGCCGCGGCCAGCCACGACCGCGAGGAGACGTTGCTCGTCGAATGCAATCTGGCCCAGATCGACGTGGTTCGAACCCATTGGCCGTTTTTGCGCGACCGACGCGTCGACGCCTACGGAGGTCTGACGCGACGTTGGTTGGCCGATGAATAAGGGGCTGGCCGATGAATAAGGGGCTGGCCGATGAATAAGGGGCTGGCCGATGAATAAGGGGTTGGCTGACAACAGAAAGTTTGGCCGAAGCGGAGGTTGGTTCATGACGAGCGCGCCGATCCCATCCGATGCCGAGCGAACCGATGGCGAATTGCTACCGGGTCGGCGCGGCTATCGGCTGGCCGCCGAGTGGGAGCCGCATGCCGCTACCTGGCTCGCCTGGCCTCACAATCGCGACACCTGGCCCGGTTCCTTCGACGCGATGCCGGGCGTCTGGACCGAGCTGGTCGAGCTGCTTGCCGCACACGAACCGGTCCATATCCTGGCCGGCACGCCGCAGGTCATGGACGATGCCCAGGCTCGCATCGGGCACGTTCGTAACGTTTCGCTCCATGACGTGCCGACCAACGACGCCTGGATTCGCGACTATGGGCCGATGTTCTTGGTCGCGCCAAACGCGGCGCCGGCGACGCTCGTCGATTGGGAATACAACGCCTGGGGCCAAAAATATCCGCCCTTCGATCTTGATAACGCGGTGCCCGCGACGATCGCGACACGGCTTGGGCAGCCATCGTGTCGTCCCGGTGTCGTGCTCGAGGGTGGGGCGATCGACGCGGACGGGCAGGGCACCGTGCTGGCCAACGACGCGTGCCTCGTCGGACCGCGTCGCAACGCGGCACTCGATCGGGCGGACTTCGAGCAGCTGCTGCACGACTACGCCGGCGTGCAGCACGTCGTCTGGCTGGCCGGGCCGCCCGGGGCCGAGCCCGGAATCGCGGGCGACGACACCGACGGCCACATCG
Source organism: Planctomycetota bacterium (assembly GCA_003389215.1). Classification (GTDB taxonomy): domain Bacteria; phylum Planctomycetota; class Planctomycetia; order Pirellulales; family UBA7805; genus MB-PLM-2. The sequence continues at coordinate 14,263 of QQVP01000074.1, read as the reverse complement.
ATCAACTGGCCCGCTTCGTGGCGCCTGGTCACGTTGTGGTGGCCTGCGAAGACGATCGTGCCGACGACAACTTCGCGTTGCTCGGCGCGGTCGAGCGGCAGCTGCGCGGCGCGACCGACGCCTCTGGCAACAAGTTCGACGTGACACGGCTGCCGATGCCGCGACCGGTACTTCATCGAGGCGCGCGGCTGCCGGCCAGTTACGCCAACTTCTACGTCGCCAATGGGGTCGTCGTGGTACCGCAATTCCACGACCCGGCCGACGACCCGGCACGAGAAACGCTGGCGGCCCTGTTCCCCGGACGGGAAATCTATCCGCTCGATTCTCGCCAGCTCGTTCGCGGGCTCGGCGGCGTCCACTGCGTCACGCTCAGTCAGCCGGCGTCTCCACCGGATCGACCGGTAGCCGAAACTCCGACATGACGGGCAGGTGATCGGATAGGTCGAGGTCCGCGACTCGATGTTCGAGCAGCCGCCACGAGGCCGGCGCGAAGATGAAATCGATCGTCTCGTGCGGCCGTGCGGTCGAGAATGTGAACGGGCCGTCGCTCGCACCGCTGAACTTGCCGGTCGCCAGCAGCCGTCGGATCGGCGGTTCGTCCGCCCGGGCGTTGAAGTCGCCGGCCATCAACGCATCGCGATCGCCGACGTAGGCGAGAATCTCCTTCATCTGCGCGTCGTTGTTCTCGAGGTCGAACGAGTCGTTGTGAATGGCCGCCAACAGAAGCGGCCGCCCGTTGATGTGGGCCCGACACCAGAGCACGCGGCGGTTGTTCTTGGTGATGTAGAAGGGTCGCCGCCCGGGCAGCGACGGATTGGCGACCGGCTCGATGGGAAACCGCGAGAGAATCGCGTTGCCACCCACGATGCGATAGAAGGGAAGCCCGAAATTGAAGTTCTCGCCGAAGACCCAGTGCGGCAGTCCTGCCTCTTCGGCCAGCCGTTCCACTTGATTCACTGGGCAAGGTCCACAGGCGAAGAGTGCCTCGGAGAGAAACACGACGTCCGGTTGCTCGGCGCGAAGGAACTCGGCGATCTGATCCATCCGCGCGCGCACTTCGCCTTCGTCCGCAAACGAGATTCCCTCCTGGTAGGCGAATCCCTTGGCGATGTTGTAGGCCACGACCTTCAGCACCGGCTGCCGCACACCCGCGCGGGCTACCTCCAGATCGGCGGGTGAGAGATTACTGACGGGTGTCTCGTTCGCCGCCAGAAACAGACCGTTGACGGCGAAGAGAATCGAGAGAACTAGCGGCACCGACAGAAGTGCCAGGGGAAGGGCGTAGCGCTTCTTGCGCCACCAGCGTCGCGATGTCGTTACGGCCATGATCGCCCCATCACCTGTGCGAATGCGAAGTCGTCCAATCGACAGCTTCGTTGCCGGCCGGGGGCGAAGCGTCACGGCCGCCGGCAAGAAAATGGCGGACTAGATCTCGAGATATTCCTCGAGCGCCTCGCGCATCACGGCGGCGTCGGGGTCGATGCCGCTCCAGGTGCGAAAGCCGATCACCGCCTGGTTGACCAGCATGCCGAGGCCGTCGAGCGTCGTGCAGCCCCGATCCTTGGCCTCGCGCAACAGCCACGTCTCGGCCGGATTGAAGATCACGTCGGCGACCACCATTTCGCTGCGCAGCGAATCGAGCGCCAGCGGCACCTGTGCCTCGGCGTCGCCCAGGCCGATGCTGGTGGCGTTGATCACCACCTCGACCCCCTCGGGCACTTCGTAGTCGCCGGTCCACGGCAGAAACATCGACGAAATCTTGACCCGCTGGCCGAGCAGATCGGCCAGGTCCTGGCCGCGGCCAGGATCGCGGTTGACGATCGTGATCTCGGCCGCACCGCTGAGGCCCAACTCGACCGCGATCGCCCGGGCCGCCCCGCCGGCACCGAGCACGACGATCTGCTTTCCCTCCGGTTCGGTCACCGTGCGTAGCGATTCGACAAAGCCCTTGCCGTCGGTGTTCTCGCCCAGGTAACGCCGCGAGCCGTCGTCGGCATCTTCGCAGTGGATGCAGTTGACTGCGCCCATCAACTCGGCTGCCTTGCTCAGACCGTCGAGATACTCGATCACCGCCACCTTGTGGGGCAGGGTGATATTGCCGCCGTAGAAGCCCATCGCCTTGATCCCGCGCATCGCGTCGCCGAGATTCTCGGGCGAGACCTCGCAGGTGAGATAACGCCAGTCGAGCCCGGCGGCCGCGAAGGCCTTCTCCATCATGTATTGCGTGGGATTGCCGGCGACCGGCTGACCGAAACAGCAGAGCAGCTCTTGAAGTGAGGAGTTCGACACGAGGGTGTTGGTCTCGACAGATCGGGGGAAGGTTGCCAGGGCAGGGGGCCGCTCGTACGCTTGCCTGGTGCGTCGACCGGCCGCCGCCCCAATCGCCCTATCTTCCCGCACGACGGCCGTTTTTTCAACGACGCTGCGCGTGCGCAAGCGAGCGGCCTGCGGGGCCGGGCCCTGGATCACCTTCCTCGGGTTGCCGGGCCCTTTGGCGGTCGCCGTAGCGGTCACCGATTCGCGAATGTCGATCCGATCTTGGGGGTTCTGCCGCCAGCGGCCACAATGGCCGCCATGAAGCGTCCCCCGCTACTGATCGTGCTGCTGGTTCTGGCGACCGTGCTGACGAACGTCACCGTGTGGACTTTTCTCGGTACGCGATCTTTTCGAGAAGACATCGAGTTCATGTTTGGGATTGCACTGCCGTTGAGTCAGATCAATCTACTGTCGATCTGGCTCTGCTTCGGCCGTAGTTCTTTCGCGTTACGTCTTGTCGTTACCGGCGGCGCAATCGCCGCGTGGTCCACTTTACTGTCGATGTTGGGGCTGAACCATCCGTGGGCCGTGCCGTTGTTGGCCAGTTGCGTAACGATCGTGGGGACACTGCTTCCTTTGCAGTGGCTCGGCGTACGCGTGATTGACGATCGAAACGCACAGCACGCCGTGCGGCCGTGGGAGTTTCAGTTTTCGATCACACAGATGTTGACGTTGACAACGGCCGTGGCGATCTGTCTCGGTATTCTAAAGGCCAGCGATCTCGGTGAAGTCAGCCTTCAACGTATCTTTGAAGGAATCGCGATTGGCCTGATCTTGGCTCCCATCTCATTGCCAGCCTTCTGGCTGGCGATGAGCAAGGGTCTTCTGCTGGCTCGATTATTGGTGTTCGTGTTCTGCCCAATCCTGGCCGCCTTGGCACTTGGGATCTTCTTCGGAGATGTGGACGAAATCGAACTCTATGTTCTAGCCGAGTTTATCGCCTTTCTATGTTTGGCCTCGTTGTTTGTCGTCCGCCTGAGCGGCTACCGCCTGGTGCGCTTCAAGCGCACGGAGCTCACAGACTCTCGGAAGAACGCAGCGTCTACAGAGCGCCCAACGTCTTCCGAAGCGAGTGACGACGACGTGCGCGGCGCCGTTCCGCCGACCTATTGAGCCCTGCGCAGCCAATGAACCAGGCCGACCAGCGGGAGGCCGGCATTGCAGCTATCACCGCCGCCGCGAAGGGCTCATTAACAACAGCAGCCATCAATAGCACCCTTTCCGTCGGCGTCCGGCTGCGACAAGCCCGACCAGGCCCGCCGCCGCCAGCAGCCAGGTCGCCGGTTCCGGCACCGCCGGGCCCCCGTTCAGGACCACCAGGTCGAACGGCACCAGCGGGGCGCCCAGCGAGCGACTCACCTGGTTGACCGACAACAGCGACGTCAGTCCCGCCAGGTCCAGTCCCGTGGGAAAGACGAAGCCGATCGACCCCGAGCCCGGCGCCAGGGCCGCCTCTTCCAACTGCGATGTGAGCGAAGTGGTCACGCCGGCGAGAATCGGCGTGTGATTGCCCGGCAGAAAGCTGTTGGTCGCGTTCTGCAGCGAGTAGCCGATGATCGAGGAACCGTCCGGATCGAGCACGACCTCACCCGTCGCCGCATCGTAGATCAGGTCGGGAATGCTGGGATCGCCCGCGGCAGCCGGGCCCGACATACGGGAATCGAGGCCGCCCTCGTCGAGCGGTCCGGTGAAGGCGTTGAACTGATTGAGGATGTCGGTGACGTCGACGTCTTCGTCTTCGTCGTTGTCGCCATCAGCCACATTCTGGCCAAAAGTCGGCGGCGTCGGCGCTACGTTTGGGCCCGTGAAGTTCGCAAACGAAGTGAGAATGTCGGTCACATCGACGTCGTCGTCGCCGTCGGTGTCGCCCAGCACTCCGACCGAGCGAAAGTTGTCCAGCGCGAAGTAGAGCGGCGTGTTGGGTCCGAACGTTCCCACGTCGGTGGTGGTCAGATCGAACGTCAGTTCGGTGGCGTCCTGCAGGTCGCTGATGTCGACCGTGAGCCAGGTGCCGAGTACGTAGTCGAGCTGATTGTCCGCGAACCGATAGTCGGCCAGGTGAACGTCGATGCTGCCGGCCCCGTTGTTGCCGGTAATCGTCAACACGAACTCGTCGGGGTCGTGGCCCGAGGGACCGCCGAACTGCTTGGCAAAGGCATCGCCGTTGAGCATCGAGAGGGCCGCGTAGGTCGTATTGGTGACGTCGAGTCGAATCGGCTTTTCGCCCGAGGGCACCTGAATCGTGGGCGTTGCCCCGCCACCGGTGAAGCCGATCGCATAGTTGTCCGAGCCTTCGCTGCCCGAGCCGGCAAATCCGGTGTACTGGTTGCCGAAGCCGGGCGTCGTGGTGTCGGTCTGGCTGGAGACGGTCCAGCCGCTCCAGAAGAAGAACCCGAAGCCGGCGTCGACGCCGCCTTCGACGTTGAACGAGGCCCCGTGCGAGACGTGGGCGTCGACATACGAGCCGCCGGGCGGCATGCTGCCCGCGACGGTCACGTTCTCTCCATCGGGATGTCCGTTGTCGAAGGAGTTGGGCGAGAGCGGGATGTCTTCGAGGTCGGCAATGGTGGCGTAGGTTGCCGGGGCGAAGACGAGGCACGTTAACAGGGTGAGCAGCAGGGACGAGAGCGATTTCAGATTCATGATGGGGTTCCTTCGAATCAAGTGGTGTGTGCGTGGTTCGTGATAGCGTCGGGCTCTGTGAGCGAGGGGCGTCACGGGTCGTACGTGAAGCGCTCGCGACCGGCCCGCGTGATCATCGCGGCAAGCGTCTTGAGTTCCAGGTCGTCGCTGAGAAAGACGACGTGACCGTCGGCGAAGAGTCCCACCGCGCCGGCCACGTGGTCGCTGCGGATCTCGTTGTCGCCCTCGCCCTGCGGATCGTTGATACCCCACATCTGCGCGAAGATATTGCGGCCGTGGATCCAGGTCTTGTCGGGTCCGCGGGTATCTTCGGCGACGATCAGCGTTTGCGAAGTTCCGTCTTTGACGTCCGCATCGGAGTAGCTCTCGTCGTGAACAAGCACCCCGGCGGAGATGTTGGGCGAACCGGGTCCGGTAATCTGTTCCCCGTTGATGCCGGCGTAGTCGGTCTGACCGGGCGGATCGGGCGTTCGTTCGGCACTCGGACAGAGAAAGATATCCAGCTCGGTGGCCGCGACTTCCTTGTTCGCCGGATCGTTGAACGGCTTGTTGCGATCGAGCTGATCGTACAGCTCTTCGTGTCCCATGAACGGCAGCAAGTAGACGTTCCACGCCAGCTCGCGATGGGGCGGCTTGGGCGGCCATTTGACGTAGCCGTACTTGGCATCGCGCGTCGTGTCTTTGCAGCCCGCGGGAAATCGGGCGTGAACGTTGTGGTGTGCGACCAGCGCGATGCCGATCTCGCGGAGCTTGCTCTGGCATTTCGTCAGCCGTGCCGATTCGAGGACGCCCATCACGGCGGGCAACACGATGGCCAGCAGCACGCCGATCACGGCGAGCACGATGAGCAGCTCGACCAACGTGAAGCCGGCGAGCCGTCGGAGATTCAGGCGACGGGCATCCAAGCGACGGGCACGACCAAGGGAACGAGTCTTCATGAGGAACACCTCACTCGAATGTGTCGAAGGGGGTCGATCGACGCGGGCCCGCGGCTCGCTTTGTGCGAGCGCAACGAGGGGTGCCAAGATCAACCAACGCGGTTCGGGGACGACGCTTCTTACAGGGCGTAATCGGTTGAGCGTGTCCCCGTGCGGGCTGGCCTTGGGGGGCGCCGTAAACGGGGCATGGCTCTCCGTGCGGAATCTGTCCCTCGCAGATCACCGCGACTGTCGCGTTGGTAGGTCTTCTGACTTCCGAGCTGGGTTGCCTGGCCTTCTCGTCACGCGCCGCGTGCGGCGATCGCCTCGCAGGAGGCAGTCATGACAATGGCGTGAGAGTCAGGCGTCCTCGTAACACTCGGATACAGCGGCGGGGCCGTCCCGGATTCGCACCGGAGTTCCCTGTTTGTCGGCCGTCACGCAATGACGACCGACCACCAACGCACGCTTGTGAAGTGAGAATGTAATCCCCTCGCCGGAGGGCGCCAAGTGGTGCGTGCGAAAAAATCTGCCGACCTGAACTGCCGCGCGAAAGAACGCATGCAGCGGCACCAGGCCATGACGCAGGCCAGCAACGCGCCCAAAGAACGGCTTCACTCGCAGGCGCAAGAAAAAAGACCCGCCGGCGAAGCATCGCCGACAGGTCTTGAATCAACGTGTCTACCGAGTTTCGATCGGGCCGCGACTACTCGAGAAAACCGACCAGTTCCTGGCTGCGGCTCGGTTGCTGCAGCTTGCGAACCGCCTTGGCCTCGATCTGGCGAATACGCTCGCGGGTCACCTTGAAAATGTGGCCCACCTCTTCGAGCGTGTAGCTGTAACCGTCGCCGAGACCGTAACGCAGCTTGATGATCTCCCGCTCGCGATAGCTGAGCGTCTTGAGCACCTTCGAAATCCGGCCTCGCAGCATCTCCTGGGCGGCCCCGACGGCGGGGCTGTCGGCCGCTCCGTCCGGCAACAGGTCGCCGAAGTGGCTGTCTTCGCTGTTGCCGACCGGACGATCGAGACTGATCGGGTAACGGCTCATGGCCAGCACCCGGCGAGTTTCTTCGATCGAAGTTCCGGCCCGTCGCGCGGTCTCCTCGATGGTCGGCTCGCGACCCATCTCCTGGAGCAGCTGCCGCGAGACATTTCGTACCCGCGACATCGTCTCGACCATGTGCACGGGAATACGAATCGTGCGGCTCTGGTCGGCGACGGCCCGGGTGATCGCCTGGCGAATCCACCAGGTGGCATACGTGCAGAACTTGAAGCCGCGGCGATACTCGAACTTGTCCACCGCCCGCATCAGGCCGGCGTTGCCTTCCTGAATCAGGTCGAGGAAGCTCAAACCGCGGTTGCGGTACTTCTTGGCGATCGAGACGACCAACCGCAGATTACCTTCGGAAAGGCCGCGTTTCGCCCGTTGATAGCGCGAATAGACGACACGGATACGCTCGACGCGATTTCGCAGACTGGTGGGCGATTCCTGGGTGACCCAGAGAATCCGCCGATACTCGGAGAGCCAGGCGGCGCGTTCGTCCGCGTTGCCCTTGGACTTCTTATTCGCCTTGAGCTTTGCTTGCAGCTCGGTAACGCGGCGACTGAATTCCTCGATGGGGCGAATCATCGGTTCGATTCGCTGCGTCCGCAGACCGAGCTCCTCGATCATCCGCACCGCGCGGCGGCGGCGGCGACCCAGACGCTGCCAGGCTTCGCGACGTGCCGCGGCGCGGTGCGACTTGCTGGTGGCGATGCGGTAGTCCTGCCGATTCTGGGCCAGCAGCACTTCCACCGTACGCAAGTTGTGGGGCAGCCGACCGAGAATCTGGTCCTTTTCCAAGCGATCGGTCACCGACACCTGGACGGTTCGATCGAACGGCAGCTCGCCCGTATAGACGCGTTGCAGCGTCTTGAACGCCATCTGCATCACGTAGTCGCATTCGAGCAGCGTGCGTCGGAAATCGGCCCGCGTGGCTTCGATTCGCCGGGCCAGCGTGATTTCCTCAGCGCGGGTGAGCAGCGGAATCTCGCCCATCTGGGTCAGGTACATCCGCACCGGGTCGTCCGACCAGGACTCATTCTCATCGGCCTCGGCCAGCAGCGAACCGAGTTGCTCGTCATTCGCCTCGTTGGCTTCTTCGGTGCTGTTGTCCGTGATCTCGACGTCGACCATTTCGTCGGCATCGCTTGCCTTGGCATCGAACGCGATCGTCTCTGCGGTCCTTGTGGTGGTGGAGTCAGAATCCAGGTCTTCAAGCAGTGTGTCGTACAAATCAACACTCCTCAGCTGTGGGTCTGCCATCCGGCGCGAAGCCGACTGGCGGTGCTTTCTCGTACTTCCTCGTGATGACGAACCGCTCTCCGGCGAACGCGATCATCGCGCTCAAGCGGTCCGCGCAAACTATGGTCTGTTGTCGTTCGTGATCTGCAATGCGTGATCGTCGTGAAGAAGCTGCAAATCGAAAAAAGGAACCACTCGGGAATCCCGAGGATTGCTGCCGACGATCGGAAGAAGGTCTGTGGGCGGCGACGTCTCGTTTCGAAGCAGTCCCCCGCAGCAGCACAGCCGTTTCTCGCGTGGCCTACGCTGTTAAGTTGTTACGATTAGGTTGGGTGTAAGTCCCCAGGCTCTTGAAAGTCGCCTTTCTGAAGTGGGTCATTCCCGAACAACCTGGCCCGGTCGACCGTAAACAAGTTTACCACTCTTCATTCGCAAGACCGCTTGGCTCCACGATTTGGCAAAAGATTACGGCGTCGTAAACAAGACCGACGTCGCAGTCGAGTGCCACCCGCGGGCGGTCCTCCTCCTCTACTTGTTCGCACGCTGTTCGCACTCCTTATTCACACATTCGTTCGTTCGCTCGGTCGCCACCGCTTCACAGGCGACCAACCTCACGCCGAAACGTGGAACGTGCGACACCTTGATCGACCACAGGTTGACGTCCCACAGGGATCAAAGTGTCACGGCGACGCGACGACGCGCTCCGGTGGCGAAGCCTTTAAGGCACGCCTTCCGGAGGGCGTTCAATTGCTCGGGATGGCGGAACTGGCCCGCCCCTGGGTCTGGGGGGACAGTCCAAGCGATTCCGGCGGCCAGCTGGCTGCGTGGTAGGAAGGCGGGCGACTTCGTGCTTTCTCACCCATCCGACCTGACGAAACGAAGTCATTACTGGCGGAATGTCGGGTCAGCCTTAATTTTAGCTACGCGAACTTCCGAGTCCAGCGCTGCGGAGAGACGTTTCCAGGCCCTGGTTTCGGCGATTCCAGGCAAATTCGCCCCGTCGTGCCGCCGCCCCTCGGTACCCAGAGGGGACTTGCCCGGCTCGTCGCGTTGCTCCTCCGCCCGCGAGCCGCAAGGCTGCGGACGCGCTCCGGGCCTCCTCATCGTGCCGAATGGCCCCTCACAACCCCATTTGAAGACGGGGGTTACGGCGACAACGCGATCGTCGCTCGCCGATGGACTAGAGATCTGGCCCGGCCGCCAGGTCGGCGATCGGCTTCCAATCGCGCGATCCCCGCTGGCCGCGTGCGGCATGCCGCAACTCGCCGCTAGCACGGTCGATCACGAGCAGACGCTTCTGCCAAATCCCGCGAGCCACGACGACCAGTGAGGTTTGACTTTCCGCGACGGACAGCCACCGCCACCGCACCAGCTCTGGAAACTGGCCCACGACCGACAGCAGCCGCGGGTCTTCCGCCGTCGTCGCTTCCAAGTGGCGACACGTGGCGCAGCGGCCCGATTCGAGACAGGCCGGGCTGACCTTCTGCTGGCACATCGAGCAGGGCACCATCCAGTCGGTCTGCACCGGCAAGCCACTTGCCGGGCAGATGCTCGTCAGATGGGCCGCGACCACGCGGTCGGTCGCCGCACAGCGGACCGTTTCGTCGCGGGGTAGGCGCTCGCCCGAAACGGTGCAGGTCTCCAATTGCTCGGCCGCCACGATACGCCCGTCGCTGGTTGCGGCCAGGCGGAAGGTCTCGACACCGGTTACCGGACAGCGAAACGGCGGAGGCGAGAGCACGGTTGCCCAGCCTGCGAAACCAAGGTCGGCCGCGGCGTCGCCAATCGTGAATTCGAGTTTGCCCTCGACCCGTTTGCACCACACGATTCGCACGTTGCGGTGCGGTCGTTCCGACTCGGCAATGCCTGCGGCTTCGAAGGCGGTGGTGAGGATCGTTGCCACCTCGTTGGGGGCGATCGTGCTCGGTCGCTGAGCGTCCTCGAGCCGTGCCAGGCCGAGCGTTCGCATCAGCTCGTCGCCCACCAATTCGCCCTTCGCTTGCTCGGTATCGATCAGGTAGTAGCGCGGCGACTCTGGCGAGGATTCTCCCTCGGCGGAGGCGATTTCCACGACCGGAATCTCACGCAGCCGGCAGCCGACCAGATGGGCGTGTCCTCCTTCGACGGCGTAGGCGGATAACAGCGAAGGAGCGATTTGCCGCACGCTCGTCGGTTGACCGACCGGGACGGCGTGCGCCACGCGGCTCGTCACATGGGCCACGGGCGCGAAATCATCCACACCGGATTCCGGCTGGGTGCCGTCGGTCATCGCAATACGTCCGCCTAAAGTGCCCCATGCCACCCCAAAACCTAAGTTCTATGGTATCAGCGAGCACCGGGACGTACCAGAGATTCTTGCCCCGGCGACCCCACGACGGGGCCCGGAATGTGCCAAGAAAAAGGCGTGGTGCCGACTCGCTGGGGAGCGGGCACCACGCCTGAGAGGATCACAAGCGACGCTTCGCCGTCAGGCGGGCAATGGCCCGGCTTAGGCGGCCGGCTGCTGCGCAATCATGTTCTTGTAGCCAGTGAACTTGACCAGGTACATGATGAGCAAGACGAGGTTTACCGGACCACACAAGAAGAAAGTCACGTAAAACCAGACCAGCAGACTCTCGCCGCAATCGCCGACCTCGGTATTTCCGACGCTGGCAAAATAGCTCTGAAATCCCTTTACCAGGCCCGGGAACACGAAGAAGATCATGACGATGTTGACACAAGGAATCAGCATCAACCAGACCAACGGCGGCGAGAGTTGTTGATGCTCTTCTGGAATCGCGGCGGCCGCCGAGTAGAGCAGGTAGCACACCACCAGCTGGAGCGCGACGCCGATGAGGCTGCCGAAAAGAATCACCGTGTAAAGGCCGGCGATGATCGCAAGAACGTCTTCGTCGCTTACCGCTGCCCCTTGGTTCAAGTCGCCAAAATCGAAGTCCCCCTGCGCCAAGACTGGAGCGACGCCACCTTCGTCGACAGCCATCGCCTCGCCCGCCATCGCGAGCGAGCCGAACACGGTCAATCCCAAGAAGAAGCAGAACAACATCGCACCGAATAGCGAGGCAGGGCGTTTCATGATTGGATCCCTCTAGGCTCCAGGAATTAGTATCGCACGGGGGGAAATCTAGACCCCTCTTGCTCGGGATTGTATGTTGCGGGTGAACCTAATGTAAAGCGGCAAAATCGTATTTTGGCAACAAACGACGAATGCGCTCCTCGATCCCTTGTCGCTTCCTCGCCTCGCTCACATCCAACACGAGTTGCAACTCGCCATGAAAGCTGCCTTCATTCACCAGCCTGGTCCGCCCGAGAACATTGTCGTCGACGAGTTGCCGACGCCGACGCCGAGCGGATCGGAAGTGTTGGTTCGCGTCGCCGCCGCCGCGCTCAACCCGATCGATACCTACCTCCGCGCGGGCGCGGGCTACTTCGAATTGCCGCGGCCGTACATCGTCGGCTGCGACCTGGCCGGCACGGTCGAGGCGGTCGGACCCGAGGCCCGTCGGTTCGCGGTGGGCGACCGCGTGTGGGGCAGCAACCAAGGGCTCTTCGGTCGCCAAGGCACCTTTGCCGAGTATGCCGCCGTGGACGAGTCTTGGCTCTATCCCACACCCGACGACACGAGCGATCGCCAAGCGGCGGCCATCGCGCTGGTGGGCATCACCGCCGCGCTGGGCCTCTTGCGCGAAGCGAAGCTCACGGCCGGCGAAACGCTGTTCGTCAACGGCGGCACCGGCGGCGTCGGCTCGACCGTCGTGCAAATGGCCAAGGCGATCGGGGCGCGGGTCATCGCCACCGGCGGCACCGCGGAAAAGGTGGCTGCCTGTCGCGAACTGGGCGCCGACCTGGCGGTCAACTACAAGACCGAAGACGTGACCGCGCGGGTCAAGGAGTTCGCACCCGAAGGGGTAAACGTCTATTGGGAGACGGTCCGCGAGCCCGACTTCGACCGTGCCGTGGAAATGCTCGCCCCGCGGGGGCGGATGATCCTGATGGCCGGACGACAGGCCCGGCCCGAGTTTCCCGTCGGACCGTTCTACGTGAAGGGCTGCTCGCTCCACGGTTTCGTGATGTTCGCCGCCACGCCGGACGAACAGCGCGAAGTGGCCGACGCGATCAACGCCTGGTTGGCCGAGGGCAAGCTGCGGCCGCGCATCGATCGCGTGCTGCCGCTGGACGAAGCGGCGGCGGCCCATCGTCTGCAGGAAGAAAACACGGTCGGCGGCGCAGGCACTCTGGCGGGAAAGATCGTCGTCGAGCCGTAGAGTTTGCGACGGCGGCGCCGCGGCCGCGCCTAATCCAACCAGTCCCGGTCCTTCAGCCGTGCCGGCACATACTCTTCGGTCACGTAGCTGATGTCCTTGCTCAGTAGGGCCTCGACTTCCAATTTGAAGTCGTTCTCGAGCATCCGCGCGATCTCTTTCTGCCAGGCCTTCTTTTTCTCGAACCAGGGATACTTGGCGATCTGCTTTGCCCGCTTGCGATCGTTGTCGTTCAGGTCGATCTTCACGCTCGAACTCAGGTCGCACCGCTCGTAGTCCTTGCTTCGCAAGCCCATGAAGCGGGCCTCGGGAATCGCCATCCGCTGCGACTCGTAGGCCAGGTTGATCGAGCCCTGTTTGATCACGCTGTAGATGTAGTATCCCCAAGGATCGTTATCCAACAGGCAATAGACCGGCAGCTTCAGTTCGTTGTGCAGCCGGTTCAACAGCCGCCGCACGCCGCGCGGAGGCTGCCCGCCGCCGTGCGTGAGAATGCAATTGTGCTTGCGCCAGAACTTGTCTTCGTTGAATCGCTGCCAGACGGTGCCCTTTTCGACATGCAGAACGAACTTGGCCTGGCACTTCTTGAACTGCAGCACGTGCGGCTCGACGATCGAGGGAATGCCGTAGCCGCCCGATCCCATCCGCGAACAGTCGATCTCGTCGCCGTTATCGAGCAACGTGAGATTGCCGACCATCTCGCCCTTCTTGTCGGCATACAGGTGCAACTCCTCGCGAAGCGAGCCGAGCAGCACCTCCATATCCTCGATGACTGGATCGCAGTCGGACTGTTCTTCGAAGGTGTTTTCCTTGGTTCCTTCGATGGTGTGCTTGAGCATGTAGTAGAGACCACGAATGCTCGTGTTCTTGTCCTGTTCGATCAGCTGTTTGCAGCCGCTGCCGACCAGCATCGTCTGCATGTAACTCTTGGCCTGCGAGAGATTGAACAGGTGGCGGCGGTTCGTGTTGCTGCCCATCTCGATGAACCGCTTGCGGGTGTTGTACTTGACGTTGGAGAGGCTCCGCGTAGGCACGTCCAGATGCGGATCGGCGTTTCGCTTCTTGGCGGCCGAGGTGACGACCGTATCGGCCAGGTTGACCAGCTTCGACATCGTCTCGCGATCGCGAGTGGCCAGCTTCGTACGGGCTCCGTTGCCCGCGGCGGCGCGGCGAACCTTCTTCTTCTTGACCCGGGTCGCGGGAACCTTCTTGCGCACGACCTTTTTCTTCTTCTTCGCCATCGCGTTAGTCCTCGGTCGCCTCGGTCGTCGCGGAGGCGACGCCCGCCAACATTCGCTCGTTTGCCTCGCCCGGATCGACGATCAGCACGTTGTCGCCCAGGTCGAGATTCTCTTCGTCGACCGGCCGGCCCCGGCGATCGAGCTTCACGTCGGCTTCGGCCGTCTTCTTCTTGGCAATCGTCATCAGCTGATCGTAGAGCTTCTGGCGATTCGTCTTGTTCATTTCACTCACGGCCGTGGCCACTTCGCCCAGATAGCGGAGAAACACGTTGCGCCGTTCGCCTTCCTGACGGACGCGGATCCGCCGCCGCAGATACATCCCGAGCTTGCGACCGACCGATTGCAGCGCCAGGCGCAGCTCCTTCTCGATCTCCGGATAGCTCGCCACCGCCTCTTTCGACTCGCTCGTAAACGGCACCCACACGCTGGCCATGTGAACCATGACGGTGATCGGACCCGACGGCAGCGAACCGCGCGACTGGCTCAGCCCGTAGCTCCGCCAGTTGTTGTTGATCACGGCCTGGGTAATTGCGCAGGCCCCGTGCTGAAACTGCAGCGGCACGCGATTGGCATAGCGCAACACGTTCATCGTCTGATCTTCGC